>USLU01000028.1 GCA_900555635.1 uncultured Bacteroides sp.
CATTACTCTCACTTAATCACTAGTTCTGCTTATCATTTGTTTCATTTCTTTCCCGTTCTGAGCTGAATAACATTCAATAGGTTTATTATCAGTTTGTTGGCGCTGTATAGCCACTTTATCAGTGGTACAGTGGCACTTTGCAGAATGTACAGTATCACTTTATCAGTAGTACAGTATCACTTTATCGGTAGTACAGTGCCGCTTTATCGGTGATACAGTACTACTTTATCGGTGATACAGTGACACTGTACAATAAATAAAAAGATGTACAGTATAAATGTATTGATTATCAAAGCGCTATGATTGACGCATTAGAGTGAAAAGTAAGTGCTTTTCAATGCTATGGTTTCTGATACTCACTGGGTGTCACTTCAAATTGTTTCTTGAAACTCTTGGAGAAGTGGGAGAGAGTATTAAATCCCGTCATATCTGCAATTTCAGAAACCGTATATTTCCCTTCCGCTATTAACTCTGCCGCACGGTTCAACTTATAGGTTTTGAAGAAGACGCTTGGATTCTCACCTGTCAGACCTTTTACTTTGTAGTAGAATTTGGTACGTGATATTTTAAGTAACTCGGTCATGCGGGCAATGTCCAGTTCAGGATTGGAGAGTTCGTTTTCCATTAGTCGGTACAGGTCCGTCATAAAGGCATTATCTTGTGGCGAAAGAATGTTCTCCTCAATCTTGTCCGTTTGCGTGGCTTTTCCCAAAAGGGTGCGCGCCTTTTCCCGGTTATTGAGTTGAGATTTGATAAGAGCTAATAGATAGCTTGGCTCAAAAGGTTTGGTTACATAAGCGTCTGCGCCGGTATTTAAGCCTTCTACCTGATTCTCGACGGTTGCTTTTGCCGTGACCAATATAACAGGGATATGGCAGAGTTGCAGGTCTTCCTTTATTTCCCGGCAGAGCTGGTAACCGTCTTTACCGGGCATCACTACATCACTTAATATCAAATCGGGAGCTTCTTCACTCATGGCTTTAAGCGCACTGTTTGCATCGAACCGACAAATAACCCTGTAGCTCGTAGACAATAATGTTTTCAGGTAGTAGGCTACTTCCGTATCATCATCTACTACTAATATGACTTTTTGTTCTTCTGAACCTTCCGACATTTCATCGGGCTGGTATGCTTTTTTATCGAATAAGGGAAATGCCTCCGATTGATTGCTTTGTTCGGGAGCTCGCTCTTCTTCGGTGTAAGAAACATCGTTTATCGGGAGGATAAATGTAAAAGTGGCACCACTTCCTTCTTCCGGTTTAAAGGCCTTTAAATATCCATGATGAAGTTCGGCCAAGCTGCGGGCATAGTATAGCCCGATACCTGTTCCCCAATTGTAAGTCCCTTCGGTAGGATTGGCCATTTGGTAATATCGCTCAAAGATCTTTTCCAGTTTGTCTTCGGGAATATCTTGCCCCGTATTGGCTACGGAGACTTTTATATATTGTGTATCTTTATCTGAGCTGCGTAAAGTGAAGAGTTGCTCCGCTTCCTTTCGATTAATCACATCAAAGCTTACGTTGATTTTCCCGCTAGTCGGTGTGAATTTTAGGGCATTAGACATCAGATTGCCAAAGATCTTGTCTACTTTGTCCTCGTCCAACCATAATAAGAACGTATCTTCCAGCCCGTATGTATTTAATGTGATGTCTTTATTTCTTGCGTTTACGCGGAAAATCTCTACCAGCCGTTGCAGGGAAAGGATGATATCTGCCCGCTTTACTTTTAACTTTAATGTGTCGTTTTCCAGTTTGTTGAAGTCCATCAGTTGGTTTACTAGTTTCAGCATTCTATTCACACTGCGTTGTACGATGTAAAGCAAGTTTTTATCCTCACCAACGATGGCTGTACTGTTGCATAATTGCATGATAGGGCCTGAAATCATTGTCAGAGGGGTGCGGAATTCATGAGAAATATTGGCAAAGAAGCTCATATTCATTTTATTGACACGCTGCTCTTGAGCTTTTTCCAGTTCGGCTTGCAATGCAACTGCTTTCTCGGCACGGATACGTAACCAAGCACTGACGAGTGACCAGATGATGCCTACTGCTATGATGATATAAATGCAGTATGCCCACCAGGTAGCCCATGGGGCGGGAGAGATATGAACCGGAATGGAACTTTCGGCTTCGACAATGCTTTTATCATTATTGGTAATCTTCACCTTGAAGGTGTAGTCTCCTGCCGGTAAGTTGGCATAATACGCCTCGCGGTTGTTGCGTGCATCGATCCAGTACTTATCAAAACCTTCCAACTTGTATTGATAATGCACACGTTCGTGTTCACAGTAGTCCAGCGCTGAGAATGAGATGCTGAAACTGTTTTGGTCGTGTTTCAGATGGATGTCCGGTTTATAGGACAAATGCCTGTCTATACATTGACCGTCATGTGGATGAATCAGCCTGTTGTGTATTTTGAGGTCTTCAAACAAGAGTGGGATATTTCGTTTTACCGGTACATCCAACGGATTAAAGAAGGTCAGTCCGTGTGTTCCTCCGAATATCAACGTACCATCTGGCAGGCGACATGAAGAACGGTCGTAAAACTGGTTGCCACCGATACCATCGGCAGTGAAATAGTTGGTGAACTTATTCACAGTGCGGTCGTACTTACTTAATCCATATTGCGTACTCACCCACAAATGTCCTTGGGCATCTTCTTCAATACCCGAAATGTCCAGGCAGGCAGTGCCGGGCACCGGTTTCATTCGTTTGGTTGCAAGCGAGTAGCACATTAATCCGTTGCTTACCGTACCTATCCAGATATCTCCTTGCGTATCTTCATAGATTGCCGTCGGAATAAGTACGGAACGGCGTATGCAGGCTTTGAAGTCTTCTTCTGATAGGGGTAGGTCTTGTATCTCTCTGGTCTTGGAATTAATAAGTTTCATAGGTTGATAGAAGGCTGCCACCAATATATTGCCATCACTCAGCGGGAGCAGGCTTGGGATAAAAGTAAACCGGGCATTAAAAACAGGTATGGCCTGAAACTCCTTTTCCCCTTCTCGCAAAGCATAAACATTCTGACTGGCAGTCCCTATCCAGATAGTCTTGTTATGGTCTTGCGTGATAGACATCGGCATGGAAATAGAGTACTTGGCTTCTATTTGTAGGGTGCTGTTTATATAACGACATTTGTATACTTCATTGTTAGAGGCCGTCATCCAAATAGCGTTGCTGTCATCTACAAATACCTGATTCACATAAATTGCTTTCTGTTTCTCTTGTGGGAAGAGTTTGTCTGTTCCTATTATTTCTATCTTTTGGTTTTGTAATCCATAAACATATACTCCGTTCATCAGTGTGGCTATCCATAAATTCTGATCCTTGTCTGAAGCTATGGACATAACCGATTTATTCTCAATGTTTGAGCGGAGATAATTGTTATTGTTGAACCGTTCCTTGTAATGATACCGAACTGTAAATCCCTGGTCAATGGAGCCAATCCATAGATTCTTTTGAGAATCAGTAAACATCTTGCTTATCTTGAAACGTGGCATCTCAAAAGGAAAACCGTCTTCATCCTGATGAGTTACAGTGTTTTCAACATAGTTGTAACAGAACATTCCATATTTGGAAGTATTTATTAGCAGACTATTATTTCCATAGGGATGTATGTACTCAACATCGGCATAAGATAATATAGGGTGCTTTCTGATGATTTCGGGAATTTCTCTAAAACTATGGGTACGTATGTCAAAGATCGACATCGTGTGGTTACCTGTCATCCATATCTCCTTACTGTCGTGAAGATAAGAATAATAAGGATAGCCTTTAAGAGGGATTGAGTCTTTTAGTTGTAAAGTGGATGAGTCATAGCACCGCATGGCCAATGAACTGATTGCCCAAAGGTTATTATTGGCATCTATATGGCATTTTACATTGAAGGTATGCTGTGAATCGAAGTTAGGAATTATACAATCAATTTGTTCCGTTTCGGGATTGTAGGAATAAAGTTGCACGACTGTGTTTAGAAAAATACGTCCCTCTTTGCTTTCCAATAATTGAACCCCATTCTTGTTGCTGAAATTTATAGGGATACGTAGGAAGTTATCCTGATCGGTATACCGGCATACTCCATTAACAGTTGCTATCCAAAGACGATTTTTTGAGTCACGGAGAATATCCTGAATTTGATTGTCGGGTAAACCCAGAGAATCGTCGGTGCAGAAGTATTGATGATACTCGTGTACATTGAATTTGTTCAGTCCGCGAAAAGTACCTATCCAAATGTGTCCTTGTGCATCTTCGGCAAAGGCTTTTATCTTTTGGTTCGATATATCATTGGTGATAACCGGGCTCTGTTGTTCAGACTCCTGCTCATTCACGTTATCCATCGTTTGGCAGGAGGCAGTTATCCATAAAAGGAATAGTAAAAATTGTGTTCTCATCTTACTTATATTGATTAGATTTTGGATGGTTCCCATAGTGACTACACTGCGAAAATAGGAATAATAATTGGCTTATCAGATGCTTAATAACATTATTTGAACGTACAGATAAACATTTGAACATACAGAACATCTATTTTAAACATACGGACAAATCCTCAAAACAAACGAATAAGCAGCTTGAAAATGAATGATGTAATATTGCAACTGTGAAAACTTTAAATGTAATACGCATATGAAACAGCAATTCTTATCAGCATTGGCTTTTGCTTCTTTGCTTCTTGTGTCTTGTACAGGAAAGGCAGTCGCCGAAAAACAAATATCACAAGAAGGAGAGGTGATTGCTTCCTCAGACAAAGCTATTGTCCAGACCGAATCGGGTAAAGTGGGCGGATATATTGAAAATGGCATGTATATATATAAAGGTATACCCTATGCCAAAGCAGAACGTTTTATGCCTCCTGTTGCTCCTGACAAGTGGGAGGGGATTCGTAGTTCACGCTCTTATGGCCCCACCTGCCCGCAGGGTAAACGCATGGGGTGGTATAGCGATGAACATGCTTTTGCGTTCAATTGGGACGACGGCTATCCCGATGAAAATTGCTTGCGGGTAAATATATGGACTCCTGGAATCAATGATGGTAAGAAACGGCCTGTAATGGTATGGCTGCATGGGGGTGGTTATGCTGCCGGTTCCGGTCAGGAACTGCCTTCTTATGATGGTGCAAACCTGGTAAAGAAAGGAGATGTGGTAGTGGTGACACTGAATCATAGACTCAATGTTTTGGGCTTCCTGGATCTCTCGGCTTTCGGTGAAAAGTATGCGAAATCCGGTAATGCAGGATTACTTGATTTGGTTGCAGCGCTTCAATGGGTAAATAAGAATATAGCATCGTTTGGTGGCGATGCCTCCAATGTAACGATTTTCGGTCAATCAGGCGGTGGTGGTAAAGTGTCTACTTTGCTTGCTACTCCTTCGGCAGAAGGATTGTTCCATAAGGCAATTGTGCAAAGTGGCTCCATGCTCCGTACGATGGAGTCAAAATACTCTCGCCGTATAGGTGCTGCCATGGTAGAGGAACTGGGATTAAAACCCTCTGAGATAGATGAAATACAGAAGCTTCCTTATGAAACACTACTTGCAGCGGGCGAAAAGGCCATAGCTAAAGTACGTGCCGAAGCAGATAAAGAAGGTGTATCCTCTTTTATTTTCGGTTGGGCTCCTACGGTAGAGGGTGATGTGCTTCCGGCACAGCCTTTTGATCCGCAAGCTCCTGCACAATCAAAGAATATTCCATTAATGATAGGAACCACTTTGCATGAATTTACTACGAGCACGTATGTTCCGGCTTTCCGTTCCGTGACTAAAGAAAAAGCAGTGGAGTTCTTGCAAAAGAAATACGGTAACCGTACAGAAGAGTTCCTGAAAGCCTTTGAAAAAGCTTATCCGGATTACCAACCCATAGACTTGATTGATATAGATTTAATCTTCCGCCCCAGTGCCGTAGAACAAGCTAAACTTAAAGCAGCCCAACAAGGTGCACCGGTTTATATGTATATGTTTGCTTGGGAATCTCCTGTTTTGGATGGTATGTTCCGCAGTACTCACTGCATGGAAATTCCTTTTGTCTTCAACAATGTAGTACGTCATGCCAGTATGACTGGCGGCGGTGCCGAGGCACAAGCCTTAGGCGAAAAGATGAGCAACGCCTGGCTGAACTTTGCCCGGACAGGTAATCCCAATGCGGAAGATTTGCCAACCTGGGAACCTTATACTATTGAGAAAGGTGCAACTATGTACTTCAATAATACATCTGAGATAAAAAATAACCATGATAAAGAGTTACTGGAAATTGTGAGAGCATTTCCTACACGTGGATTCTAAGTGGAAGATAATCCATTTGATACTGTGCAACAGAGTAAAAGCAAAGATATAGTTAGAGTGATAATATTTTAATAATTTAATATTATGAAAACAATAAACTTTTTTTATCTGGTAATTCTTGCCATATTCTTGTATTCATGTAATGAAAAAGAAGAGTTCATTGATGGTGTTTCTCCGATGACTCGTACTATTGTGGTTGACAACCAAGGTTCTATTTCCAATCCCGATTTAATATGGAATTGGGAGAATATATCTGAAATACTTTTAAATACAGAGAAAATAACAACAGGAAAAAGTGTAACTGCTCCTTGGGCAGATGGACCTTCCACTGTTTTATCTGAAACATTTAGAAAGGATATTAAAAAGGAAGATGGTTGGAAAATGCTATTTCATACCTTTAAGAGAACTGGGTTAGATGCAAAGCAAAACTATATGTGTTTCTATAATCAATATACCGGATTCATTAAAATATTCTATTATTACGAGGGGGAGGAAAAGCACCAAGGGGTACAATGGTATATCAAAACAACCGCAGGGGCTAACACGAAAATTTTGGATGAACCAACTTACTTGTCGAAACTGATATCTGATCCGGCAACCAATAATATGTTATTGTTTTCCAATATGAATGATGTTCCTACCACGGGCATAGAACATGGATGGAATGGATTTGAATTTCAAGTACCTCGTTATTGTACGGACTTGACAAGTATGGATTTTAAGATAGGGGCTTATGAAAAGCAGATAACAAACTATAATTTATTAGGAAAAGCATTCTTAACGACATTGGGAACGATAACAACTACTACTCAAAGTAGTTCTGGATTAAGCAAAGCTCTTGCTAATATTGGAGGACCGGAGGCTAAGAAATTTGTAGATAAATTAGGTAATAAATTTTTTGGTGAAACTGTTATATTAAGTAAAAATCTAAGTAGTCTGATAAGTTCTATTCCTGGTTCTGGTTATATTTCTGCATTTAAGAGTGGTTTAGATATGATATTTGGAAAAAGCACTACAACTTCTACTTCCGATGTCAAACTAACAACAACGGGAACTATTGAGCTCGGTGGAACAAGCTCTGTTGAAACTACAACAGGTATTCCTACTTTGAATTTTAATTTGTACGAAGTGTTAAATCCTACTACTACTCGTTCTAATCCTAATCTGGTAACGGCTTCTGTTTCCGGTAGTGGACATTATTTAGGAGTATGGTCTTTGAAAAAGAAACCGGTAGTTTATTATGATAGGGTTACAATGACAACCGCAACTCGTATTGGCACCAACGTGGATGGCTCAAAAATGTCACTTAAATGTTCTACTCGATTACCAGCTATTCAAAATTGTGATTTTGAGCCTGTAATCAATCCAGATTTAGAACCGTATATTACAAAAAAAACATATTCTGTAAAGTATGTAATATGTGATCGTTTGCAAGGGCAAGCATATAAATTACTTACTCATGAAATAAATGATTTGTTGCCAAAAGATATTTTGTTTGCGGATTCCGAAGTAGTCTTGAGAGCACTTCCTACCAATAATCAATATACTTTTGAAATATCTGTCGATAATGTTTCACCAAGCCAATCCTACTTTACTTATTTCTATGATTGGGGAAAAATAAAGGATGGAAGGATATTAGCGGTTATATCTTTAGATATGACATGTTCTTTGAATGGCAAAGAAACAGAAATTTATCAATCTCAGGTTTATGAGGTAGATTATGATATTGCACCCAATTGCACTAAGCCAGCCGATGTACACCATCCTCCTTATGTAATGGTAGTAAACTATGGATATCCATATACTGCAATGTATGGTTGGGATCAGAATTATCGTTAAAGTAGTTAACCAATATAAATCTAATTTAAAACCAAATGAAACAAAATCTGAAACAAACAGCTCGGAAGAGGCTAGCTGCTATGGCACTCTTTCTATTGATCTGCCTTCCTTTCAGCTTAGTACAAGCACAGACTGTGAAGGTAAACGGTAGGGTTACTGATAATTTGAATGAGCCGATGATTGGTGTGAGTATCATTGAGAAAGGAACTACTAATGGTTGTATTACCGATATCGACGGTAATTATGCTTTATCTGTTTCTCAAGGGGCGACGATTGTCTATTCTTATATCGGCTATGTTACTCAAGAGAAGCACGCTGTTGCTGGTGTGATGAACATCGTGTTGAAGGAAGATAGCGAGACATTAGATGAAGTAGTGGTAGTAGGTTATGGAGTACAGAAGAAGAGTTCTGTTACTGGTGCTATTTCACAAGTAAAGGCTGAAGATATGCAGAACCGTACCATTAGCAATGCTTCACAAGCTTTGCAGGGCAAGACGGCAGGAGTACAGCTAATTACGACTTCTTCTGCGCCTGGTTCTACGCCTACAGTACGTGTACGTGGATTCTCTTCCAACGAGTCTTCCAATCCTCTTTATGTAGTGGACGGTGTGCGTATGAGCGATATCGGTGGTATCGACCCCAATGACATTGCCTCTATGGAGGTATTGAAGGATGCTGCATCGGCTGCCATCTATGGTGCTGAGGCGGGTAATGGTGTTATCCTTATCTCTACCAAGAAGGGTAAGGCTGGACAGGGTAAAATTACCTATGATTTCCAGTTTGCCACACAATCTATTTCTCATATGCCGAAACTACTAAACTCCGAAGAATATATTAACTATATGTCGGAAGGTGGAATTTTGGCAAAGGACTATATGGAGGTCAATTGGGACGGGAAGACCAATACCAACTGGATAGATATGGCATTTGAGAATTCTCGTATGACGAAGCATAATCTTGCTTTTACGGGCGGTGGTGAGCAAGGTAATTATTACTTATCGCTCACATATCTGGATAATGACGGTATTGTGAAAGGAAAAAATGACTCCTACCAGCGTATGACGGCCACTATTAATGCTGAGTATAATATCAAACCATGGCTTAAGGTGGGTACCACCAATCAAATAGAAAAGTATAACGTACGCAATGTATCTTCACAGAACGCTTACGGTAGTTTTCTTCAGGCTGTTCTGATGATGGATCCGCTAACACCAAATACTTATGCTCCAGACCAATTGCCTGCTCATATGCAGAATGCTCTTAACCAAGGCAGCACATTGCTTAAAGATGAGAATGGAAATTATTATGGCTCGTCTCTCTTTTATGTAGGAGAAAACTATCACCCGGCTGTGATGCGTGAGAATAATGTTAGCAGAAACAGTGGATTCAACGTAAATGGATCCATCTATGCTGATTTTAAACCTATTAAAGATTTAACAGTTACCTCTCGCCTTGGTTATCGCTTGAGTGGCACACGCACTTCAACTACAAACCTGCCTTTTTATGGTAATACTAACCAAAAGCGTGATTACATCAGTATCTCAGGTCAGTCTTCCACTAATATTTACTATCAATGGGAGAACTTTGCCAACTATATGAAATCTTTCAATGGGCATACAATCAATGCTATGGTGGGTATGTCGTTCCAAGAGTCCACTTACGACTATGTAAAGGCTGGTCTCGATCCTGACGGAGAACATGCTGTACTCCAGAATAATTCGTTGTTCTACTATTTAAACTATGGTGCCTCCTCTGCAGTAAAGAGCGTAAATGGTGAAAAAACACGTTCGGCAAAAATGTCTTACTTCGGACGTGTGAGCTACGATTATTTAGGTCGTTACATGGCTCAGTTCTCACTTCGTGCTGACGCTGCCGATCAGTCACAGCTTCCGATTACTAATCGATGGGGGTATTTTCCCGCAGCATCTGTGGGTTGGACAATTTCAGAAGAGGGCTTTTTCGCTCCTTTGCAAAAACATGTCAACAGCTTGAAATTGCGTGCAAGCTGGGGACAGAATGGTAGCCTTTCTGCCCTGAGTGGTTATTCTTACGGTACCGATATGGTTTCCAGTGGCATCTATCCGTTGGGAGCGGGAAACAGTTTCACAAGTGCCGTGGCTCCTTCTTCACTCGGTAATGATGAACTTAAATGGGAGACCTCCGAGCAGACTAATATAGGCCTTGATGCACGCTTCCTGAGTGATCGTCTGAGCTTCAGTGTGGATTATTTCGAGAAGAAGACGAAAGACCTTTTGGTTTGGAACACAACACCGTCGCTTGTAATCGGTGGAAACACCTCACCAATTAATGCTGGTAATGTAAGCAACAAAGGTTGGGAACTTGAACTAGGATGGCGTGATAACATCAAGGATTTCAGCTACAGTATACGTGCCAACTTAGCCACATTGAAGAATGAAGTAACTTATATTGACCCATCTTTGTCCCGTATTGCGGGTACTACTTTCCACACTTATACTCTCAGTTATTTTGAGAAGGGATACCCGGTATACTACTTCCGTGGATATAAGTTCAAAGGTTTGGACGATGAGGGTAATCCTATATTCCATGACCTTGATAACAGTGGTGATCTTAGTGATGGCGATTTGACTTATATTGGAGATGCTATTCCTGATTTTACTTACGGTATTACATTGAATGCTGCCTGGAAAGGATTTGACTTGACCGTATTTGGTACAGGTTCTTATGGTAACGATATTTATCATTGCTACTATCGTCCCGATTACAGTAGTAGTAACCGTCTGAAAGAAGTCTTTTATGATAATCGTTGGACAAAAGAGAATCCGAATGGTACAGTACCTCGTGCTGGTGCAAAAAATATGGATCAATATGTTCAATCGGATGCTATGGTTTATAATGGTTCTTTCTTTAGAATCAAACAAATCCAATTGGGTTATACTTTACCGAAAGCTCTGTTGAAAAAGGTGTTTGTCAACAACCTACGCCTCTATTGCTCACTTGACGATTTCATTACTTTCTCCAGCTATCCAGGTTTTGATCCGGAATCTTCGGCTAATGCTACTAAAGGTATGGGTGTTGATATGGGTGGATACCCTGCTTCTAAGAAAGTAGTGCTTGGTTTCAATATAGAATTTTAAACCTCAAATTTAATGCATAAGACAATGAAAGCTACACATTATATATATGTACTGTTTGCAGCTCTGCTGACTTTAACAACAGTTAGCTGCGAAGATCGTTTGAATATTGAGAAACATGGCAGTTTGGGCGGCCCGGAAAACTATTATCGGACAGATGAAGAGACAACTGCTGCCGTAGCCTCCATGTACCTCTCGTGGCGTGACTTGTATGCCGGCTGGTTTTATACAAAGAATCTTTTGTCAGACGATGTATACGCTGGTGGAGGACAACGTGGTGACAATGGACAAATGGAGCAATTGAATGAATTTACATTCACTACTAATAACAGTACCATCGAAGGCTTATATTCGGGACTTTACAGCCTTAACTATAAAGCTAATCTGATTATAGAAAAAGTGAAAGGTAACTCATCGGTGATGAGCCGCGCTATAGCCGAAGCCAAGTTTGCTCGGGCATGGGCATACTTTGAGTTAGTAACACTGTGGGGAAGTGCTCCTTTGGTGGACCATTTATTGTCTCCTGATGAATATCGTCAAAGTAATAGTACTCCCGAAGCTTTGTGGGCTTTCGTGGAACAGAATCTTGAAGAAGCCATATCGTCAGGGGCATTACCTTCCAAAGCTAATGTAAACGATGAAGAGGCTACCTCACGCATCACACTCGAAACAGCCAAAGCTTATCTTGGTAAGGCTTATCTCTTTCAAGGTAAATATACAGAAGCAGCTAAGCTCTTCGACCAAGTCATTGAGTCGAAGAAGTATGAACTTTATAAAGGCGATTTTGATCTTCTAGGACATGCAGTGACAAATAATTGTTGCGAAGCAATGCTTGAAATCCAACGTCGAAACAACCCTGAACAGGGTTGGAGTCAGTTTGTTCAGTTCTATATCATGTTAGGCTGGCGTACGAGCCATATGATTTATGGACCTAAGGCAGTTGGCGAAGAGGACATTGCATTGGGTACCTATGGATTTTTCAACCCTCGCAAGTCGCTTTATGATGCTTTTGTTGCAGTGGAAGGTGAGGATGGCTACCGTCTGAAAAGCAGTATTCGCACATACGAACAGATGAATGAAATTGATATGGCGATTAATGTAGGTGCCCATTTAGTAGGTCATGATGGCTATTTCCCTTGGAAGACTCGTCTCTTGAAGTCAGATAATATTATTGATCAGACTTGGTTCCAAGGCCTTCAGTATATCAATTTGCGTATTATGCGTTATGCTGAAGTGTTATTAATGGCTGCCGAAGCACATGTCATGGGAGGTGGTTCAAGTGACAAGGCATTGAAATATATCAATGAAGTGCGAGAACGTGCAAAGCTTACTCCGCTTCCTTCTGTAACAATGGAAGACGTGAAGAAGGAAAAACGCCTTGAACTATGTTTGGAAAGTGTTAGATACCAAGATCTTGTTCGTTGGGGTGATGCCAAAACTGTATTAGGTGAGCAAGGTAAGACAATTCCTGCTTTCGGCTATTTCCCGAAAAAAGATGCAGCCGGAAATATTGTTACGGATAGTAATGGGCAGCCGATATACGAACTAAAAAGGGAGCCGGAAAATGTGAAAAACTCAATATATGGTTTTAAAGACAAGCATTTATTGTTGCCTATTCCACTGAAAGAGATTGAAGTGAATCACAATATGGTGCAGAATGAAGGATGGTGAAATAATTCAATGAAAAAACTGATATAAATCAATTCGTTTTATTTTTTAAAAGGCTTATTTTGTAGCACCTTTTATTAAACTATACCATGAAAAGATTAATACTTACCTTTTTGGCCGCCTGCTCATTGTGGGCGGCAAATGCACAAAATCCTGGTTGGGGACCGCAAAGCAAAGTGGTGACTGACAGTATTTATAGCCAGACATTGAAGGCGCAGCGTGCATACAGCATTTATCTTCCTAAAAGTTACGACGCGGACACAAGTCGAAAATACCCTATCCTATACCTATTGCACGGTATGTCGGGAGTCAATACCAGCTGGTTTACCGACCAGCGGGCAAAGGATGTGATGGATCAGTTGGTTGCTTCGGGTGAGGCTTGCGAGATGATTATTGTGAGCCCTAATGCCGGAGGCAACCCTGCTACCTGTTGGAATGGTTACTTCAATATGCCGGGTTGGGCTTATGAAGACTTCTACTATAAAGAGTTCATGCCCTATATAGAGAAGAACTACCGTGTGCAAGCCGATAAACAGCATCGTGCCATTGCCGGACTTTCCATGGGTGGTGGAGGTACCGCTAGTTATGCACAACGATATCCGGATATGTATTGTGCCGCTTACGCAATGAGTGCCTTGATGGATATCCCTGCTATGGGTGAAGAGGCGGGCAAGGACCCTGATCCTGCAAATAAGATGGCTATCCTGACTCGTTCCGTACAAGAACATAGCTGCATTAAGTATGTAGCCGAGGCTGACGATGCCCGCAAGGAAAAGCTTCGCTCCGTGCAATGGTTTGTGGACTGTGGCGATGATGATTTCTTGCTCGACCGCAATATCGAATTCTTCCAGGCGATGCGTAACGCAGGTATTCCTTGCCAGTTTCGGGTACGGGATGGTGGACATACATCCGAATATTGGCATTCGGCGCTTTATATATGCCTGCCTTTTGTAACCCGGAGTTTTGCTAAGTGAGCATCAAACTTAGATTCTACTTATTAAGAATGAAGTATTAAATATAATGTAAATACCATGAAAAGATTATCAAGTATAGCAGTTGCACTGCTAGTTTGCACATTAACATTTGCCCAACAGGCACTTTGGGGAGGCGCTCCGGTGGTATCTCCTGATATTCATGATAACAATACCGTGACTTTCCGGCTGAAAGCACCAAAAGCGGTGAAAGTACAGATAACGGGCGATTTCCTACCGACGCAGAAGATATCAACTCCGATGGGAGAATTCGATGGTCCGGGGTTTGCCGATCTGAAAGAAGGTAAAGATGGTGTGTGGGAATTCACAACTTCCACTCCGTTGCAGCCTGAACTATATAGCTACTCATTTATGGTGGATGGCTTGAGGATGATGGACCCTAGTAATGTTTATGCCATTCGTGATGTGGCTACAGTAACGAATGTTTTTATTATTGGTGGTGAACGTGCCGATCTCTATAAGGTAAATAAAGTACCCCACGGTACCGTAAGACGTATGTGGTATAATAGTCCGACATTGGATATGGACCGTCGTCTTACAGTCTATACTCCTGCCGGATATGAAACAAGTGGTAAACGTTATCCGGTATTCTACCTGTTACATGGTGCCGGTGGTGACGAAGAGGCTTGGATTAACTTGGGGCGTACTTCTCAGATTCTTGACAACCTGATAGCACAAGGTAAAGCCAAACCGATGATTGTAGTAATGACTAATGGCAATGCTTGGCAAGAAGCTGCCCCCGGAGAATCTCCTAAAGGCTTTACGGTTCCTTCCATGCGTCCTGAAGAAAGAGCAAAGGCTCCCGAAGGTGGTTTTGAACTGTCATTCCCTGATATCGTAAAATTCGTGGATAAGAATTTCCGTACATTAGCCAATAAGAAGAATCGTGCTATTGCCGGACTTTCAATGGGTAGTTTTCACTCTTGTAACATCTCCAAGCTCTATCCTGATATGTTTAACTATGTAGGTCTGTTCTCAGGTGCAAGTTCAAAGAACGAGAAATCTACCAGTCCTGTATATACTGATTTTGAAGGAAAGCTGAAAGCTCAATTTGATAAGAAACCGGCACTCTACTTCATTGCTTGCGGTAAAACGGACTTTGTGCTGAAAGGAGTTACCGACTTCCGTAAGCTGCTCGACGAGAAAGGTTATAAATATGAGTATCTCGAAACCGATGGCGGTCACATCTGGAAGAACTGGCGCATCTATCTGACTGAGTTTGCTCCTAAATTATTTTAATAGTATATCCCTACGATACAAAGCTTTTATCCTTTGTGTCACTAATTGCAAATCTTAATTATAAAACAAAATATTGTATGAAGAAAATCTTATTTTTATCAGTTATGTTGCTGATGTGCACATTGACTTTTGCACAACAAGCACTTTGGGGAGGCGCTCCGGTTGTTTCTCCCGAAATCAATGCCAACAATACCGTTACTTTTCGCTTGAAAGCACCGAAAGCTGTGAAAGTACAAGTAACCGGCGACTTCCTGCCTACCCAGAAGATAAAGACTCCGTTTGGTGAGTTCGATGGCCCCGGTGTTGCTAATTTGACTGAAGGTAAAGACGGAGTATGGGAATTTACAACTCCCGAACCCTTGAAACCTGAACTTTACAGTTACTCATTTCTTGTGGACGACTTGAAGATGATGGACCCCAGCAATGTGTATATGATTCGTGATGTTGCCTCTGTAACTAATGTGTTTATCATTGGCGGCGAACGTGCCGATTTGTACAAAGTCAATAAAGTGCCTCACGGAACCGTTTCACGCGTATGGTACAACAGTCCTACACTGGGAATGGACCGTCGTCTTACAGTCTATACTCCTGCGGGATATGAAACCAGCGGAAAGAGTTACCCGGTATTCTACCTGCTTCATGGTATGGGAGGTGATGAAGAAGCTTGGATTGCGTTGGGACGTACTTCTCAAATCCTTGACAACCTCATTGCACAAGGTAAAGCCAAGCCGATGATCGTAGTCATGACCAATGGTAACGCTGCACAAGAAGCTGCTCCCGGTGAATCTTCTTTAAATTATACTGCTCCAAGTATGCAACTACCCAAGACGATGGAAGGCTCTTTTGAAACGGCTTTCCCGGATGTAGTGAAATTCATCGACAAGAATTACCGTACCATTAAGAGTAAACAAGGACGTGCCATTGCCGGATTGTCTATGGGTGGTTTCCATTCTATGCATATCTCCAAGCAATACCCGGATATGTTCAATTATGTAGGCTTATTCTCTGCTGCTATTATGCCGGATAAAAATGTAAAATCTCCTATTTATGAAGATATTGAAGGTAAGTTGAAAGTTCAGTTTGCTAAGAAGCCGGCTCTTTACTGGATTGGTATCGGTAATACCGACTTCTTGTATAAGGCCAATGAAGAATACCGTAAGATGCTGGATGAGAAAGGTTATAAATATACCTATTATGAAACAGGCGAAGGTCACATCTGGAAAAACTGGCGTATCTATCTGACTGAGTTTGCTCCGTTGCTTTTCAAATGATCCTTTTTTAGGTGAAAGATAAATTACACATATTTAATCCGTTATTTATTAGTATGAAGAAACAACTATTCTCAATGGCACTTGCTGCAACCACACTTTTAGCTTGCGGCCCTAGTGTGCCGCAACTTGGAAAATCTTCATTGGACGATGTCATTGCCGCCATGACTTTGGAAGAAAAAGCTCATCTGGTTGTAGGAACCGGTATGGCAGGTTTTTCGGGTGACAGTGCCGTAATCGGTGAAACCCGAAAACTGGTACCAGGTGCTGCCGGAACTACATATCCTATCGAAAGACTTGGTATCCCGGCTGTAGTATTAGCCGATGGTCCTGCCGGACTTCGTATCAATCCTACCCGTGACGGTGATTCTGCCACTTATTACTGTACCCATTTCCCGATTGGGACATTGCTCGCATCTACGTGGGATCAGGAATTGGTAGAGAATGTAGGTAAAGCAATCGGTAATGAAGTATTGGAATATGGTGCCGACGTATTGCTGGCTCCTGCCTTGAATATTCATCGCAATCCCCTTTGCGGACGTAACTTTGAATATTACTCCGAAGATCCGGTAGTTTCCGGAAAGACTGCTGCTGCCTATGTACGCGGTGTGCAAAGCAACGGAGTGGGAACCTCCATTAAGCATTACGCTGTGAATAATCAGGAAACCAATCGTATGGCAAACGATGCCCGGGTATCTCCCCGTGCACTGCGTGAAATCTACCTGAAAGGTTTTGAGATAACCGTAAAAGAAGCTGAACCTTGGACGGTAATGTCTTCTTATAACTACCTCAACGGTACCTATACTTCCGAAAGCAAAGAATTGCAAACAACCATGCTTCGTGATGAATGGGGCTTTAAAGGCATGGTAATGACCGATTGGTTTGGTGGTAAAGACGCTGTTGCTCAAATGATAGCCGGAAATGATATGTTGCAACCGGGCATTGAGAAGCAATACGAAGCCATTGTGAAAGGTGTGCAAGATGGAAAGCTGGATGAGGCTATCCTTAATCAGAATGTAAAGCGCATCCTCGAACTGATACTTCAGACTCCTCATTTCAAAGGTTATAAGTTCTCTAACAAGCCTGACTTGAAAGCTCATGCTGCCGTAACCCGCCAGTCTGCTACAGAAGGTATGGTATTGTTGAAGAACGATAACGAAGCATTGCCTTTGGCCTCTACCGTAAAGAATGTAGCTTTGTTTGGTTGTACCTCTTATGACTTCATTGCAGGTGGAACTGGTTCAGGTAATGTGAACCGTGCTTATACCGTATCTTTATTGGATGGTTTGAAAAATGCAGGTTATGTAGTGGGTGATGATTTGAAGAATGCGTATGAACAATACCTCGCTGCCGAAAAAGAACGCGAAGCTGCCAAGAAGAAAGAATGGTTCATGCCCGTTGTTCGTCCTGCTGAAATGACTTTGTCTGCTCAAATGATACAGGAACAAGCTGCCAAGGCAGATGTAGCCCTTATCACTATTGGCCGTACATCCGGTGAATTCCTTGACCGTCAGGTTGCTGATTTTAATCTTAGCAAAGAAGAACAACAGATGTTGCAGGCTGTAACCAAAGCATTCCATGCAGCCGGTAAGAAAGTGGTAGTTGTACTGAATATCGGTGGCGTTATTGAAACTGCTTCCTGGAAAGGTCAGCCCGATGCTATTTTGTGTGCTTGGCAGGCAGGACAAGAGGGTGGTAATAGTGTAGCCGATGTACTGAGCGGTAAAGCTTCTCCTTCAGGCAAGCTTACAATGACTTTCCCAGTGAATTTTGCAGATGCTGCTTCTTCTGCTAACTTCCCCATTGATATGACTGCTAATATCGACATTACTAACAAGGGTGAAAAGAAGAACGATGTGAAGAATGTGGATTATACCAATTATGAAGAAGACATTTATGTGGGTTACCGCTACTTCGATAGCTTTGGCAAGGAAGTATCCTATCCGTTTGGTTACGGACTTTCTTACACGACTTTTGAATACACCAATCCGTCTATCAAGGCTGATAATGGTGTATATACCGTTTCTGCCGACATAAAGAATACGGGTAAAGCTGCCGGCAAAGAAGTGGTTCAACTCTATGTTTCGGCTCCTGATAATGCAAAGATGGATAAGCCTGAAAAGGAACTGAAAGCCTTTGCCAAGACTAAAGAACTAAAACCGGGAGAAACGGCTACTGTTACTTTGACCGTGAAAGCTGCCGATCTGGCTTCCTATGATGAGGCAACCTCTTCTTGGGTAGTAGATGCAGGAAGTTATAAGTTCCTTATCGGAGCCTCTTCGCGCGATATCAAGGCTGCATTGGATGCAGACGTTGCGGCTTCTACGATGAAGACGAATGATATCTTGAAGTTACAGGAACCTATTCAAATTTTGAAGAGATGATGGATAGTATCTCCAAGAGATTACAAATCAACCCCTAAAAAGCGTCCTGCTATACCCTTGAGTGTAGCAGGATGTCGCTATATTTGCAAACGTAATACTAATATCAAAATCATGAATAAAAAGTTAATCTTATCTTTTGCCCTTACCGGGTTAGTACTAACCGCAACGGCGCAAACCAAAGTTGCTCCCGCCATTCCTCGGGATGAAAAAATAGAGCAGCAGATAGAAGCACTTCTGAAGAAGATGACGCTCGACGAGAAGATTGGGCAAATGACCGAACTTACCATCGACCTCTTACAGAAACGTACAAATCCTTTTGCCGGTATCAACCCGCAGAAAATGACGGTAGATGATATCAAGAAAGTTCTCAAAAAGTATAAACTGGAAAAAGAATACGATCTCTCCAAAGGCATGCCCGATCAGCAAGTTTTGATGCAAATCTATATGCGCATTCAAGGCATCGAGAATCAGAAAGGTTTTCAGATTGACGAAGCCATGCTTGACTCCGTTATTGGCAAGTATAAAGTAGGTTCCATACTCAATGTGCCCAATGGCGTTGCACAGAGTGTGGAGAAATGGCAGGAAATCATTAAGCGCATTCAAGAGAAATCTATGAAAGTAATGGGGATCCCCTGTATTTACGGTGTAGACCAAATACACGGTACTACTTATACTCTCGGTGGAACCTTCTTCCCGCAAGGTGTCAACATGGCTGCTACCTTCAACCGTGAACTGACTCGCGAAGGTGCTCGCATTTCAGCCTACGAAACCAAAGCAGGAAGCATTCCTTGGACGTATGCCCCTGTTACCGACCTTGGACGTGATCCTCGCTGGCCTCGCATGTGGGAGAATTATGGTGAAGATGCCTATGTTAATGCAGAGATGGGACGTGAAGCCATCCTTGGTTTTCAAGGTGAAGATCCTAATCGTATCGGAGCTAATAATGTAGCTGCTTGTATGAAACATTATATGGGTTATGGTGTACCTGTTTCCGGAAAAGACCGTACTCCGTCTTCTATCACTGTGCAGGATATGCGCGAGAAACACTTTGCTCCTTACCTCGAAATGGTGAAGGCAGGTGCACTCTCTGTCATGATAAACTCCGCTATGAATAATGGCCTGCCATTCCATGCCAATTATGAACTGTTGACTCAATGGTTGAAAGAAGACCTTAACTGGGACGGAATGATTGTTACCGACTGGGCGGATATTAATAATCTTTATAGCCGTGACCACATTGCTAAAGATAAGAAAGAAGCTATCAAACTTGCCATCAATGCCGGAATCGACATGTCTATGGATCCGTACGAATGGAAGTTCTGTACTTTGTTGAAAGAGTTGGTTAACGAAGGTGAAGTTCCCATGAGCCGTATTGACGATGCTGTTCGTCGTGTTTTGCGCATGAAGTACCGCCTCGGTCTATTTGAAAAGCCTTATAATGATTTGAAAGATTATCCTTTGTTTGGTGGACAGGAACATGCAGCTGCCGCCCTTCAAGCTGCGGAAGAATCTTTAGTTCTTTTGAAGAATGCAGATGCCATTCTGCCTTTGGCAAAAGGCAAAAAGCTCCTTATTACAGGACCTAATGCAAACTCTATGCGTACATTGAATGGTGGTTGGTCTTATTCTTGGCAAGGTGACAAGGCTGATCAATGTGCCAGCCAATACAATACGATTCTTGAATCTTTCACTAACAAATTCGGCGCGGATAACATCATCTACGAAGCCGGTGTTACCTATAAAGAAGGTGGTAACTGGTGGGAAGAAAATGCTCCTCAGATAGACAAAGCCGTATCTGCCGCTGCTAACGCTGATTATATCGTAGCGTGTATCGGTGAAAACTCTTATTGCGAAACTCCGGGTAATCTGACGAATCTTTTCCTTTCCCAGAACCAGATCGACTTGGTGAAAGCTCTTGCTAAAACCGGTAAGCCTGTTATTCTTATCCTGAATGAAGGCCGTCCCCGTCTGATAGCTGATATCGAACCATTGGCAAAAGCGGTTGTCAACATCATGCTTCCGGGTAACTATGGTGGCGATGCTTTAGCAAATCTTTTGGCAGGAGATGCCAATTTTAGTGGTAAGATGCCTTTCACTTATCCCAAGGAAATCAATTCTTTGATTACCTACGACTACAAACCTTGCGAACACATTGGCAAGCAAATGGAAGGTGCTTATAACTATGATGCTCAGGTATCTGTGCAATGGGCATTTGGTTATGGTTTGAGCTACAATACTTACGAGTATAGTAACCTCAAAGTCGATAAATCGAACTTCAATGCCAACGACGAACTGACCTTCACAGTTGATGTGAAGAATACCGGCAATCGTGTAGGCAAGGAAAGCGTTCTGCTGTTCAGCAGCGACCTTGTAGCTTCTCTTACTCCTGATAACCGTCGTCTTCGTGCCTTTGAAAAGGTAGAACTGAAGCCCGGTGAAACCAAAACTGTTACTTTAAAGTTGAAAGGCTCTGATCTTGCTTTTGTAGGTTATGACGGCAAATGGATTCTGGAAAAAGGCGATTTCCGCATTCAGGCGGGTAACCAAGTGTTGAATGTGGCTTGTACAGATACGAAGAAGTGGGAGACGCCAAATAAATAAGTGATCCCATTTTCAATAGACCTCAGCCGGTAGTTTTCGTATAGCAAACTACCGGCTGTTTGTGTTTTATAACTTAATCCTCTCTATATAGCAGCTTTATTACTGAACCATATTGAAGTTAATGTACCTGATCCCACCTTTTAAATATTAAGAGAAGCGTTTCACTTCTATGTTTTGTATTCTTTTCTGCAAAAAATAGCAATGCAATTGATTATATTTTTAAGTTGACTTTGTCTTCTACGTAGAGTGAACAATAGAAGTTAGAATTATTTCTAAAAAAAAAGCATCTATTAGATAGATTATTATTGTGAAATTTAATAATGTTGTATACTTGTGACGTGAGAATAATAGACCTTTTTAAAAGAGAAACACAAAACCTTGTTAAATCTGATGCAAATATCTGAAGCAATATTATGGGAAAGATTCATCTCTGGAGATGAGGACGCGTTTTCGCAATTGTATAAGCTTTGTTATCGTGACTTATATGCTTATGGTTTGAGTTTGGGAATGGGGCGTGAGTTTGTTAAAGATTCCATTCACGATATCTTTTTTAATCTTTATACGAAAAAGGTTAAATTGAGAAATAATACATCACTAAAGTCTTTTCTATTTCGCTCGATGAAGAATTCTTTCATAAACCAACTTTTAAAAGATGGTCGAGAAATACCATTGATTGATGGAGAATATGAGTTTTCATTTTCATATACTATTGAAGATAGCATAATATCTGATGAGAGTCAGCGAATATTAATGAATCGGGTAAAACTGATGATGAGCTGTTTGAGTCCCCGTCAGACTGAAATTATTTATTTGCGCTTCTTGCATGAAATGAATTTTTCAGATATTGCTGAAGTATTAGGAATGGGTGTACAGGCAGCTCGAAATCTATTGTTCCGGGCATTGAAAAAGATGAGAGAGGAACATCCGGAAATGTATATGTTAGTTGGCTCCTATTTGATTTTGTGCATATATTATTTTCCGATATAACAGAAAGTCTGATAAAACTGATTATAAATTATCAACTTGTTTGTCTAATAAGAAAGTTTCAGAAGATATTAGTTTTTATATGAGGAAAAAAATGACAACATATTGTTTTGAAGATTTTATAGCAGATGATGTTTTTTTTGCTGCTGCTAAAGAAGGAAATCTTGAGTATTTATCGAAGATTAAAAAAGATTTAGTGGCTTTTCCTTATCAGGAAAAAATGGCAGAGAATACTTTTTATTTGATACATACACTTAAAATTCAAAGACCGGAAGTCTCTGAGATTGATATAAATGAGGAATGGACTTTATTAAAGAGAAGTATAGAAAATAAGAATAGAAAGAATAAAAAAAAGTGGTCTTTTGTCTTCTGGGTATCTAATATTGCTGCAGTATTAATGATTGGGGTTGTTGGTTGGGCTTTCTTTAGCCAGGATGGAGATATGAATAAAGAAGTTGTACTGGCTTATTTTGATAAGATGCAAACAGAATCAAACAAAGTACAATTGGTTTTGAACCCTGAGAAGATGATGGAATTGGAGAGTGACAGTGTTGATATACAATTACGAGCAAATGGCTCTGTTGTAGTAAATTCCACTTCTGTACTACTTCCAGGAGGAATGGGAACTAAGGATACGAGAAAAGATGCTGTTGCCGATTTGAGTCAATTAATAGTTCCAAAAGGGAAGCGTTCAACGATTACTTTTAGTGATGGAACTAAAATGTGGATAAATTCGGGAAGTAAGATATTATATCCTCAGACGTTTGCTGCGGATAAAAGGGAGATCTATGTAGATGGAGAAGTTTTTATCGAGGCTGCTAAGGATAAGGATCGTCCTTTAATAGTTCATACAGAAAAAATGGATGTACAAGTCTTAGGTACTTCATTTAACGTAATGGCTTACCGGAAAGGGCAAATGGCAAGTGTGGTTTTGGTAAATGGTAAGGTTGAAGTTCAAACTAATACAGAAAATAAAATTGTTTTATCTCCTGATCAGCTTTTAGAATTTGTTCAGGGTAAAACGAAAGTGAGTAATGTAGATGTTTATGATTATATATGTTGGAAAGATGGATTGATGAAATTTGATGGAACTCCTTTAGATGTAATTCTATTCCGTCTCTCTAAATATTACGATGTCAATTTGATTTTTGACTCATATATGTCAGAAATAAAGTGTGTAGGAAAATTAGATTTGAATGAAGATATAAATAAGGTATTGAATACAATCGCTTTAACAGCTCCTGTTAAATTTGAAACCTTGAGTGATGGTTCTATAAAGGCTGTATTTGTACCGACTAAATAATCCGATATAACAGACGTGTAATTTAAATGTTATTCCCTGCTAGAAAGCAGGGGCGTGTGAGTGGTATGCACTGATGTTATTGAAGCAATGTAAAATATATTGATGGTAATTCCGGGCAAGTTAATGGCCATGTTGTTCGGATTTTCTATAAATTCTTAGTAAAAGGATGTTTAATATGTAAATCTAGTAAGTTTATGGAGAAACACACAGAACATGACCCGAAGGAAGTAGGGAGATCGTTTTTTCGTCGTGTAACGATTGTATTGTTATTCTTTTCCTTATGTGGAAATTTCACTGTTTTGTCTAAGAATTCTTATGTGAACGCCCAGCAGTTTACAATGAACCTTAGGGATATAACATTGCGGCAATTGTTTTCGGAAATAGAAAAACAAAGTGAATACATTTTTTTCTATAATGAGAATATCTTGGATAGCAAAGATGTAATTTCTATTAATGTAAAAGATGCTACTCTACCCAGTTTGTTGGATAAGGTATTAAAAGCGAAAGGACTGTCGTATACTATTAATAATCGCCAGGTTACAATTTCGCGCACTATAAATTCGACTGTATCTACTAAACAAGTAAATGAGCAACCGATTCTTGCGAAAGGTATAGTTATAGATGAAACGGGAGTACCTCTTCCTGGAGTGACAATTAGGGTGAGGGGGACCTCTACAGGCACTATTACAGATGTCGATGGGAGATTTAGCGTATATGTTCCTGCCAAAACTTCTTTATTGGAATTTACCTATATTGGTTACTCTATGGTAGTAGTGAAGGCCTCTGAGGCGGGAGAGAATATGAAAATTCAGATGAAAGAAGACTCCAAGCAGATTGAAGAGGTGGTGGTAGTAGGTTATGGTAAGCAGAAGAAGATATCGGTTACTGGTGCTGTATCGATGGCTGAAGTAAAAGAAGTAGTGAAAGTTGCCACTCCCTCTTTGTCAAATGCGATTGCTGGTCAAATGCCTGGTATAATCAGTCGTCAATCCCATGGTGAACCAGGATATGATGCCGCTCAGATATATATTCGAGGTGTTGCTACATGGGGAAACCAGAATCCATTGATTTTGATTGACGGAGTGGAACGTGATTTAAATCAGATAAATGCCCAAGAAGTAGAAAGTTTCACAATTTTGAAAGATGCTTCGGCAACTGCTGTTTATGGCGCAAGAGGAGCAAATGGTGTAATCCTAATAACTACCAAACGTGGAAAAGTGGGAAAGCCTGATGTCACTTTTCGTACAGAAACAGCTGTCTTGACCGCTTTACGTCGACCTGCATATGTCGATGGTTATTCTTATGCTTCTTTGATGAATGAGGCGCGAGCCTATAATGGTGAGGATCCGCGATGGTTACCCGAAGAGTTGCAGAAGTATAAAGATGGTTCAGATCCTTATTTGTATCCAAGTGTAAATTGGACCGATGAAGTCTTGAAAAAAAATACTGCACAGACAATAAATAATCTGAGTATCACGGGCGGAACTGACATTATCAAATATTATATGAACATTGGATTTACTTGGCAAAATGGTTTGTATAAGGATGATCCTGCAAATAAGTTCAGCACTAATGCTAACATGCGGAGATATAATTTTCGCAATAATATGGATGTGAAACTTTCTAAGAATCTAACGGTGCAATTAGGGTTGGGAGCAATTATTCAGAACGGACGTTATCCGGGATTTGCTATGGGCAATATTTTTGAATCAATCCGAATGATATCCCCTATTGCTTATCCAAAGCAAAATCCCGATGGTACACCTGGTGGTTCACAAACATACGTTGGGTGGAATCCGTGGGGACGTTCTACACAATCCGGTTATTCCACTCAAGATCATTCAACTTTGCAGGCCAGCTTTGGAGCAACATGGGATTTATCTTTTTTGCTGAAAGGATTGTCTCTTAGAGGATTGTTTTCTTACGATCGTTATGCCGTTACTTACAATAACAGGCCTAAGGAATTTGTTGTTAAGCGCTATTTAGGCAAAGATCCTAATACGGGTGAAGACTTGTACAGCCCTGTATATAGAGAAGAAAAACCTTTAGGTTATGAACAGTCCACAACGACAAATAGAGCTCAATATTTCGAGGCTCAAATGAATTACGACCGTACTTTTGGCAGCCATAATGTTACAGGGATGGTACTTGTCAACCAACGGGATTATGTTGATTTGTCAGCAGGAACTTCACGTGGTAATGTTCCTTATAGAAGATTGGGATTAGCCGGACGTGTTACTTATAACTATGATGGTAAATATTTGATTGAGGGTAATTTTGGTTATAATGGTTCTGAGAACTTCAAGAGAGGCAAACAATTTGGTTTCTTTCCTTCCGTATCATTGGGATGGATTGTTTCGAATGAATCATTTTTTAAAGTAGATGCTATTAGTAAATTAAAACTCCGTGTGTCACATGGTGTTGTGGGAAATGATGTATTAGGTATTAGATTTGGTTTTTTGAATACAATTAATACTGATGGGCAGTTTTATTATTTTGGTGATGATCAGCAGAAGTACTCCGGTATGGAGGAAAGTGCAATCGGTAATCCGGATTTGACATGGGAAAAAGCACAAAAGACTGATATTGGGTTGGATTTAGGCTTATTTAATGACCGAATCTCCTTGCAGGTCGATTTCTTTAGGGAGAAACGTTCTGATATCTTAATCCAACGAGAGACAGTTCCTAATGTCACTGGTATTTATCCTTGGTGTGTGCCTTATGGTAATTTAGGTAAGGTGGAAAATAAAGGTCTGGATGCATTACTGGAATTACGTAATACAACAGCCAGTGGCTTTTTTTATTCTTTCAGGGGTAACTTCACGTTTGCACGCAATAAAGTTATAGAGAATGACGAACCACTTCCTAAATACTCTTATCTTTCAAAGAAAGGGCTGATTTTAGGTCAATATACAGGTTTCGTAGCTGAGGGGCTTTTCAAAGATCAAGCCGAGATAGAAGCTAGTCCATTGCAAACATTTGGTAATCCTCGTCCGGGCGATGTTCGCTATAAGGATATTAATGGTGATGGCAAGATTGATTCTTATGACCAAGTTCCTATCGGATACGCCCGTTTACCGGAAATTTCATTTGGATTTGGGGGTACTGTTGCTTATAAAGGTTTTGACTTAAGCGTATTCTTCAATGGAGCGGCAAATACTTCTATTAATATGGCAGGTTTTGGTATGTGGCCATTTTACGACGGATTAGGTTCCAATAATATATTGAAGGAATATTATGATAACCGTTGGACACCCAATAATCCAAATGCAAAATATCCTGCCGTTGACGTTGGTAATAATCCTAACAATTTTGTGAACTCTACCATTTGGATGAAAAATGGCAATTATCTCCGTTTGCGTAATGCTGAAATAGGATATACTTTTCCTGAAAAGTGGTTTGCAGATTGGCATATCGGCTCTCTTCGTCTGTTTGCCAATGGAATGAACTTGCTGACGTTTGATCATATCAAGATAATAGACCCTGAGTCAAACGATGGAACAGGTGCATATCCATTGCAACGTAGTTGGAATTTTGGTTTACAAATTAACTTTAAATAAAAGCTGGATAATATGAAATATATAGATTATATAGTTAAGGCTTTGGTTTTCTCATTATTACCATTGACTTTCTCTTGCGCCGATTATTTGGATAAAGCACCGGAAGAAGATATTTTGATTGAAGAGGCTTTTTTGAAACGTAATTATGCAGAGGCATTTCTTACGGATGCCTATGCAGACCTTCCATTGGAAAACCATTTCACAGATATGGCAGATATCAATCCTTTTGTATTGGCCTCGGATGAATTGAATGTCCCCTGGCCGGAAAAATTTGGAAAACTGATGAATCGTGGTGCTCTGAATGCTTATAATGCCACCGGGCGTGTTTGGATTAATATGTACGAAGGAATACGTAAATGTAATGTGTTTCTGGAGAATATACACTTGACTCCGACTGATAAAGACTTTTCGGCAAACGACAAAAATACGTGGATTGGTGAAGCATTGCTTCTGAGAGCTCTTTATCATTTTTATGTGATACGCGTATATGGTCCCTGTGTGATTTTAGACCGTACGGTTAAAGTGGATGAAGATTTCAATGCATTGCAGCGTAAACCGTTGGATGAATGCATTCAGTTCGTTTTGACTGAACTGGATAAAGCAATTCCTTTACTACCCATGAAAATAACAGATTCACGCAAGACCGGACGTATGACAGCTGCAATGGCTTATGCAATCAAGTCACGTTTGTTACTTTATCGAGCAAGTGATTTATGGAATGGCAATCCTCTGTATAAAGATTTTAAAGACAATGAAGGTGTTTTATTATTCCCTCAAACAAAAGAAGAGAAATGGTGGAAGGAGGCTGCTGAGGTTTCAAGAATATGTATTGAACAATGCGAAAAGGCAGGGTATAAATTATACAAGGCTGAATCTAATGATCCTGTAGATAATTACTCGGAACTATTTATTAAACGCAATAACAGTGAAGTAATATTAGCTCGTAATTGCGGTTGGGACTCGGATTTTGAGAAATGCGCATTTCCCCGTTCTCTGGGTGGATGGTCGGGATATAATCCTACACAAGCACAAGTGGATGCTTATGAAATGGCAAACGGCATTATTCCCATTCTTGGATATAATAATGATGGAAGTCCTATTATAAATACGGCTTCTAAATATACGGAAGAAGGTTTTGCTACTACTGATGGACCTAATGGACGTTGGAAAGCAGGTGTGAGCAATATGTATGTGAACCGTGATCCTCGTTTTTATGCGACGATTAATTATAATGGTGCGATATTTAAAGACCATCAGATAGAATTGTGGCAATCGGGGGTCGATGGACGTGGAAATGAAGGACGCGATTATTGTACTACCGGTTATTTGTTACGGAAACATGCAGATCCTTCCGCTAATATTCCTCAAGGCGTTTTCTCTTTGAAATCATGGATATTATTCCGTTTGGGTGAAGTGTATTTGAATTATGCCGAAGCACTAAATGAAGCAGAAGGTCCGGTAGCTGATGTTTATAAATATGTAAATCTAATTCGTGAGCGTGCCGGAATGCCCCCATTACCGGATAACTTGGATAAGACTCAAATGCGTGAGCGTATTCGTCGTGAACGTCAAGTTGAATTGTCATACGAAACGCATCGTTATTTCGATTGTCATCGTTGGAAAATAGCGGAAAAAACTGAGAGTGGACCGGTATACGGCATGAATATCGCTGCCGGAAATTACCTCCAAGATCCTTCCTACTATCGCAGAGTGGTTGTTGAGAACCGTGTATTCCAATATCCACAATACTATATGTTTCCAATTATGCAGGGCGAGATTGATAAAATACAGGGTTTGACACAGAATCCGTATTGGAAATAATGCAGTCTAAATAAATACTCAAATGAAAACGAAAGATATGAAATATATATTGTTTGGTGCTTTCTTAAGTACACTATTATTATCTGCTTGTTCGAATGAGCTTAGGGTAGAATTAGATATCCCCGATGCTGATAAGTATGTTAGCATTTATATGCCGCAGGCAAATAATTCTCCTAATGTGAAGAGTGTGTATATAACCGATGAAGTACAATCGTTTCCCGTAACTGCTTATTACGGTGGTCCTAAGACTCCAGGGCAGGATGTAAAAGTTGAGTTTGAGACCCGTCTTGATTTGGTAGATGAGTATAATGCCAGTCATGGGACAAACTATCAACCGATGCCCGAAGGAAGCTATTCAATGAAACAGACAGTTGCCTATATTAAATCTGGAATGCAGTGTACTGATCCTATTAATGTGGACATTATTTCAAAGGATTACCTTACAGTTCCGCAATCTTATCTGCTTCCTGTAGGAATTAAGCAAATTAGTGGGCAGGAGCCGATTGTGAGTTCCTTACAAGTTGCATACTTTCTGATAACCGGTTCCTATTTACCAGGACAAGTACCATGCGAGAAAGTATATTCTTTTGGTCACGAAGTTACAAAACCTATCTTCTGCCGTAATCAAGACTTGATTCGGATTGATGAAAGCGACAATTTACAGTTATATCAACTGAAAGAAGACGGTACTTATAGTGATCCACGCCAGATTGGTCAAGGATGGGGTGGAATAGATATTATTTTCTATATGCCTGACGATCGTTTCATTATTCGCAATCCCTGGTCTAATCTGACACAATACTCTATTGATGATAATTATAATTTCGGTTCTCAACGAGATATCGGCTGGGGATGGGGTGGTGCCAAGATGATATTCCCTTTCAAAGACTTGGCATTGATAGCTGTGAATGGAGATAATATCACTAAATATCCATTGAGTCAAAGTGGTGATTTTGATTTTGCAAACTGTTCTGATATCGAACCGACTGGCTGGGGTAACTATACACAGGTCTTTGGGTATAATAATAATCTGATAGCGATAGAATCTAACGGAAACTTATGGGTCGTTCCTATGACGGATAGTTATGCGACTAGTACTCGCAGAAAGGCTGGAACAGGTTGGAATATGTATGTGAAGGTATTTCAGTGTGGAAATGACTTGTTGGCTTTAGATAAAAATGGTGATTTATGGAGATACAAGTTTGATCCTTCCGCTTTTTGGCCCTTGAAAGCGGAAAGTAGTGAATCTGCCAACTAAATTAAGACTATTATAAAATGAGACATATCATGAATATGAGAGGATTGAAACAAACTAAAGTAATGCTTATCGGAATCAGTTTTGCACTTTCCCTGTTTCTATTCGGGTGCAATCCTGCTCAAGAAGGAAGTTTGAACCGAGAAGCTGCTTATGCTTTGATAAAGCGAGTGATACCGGACTATGCCGATAAATTTGAAGTAGAATATATTCCTCAAGAAGAAGGTAAAGATGTATTTGAACTCGAACAAGATGGAGAGAAGTTTATCTTGCGTGGAAATAATGGTGTTTCAGTGGCTTGCGCTTTGAATTATTACCTGAAAAACTATGCCCATTGTGATTATAGCTGGAACGGTTCGAACATGAAAATACCCACTCCTTTTCCGGCAGTACCGGAGAAGATACGTCGGACCACTCCGCATCAATACCGTCATTATTTCAATTATTGTACTTTTAACTACACTTCTTCCTGGTGGGATTGGGAACGTTGGCAGTTTGAGATAGATTATATGGCTTTAAACGGCATTAATATGCCGTTGGCCATGACCGGGCAAAATGCCGTATGGGACAGAGTGTATCGGAAACTGGGATTCGGTGATGAAGACATGGATCGTTTCTTTACAGGGCCTGCTTACTTCATGTGGTTCTGGGCTGGGAATATTGATGCTTGGTGTGGCCCCCTCCCGAAAAGTTGGATGGAAAGCCATGAAGCATTACAGAAGCAGATCCTTGCTCGTGAACGGGAACTGGGTATGACTCCTATTCTGCCTGCATTTACCGGGCATGTTCCTCCGACATTTAAGGATAAATACCCGGAAGCCAAACTGAAAAGGACTAACTGGGAAGGACGTTTTGAAGATACATTTATCTTGGAACCGGACGATCCTATGTTTAAGAAAATAGGTAATATGTTCATGGAAGAACAGATCAAGACCTTTGGTACAGACCATTTGTATGGAGCTGATACCTTTAATGAGATGATTCCTCCAAGTAATGATTCAATTTATCTGAATGATATTAGCAAGGCGGTTTATGAGTCGATGGCCGATGTCGATTCGGCAGCCGTATGGGTGATGCAAGGCTGGCTTTTTGTTGATAAGAAAGATTTTTGGCAGCCTAAGCAAATACAGGCTTATTTGAATGGTGTACCTGATAAAGGTATGATTATTTTGGATTTATGGGCAGAGGAGAATCCTGTTTGGAACCGAACAAACTCTTTCTATGGTAAACCTTGGATATGGTGCATGCTTCATAATTTCGGAGGTCGCAATATGATGTATGGTAATGCCGGCAAACTGGCTACAGAACCCAGTCGTGTATTGAATGATGCTGCTAAGGGGCAATTGGTAGGTATGGGTGCCGTCCCGGAAGGTATAGAACAGAACCCAATGATCTATTCACTACTTTTTGACCAGATTTGGAGAGATACCCCGATTGAGTTGGATAGTTGGTTGAAGAATTACGCTAATTGTCGTTATGGAAGTAAAGATGAGAATATGGAACGGGCGTGGGAGATTCTACAAAAAACAGTGTATGTAAATGAAGGTAATTATGAAAGTGCCATCACTGCTCGCCCTACGTTTGATAAAGATAATGTGTGGGCTTATACGGGAATTCCATACAACCCGGTAGAGCTTGTTGACGCCTGGAAGTATATGCTTGATTCATCTGACAAGTTCGCCGATAACCCTTGTTATCAGTACGACCTCATTTTAGTAGGCAAACAAGTAATGGCGAATTATGCTACCGAAATTCAACAGAAATTCATTGAAGACTATCGCACGAGAGATATGCCTGCTTTCAAGCGGAACAGTGAGGAATTCATGGCATTGATTGATGATATGGACGAACTGATGTCAACCAATCAGGCTTTCTTATTAGGCAAATGGATTAATGATGCGAGAAAATGGGGAACTACCGAAAACGAAAGTCGCCTGTATGAGAAGAATGCTCGTGACCTGGTGACCTTATGGGGTGGAAAAGATGCTTTCTTGCACGATTATGCCAGTAAGCAATGGGCTGGGCTTTTCAAAGGTTTCTATAAGGGGCGTTGGCAATTGTTTATAGATGAAGTGGGCCAATGCATCAGCCAGAATAAAGTCTACAATCATGAAATAAGTGATGATAAAGTAAGGAGTTGGGAATGGGAATGGGTGAATGGAGCAGAAAGTTACCCCGATCAACCCACAGGAAACACAGTTGAAGTCTCTTGGAAGATGTATAAAAAGTACGTGGATAGAGTTCGAAAATGAAACATTATTAATAAATGATAGAAAATGAAACGATTAACAGAACAACCCTCCAAATACGATGATTTGGAAAAGAAATCAGTAGATGAATTGATTGCAGGCATAAACGCGGAAGACCAACTGGTAGCGATAGCCATCCGGAAAGTTCTTCCGGACTTAAGTAAACTCATCAGTGCGATAGAACTGCAATTAAAAAGTGGTGGACGAATGTTTTATCTCGGTTGTGGAAGTGGCGGACGCTTGTCAGTGCTGGACGTGATAGAATTGCCGAATACTTATGGAATAGACGAAGGGCTGGTAAATGTGATATTGGCCGGAGGCGCCGAACGCTTGGTCGAGGCTTTGGAAGAGAAAGAAGATGATTTGACCGAAGGATGGGAGTCTTTACAAAAAGCTGGTATATCCTCCAAAGATATTGTAATCGGTATTTCTGCAAGTGGCACGACGCCTTATGTGCTGGCAGCTTTGAAACAATGCAAGGCAAACGGAATACCATGTGGCTCTATTGTAAGTAATCCCGATTCGCCCATTTCTCACTATTCTGATTATCCGGTTGAAGTGATTACGGGGCCTGAGTTTATAACAGGGAGCACACGCATGAAATGCGGTACGGCACAGAAGATGATTTTTGATATGATTAGTACCACAGTCATGGTAAGGTTAGGCCGTGTAGAAGGTAATCGTATGGTTAATGTACGCCTGACGAATGCCAAAGTGCTTGACCGTTCGGTACAGATGCTAATGGAAAAGATGGGACTGACCGATTATGATCAAGCGAAGGAACTTATATTGAAATATGGAAATGTGAAGAAAGCTATGACTTATCTGCAATCCCAATCCTGATGTGAATAGAAAAACAGATTATCTTAAAATATATCTCATAAGACTATGTATAGAACTGAACAAATGAATAGAATCCGACTACTACTTTTACTACTCTTAGGATTAGGATATCTCTCTGTTTCCGCTCAGACTTCCGGTGCAGACCGGAATCTGGGTATTATTCCTGCTCCTGCATCTGTAATAGCTTCCGGTGCAAATTTTACTTTTCAGCCGAAAGATAAGATCGCTATTGTCTATTCTTCGACTGGTGCTAGCAAAGAAGCGGAGTTGTTTTGTGATTATTTAAAGCATATCTATCAGTTGGATGTCCCCGTAATGAGTGTGGTAAAGAAACCGTATAAGAAGATAATCTGTTTTTCAACTGATTATACAGGAGTGAATCCCGAAGGTTACCGGCTGGTAGTTGCCGAGGAGCAAATAAATGTCTTTGGTAAAGGTGCCGGACTTTATTATGGATTACAATCGTTGATGCAGATGTGTTCAACGGCTTCTTCGGATAAGGAGGTCGTGACGATTCCTTGTGCTGAAATTCAAGATGAACCCCGCTATGCATACCGGGGAATTATGCAGGATGTTGGGTATCATATTTATCCGGTCTCTTTCATCAAGAAGCAAATAGACTTACTGGCACAGTATAAATTGAATGTCTATCACTGGCATTTAACCGAAGACCATGGCTGGCGTATCGAGATAAAGAAATACCCTAAACTTACAGAGGTTGCTGCTTTCAGGGATCAGACTTGTATCAGCAATTATGATTCAGAACTGTGCGGACTTGACGGAATCCCGTATGGTGGCTTTTATTCTCAAGACGAAATACGTGACATCGTGGCCTATGCTGAGGCTCGCCATGTTACCGTAATTCCCGAAATAGAACTTCCCGGACATACACTTGCAGTATTGGCTGCATATCCCGAATATGCCTGTGGTGACAATCCGGGACCATTTAAAGTGGCTGAATCTTGGGGAATCTACGATGATGTGTTCTGTGCCGGAAAGGAGAGTACTTTTCAGTTCCTGGAAGATGTCCTTTCAGAGGTGATGGACTTGTTTCCCGGTAAATACATTCACATCGGAGGCGACGAATGTCCTAAAGATCGATGGAAGAAATGCTCATATTGCCAACAAAGAATTAAGGATAACCATTTGAAAGACGAATTCGAGTTGCAGAGTTATTTCATCAAGAGAATAGAGAAGTTCGTCAAATCTAAAGGGCGCCGTATCATCGGTTGGGATGAAATACTCGAAGGAGGTTTGGCGCCTGACGCAACAGTAATGAACTGGCGGGATATCAGCGAAGGGATAAAAGCTGCACAGCAGTTCCATGATGTAATTATGGCTCCCAATGAATACTTATATTTTGATTATATTCAGGGTAACCGTGCTTTAGAACCTTTAGCGATAGGCTGGGGATTCAATCCTACCGAACGTGTTTACTCGTTCAATCCTACTCCGGAAGAGCTGACCCCTGAACAACAAAAGCATATCATTGGTGTGGAAGCCCCTCTGTGGACAGAGCACATGGATACACACCGAAAGGTAGAATATATGATGTTACCACGCTTAATGGCTTTATCGGAAATAGGATGGTCGCCACAGTCTGTGAAGGACTTGACAAACTTTAAGGAGCTACGGTTGCCCAAGCATTTAGCTTGGTTGGACTCTACTGAAACCATTTATCGGGTGCCAACGCCAATTGGTATGCAAGATGAAACTCTGTATGGCGCTGAGTTCACTTTAACATTAAAAGCTCCGGTAAAGGGTGCTAGGATATATTACAATTTCGATGGTCAGGAACCTCGCGAAACGGATTATCTGTATGAGAAGCCTATAAAGGTTATTGTACCCGAAGGACAGAAGCGGGAAGTACGTGCTATTGTGATTACACCTTCGGGGAAACGGAGTATATCGACTACTACTGTATTCTCAAATAAACCGGAAGAGAAAAAAGAGTGAATCTCAAAATAGAACTATACCATGAAAATCAAGTTAGCATTCTCGTTCTTATGGATGTGTTCGTCTGTTCTTATGGCTCAGACGGAATACAAAGTGGGAACCTCCGTTGTGAGTATTGAACCGGATAATTCTGTTTTTTCGGTTCCATTGGCAGGCTACGGTTATCCTCGTGAAGGTCGATTCTCAATAGAGTGGATTAAGAAAGGACCGGCCGTTGGGGTAAAGTGTCTTACCGGACTGGATCGGACTTTAATTGCCGTAACTAATAGTGGCACCTTGCTAAGACGTGAGATTGACGGCGAATCAGCAAAGTGGGAGAAATTGAAGTCGGATAAAACACTGAAACTATTGGCAGGACTCAATGGGCAACTGTATGCCATTTCTGCTGATAATAAATTATTTGTTGGGAAGCCTAACCGGAATATGATCCGGTGGACAAAATTAGGACAAGTGCCGGAAGCAACCGGTTTTACTTCTTCAAAGAATCGTCTGTATATAATTACTGCTACTGGGCACCTGGAGGAAGGCTTACCCAAGAATGGCACAGTCTCTTGGCGGCAGATAGGGAAGGCTGAGAATGGAATTGCACTGGCTGGTGCAGAAGGACGGCTCTATATGGTGACGAAGGATCAGCTGTTATGGCAACGGAAGGATACGGACGAAGGAACGGATTGGGTTAAAATAGGATATCGGAATGGGGCTACCTATACACTTTCAGCATCCCAAATAGCTGTTGCCGGTGGGCGGTTATTTGCTGTGGACACTAATAATACACTGTATATAGCGGCGCACAACACGTTGAATGATCTTTCTTCGCGTGCTTTGGCTGTGACAGCTCAGGATAAAACAGTTGTTATAGTAGGAGTGGATCTGACAGGCTTTGATTATTCATTGACTTGTGATGTTAAGAAAGAGATTGAACAGAAACATGGGATTCCGGCGGAGGCAATTTTTATCAATGCATCCCATTCGCATTTTGCTCCGGTAGCCCAGTGGTTCCCTACTTGGGGAAAGCATCAGCAAGTACCGGACAGTCTGTATTTTACCAATCGGATAAAGAAAGGTATTATAGAATCTATAGAGGAGGCATTAGCGAATAGGGTATCGGCTACTTTATCTTTTGGACGGGGAGAGACGCACATCGGAGCTAATCGCTGTTTATCGGGGGATGATGCTTTGTACGATTCTTCATTGGATGTTATCCGGGTGAACTCCAAAAGTGGAGAGAAAGATGCCTTATTGTTCTTGACAGGATGTCATCCGGTTTTTAGGAATGAAGGAGCTGAAGGATATACCATTAGTTCAAATTTCCCCGGTTTTGCACGAAGGATGGTGGAAGATAAGGCTGGACTACAACAAGCCATGTTTATACAGGGCTGTGCAGGAGATATCAACCCTGTAACGGATAATCCGGTAGAATCGGGAAACCAGTTAGCCAAGGATATTCTGAATGTAGTGAATAAACAATTGACTCCTTTGACAGGAGAAATATCTTATGCTTTAGATTCTGTATTGCTACCTGCAAATGTCTGGAGCAAGGAACAGATCCGCCGATTCAAAGCAGATAATAGCAATCGGGAAGGGGATGTGGAAGCAGAAAAGAATGTACGTTGGGCTGATATGATGCTTTCCTTTTATGAAAAGGGTACTTTACCTAAGTATCTACCGGTTTATATACATACTATCAATATAGGAAGATGGAAATTAGTGGGACTTTCGCGTGAAGCGGTTACTGAATACGGGCTCGCTATTCGCAAGCTTTGGCCCGACAGGCTAGTGTCTGTTGCCGGTTATACCAATGCCGTGCCAAGTTATTTACCGACTGCTGTTCATATTCGGAATCAAACGTATGAAGGCTATGGCTCTTTCTTTTGGAATGCTCAACCGGCCCTCTTCCCTGAGAATACATTTGACGTGATACTTGATGCTATCAAACGAAACAATAAATAGAGGAGGATACTAATGAAACATAATATAATGTACCTTTTACTGGTAATTTCTTTGTTTGGATGTACTGCAAAGACATCCGAGTTTATGGTAGGGACATCGGCAGTTAGCATAGAACCGGATAATTCAATCTTTTCATTGACATTGGCAGGGTATGGCTTTCCCGGAGAAGGGCGTTTTACGCTGGAATGGATTGAGAGAGGAAGTACCCCTGACATCGTTTATATGGCAGGCTTGGGTAAAGTGCTTTATGGTGTTGATAAGAATGGAAAACTATTCTGCTTGAAGGAATTGAGCGGAAATTCACAATGGGCTTCGGTACAATCCTCACAAATAGTTAAATATGTGGCTGGGTTACAGGACGAGTTATTTGCCGTAACATCCGGCGACTGTTTATGGAGGGCCACTCCCCGGTCCAATAAGGTAGAATGGGCAAATATTAAAAGCAGACTTTCCGGCATTGTAGCATTGGCATCTACAGATAAGCACTTGTATGCTGCTACCGATAAAGATGAACTGTTCCAGGGGACTATAGATACAGATATGGTGAGATGGAGTAGGGTAGGTACTGCCCAATCAGTGATAGGAATGGCAGGCTTTAAGGACCGTATTTTTGCTTTGACTTCCAATCAGATGCTTTGGCGCAGGCAGGCTGAGGCTAAAGATATACTTTGGACGAAGATCGGATATAACAATGGTTATACCTATAATATTGATATAAAGCAAATAGCTGTAGCCGGTGACCGATTGTATTCAATAGGAATGGATAATCACTTATATATAGGTCAACATAAATCTAATGGTAATCTGTCAGCAAGAGCCATGGCAGTAAAGAAGGGACACCAGACAGCGGTTATAGTAGGAGTCGATTTAACAGGGTTCGATTATTCGTTTGTCAATACTGTTAAGGATGAAATTTATAAGAAAGAAGGAATCCCTGCTGAAGCGATTCTTGTAAATGTTTCTCATACACATTTCGCACCGGTATCCCAAGGTTGGTATTCGTGGATTGAACCTAATCAATATCCCGATACGCTCTATTTGAATAAAGTTGTGAAGCCCGGGATAGTGGAGGCTGTTTCTCAAGCGGTGGCAGGTTTGCGCCCGGCTAATTTGTATTTTGGCTCTACAACCACCACTATAGGAGGAAATCGTTGTTTGTCGGGGAAAGAAGCTTTATATGACTCTACCGTGGATGTGATAAAAGTAGAAACTCCCAAGCATAAACTGGAAAATGTATTATTCCTTACAGGGTGCCATCCTGTATTCAGGAATGCAGGAGCAGAAGGTTTCACCATTAACGCCAACTTTCCGGCTGTAGCCAAGGATATCATACAAGAGAAAACCGGAGCATTAAATACAATGTTCCTGCAAGGCTGTGCCGGTGATATCAATCCCATGTATGAAGATTTCCATCAGATGGGTGCTATCCTGGCAGAGGATGTTCTGAAAGTGTTGGAGCAGCCAATGGATTTGCTGACCGGAGGAATAACTTGTACGATTGATTCAATCCTTATCCCTGTAGAACCTTGGACACCCGAGCGAATAGAAACTTTCAGAAAAGAAAATAGCGCTTATCCCGGGGATTTGGAAGCTGATAAGAACGTACGTTGGGCAAATAGTATGTTGAAGAAGCATAAGGCAGGAACGATGCCACATGCAATGCCCGTTTATGTGCAAACGTTGAACATTGGTAATTGGAAGTTGATTGGCTTGTCACGAGAAGCAGTCACCCAGTATGGCATAGAAATACGGAAATTATGGCCGGACAAGCATGTTTCGGTAGCCGGTTATTGCAATGATGTTAGTAGTTATTTGCCTGCTGCTTCCCATATTCGTGCCCGTACCTATGAAGGATATAACTCTTTTTTCTGGTATTCCCAACCCGGATCCTTCCCGGAAAACATATTGGATACCATAGTCACGACAATAAAAGGAAATAACCGGTAATATTTATGCCTTATGATTTTAATAACTGATAGCGGTTCTACGAAGACCAACTGGTGCTTGGTAGACAGAGAGTGTAATAAAGTTTATTTTACCACAGAAGGATATAATCCCAATTACGTGACCAGTGAATATTTGATTGATTCTTTGGGACGGGCCTTACCTACCGGATATGCTTGGGAGGAAGTACACGAAGTCTACTTCTACGGAGCCGGTTGTTCTGAAGATCGTTATGACTATATGCGCGACGCATTGCGACAATTATTCGTCTCCGCCCAGATTGAAATAGCCATGGACTTGCTGGCATCTGCTCGGGCATTGTTAGGAAACAAACCGGGGTTTGCCGCCATTTTGGGTACGGGTACCAACAGTTGCATTTACGACGGGCAAAAGATAATTCACAATATCGATTCGCTCGGTTTTATTCTGGGCGATGAGGGAAGTGGTGGATACATCGGCAAGAAAATAGTGAGCGACTATATTCGTGGATATATGCCTGAAGATGTCCGTGCCTGTTTCTGGGAGACTTATCATGTAACCGATGCCGAAATTATCGAGCAGGTTTATACTAAACCATTGGCAAACCGCTACTGTGCAAGTTTTTGCCAATTCATAACTGAATATGAAGGTGAGAATCCATATTTGCGGAACATTGTCCGGAGTGCTTTCCGAGATCTGTTTGAGAATATCATTACCGGTTATCCCGGCTATTCTGACTATACCTTTAACTGTGTAGGCTCTATTGCCTGGTATTTCAAAGATATACTAACGGAGGTTGCTTCTGAGCACCGGATGCAGATTGGAGACATCATCATGTATCCCATGGAGAATCTGGCTCAGTACCATATGGAGAACAGAAAATGATTAGGGAATTTCAGTAATCTTGAAACACAAAACGGTTATGAAACAGAATAAACAAATCTACTTGTTTCCGCTGATATTTGTCGGAATCATGTTTTTTGCAATAGGATTCGCATTAGGGATAAACAGCTATTTGGTTCCTTTGCTGACTAATGCGTTACATATCTCCTCCGGGCAGTCTTATCTAGTTATTGCGGCTACATTCTCGGCGTTTCTTATTTTTGGTTATCCGGCTTCTATGCTGATAGCACGGATTGGATATAAGAAGACGATGGCTTTGTCGTTTGTCATGTTTGCTTTGGGGTTCTATTTATTCATTCCTTCGGCTGAAAGTAGCAGCCTTCTGCTATTTTTAATCGCTTCATTTATAAGTGGGATGGGTAATACCTTCTTGCAAGCATCTGTTAACCCCTATATTACGATATTAGGACCGATTGAGAGTGCAGCCAAGCGCATCAGTATTATGGGAATCTGTAATAAACTGGCATGGCCTGTTTCTCCTATATTTTTGGCAGCAGTAATAGGTAAAAATGTGGAACAAGTACAATTGATCGATATCAAACTGCCATTCCTTATCATCATTGGTGTATTTCTTTTTCTTGGTGTTTTGGTCATATTGGCTCCATTGCCCGAGGTAAAAGCAGTGGGTGAGGACGAAAGTCATATTTCAGATTGTCCTTATGCGGCAAATAAAACATCTATCTGGCAATTTCCTCATCTCTTATTAGGTTGCCTGGCACTATTCCTCTATGTCGGTGTTGAAACTTTGGCATTGGCCACTACAGTCGATTACGCTACTAGCTTAGGACTTAAGAATCCTCAAGACTACTCAATCTATCCAAGCCTCGGATTAGTGATCGGTTATATTTGTGGTATACTGTTTATTCCGAAAATACTACGTCAGGAAACTGCGCTGAAGATTTGTGCATGGTTGGCAGTGGTTGGCTCACTATTGATAGTATTAACTCCTCCTCAGATTTCAATTTGGTTCGTGGCAGTAATTGCTATGGCTTGTTCCTTGATGTGGCCTGCATTATGGCCGTTGGCAATGACGGATTTAGGCCGATTTACCAAAGCAGGTTCTTCTCTGTTGGTAATTGCCATTGTGGGCGGCGCGGTTGTTCCTGCAATTTTTGGAGTATTGAAGGATTCCATAGGTGCGCAAAACGCCTATTGGCTCTGTGTCCCCTGTTTCTTGTATATATTGTATTATGCAATGATGGGATATAAAGTGCGAAGATAATTAGTTCCCTGTGCAAAGTTTCTCTGTGAAAAGTATATTCAGGAATCCCAAGAAACAATTTCTTTTGTAGGAAAAAACAATTATCTTTGTGGTTATAAATAAGTGGGCTGCTTGCAAACGACTCATCAGTTGTTTATAAGCAACCCATTAGTTGTTTATAGACAACTCATCAGTTGCTTACTACCAACTTACTTATTTCTAGTAATAACAGAATTTGTTTTTAGTGATGAAGAAGTTTGTTCTCCACAGAATGAGAATTTACTTCCCTCAATGTTATGAACAGTTCTTTAGGATAATGAGTAACAATCTTAATTACAGGTAAATATGGCATACTATGATTTAAAGAAGAAACCGGCACTAACCACCAAGGAAGGCGAGAAGGCAGTGCTCTTTGTTCAAGCCATTACGGCAGGGACTATTCCATCAGATGAATTTTTGGAGTTGGTATCTAAGCGGTTCGGATTCCGTAAGGGAGAGATTGAAGGAGTGCTGATGAGCGTTTTCGATACTGCTACCGACTGGATAAATAAGGGCTTTGCCGTAGAAATCGGTGAATTCGGCTTCTTTACCGGTAAAGTGAAAGGAGAACGGCTGGTAGAGAAGAAAACAGACATCAGGGCGCAATCCATCCGTTTTAATGATGTAAACTTTCGTCCTTCCGCTACTTTCAAGAAGGCGCTGGACGGGGAACTTACACGCATACCGACAATAAAGTTCCGTCAATCGAGCAATCTTAGTATGGAGGAGCTGGAGAAGCGGTTGATGAACTACTTGGATAACAATCCGTTCATCAATAGAATAACCTATAGTGAACTGACCGGACGACTGCAATGGAAAGCTACTCAGGATTTGAAATACTTTGTGGAAAAGGGAGTAATTGTGAGTCGTGGAAGAGGGAATCAAAAGCATTATGTGAAGGCGATACAACAAGTGGATGCCGATTTGTGATTTTCGATCTTATGTTTGGACAGCTCACAAGAATAGGCTAACTTTGCAAGAACGGGAATAAAATCACAAAAAGGAGAAATTGTATGAAATACCCTATAGGAATACAGACATTTTGAAACACAATCATGAGCAGATAAACGAGTTGACAGGAAAATACTATGTTCCAGCCATGTTCGTAGATTATAAGGCCGACGTGGAGAAACCTTTGCCTATGATTTACCAAAGCGGTTATCTCACCATTAAGGACTACGATATGCGTCATGATCGCTATCTATTGGATTTCCCTAACAACGAAGTACGCCAAGGTTTCCTTACCATGATAGCTAACAGTTATCTGAAACCAAAGAACGATGATTGAATTGAAAGATTACGTTTATATTTTTGAGTTCAAACTCAATGGCTCTGCTGATGAAGCGCTTCGTCAAATTCAAGAGAAGAACTATGCCAAGACTTACCTTGCTGATAAGCGCAAAGTGATCTGTATTGGTGTGAACTTTTCGTCGGAGACGAGAACAATAGAAGAATGGAAAGAAGTGATTGTATGAAGAAGGAATTAATGTTTGATACTTTAGATTTGCATACTTACTGCTAAATATTCTTTTTTTCTTCTAATATTTTGTAGTCGAACAGATTATTTATATCTTTGCAACCGGAAACGGATGAAAGGTGGAGGGGCGATAAAGCTCCTCTTTTTCGTTCTTATAGGATTAATCTATGATAGAAAAGAAAATTGTTTGTCAGATTGTTGACGAGTGGCTGGAAGGAAAAGACTATTTCCTGGTAGAAGTAACGATCAGCCCGGATGACAAGATTTTGGTGGAGATAGACCACAAAGAAGGTGTTTGGATTGAGGACTGTGTAGAGCTGAGCCGATACATAGAATCCAAGTTGAGCCGTGAGGATGAAGATTATGAGCTGGAAGTCGGTTCTGCCGGAATCGGACAGCCCTTCAAGGTACTGCAACAGTACATCAACCACATCGACAAAGAAGTGGAAGTACTGACAAAGGATGGCCGCAAACTGAGCGGCGTATTGAAGGATGCGAATGAACAACAATTCGTTGTTGCCATTCAGAAAAAAGTGAAAGAAGAAGGCGCCAAACGTCCCAAACTGGTGGACGAGGACCTGACCCTGAAGTATGATGAGATAAAATACACTAAATACTTAATCAGTTTTAAATAAGACTATGGCCAAAAAAGAAGAAACTATCAGCTTGATAGATACATTTTCGGAATTCAAAGAACTGAAAAATATCGATAGAACCACTATGGTAAGCGTACTCGAAGAGTCGTTCCGTAGTGTGATTGCGAAAATGTTTGGCACCGATGAGAATTACGACGTAATCGTGAACCCCGACAAGGGTGACTTCGAGATATGGCGTAACCGTGAGGTAGTGGCGGATGAAGATATGGAGAACCCCAATCTGCAAATCCCTTTGAGTGAAGCACAGAAGATTGACGCCTCCTACGAAGTAGGTGAGGAAGTGACCGATGAAGTGATCTTTGCAAACTTTGGTCGCCGTGCTATCCTGAACTTGCGCCAGACTTTGGCTTCTAAAATTTTGGAACTGGAAAAAGACAGTATCTATAATAAATACATTGATAAGGTAGGTAGCATCATCAACGCAGAAGTTTACCAGATATGGAAAAAGGAAATGCTGTTGATTGATGACGAAGGCAACGAACTGTTGTTGCCCAAGACCGAACAGATTCCGAGCGACTTTTACCGTAAAGGCGAAACTGCCCGTGCCGTTGTGGCCCGTGTTGACAACAAGAACAATAATCCTAAGATTATCCTGAGCCGTACGTCACCCGTGTTCCTGCAACGTCTGTTCGAGATGGAAGTACCTGAAATCAATGACGGACTGATTACCATCAAGAAGATTGCCCGCATCCCAGGCGAACGTGCCAAGATAGCCGTCGAGAGCTACGATGACCGTATCGACCCGGTAGGCGCCTGCGTAGGTGTGAAGGGTAGCCGTATTCATGGCATTGTCCGCGAGCTTCGCAACGAAAATATCGATGTTATCAATTATACATCGAATATCCAGTTGTTTATACAGCGTGCCCTCAGCCCTGCCAAGATTTCTTCCATTCGTTTGAATGAGGAAGAGCATAAGGCAGAAGTGTTCTTGAAACCCGAGGAAGTTTCGCTGGCTATCGGTAAAGGCGGTTTGAATATCAAGCTGGCCAGTATGTTGACTGAGTACACCATCGACGTGTTCCGCGAGTTGGATCAGACGGTAGAAGATGAAGATATCTACTTGGATGAATTCCGTGATGAAATAGACGGTTGGGTGATCGACGCCATCAAGGCTATCGGTATTGATACTGCAAAAGCAGTGTTGAATGCCCCCCGTGAGATGTTGATTGAAAAGACGGACCTCGAAGAGGAAACGGTGGACGAAGTATTACGCATTTTGAAATCGGAGTTCGAAGAAGAAGGAAATGAATAGTTATAAGTTATTAGTTATAAGTTATTTGTTATGAACACAAGCAAATAACTTATAACTAATAACTTATAACTAACTACCCGCTTCTTTCTCCATTATTCATTAAATTTTAAGTATGACGATAAGGTTAAACAAAGTAACAAGAGATTTAAACGTAGGTATTACGACGGCAGTCGAGTTCCTGCAAAAGAAAGGGTATACCGTTGAGGCAAACCCCAATACGAAAATTACCGATGAGCAGTTTGATATGCTCAAGAAGGAATTTAGTACAGATAAGGACCTTAAAATAAAATCGGAACGTTTTAGTCAGGAGCGTCAGAGCAAGGACCGTGTGAAGTCCTCTGTATCTATTGACGGCTATAAAGAAACGCAGGAAAAAGCGAAAACGGAAGAGATAAAGACGGTCGTTCCAGAAGAAGTACGCCCGAAGTTTAAGCCTGTCGGCAAAATAGATTTGGATAAACTGAACCGCAGACCTGTTCAGGAGAAGGAGAAAGAGGTAGAAAAAGTGGTGGTAGTAGAGAAAAAAGTGGAAGAACCTGCACCGGTGGTTGTGGAAGAACCGAAGCCGCAGCCTGCACCTCAGCCTGTAACTCAACCGGCTCCCCAGCCTGCCCCAGTGCCACAGCCAGAGCCAAAAGTAGAACCCAAGCCGGAACCTAAACCGGCACCTCAGCCTGCATCGGTTGCTAAAGAAGAACCGGCTCACGTTGTTGAGGTTAAGGTAGAACCTAAAAAGGAAGAAATGAAACAAGAACCTACTCCGGAACCCATTAAACAAGAAACTGTGGTCGAAAAAGAGGAGAAAGAAGTGGTAAGCGGAGAAGATGGTATCTTCAAGATACATCAGCCTGAATTTGTGTCGAAGATCAATGTCATCGGACAAATCGACTTGGCAGCTTTGAATCAGTCTACACGTCCTAAAAAGAAATCGAAAGAGGAAAAACGCAAGGAACGTGAAGATAAGGAAAAACAACGTCAGGATCAGCGTAAGCAGATGAAAGAGGCGATTATCAAAGAGATCCGCCGTGACGATAGTAAGCAGAAAGATACTAAAGATGCGAATGCAAGGGAGAATGATCCTGCTAAGAAGAAGCGTCTGCGTATCAATAAGGAGAAAGTTGATATTAACAATGCCCAGAATTTCCAAAACAATAATGGCAACGATCGTCAGCGAGGTAATAACCAACAAGGTGGCGGCAATAACCAACAGGGTGGCAGAAATAATAACAACAACAATAATAGAAATAAAGACCGCTTCAAGAAACCGCTTATTAAGCAGGAAGTAAATGAAGAGGATGTAGCAAAGCAAGTAAAAGAAACTCTTGCACGCCTTACCTCCAAAGGAAAGAACAAAGGTTCTAAATACCGTAAGGAGAAACGTGAGATGGCTTCCAACCGTATGCAGGAATTGGAAAACCGCGAAATGGCAGATAGCAAGGTTTTGAAACTGACAGAATTCGTAACTGCCAATGAGTTGGCGAACATGATGGATATTTCTGTGATGCAGGTTATTTCTACTTGTATGAGTATCGGTATAATGGTTTCCATTAACCAACGTCTGGATGCAGAGACCATCAACTTGGTGGCTGAAGAGTTCGGATTTAAGACTGAATACGTTAGTGCGGAAGTTGCCCAGGCTATCATTGAAGAAGAGGATGCAGAGGAAGATCTCGAATATCGTGCACCTATTGTAACAGTGATGGGACACGTTGACCACGGTAAGACTTCTTTGCTCGACTACATTCGTAAAGCAAATGTAATTGCCGGTGAGGCTGGTGGTATCACGCAGCATATCGGTGCTTATCACGTGAAGTTGGACGACGGACGTAAGATTACTTTCCTCGATACTCCGGGTCATGAAGCGTTTACTGCTATGCGTGCCCGTGGTGCGAAGGCTACGGATATCGCTATCATCATTGTTGCTGCGGACGATAACGTGATGCCGCAGACGAAGGAAGCTATCAACCATGCTATGGCTGCCGGTGTTCCTATTGTATTTGCTATTAATAAGATTGATAAGCCGACTGCTAATCCCGATAAGATAAAAGAAGAATTGGCAGCTATGAACTTCCTGGTTGAAGAATGGGGAGGTAAATATCAGTCACAAGATATCTCTGCCAAGAAGGGACTCGGTGTACCCGAGTTGATGGAGAAAGTATTGCTGGAAGCTGAAATGCTGGATTTGAAGGCAAATCCGAATCGTAATGCTACCGGCTCTATCATCGAATCCTCGTTGGACAAAGGGCGTGGTTATGTAGCTACGATATTGGTATCTAACGGTACGTTGAAGGTAGGTGACATTGTGCTGGCCGGTACCAGTTATGGTAAAGTAAAGGCAATGTTCAACGAACGTAACGCCCGTATGAAAGAGGCAGGTCCTTCTACACCGGCATTGATATTAGGCTTGAATGGCGCTCCTGCTGCAGGTGATACATTCCACGTAATCGAAACCGAACAGGAAGCTCGTGAAATTGCTAACAAGCGCGAACAGTTACAACGTGAACAAGGCTTGCGTACGCAGAAGATGTTGACGCTCGACGAAGTTGGACGCCGTCTGGCATTGGGTGACTTCCACGAATTGAACATCATTGTGAAGGGTGACGTGGACGGTTCTGTAGAAGCGTTAAGCGACTCGTTGATTAAGTTGTCAACCGAACAGGTACAGGTAAATGTCATTCATAAGGGCGTGGGTGCAATCTCCGAATCGGATGTTTCACTGGCTGCTGCTTCGAATGCAATTATCGTAGGCTTCCAGGTACGTCCTTCGGCTTCTGCCGGTCGACTGGCTGAAAACGAAGGAGTGGATATCCGTAAGTATTCTGTCATTTACGATGCTATCGAAGAAGTGAAGGCTGCTATGGAAGGTATGTTGGCTCCGGTGATGAAAGAGCAGGTAACTGCAACGATCGAAGTTCGCGAGGTGTTCAATATTACCAAGGTAGGTCTTGTAGCCGGTGCTATGGTGAAGACCGGAAAGGTGAAACGCAGCGACAAGGCTCGTTTGATTCGCGACGGTATTGTTATATTTACCGGTTCCATCAACGCATTGAAACGCTTCAAGGACGATGTGAAAGAAGTAGGTACCAACTTCGAATGTGGTATCAGCTTGACGAATTGCAACGACATCAAGGTAGGCGATATGATCGAATCTTACGAAGAAATTGAAGTAAAACAGACCTTATAATAGATTATAAGATGGTAAGATGATACAATGATAAGATAATAAGGAATGGTGGGGTGATGAGATAATAATCTTACCATCCTGCCATTTGTCATTTTCTTATCTTCTTATCATTTTGTCATCTTCTTAATTATGGATATTATCATCATCATAGCAATTGGTATAGGAGCAGTGCTCGGCTTTATGAAAGGTTTCATAAAACAACTGGCTTCCTTGCTGGGGCTGATAGCCGGGCTGTTGGCGGCAAAGGCATTATATGCTTCGTTGGCAGATAAACTTTGTCCTACGTTGACGGACTCTATGACATTTGCTCAGATATTGGCATTTATCATGATATGGATAGCCGTGCCATTGGCGTTTGCACTGGTGGCTTCGCTACTAACCAAGGCTATGGAGGCTATTTCACTGGGCTGGCTGAACCGCTGGTTAGGTTCCGGATTGGGAGCGTTAAAGTCCCTTCTGCTGGTGAGCTTGCTGATTGGTGTGATTGAGTTTATCGACTCGGATGATACGTTGATCGATAAAACAAAAAAGACAGACTCAGTGTTATATTATCCTATGAAATCATTTGCCGGGATATTCTTTCCCGTAGCAAAGCAGGTTACTGAACAATATATATTGAATAAATAATGCAACAGGAAGAACCCAATAAATATGTAAAGGAACTCACTCAGGAGAAGTACAAGTACGGTTTTACCACCGATGTACACACCGAGATCATTGAGCGTGGGCTGAATGAGGATGTGGTGCGTCTTATATCGGCGAAGAAAAATGAACCCGAATGGCTGCTGGAGTTCCGTTTGAATGCGTATCGCCATTGGCTGACGCTGGAGATGCCTACCTGGGCACATCTTCGTATTCCCGAGATAGACTATCAGGCTATTTCCTACTATGCTGACCCGACGAAAAAGAAAGAAGGCCCCAAAAGTATGGATGAAGTAGATCCTGAATTGGTGAAGACTTTCAATAAGCTGGGCATTCCCTTGGAAGAGCAGATGGCATTGAGTGGTATGGCGGTGGATGCCGTGATGGACTCGGTGTCCGTGAAGACTACCTTCAAGGAGACATTGATGGAGAAAGGAATTATCTTCTGCTCCTTCAGTGAGGCTGTGCGTGAACATCCCGACTTGGTACAGAAGTACATGGGATCGGTGGTACCTTATCGTGATAATTTCTTTGCAGCGCTCAACTCGGCGGTATTCTCCGATGGTTCGTTTGTATATATCCCCAAAGGAGTACGTTGCCCGATGGAACTGTCTACCTACTTCCGCATCAACGCCCGCAATACAGGGCAGTTCGAAAGAACGTTGATTGTGGCGGATGATGATTCGTACGTTTCCTATCTGGAAGGTTGTACGGCCCCGATGCGTGATGAAAACCAGTTGCATGCGGCTATTGTGGAGATTGTAGTACACGACCGTGCCGAAGTGAAGTACAGCACTGTTCAAAACTGGTATCCGGGAGATGCTGAAGGCAAGGGCGGTGTGTATAACTTTGTTACCAAGCGTGGCCATTGCAAAGGTGTGGACAGCAAGCTATCCTGGACACAGGTTGAGACGGGTTCTGCCATTACCTGGAAATATCCTTCCTGCATTCTTACAGGAGATAACTCTACTGCGGAGTTTTATAGTGTAGCGGTAACCAATCATTATCAGCAGGCAGATACGGGTACCAAGATGATACACCTCGGAAAGAACACCCGGAGTACCATTGTCAGCAAAGGTATTTCTGCCGGAAAGAGTGAAAACTCTTACCGTGGCTTGGTACGTGTGGCTGCGAAAGCGGATAATGCCCGTAACTATAGCCAGTGTGACTCTTTGCTACTTGGCGATAAATGCGGCGCGCACACTTTCCCCTATATGGATATTCATAATGAGACGGCCATCGTGGAGCATGAAGCTACCACCAGCAAGATTAGTGAAGACCAAATATTCTATTGCAATCAACGAGGTATTTCTACTGAAGATGCCGTTGGGTTAATCGTAAACGGTTATGCCAAAGAGGTACTCAATAAACTACCTATGGAGTTTGCCGTAGAGGCGCAGAAACTGTTGGCTATTTCGCTGGAAGGAAGTGTGGGTTAAATGAAGAGTTAAGAATGAAGAATGAAGAATTAAAATAGAACAATGAAGAGTTAGGAATGAAGATATATATGAAATTCTTCATTCTTAATTCTTCATTCTTAATTTAGAAGATTATGTTAGAAATAAAAGACCTATATGCCAGTATCAACGGCAAAGAAATATTGAAGGGCATCAATCTTACTATCCGTGACGGTGAAGTGCACGCACTGATGGGACAGAACGGTGCCGGTAAAAGTACGCTGAGCAATGTACTTGTAGGACATCCGGCTTATGAAGTGACTCGTGGCTCGGTAACCTTCAACGGAAAAGACCTTTTGGCTATGAGTCCCGAAGATCGTGCTCACGAAGGTATTTTCCTGTCTTTCCAGGCACCGGTCGAGATTCCGGGAGTTTCGATGGTGAACTTTATGCGTGCTGCTGTGAACGAGCAACGCAAGTACCGCCATTTGCCCGCTCTATCGGCCAGTGAATTCCTGAAGCTGATGCGCGAGAAGCGTGCCATTGTGGAATTGGACAACAAACTGGCGAACCGAAGTGTAAACGAAGGATTCAGTGGCGGCGAGAAGAAACGTAACGAGATTTTCCAGATGGCTATGTTAGAACCTACCTTTGCTATCTTGGATGAGACAGACTCCGGCCTTGACGTAGATGCCTTGCGCATTGTAGCCGATGGCTTCAATAAACTGAAAACTCCGCTGACCAGCGCTATGGTTATCACCCACTATCAGCGTTTGCTGGACTATCTGAAGCCTGACCATGTACATGTATTGATGGGAGGACGTATCGTGAAATCCGGTGGTCCCGAATTGGCTAAAGAAATTGAAGCCCGCGGCTTCGACTGGATAAAAAAAGAGGCAGGAGATTTATGATTTCAGATTTATGAACTTTATAACTGTATCAAATAACACGTTCATAAATCATAGACCTGATAAATCATAAATCATAAATCATAAATATAGAAATGAGTGTAGAACAACAATACATAGACCTTTTCTCCCAAACCGAGGCAATGATATGCAGGCATAGTGCCGAGGTGCTGAATGCGCCGCGTGCTGCTGCATTTGCTGACTTTGAGCGGCTGGGATTTCCTACCCGTAAACAGGAGAAATACAAATATACGGATATCAGTAAGTTCTTTGAACCGGATTATGGTTTGAACCTGAACCGGTTGGATATTCCCGTAAACCCTTACGATGTATTCAAGTGCGATGTGCCTAATATGAGTACCGCCCTGTACTTCGTGGTGAACGATGCTTTCTATAACAAATCTTTGCCTAAGTTCCACCTGCCTGAAGGCGTTATCTTCGGTAGTTTGAAAGAGGTGGCGGAACAAAATCCGGAATTGGTGAAGAAATACTATGGCAAGTTGGCGAATACTTCCGAAGATGGAGTGACCGCCTTCAATACCGCCCTTACACAAGATGGCGTTTTGCTTTATGTACCGAAGAACGTGGTAGTGGACAAAACCATCCAATTGGTCAATATCTTACGCGGTGATGTGAACTTCATGGTGAACCGCCGTGTGCTGATTATTCTGGAAGAAGGAGCACAAGTACGCCTCTTGGCATGCGATCATGCCATGGATAATGTGAACTTCCTGGCAACCCAGGTAATCGAAGTATTTGTGGGTGAGAATGCGAACCTTGATTTTTATGAACTGGAAGAAACGCATACCAGTACGGTACGTATCAGTAACATGTATGTAAAGCAGGAAGCAAACAGCAATGTATTGTTGAATGGTATGACTTTGCATAATGGTACGACTCGCAACACCACCCAAGTATTGCTGGCAGGCGAAGGGGCTAATCTCAACTTCTGTGGTATGGCTATTGCGGATAAGAACCAGCATGTCGATAATAACACCACTATTGACCATGCCGTGCCCAATTGCACCAGCAATGAACTTTTCAAGTATGTACTCGACGATCAGTCTACCGGTGCATTTGCCGGATTAGTCTTGGTGCGCCCTGACGCACAACATACCAGTTCGCAGCAAACGAACCGTAATCTTTGTGCCACCCGCGAAGCACACATGTACACCCAGCCACAGCTGGAAATTTATGCTGACGACGTGAAATGTAGTCATGGAGCTACAGTGGGGCAACTCAATGAAAATGCTTTGTTCTACATGCAGCAACGTGGTATCTCTGCCCGCGAAGCGCGATTATTACTGATGTTTGCCTTTGTCAACGAAGTTATTGATACCATTCGCTTGGACGTTTTGAGAGATCGCTTGCATCTGTTGGTAGAAAAACGTTTCCGTGGAGAATTGAATAAATGCGAAGGATGCGCGATATGTAAGTAAATGAAGAATTATGAATATACAGAAGATAAGAGCGGATTTCCCTATACTCTCTCGTGAGATTTATGGTAAGCCATTGGTCTATTTTGATAATGGTGCTACCACCCAGAAGCCTTGCTGTGTGATAGATGCTATTACGGAAGAGTACTACTCTGTCAATGCCAATGTGCACCGTGGGGTACATTTCTTATCCCAGCAGGCTACGGAACTGCATGAGGCTTCCCGTGAGACGGTGCGTAAATTCATTAACGCCCGCTCTACAAACGAAGTCATCTTTACGCGTGGTACGACCGAAAGTATTAACCTGCTTGTGTCAAGTTTCGGTGAAGAGTTTATGCAGGAAGGGGATGAGGTCATTCTTTCTGTGATGGAGCACCATAGCAATATAGTTCCCTGGCAGTTGTTGGCAGCTAAGAGAGGTATTGCCATTAAAGTTATTCCGATGAATGACAAAGGCGAGCTTTTGCAGGACGAGTACAAGAAATTGTTCTCCGAACGTACAAAGATCGTCAGTGTGACGCATGTATCCAATGTGCTTGGTACAGTCAATCCGGTTAAGGAGATGATTGCATTTGCCCATGAACAGGGGGTACCTGTACTTGTAGACGGTGCACAATCCATTCCTCATATGCCGGTAGATGTACAAGACTTGAATGCCGATTTCTTTGTCTTTTCCGGTCATAAAGTGTATGGGCCTACCGGTATAGGTGTACTTTACGGTAAGGAAGAATGGCTGGATAAGATGCCTCCCTATCAAGGTGGCGGTGAAATGATACAGCATGTTTCTTTTGAGAAGACTACCTTCAACGAACTGCCTTTCAAGTTTGAAGCCGGCACTCCGGATTATATCGGCACTACCGGGCTTGCAGAAGCTTTGGACTATGTATCTGCTCTTGGCATGGATAAGATTGCCGCCCATGAGCATGAATTGACTCAATATGCCATGCAACGCCTCAAAGAAATTCCGGGAATGCGGATATTTGGGGAAGCAGCAGAAAAGGGGAGCGTTATTTCTTTCCTTGTAGGCGATATTCATCATTTTGATATGGGGACATTGCTCGACCGCCTCGGCATTGCTGTTCGAACAGGTCATCATTGTGCCCAGCCATTGATGCAACGCTTGGGTATTGAAGGAACCGTACGCGCTTCTTTCGGACTATATAATACTAAAGAAGAAGTTGATAAACTCGTGGTGGGAATTGAGCGTGTCAGCAAGATGTTCTAATAATTGTGGGAAAGGTGTACGAAACTGCAACTTTTCCGTATTTGTGTGCGTCTAATAGATGCAAATAACTAAAAGAAATAAAGACATGTTAGTAACAACAACTCCAACCATTGAGGGGGCCCGTATCACCCGCTATTATGGCATTGTCTCGGGCGAGACAATTATTGGTGCCAATGTATTCCGTGATTTCTTTGCCAGTATCCGTGATGTAGTGGGCGGACGTAGCGGTTCCTACGAAGAAGTGCTGCGTGAAGCCAAAGATACTGCCTTGCAAGAGATGCAAGAACAAGCACGTCGCTTGGGTGCAAATGCTGTAATAGGCGTTGACTTGGATTATGAAACGGTAGGAAGTAGCGGTAGTATGTTGATGGTGACTGCCTGCGGAACGGCGGTGACAGTAGAATAAGCTTTTTTACATTGATATTTCATAAGGTAGGCATCCGATCTGAGGTAATACTTGGGTTCGGGTGCCTGTTTTTATATACTTCTTATTCGAATTGCAATCAGCTTGTCCACCAGGTTAAGTTTTGCCGGAAATACATGCAAAACAGCCGGATGTAACCATGAGAGAATAAAATGTAACACTACTGATGAAATAGGTAACATAGCATTAAGTATTTGAAAGTTTTTCTTTCGCTATAATCCTTCTAATCCACTATTTTTGTACCCACTGATATTTCTATTCCTGACAAGACAGATATCGGCATTTCAATCAAAACATATTTAATATTATACTAACATGAACAGAAAACTTCGTTTGCTCTTAGGGATTGGTAGCTTTTGTCTTTGCCTTCCCGTATTCGCTCAACTTCCTTACCAAAATCCGGACTTATCACCGGAGAAGCGTGCTAATGACCTACTCAGTCGCCTGACGTTGGATGAAAAAGTCCTGTTAATGCAGAACACTTCACCCGCCATTCCACGCTTGGGAATAAAAGCCTATGACTGGTGGAACGAGGCTCTGCATGGTGTGGGACGTGCCGGACTGGCTACTGTTTTTCCCCAATCCATTGGTATGGGGGCTTCTTTCAACAATGAGCTGTTGCTTCAAGTCTTTACTGCTGTTTCCGATGAAGCTCGTGCTAAGTCCACCCAGTTCAGTAAAAATGGAGAGTTGCAGCGCTATCAAGGTCTGACAATGTGGACACCTAATATCAACATCTTCCGTGATCCACGATGGGGACGCGGACAAGAAACCTATGGTGAAGACCCCTATCTGACTGCCCAAATGGGTATGGCTGTTGTCCGTGGTTTGCAAGGCCCCGAAGACCAAAAGTACGATAAACTCCATGCTTGTGCCAAGCACTTTGCAGTGCACTCCGGTCCTGAGTGGAACCGTCATAGCTTCAATGCCGAAGATATCAATCCGCGCGATTTGTGGGAAACCTATCTACCTGCCTTTAAGGATTTGGTGCAGAAGGCTAATGTAAAAGAAGTGATGTGTGCCTACAATCGCTTGGAAGGTGATCCTTGTTGCGGCAGTAATCGGCTTTTGATGCAGATTCTTCGTAATGAATGGGGATATCAAGGCTTGGTTGTTTCCGATTGTGGTGCCGTCTCCGATTTTTATATGGATAATGCGCATAAAACTCATCCCGATAAAGAACATGCCTCTGCCGGAGCCGTTCTCAATGGAACAGATGTGGAATGTGGTACTAATTATGCTTCCTTGCCGCAAGCGGTTCGGGATGGACTAATCAGTGAAGAAAGCATCGACACCTCTGTAAGACGTCTGCTGAAAGCGCGTTTTGCATTGGGCGAAATGGATACTGATGTCTCTTGGAATAGCATCCCTTATAGCGTGGTAGATAGCAAAGAGCATCGGGAACTTGCCTTGCGCATGGCTCACGAAAGCATCGTACTCCTTCAAAACAAGAAGAATATACTGCCACTTACTAAGAAAATGAAAATAGCGGTGGTAGGTCCTAATGCCAATGACTCGGTAATGCAGTGGGGTAACTACAATGGATTTCCTTCGCATACTGTCACGTTGCTCGAAGGCATCAAACAATATATACCCGAGGCGAAGATAATCTTTGAACCGGGTTGCGATCATACTTCTGCTGACATCGATTTAGCCAAGAGCATCCAACGCATAAAAGGAGCTGACGTCGTAATATTTGCCGGCGGTATATCTCCTTCTCTCGAAGGTGAAGAGATGAGTGTGTCCATTCCCGGTTTTAAGGGGGGTGACCGTGAAACGATAGAATTACCTGCTATCCAAAGTCGTATGATTGCCGAATTAAAGAAGGCGGGTAAGAAAGTGGTGTTTGTGAATTTCTCCGGTTCTGCCATTGCCATGCCTGCCGAGAAAGAATCGTGTGATGCTATTCTTCAAGTTTGGTATCCGGGACAGGCTGGAGGAACTGCTATTGCTGATGTACTGTTCGGTACTTATAATCCGGCAGGCAGACTTCCGGTAACGTTCTATAAGAGTACTTCCCAGTTGCCTGATTTCGAAGACTATACTATGAAAGGTCGTACGTACCGTTATATGACGGAAGCTCCCTTGTTTCCTTTTGGCTATGGATTGAGTTATACAACATTCCAATATGGTAATGCTGCTTTGAGTGCACCGACAATCGGTTATGGCGAAAAAGTAACCTTGACTATTCCTGTTAGTAATATTGGCAAGAAGGATGGTGAAGAAGTAGTACAAGTATATGTACGTCGTCCTGGTGATACAGAAGGTCCTTCGCATGCTCTAAGAGCTTTCAAACGGGTAGCTATTGCGAAAGGACAAGCCAGTCAGGTAGAGATACCTCTTTTGAAAGAAGATTTCGAATGGTTTGATACTAATACCAATACGATGCGTCCCATAGAGGGAGAATATGAATTGCTGTATGGTGGTTCATCGGATTTGAATCATCTGAAGTCAGTTAGCATCACAGTAAAGTAAAGTCCGCATAATAAGAATGGCAACCTCTGATTCAGTGGTTGCCATTTTTATTATGATTATGTACTTATTATTATCTTATTCATTTGCTTATTTCATTTGTAATCAATACTTTTAGAACTTCGTTTAACCTCTTAATACGAATCAAGCTATGGACCAATTTCTTTTCTGGCTGGTTCCAGCCGCTTCCGTTTTGGCACTTTGTTTTGCCTGGTATTTCCACCGTCAAATGATGAAAGAGAGTGAGGGTACACCTCAAATGATTAAGATTGCCGCTGCTGTGCGTAAAGGCGCCATGTCGTACCTCCGGCAGCAATATAAAATTGTGGGTTGGGTATTCTTGGGACTGGTAATTCTGTTTTCCATCATGGCTTATGGATTTGAAGTGCAAAACTCTTGGGTACCTATTGCTTTCCTTACGGGTGGTTTCTTCTCCGGGCTTTCCGGTTTTTTGGGTATGAAGACGGCTACTTATGCTTCGGCACGTACAGCAAATGCAGCCCGTAACTCTCTGAATGCCGGTTTGCGTATCGCTTTCCGAAGTGGTGCGGTGATGGGACTGGTCGTAGTTGGTTTGGGGTTACTCGACATCTCCTTCTGGTATCTGCTGCTCAATGCGGTGATTCCTGCCGATCTGATTACTCCTACCCATAAACTCTGCCTCATTACTACTACGATGCTGACTTTTGGCATGGGAGCTTCCACGCAGGCCTTATTTGCCCGTGTAGGTGGTGGTATTTATACAAAGGCCGCCGATGTGGGCGCCGACCTTGTAGGTAAAGTAGAAGCAGGTATTCCCGAAGACGACCCGCGCAATCCGGCTACCATTGCCGATAATGTAGGCGATAATGTAGGAGACGTTGCAGGTATGGGAGCTGACTTGTATGAAAGTTATTGCGGCTCTATCTTGGCTACGGCGGCACTGGGTGCTGCGGCATTTATCCATTCGGGCGATACATTGATGCAGTTCAAGGCGGTGATTGCCCCGATGTTGATTGCCGCAGTCGGAATCATACTTTCCATTATCGGTATCTTCTCCGTTCGTACTAAGGAGAATGCAACGATGAAGGACTTGCTCAATTCATTGGCGCTTGGCACTAACTTGAGTTCCGTATTGATTGTCATTGCTACTTTCTTTATCCTTTGGTTACTTGGATTGGAAAACTGGATGTGGATTTCCTGTTCTGTAGTTGTAGGTCTGGTAGTGGGGATTATCATCGGGCGTTCTACCGAATATTATACTTCCCAGTCCTATCGTCCTACCCAAAAGCTGAGTGAAAGTGGGAAGACTGGTCCGGCTACCGTTATTATTTCGGGCATCGGACTCGGTATGTTGTCTACGGCTATTCCGGTGATTGCAGTAGTGATAGGAATTATCGCCTCTTATCTTTTCGCTTCCGGTTTCGATTTCTATAATGTAGGTATGGGACTTTACGGTATTGGCATTGCGGCGGTAGGTATGCTTTCTACTTTGGGCATAACGCTTGCAACGGATGCTTACGGGCCGATAGCCGACAATGCGGGTGGTAATGCCGAGATGTCAGCTCTGGGTGAAGAAGTGCGTAAACGTACCGATGCGCTCGACTCTTTGGGCAATACTACGGCTGCAACGGGTAAAGGTTTTGCCATTGGTTCCGCCGCCCTTACGGGATTGGCCTTGCTGGCATCTTATATCGAAGAAATCCGTATCGGACTTACCCGCCTGGGCATGACCGATCTGCATGTGGGCAAGGACATTGTATCTGTACAGGATGCTAATTTCTTCGATTTCATGTATCATTATGATGTGACGCTGATGAATCCTAAAGTACTTTCGGGTATGTTTCTGGGCAGCATGATGGCATTCCTGTTCTGTGGTTTAACGATGAATGCCGTAGGACGAGCCGCTGCTCACATGGTAGATGAAGTACGCCGTCAGTTCCGCGAAATCAAGGGCATCCTTTCGGGTGAGGCAGAACCCGATTACGAACGTTGTGTGGCTATTTCTACCAAAGGTGCGCAACGTGAAATGGTAATCCCTTCGTTGATAGCCATTGTTGCTCCCATTCTGACAGGGTTTATATTCGGTGTTCCCGGTGTGTTAGGTTTGCTGATTGGCGGACTAAGCAGTGGATTTGTACTTGCTATCTTTATGGCAAACGCAGGTGGTGCATGGGATAATGCCAAGAAATATGTAGAAGAAGGTAATCTTGGGGGAAAAGGCAGTGAAGTTCATAAAGCTACCGTGGTAGGTGATACTGTAGGCGACCCGTTCAAAGATACTTCCGGTCCGAGCTTGAATATCCTTATTAAACTGATGAGCATGGTTGCCATTGTAATGGCGGGATTGACCGTTGCGTGGAGCCTGTTCTGATAAATTTGACAGACACTTGTGTTTGAGTTGACAGACACCAGTGTCTATCGCGTCAAACACTGGTGTCTATCATCTCAAACACAAGTGTCTATCAGGTTGGACACCAGTGTCTGTTAAACCTACTTCCCGTAGTCATCGTACATCATTAGCAGATGCGATGAACTCCAGCTAAAGTGAGGTGCTTTCAAGCGCTCTCCGGTGTGGGTGCCATAGTTCTCGTGGATGGGTGCACCCTCTTTCAGTCCGCTCAGCCGGTCGAATACCTGCAAGGTGTACTCGTCCGCAAGTTTGTTATAACCATAGTTGCGCAATCCGCGAATGGCAAAGTAGGTCTGGTCGAGCCAGATGGGTCCACGCCAGTAACCGCGCGGATTGTACTTGGGATTGTCTGCGGCAATGGTAGGGAAGGGGATGTAAGTAGAGAACTTGGCAGTGTCCTGCAACGTGGGCAGCATTTTATCTACCTGTTCCTGAGTAGTGATCTCGGTCCATAACGGGGTATATGCTTCGCATCCGGGCTCTTCGATAAATGAATTGTCCTTCAGACGGCGGTCACAGAAGAAGTTGATGTTTTTGTCGAAGAAGTAGTCGGCCACCTTGTCGCTGTAATCGGGACCGTCGAAAGGAACATTCAGCAGTCCGGCAAACTTTTTAAGTAGCTTGCATTCCATGGCCAAGTAGGCGTTCAGGTCTACACTTTCCTGATCCATGCTCCAGGCATCTTCGTAACCTTCATTCTTCAGCATCACGGCGTCGTCGAAACGGATGGCATTATCCATGCCACTTTCCCAAGCTGCTGCTTCCAGTGTGCCGTCGGTAGAACCGTATTCACACATGCCGTTGCGGTTATGGTCGCGCTTCTCGTACCACCATTTGTAGTAAGAGAGCAGTTGCGGATACATTTCGGCAACGAAAGTAGTGTCTCCTGTGTGCGTAAAGATCTCATCGACAGCCCAACATACCAAAGGAGGCTTGCTATCACGGGCATTATTTTCGGAAGGATCGGTATAGATGCAATCGATAATCATGCCATCGGGTTGCTGGTAGTCGAACATGGCGCGGATATTGTTCTTGGCCAGTTCGGGGTCGAACTTGGCAGTGCCGGCACTGAAACGCCAAGTGTCCCATGCCCAGAATCCGACAAAGTAGCCTACGGCATGGCTCGGAACGATACCTTCGTGAAGCAGTCCGCCACGATGGGCGCGCCAGTTGGAGATAAGCGTGGTAACGGCTTTTACGGCGATGCGGTCATATTCCGGCTTCATATCGGTGCGCAGTATCTTGGTCAGATAGCCTTCCCAACGTTCGGCATTGGCTTGCAGGGCTTTTTCCGGGTCATTGAGCAAGGTAGGCAGATTTTGTAGTCCGGCGGTCATCTCTTTTTCTGAAGCGAAGAAAGAGATGGCAACATTAACGGGGAATTTAGTGGCATTCAAGAGAGCCGTATAGTTGTTATCGGCTTTGGCAAGCTGTACGTCGGGAGTGAAAGTTACGGTAACGATTTCACCACTGGGATGACGGGCGATGACAGAGTTCTGTTCTACTATAACAGTCACATCCTTACCCCATTGGCTTCCGCTGACGGCCAGCTCTTCAGCTTTATCGGCTTCGATGCGCAGCAGGGCGGTAGAAGCGTCTACGAAGTTGAGCCGTTGCGTGATCTTACCGTTTTCGCAGTGGGCGGACATATACAGCTCTCCGGGGTAGTAACAGGTAGAGTCGGGTACGAAAGTTGCTTGGGCATCTTTGGCAAAACTTACAACGGCAGCCGATTGTGCCATCCATTGACGACGGAACATATCCAGGCTGAACGGGCCGCAGAAGCCATTTACCCATTTATCTTTCTCGGGTAAGGTGAAGCCCATCCAGGAACCGGCATCGGTAAACCAGCCGTAGCATCTATGCAGGGTATCGGGAGTATAAGCTATATCCAATATATCATTGAAGGTATATCTTTTCTCCACGGTGCTTTTGCTACTGGAGTTGCAGGCAGTAATGCCTGCAACCAGTAGGGTAAAGCAAATGAAATGTAAAAACTTATGTCGCATAATCTGTTATATTTAAGCAATGGTGATTAAAATAGTAGTGGTGCTATCTTAATTCTCCTCCTCTTGGGAGGAGGAGTACCCCAACGGGGGGAGGTGGTAGGTAAAATTCGGATATTTGAAAGAATGATTTAACTTTATGTATTCACCTAC
>USLU01000029.1 GCA_900555635.1 uncultured Bacteroides sp.
CGCCAGAAAAATAATCACCCCAGCCAATAAGCCAACACCGAGAATTAATTTTGTACGTATATTCATATCGTTAAAGTGATAATATGAGATTGACAAATATACTAATTATTATTAAGCCAGAATGATTAAATCGATGCTGGCTTGAGCCAAGGCTTTCACAAACTTCCGATACCCCTTTATACGGCAAAGTACTCCCGGCAACTCAAATCCGGGACTACCCATACACACAGAGGTTATCTGCTTTTCTTTGCAAACCTTGACAATGCTTTCCAAAACGTCTTTAGACTGCACCTGAACAACTTCACCTCCCAATTCCGCTACCAGTTTAAAGTGGTTCAGCAAATGTCGCTGACTGGCTAAGTCTATCCGGTCCATGCTTTCATGGGGAGTTTGTACATAAAGAGCTACAAAGGAGGTATTATACCTTGTAGCCAAACGAGCTGCTTTACGAATAATCCTTCTCGGTGTCTTTTCCCGACTACTGATACAAGCCAAGAAACGTTCGTGGCGGATACCGGCGCCCATAATAACTTCATTCTCCACTTTCTTTTCTACGCGGAGAGCTACTTCCTTCAGAGCCAATTCGCGGAGTTGGAGGATATTCTCTGTTTTGAAGAAATTATTCAAAGCAATAGGAATCTTTTCCGGTTTATAAATCTTACCGGCTTTCAGACGGGTTATCAGTTCCTCGGCGGTAAGGTCAATGTTTACCACTTCATCTGCTTCTTGCAAAACACTATCAGGGATGCGTTCTTTCACTTCTATCCCCGAAATGCTCTGTACTTCTTCGTTTACGCTTTCAATGTGCTGGATATTGACGGCAGAGATTACATTGATTCCTTCTTCCAGCAAAGTCATCACATCTTGCCAGCGCTTTTCGTTCAGACTTCCTTCTACATTGGTATGTGCAAGTTCATCTACAATAACTATTTCAGGATGGATACGAATGATTCCTTCCAAGTCCATCTCTTCCAGTTCTTTTCCTTTGTAGAATATCTTCCTACGAGGAATCACGGGAAGTCCCGGCATGAGAGCCTCTGTTCCAACACGACCATGAGTCTCTATATAACCTATCTGCACATCAACACCGTTATCCAGAAGGTCATGGGCCTCCTGGAGCATACGGAATGATTTTCCTACACCGGCAATCATGCCGATGTAGACTTTGAACTTACCCCGGCGTGATTTCTTTATCAGGTCCAGGAAATGTTGTACATTTTCTTCTCTATCCATCTTTATGGGGTTATGGCCTCAATGTTATTCCGAACACAACATGTGCATCTTCCAAACATGGGTTCCAAATTGTTTGCGCAAATATCGGCAAAGAAAATGAATCTGTCACCTTAATGACTGTACTTCCTTTCAATGCAATATTGGTAACAGCAAAACCATTGTTTCCATATTGGTTCGCTGCCTCGTAAGGAACCACACCACAAGTAAGATTCAAATCAACTTGCTTCACACTGAAAGGATAGTTGAACTCCACATAAGAAGAGTAATTCTGCTTACCTTCGGCATTCTTATCCATACCGGCAAACATCGTGTACCAGGCCATGGATAAAGGGAATTTTTCTATCGGTAGCGTATAAGCCAATCCTGCTTCAAAATGGTGTGCCGTCTTATGACTATCGAATTGAAAATACTTTCTGGCACCCTGACCTGCCCACCAAAGGTCGGCTACGGAGATCGTCAAACCGGATTCTCCAAAAGTATAAGCGGCAGTCAGGTCGATTTCTTTGGCTGCATTACCTTCAGAAGAAGAAGTACCATCGAAATCGGTAGAGCCCCATGCAGTCAGCGAGAAACCTTTCACGCTGAAACCTAATGTAGGCTGAATACTCATACCGGTCTGATACATACCACGCCATATATACGAGCTTACCAAATCACCTTGAATATTAAACTCTTGTGCTTTAACTGTATTTGTGCCTAAGATTGTTGCTATAGCTAATAAAAGTGCGACACGCAGTGTCTTTCTTAATTTAATTGTTTCCATTTTAATCTTTTTACTTCTTGTTTAGTAGTATTTGTATTATTTCGCTGTGGTTATTTATTCAGTTTGTCTAATGCGATGTTCAGTTGCAGTACATTTACTTTGGCTGTTCCGAAAAGACCTAATAAGGGTTCTTCTACCAGATTATCTACAATAGTCTTTACTTGCGCTGCATCTATTCCGCGTGCTTGTGCAATGCGTTCTACTTGCACATAAGCACTGGCGGGAGTAATGTCGGGGTCGAGACCGGAAGCACTGGCAGTTACCATTTCAGCAGGTACCTCTTTACGTTGCAAGTAAGGATGATGTACGAGGAAGGTGTCGATGCGGGCTTCTACTTCAGCAAGATATTCGGGATTCGTAGGTCCTTTGTTACTACCGGACGAGCTGCTTGCATCGTAACCGTCGCCTGCACAAGAGGGGCGTCCCCAAAAGTAGATGTCTTGCGTAAACATTTGTCCCACATTAGCAGCACCTACTACTTTTCCGTCAAGGGTTGCTACCGGAGCATTGCCTTCGTTAGGTCCTGCAAAACGGGCAAATACCCACAGTACAAGTACATAACATACCGATAATACGACACAGAAAACAAGCGTTATTTTAATTGATTTCCAAAGAGTTTTCATTGTTTCTAATATTTAATTGTGACTTTAAACAAGCTCCCCCTTTGAAGGGGAACCTGGCTGCGGCACCTTGCCGCTTAGAAGAATAGACTGACTATTATATCAATGATTTTGATACCGATAAATGGAACGATGACACCACCTAAACCATAAATCAACAGGTTGCGGCGAAGCAAAGCGCTTGCACCAATCGGTTTGTACTGTACACCACGCAAAGCCAATGGAATCAGAATCGGAATGATGATAGCATTAAAGATCACTGCTGAAAGAATAGCTGTCTCGGGGCTATGCAAGTTCATAATGTTCAATGCGCCTAATTCGGGAATAGCTACCATGAACAGTGCCGGAACGATAGCGAAGTATTTAGCCACGTCATTGGCAATAGAGAAAGTGGTGAGCGTACCACGAGTCATCAACAACTGCTTGCCGATTTCTACAATTTCAATCAGCTTGGTGGGATCGTTATCCAAGTCAACCATGTTACCGGCTTCTTTGGCAGCCTGCGTACCACTGTTCATAGCTACACCGACATTGGCTTGTGCCAAGGCGGGAGCATCGTTGGTACCGTCGCCCATCATGGCTACCAGTTTGCCGTGTTCTTGCTCGTTCTTGATGTATTCCATCTTATCTTCGGGCTTGGCCTCAGCAATGAAATCGTCTACACCGGCTTTCTCGGCAATGTATTTAGCGGTCAAGGGGTTGTCACCGGTCACCATTACGGTCTTCACACCCATCTTGCGCAGACGTTCGAAACGTTCTTGTATACCCGGTTTGATGATATCCTGCAACTCAATAACGCCGGTCACCTTCCGATTGACACACACTACCAAAGGTGTACCACCGTTACTGGATATTGCAGTCACAATTTCTTCTATCTGTTTAGGGAATTCATTTCCGGCAGCTTGTGCTATCTTGCGGATGGCATCGAATGCACCTTTACGAATTTGTGTACCATCTGCCAGGTCAACACCCGAGCACTTGGTTTCGGCGGTAAACTTTATCATTCGAGCACCGGTCGTATTCAAGTTACGCATACGGAATCCGGCTTCACGTCCCAGTTCGATGACTGATTTACCTTCGGGGGTTTCATCGGCTAGAGAAGAAAGCAAGCAAGTTTCAATAAAGATATGTTCGTCTACTCCGTTGGCAACGTGGAAACGGGTTGCTTTACGGTTACCCAGGGTGATTGTACCGGTCTTGTCAAGAAGCAGGGTATCGATATCACCGGCTGTTTCTACTGCTTTACCCGACTTGGTAATTACGTTGGCACGTAGTGCACGGTCCATACCTGCGATACCGATGGCAGAAAGTAAACCGCCAATCGTAGTAGGAATCAAGCAAACAAACAGAGAGAGAATAGCAGCTATGGAGATGGTAGTTCCCGGATGTTCCAACGAAGTATAATCGGCCATCGGTATCAACGTGATACATACGATAACGAATACCAGTGTGAAACCTGCCAAAAGAATAGTCAAGGCTATTTCATTAGGGGTCTTTTTGCGTAAAGCACCTTCTACCAAAGCAATCATCTTATCGAGAAAACTTTCGCCTTGTTGTTGCGTAACCAGTACTTTAATCTTATCGGATAGTACCTTTGTACCACCTGTTACAGAGCTTTTATCACCACCTGCCTCACGGATAACCGGAGCGGATTCACCTGTAATGGCACTTTCGTCGATAGAAGCAAGACCTTCTACAATCTCACCGTCGGCAGGAATCGTATCGCCTGCTTCGCAAACGAACACATCACCCTTCTTCAGTTGTGAACTGCTGACATTCTTAATAGTATCACCTACCACTACCTTAGCAGGAGTTTCTTCGCGGGTTTTGCGCAAGCTATCGGCTTGTGCCTTACCACGTGCTTCCGCTATCGCTTCGGCAAAGTTGGCAAATAACAGTGTGATGAACAGCAGGATGAATATTGCAAGATTGTATCCGAAGCTTCCATACTCCGAAGTGAACAATGACATAGCAGTTACCACCAGCATAATGGCTGTAACGATCTCCACCGTAAACATAATAGGGTTCTTAATCATCATTCGCGGATTCAGCTTCACGAATGATTGAAGGAAACTTTCTTCGACTTGCTTCTTCTGGAAAAGAGAAGCTGTATTATTATCTTTCATATCTTTATATTCTATATATCTTAAAGACTAAATTGTTCTGCAAGCGTGCTTAATGCGTGTACGGGGAAGAATGACAATGCTGCAATAATTACGATCACTACAAATGTCATGATGCTGAAGGTTACTGTGTCGGTCTTCAATGTTCCGGCAGTCTCCGGTGCATGCTTCTTGGCTCCCAGCAATCCGGCTATGGCAACCTGCCCTACAATCGGCAAGAAACGGCTCACAAGTAACACCACCCCACAAGTCCAGTTCCAAAAAGGAGTATTATCTCCTAAGCCTTCAAACCCCGAACCATTATTGGCGGCACTGGAAGTATACTCATACAACTGTTCGCTCAAGCCATGGAAGCCCAGGTTGTTCAGCCAACCGCCTTCCTGTGCTACAAATTCGGGATGATACACATAGAGATAACTGGACAAAGCCGTAAATACAAGGATTACAAATGGATGGAGCAGAGCTACAATGGTAGCGATTTTCATTTCACGGGCTCCTACCTTCTTACCCAGGAATTCCGGGGTACGTCCTACCATCAATCCACTGATAAATACAGCCATGATAAGGAAGGTATAATAGTTCATCCAGCCTACACCTACACCACCAAACCAAGTATTAGTCTGCATGTTCAGCATAGCATTCATGCCGGAAAGTGGCATCAGTGAATCGTGCATACAGTTTACCGAACCGTTGGAAGTAACCGTAGTCGTTGTAGTCCAAAGGGCACTGGCACCTGCACCAAGACGTATTTCCTTTCCTTCCATCGCACCGCCATCCTGAGCTATTCCCATCTCCGAGATACGTGGATTACCGCCCATCTCTTGATAGACATTGATTGCCGTCGTTGTGACATAAGCCGCAAGCATCACACCAAAGATACAGTAGCTCAACTTCTTGCGTTGGGTATAGAAACCAAGTGCGAATATCATTGCCATCGGAATAATCAAGATGGACATACATTCTACCATATTAGTAAGATAGGTAGGATTTTCCAACGGGTGTGAAGAGTTTACGCCGAAGTAACCACCACCATTCGTACCCAATTGCTTGATAGGGATGATTGCTGCTGCAGGACCTTGTGACACGAATTGTTCTTGTCCTTCAAGCGTAGTAAGCTGCATTTTACCATCAAATCCCATCGGAGTACCCTGTAGGATAAGGATGAAACCTACTAATAATGAAAGCGGTAACAAGATACGTGTTACGCTGCGTACCAGGAAATACCAGAAGTTACCAATGGTCTTCATTGTGCCCCATAGCATGGATTTCATGATACCAGCCATAGCAGCCATACCTGTAGCGGCAGTGATAAACTGGAATAACATGATGACGAACAACTGGGTGAAGTAACTTAAGCCGGATTCACCACTATAATGCTGCAAGTTACAATTAACAAGGAAGCTGATGCAAGTATTGAATGCCTGGTCTAGCGTCTGTGCCGCATTTCCGTCGGGGTTGAGTGGCAGATGGCCTTGAAGTAGCAGAAGCCCCATGCCCCAAAAGAACCAGAAAGCGTTCAATAAGAGTAAGGCTTTGAGGAACTGTTTCCAGTTCATCTCTTCTTTGGGGTCGATGCCACATACCTTATATATAAGTTTCTCTACAGGAGCCATAAAGTCCGACCAAGTCTTCTCTCCTCTGTATACTTTTGCGATATAACGTCCAAGTGGATATGCCAGTATAACCAAAAGTACAATCTGAACGACCACTCCTAAAATTTCTGTATTCATTGCTTTTCTTTAAACGTTAGTAGTTAGAACTTTTCGGGTTTGATGAGTACATACGTCAAATATCCGAAGATTGCGATTCCTATTATAAATAGTGCTGTGTACATTTTCTTTTTCTCCTTTACTTTAAATGTTTTCAAACCAATCTACACACTTCCAAAACAGCCAGAAGGCAGCCATTGTGCCGCCAAAGCAAATAATGAATGATAATGTTAATCCCATGTTTTTACCTTTTTAAATTATTATTTTATGCCTTTCTGCTGTGTATATGCCAAATGCGTGCCAAAGAGAAGAGACTATAATTACAAGTCTCATTTCCAAATATATAAAACAAATTTAACCTATAGAAAGATTTGGGAATACCCTACCAAAATGAAAAGGTTCGACCTATTTTGAAAAAGATTGAACCTACTAATGAGATTAAGTTATTATAGAATTCTGTGTAATCAGTGGTGAAATAATTCATTATTGAAAGCGTTACGAGCTAAAAGGGGATTTGCCGCATTCTTTTATCTTTACATAAAAACAGAGGTAACCTCAGTCGTTACCTTTGGTAGCCTTTGTCGTTATGTCAGGGTACCTCAGTCGTTATGTGAGGCTATCTCTGTCGTTATGTGAGAGTACCTCAATGAAACAATATGATATACAACACGTTACAAATAAGTATTCTCAGTTTCAACAAATAATATTTCATAATAAATCAAGACTGTTACCATATTCTGTTCAGCTCATTTCTGTAGGAAAATGAGCCAAGCGAATAACGCGAAAGTAATAGAAGGAGAAATAAAACTAAGATTGTCTTTCTGTATTAGATCTTATACTCCTCAATCTTACGGTACAACGTTGTCAACCCTATCTTTAGCAAGCGAGCTGTTTCGGTCTTGTTACCTTTGGTATAATCGAGTACGCGGGCAATATGACGGCGTTCCATCGCCGAAAGCTCAAAGCTATCGGGACTTGTTTCGGAAGATTGTTCGTAATGGGTGTTCTGAATTTCTAAAGGCAAATCGGCAATATCCAGTCGTTCGCTTTCACAGACAATGAGGCAACGCTCTATCACATTACGTAATTCACGGATATTTCCCTTCCACGGTTGTTGCTCCAATGCTTCGACAAAGGCGGGAGTCATCTCGGTGATTGTGCGTCCCATACGTTCGGAAAGGCTTTTTACAAATGCCTTTGCCAGCAGGCGCACGTCACCTGTACGATCGCGTAACGGCGGTAGATGTACCTGGAAGACACTGAGACGATAGAACAAGTCTTCGCGGAAATGATTGGCGGCAATCTCCTCGGGCAGATTACGGTTGGTAGCAGCAATGATGCGTACATTTACACGGGTAGGTTTCGTATCGCCTATCTTTATATATTCGCCTGTTTCGAGAATACGCAGTAATTTGGCTTGAAGTTCAAATGCCATCTCACCTATTTCATCGAGGAAGATGGTACCATTGTTGGCTTCTTCAAACAAACCTTTCTTATCTTTCAGCGCACCCGTAAAAGAACCCGCTTTATGACCGAACATCTCACTTTCCAGCAATTCTTTACTGAAAGATGAGCAGTTTACAGCTACAAAATTCTGCTTGGCACGCTTACTATTATAATGGATGGCTTGGGCAAAAACCTCTTTACCGGTTCCCGTCTCCCCCGTCAATAATACAGGAACATCGGTTACGGAGACTTTCTGAGCAAGGGCAAGAGCCTCTTTCAACACTTTAGATTCACCCAGGATGGAGTCAATGGAATAAGTTTTTGCAATCTTGTTCTCCAACTTCTCCAGACGGACATTCATCTGTGCTTTCTCTACGGCACGACTCACTAAGGGGATAATCTTATTATTATCGTCACCCTTTGTTATGTAATCGAAAGCGCCGTTCTTAATAGCTTGAACACCATCGGGGATGTTGCCGTGGGCGGTAAGAAGGATGATCTCTACATTGGGAGATTTCTTTTTCATAGCGAGTACCAGATCTACACCGTTTCCGTCGGGCAGGAATACATCGCATAATACTACATCGGGAACATGCAGTTCCAACTGCTTCAAGGCAGCTGCACAATCGCCTGCCTGACACACTTCATATCCTTCAAGTCCCAACATGCGGGACAGCAACGTACGAATTTGTACTTCGTCGTCTATAACAAGTATTTTACTCATTCTGATAAGCCGTTTAAGTTTGAAAGGCAAAAACAGGGCGCACAAATATATGGCTTTTATTGTAAATATGTGGCACATCTTTTGAACTTTCATTAGTGAGTGTGTAGAAAGAATTTGAATATACCCTGCTACAATACCTCAGAAACACAGATCGAGGAACACCGAAAGCAGCAAGAAAGCGATAAGACTTCCTTCCATTTCGGGAAAGCCCTTTCAAAATGGAAAGCTTTCAGTCTCCTCTTAAACGATAACAATAAAAAAAAGAAGCAATGAAAGTACTTAATTTATGCGGCAATTCAATTGACACAGTCGAGAAGATGAAAAACATAGCCCGATTGCTGAAAGACGGCACTTCACAATTCGTCGTATTGTCAGCAGCAAGCACCGTAAGCAAGCACCTGGATGAAATCGCCGCCAACCTGTTTAACCGTGAAATAGAGCGGGCACACGGTCAGATTACCAAACTGGAATTCCAATTCATTGATTTTGCCAACAGTCTGCTGGAAGATGAAATCCTCAAACAGAATGCTATAAATTATATCATTGAACGCTTTCAATATATATGGAAGTTTACCAAAAACTCTTTCACCGCTGCCGATGAAAAAGATATTATGGCACAAGGCGAATTCATAACTTCGGCTTTACTCAACTCCTTCTTGCGCGAACAAGGAGTAAAAAGCGTATTCATCTCCGCTTTTGATTTTATGCGTATCAATCTTGATGAAAAACCGGATTATGAATATTTGGAGAAGCGAGTTAATGAAACCCTGCAAATCAATTCGGATGCCAATATCTTCATTACGCAAGGACAACTATGCAAAAACTGCTACGATGAAACAGCTTATATGAAGGCAGGCGGTACAGAATACACCTCAGCTTTGATAGCCAAAGCCTTGCATGCGGAAGAGATTCTTATTTGGAAGGAATTATCTACTGATACCAAGGAAGCAGAAGAAGCAAAGGATGCCCGCTATACCAAGAACCTGAATTATAATGAAGCGGAGCGCCTCTCGCACTTCAATGTAGAAATAGTAAGTCCGCTTTGCCTTTGCGCCGCACAAGAGGAAAACATTCCCATCCACCTGTACAATCCACTGGATCTATCCGATAAAGGCATCCTCATTTCCGACTATCAGGATGAAACTACCGTCAAAGCAGTAGCTTCCAAAGATTCCATACTATACATCAAATTCGAATCGAATAACACGCTGCGCCCTTATCTTTTCATCAGCAAAATATTTGATATATTTGCCAAATATCAAACTTCCCCCTGTCTGTTGACTTCATCCAGCAACAATATCTCTATCGCAACAGATAATAAAGGGTATCTATCTTCCATCTTGCGGGAGTTGAACCGCTATGCCAAGATATGGGTGGAAGACCGCATGACCATCGTTTCCATCATCGGCAACCTGAAATGGCAGCAACCGGGAGCAGAAGCACGTGTAATGGAGGCACTGAAAGATGTACCGTTACGAATGATAGCTTATGGAAGCAACTATACGGATATCTCAATGGTTATCAAGGCATCGGACAAGAAAAAAGCGATGCAGGCATTAAATGGAGTGGTAGAATGGTAAAGCGAAAAGGTGGTAAAGTGATAAGGTTTTAACCACCTTATCACTTTTCAAATACCAATACGTCGCCATAATCCCTTAATTTATACTCTCTATTTTCCAATCTCACAATGGCATCAATTACCACCAAACAAGAGTCGTTCCTAAAGCAAAAAGGCTCTATATTCTCTGCATTCCTACTCCATGATGCCATCTCTTTCTTATATTTCTCAAAGTGTGCCTGAGTGTCTGCTTCCAATAATAATCGATCTTTAGACCACACTTCCATCTTATCCTCTTTGGAAACAATGATCCGGCAATTGGGCAGAAATTGAGTATACCCCTCAATATTTATATCGTTATTCGGACAGGAGAAATAGGCTGATTCATCATTGTTATCCGGTTCCAAGACTAGATTATTTACTCCGAAACGCGCTATAGCAACTTCCCGACCCAGTGTATTCTCCAAGTAGACATAACAGTCGTCCAACTGGCGGATGGTGTATTTCTGCAAACTATCTTTTGCCTGAAATGCCTCCGTATCCACCAACTTTCCAGTCGCTGCGTCCCACAACGAAAGCTCGCTTGCCATGCGTTGCAGGCGATGAATCTGTGATCGGATACCTATATTATGCGCTGATATCCCCGGGATGTACGTCAGTAGGATGATAACGGATGAACTTATCAACAACATCAAACGGTAACTACCCAGGCGTTTGCTATACAGGAAGAACACATACAGAGTCATCAATATTCCGGCAGCCAGCAAATATACACGCGATTCGGTAAGGCTATAGGTATATATTCTGTGCAAGGTTCCTATCCAGAACAACACCAACGGAGGTATGGCTATAAAACCAAACGGACGGTAAAACCAGTCATAAAGCCTTTGGCTGACAATAAGTTGTGCCATACGTCCTGCCATTGATACGATGATGAATGCCATTACCATATAGGCTACCCCACCTTTTGGCAACTCCCAATGTATCGCAATAGTGAGGAAATAAATATAAAGAATAGCCGTATAAATAATGATAGCCGGAGAAAGGATAAAGTTCAAGACAAACTGTATGACATGAGGTAAGTTCTCCCACTCAGTATCTTCCTCTTGTTGTAAGTGACAGAAGAACAAAGGAACAAACAGGTAAAATGTGAAATGAGCCACATACTCGATGAAGTCTTCGGTAGCGTTCCAATCGAAGATATAGACTAACGAGAAATAGATTACAGCAACCGCCCCTATCAATAGCAAGCCGATAGCAATAGAGAAAGCGCCATTAACAATCAGTTTTACACTATGACGTGCAAAAGAAGTATTGTCATCGGTCTTTTTGAATCCAAGTAACAAGAAAAGGGTCAATAACAATGTAAACCCATAAGCCGATGAATTGGTAAAATCTCTCAGTTGCCCTTGAAGAAGGATCAAAGGCACTACAGATAATATAGATAGATAGTATATCAGGGCCTTCTTGCCGGTGAAAAGATAATGGCAGCTATAGGTTAGCACAAATAAGGTGGGAAACATGAAAGGCATGTCTCTCCATCCCCTACTTTCTTCATAGGGCAATGAATCACCGATAATAAAGAAGACGAAAAAACATAACCCTAAGATAGACTCTACAAGATTATTTTGCAGACAAGAAATCACTTGTTGCCTGATGGCTGATAATTGAAGTTTCTTCATGGCATCACGATTGATTGGATGCAACAAAAATAAGAAAACATTCTTAATTATCAGCCATCTGCAATAATATATAACTATATGCCTATGAGAATCGTTCTATAATCTCCATACACATGCGTCCATTGTGGTAGGGGCATTTCCAGAAACCGGCTTTGTCGTCATCGGTATTTATACTGCCATCGACTCGTACACTCCAATGCCATTCGCCGTTTTTACGATCAATCAAATATTCCTTGATATACTCCCAACAACGAAAAGCCTTCTGCATGGCAACTTCGTCATCGAAATGCTGGTAGAGGTTGGCATGCCCTACCACATTCTCCGCTTGTACCCACCAATGGCGGTCGGCATCTGTACGGGCTTTGTCCAGGAAGGTTTCGTAAATCATACTACCGTCGGGAGTCAGACCTTCGTCGGCGGCAGCGGCAATGTATTCCACTAAGGGCTCCACCTTTTCCAGCAAAAGTTTATCTCCTAAGACCAAAGCAGCCTCATGAATCAACCAAGAGGCTTCTATGTCGTGTCCGTATGAAACGATACGATACTTGCTCACCCAGTCATCATCAAAAAACAGGTCGAGATGCCCGGTTTTGATGTTGAGTATCTTTTCTATAAACAAGATAATCAGGTTACGGAGCTGCGCTTCAAGACGTTTATCCTTCCACACCCGGAACAAGTTTGTATAAGGTTCCAGTATATGCAGGTGTGTATTCATGGTCTTGCGCTCGTTCTCGTCCTTGTCACTCAAGCGCATATCGGCAATCTCACCCCATTCGCGGGTCAATGCTTCGCAATAACCATTCTTTACCGGATCAAAACTATGTGTTTCGATACTTTCAAAGATGCGGACGGCATACGCCAGCGCTTCTTCATCGCCGGTGGCACGGTGGTATTCACTCAATCCATAGATAGCAAAACCTAGGGCATAGATTTGTTTTTTCGTGTCGAGCGGCTGTCCTTTATAGTCGAGGGACCAGTAAATACCTCCCTGAACTTCATCGTAAAAATGATCGATCAGGTAACGTTTGGCACGGGTAGCCGCAGCCAAGTACTCTTCTTTCTTCAACAAACGATAGGCTGATGAGAATGTCCACAGGATACGGGCGTTCAGAATTGCTCCTTTCTCTGCTTCGGGCATCAAGACTTCACCGCCGGTAATTCGACCATAAAAACCACCGTTCGTCTCGTCTGTCATTTTATTTATCCAAAATGGAAGAATGTTGGTTACCAACTCTTCTTCCATTTCTTTACTCATATTCTTAATATCCATTTATTTCTTCTAATTTAAAGGCAAATGCGATAGGCTAATATACGCCTTTCCCTCAGGCTATACTTCTTTTCTTCTTCAACTCAGCAGCAATGGCATCCATCCGCGTTTTATTAAGCGGATAAATAAACAGAACCAGGATAGACACCGCAGCAATAGCAGCCGGAATAAAGCTCATCAAGTACTTCAAGCCATCCAACGCTTCGGGTGTTTGCAAGGCACCCTCAGCAGTGTTATAACCGAAAGCTGCCAACAATGCCATTACAGCCCATCCGGCAAATGCGCCACCAAACTTTTGTGCCATAGAACCGGAAGAGAAGATCAATCCTGTAGATGCAGTACCATCTTTCTGTTCGGCATAATCCGCTACATCGGCATACATACTCCATATAAGCGGCGAGACAATACCCGTACATATAGAAATCAGTACTTGGAAGATCATCATCAACCACCAGCCTAATCCATTATTAGGTATAAAGAAGAACAAGACGCTGAATACAACCAGGCAAATCAATGAAAGCACGTAAGTCGATTTCTTTCCGAACTTCATGGAAAGAGGTACTGCCAATGCCACACCAATCATATTACAAACTTCGCCTACCATCAGGAACAATCCGGCATAAAGCACTATGTTGAAGATGCCTAAGTCGAGAAAAGCATTCGCACTAATATAGTCTTTGAAGAAGTAGGCAGCAGTAGCACCACGTACCGTATTAAAGAAATTAGAGAGCAGAGCCGCACCGTTCAATATCCACCAGGGCGAATTGCGTACAAGCGATTTCACATCTTTGCCTATCGACTCTGCCGCAGCACTCTTGACATGCTCACGTGTCATACTGAAACATAGCAAGAAGCCCAGAAAACAAAATATAGCAATTACTACCATGGCATATTGCCAACTGGCAGTGGTACTGCATTCCATTGACCGGAACCAATTGCACAACGGCTCCCATGCACCCAATGCAATAAAACTACCTCCATACGCAAAAAACATACGGTAAGAAGAGAAAACCGTCTTAGTATTAGAGTCGTCTGTCATTACCCCCAACATCGCTCCATAAGGAACATTGATAGCTGTATATACAGTCATCATCAGGATGTAGGTGACATAAGCCCAAATGAGTTTACCCGTTGCCCCCATGTCGGGAGTCGTAAAGAGAAGAATCCCCGCAACTGCAAATGGAGCCGCAGCCCACAGCAAATAAGGGCGATACTTACCCCATCGCGTACGTGTACGGTCGGCAATTACACCCATCATAGGATCAGACAATGCATCCCAGACACGTGTTACCAGCATCAGTACTCCTGCATCAGCCAGACTAAGCCCAAATATATTCGAATAAAAGAAAGGTAAATAGTAAGAGAATATTTTCCAAAACATGGAGGAAGACATATCTCCGAAACCATAACCTACTTTTTCTTTTAATGTTGCCATGTTATATTTTTCAGGTTTTTATCAATCAACTTCTTCAATGTCTCTACCGAAGCAGACGAACGCAAGCCATCAGCAGGGGTGTTCAAGCAATAATCCACCAGTTTGTCTACGGTCGAAGTAGCTACATGCATCCGTGTATCGGAAGAGGCGTAATAGATGAATACTTTGCCGTCTTCATCGATAATCCAACCGTTGGTAAAAAGTACGTTACTAACATCACCGATACGCTCTTCACCTTCGGGAACCATGAAAGCACCGGCAGGGGCAGCAATCAGTTTCGTCGGATCTTCCAAAGAAGTCATATACATATAAAGTACATAACGCAATCCTGCCGCACAGCCACGAACACCATGAGCCAGATGCAACCAGCCTTTCGGAGTCTTAACCGGATGTGGACCTTCGCCGTTCTTCACTTCCTTGATGGTGTGATAATAGCGTTGATCTATGATTTTTTCTTCCTTTACTTCGGCATTCGTCATGTCATCTACCAATGCCCAGCCAATACCTCCACCGCTTCCGGCATCAATAAAGCCATCTTGCGGACGTGTATAGAGTGCGTACTTTCCATCTACAAACTCTGGATGAAGTACTACGTTGCGTTGCTGGCTCTTAGTTTTCAAGTCCGGCAAGCGTTCCCAGTTCTTTAAATCCTTCGTGCGGGCGATGGCAGCCGTTGCCGTAGCAGATGACAAATCACCGGCAGCCGCATTATCATCATGGCGTTCAGCACAGAAGATACCATAAATCCAACCGTCTTCATGAGCCGTGAGACGCATATCGTACACATTCGTCGCAGGTATTACATCTTCGGGCATCGTAACCGGATAATCCCAGAAGCGGAAGTTGTCAATACCGTTTGGACTCTCGGCCACAGCAAAAAATGATTTACGGTCGGCTCCTTCTACGCGTACCATCAATAAATACTTGCCCTTCCATTTGATAGCGCCGGAGTTCATCGTTGCATTTACGCCGATACGTTCCATCAGGTAAGGATTGGAGTTTTCATCCAAATCATACCGCCAGAACACGGGCGCATGGGCCGCTGTCACTACCGGATATTTATAGCGGGTAAATATACCATTCCCGTCTTCTACAGCCACATTTTTTCTCGTAATTAACTCTTCATGTTTTTGAAAGAGTTCTTCCACTTTCTCTCTAAAGGTTTTCATGTCTTAATTGTTTATGTTTGTTATTGATATAAGTTCACATCTCCTGCGAACAAGGTTTTCGGATTATTATAGAATTCAACAAAGTCTTCGGCTGAGGTTTGTCCCGGGTAAGGGGCATAGAAATGAGTTACTCGCTCGCGGGCATTACGCCATACCAGCACGTATGCCAACGGGTATTTCTCGATTGCAGGAAGCAAAGTACCTGTCCACCATTTTGCATCGGGGATACCTTCGTAGCCAGTTTCGGTAATGGCAATCACTTTATTATGTGCCTTGCCAATGCTATCTACTATAGCCAGTGACTTTTCCAGACCGGCAAGATAAGCATCACGGTCGTGCTGATAAGTATCGAAACCAATAAGGTCGATTATATCATCACCGGGATATCTTTTGAGGTATTGTACGGTATCTTTGGGCTCTGATCCGGGAGAGTAAGCATACAGAGCATTGTCCACTCCATGCGTACGAAGGCTGTCAACCGTCATGTGCCACAAAGCCTTATATTCATCAGGGGTACAAAGTTTTTCGCCCCACCAGAACCAGCTTCCGGTATGCTCATGCCATGGACGGAAAAGAACAGGGACTTTCACTCCGTCAGCCATTTTCAGAGAGTTCAGGAAATCGGCAACTGTGCCCAGCCAACCGGAGAACTTCTGATGATTCTCTCCACCGGGCAGGATAGATTTAACCACCGTAGTATCTGACACATCCCATGAATCGCCTCCTGTCTTAGGATTGCGCAAATGCCAACTCAACGAAACCATGCCGCCGCGCTGATACTGATTAATTATTTCTTTTCTTATTTTATCAAAAGCTACTTTGTCCAGGCTATCATCGCCTTTCAGTTCCAACTCGCCTAAATCAAAACTGATTACTGCCGGATAATCGCCACATACGCTTTGAACATCCGAACGTCCTTCGTCGCCATCCCAACCAATACCATATACGGTATCATCGTGATGTCCGAACATGATTCCTTTGGAGGAACTTTTCTTTAGATTGGTTAACAGCTTCTCTGTTTCCTGAGTACGCACATAATTGGATTCTTCAAGGGTCTGCTGTTTTTTAACAGAATTACAGGCAGACATCAAGCCTACCGTCAAGAGTGCAGTTAGTAATACTACTTTTTTCATATTCATGCTTTTCATTAATGGTATTGGTTATATTAAATCCTAACGCAAAGATAGCGGATTGCCCTTAACGATAATGATACAATTTTATCCCTTTACAGTATTAATAAGCAGAATACAAGTTACCATGCTTATTTCATGGATGGTAACTGATCACGTGTCACAACATAATCCTGCGTCATCGCATCTGTCCACCACTTATCATCTGCATGCTCATGCCCAGCTAATGTAGTTGCATTATATTGGTACCATGGCATAAAATAAGCCCAACGTGCTCCTGATTCCCATTGACTAGATATAGTAGCGACACTGCCACATTCACTTAGTACAACCAGCCTCTTTGAATAAACTTCATCTATTGTTTTATATTGAACGGCATTATCTGGGCCTGCCTTCTGATTGTAAATATCACGGCCAATAATGTCTACATATGCATCTCCCGGGTAGAAATCTGCATCATTCAATTGAGTAGTCCAAACCCATATCAGATTATTAATTCCTTTCTCTTTAAAGAAGTCGAACATATATATCCACAATTTTTTATAAACATCGGCACCGTCATATCCCCACCAAAACCAAGCTGTACCATGCCAAGGTTCATAGATATTTCCTGCAGCTTCATGTAAAGGACGCCAAATAACGGGTATATTTTTATCTTGGAGTAATTTAAGATACCCAACTATCTTTTCTAAATCTGCCTTAATGATTCTGTTTTCCCATGTTCCCTCTACAATCGCATTCTTAGGACGGAAAGTCGTTTTTTCCGGTTCATATGTCATATTATCTGTAGCGGCACCATCATAAGCCGGAACCATCCAATGCCATCCGGCACCTACCAGCCCTCCTTGACTCCACCAATCCTCAACAATTGTTGTATTCCCGTAATCAATCCAGCTATCAGGTGCAGAAGCGTATAAATGGATATAATCAAAGAATGCTATAGCTGGATATTTACCAGTAGTTTTATGTACCAACTCTGCCTCTGCAATATTCCAGTTGACATTGGCCATTGAACCGGACAAGGTCTTTTTACCATAAATGCTAACTAAATAATCGTATAACTTCTGGGCTTGAGGTAAAGGATTCTGAGATACTAAATTTTTCTCTATCAAAGTATGACTTTTTGTAGTAAAGTGAATAATCACTTCATCTGCCTCTACATTGGAAGGTCCCAACATAACTCCCTTTGGTATTTGCAATGTATAAACTGTTCCGGGTTGCAATCCTGAGGCTTCAATAGTCAAGTCCTTCAAATAAACTGAAGCAGAAACGATAGTAGCGTTGTCTAATGATATTTTAGACTTATTTACCGTAGATATTGTCATATTTTGACTATAAGTTATTGTGATCGTTAACTTATCAACGGAAATATCTTTTTCACCATCTATGGGAACTGAACTTACCATTTTAGGATTTATAGCAGGCTCTTCAGGTACTCCATTACCGCTACTTTTACATGAAAGGAACAAGATAAGGATAAGTAATAAACTAATGGAGAAATAATTTCGCTTTACCTCCATAAAGTTAATAAGGAAATCAGAGTTTTTCATTCTTTATTATTTAAACATTAAGCCCTAATAAACAAGAAAAGCGGACTATAAGAATCCGCTTTCCTTATTTAATCTATATATTACTTTTTCTCAAAACGGATATTATCAATACACATGTTTACAAACCCTGCTGCACCATTAGTTGCCAATCCAAAATCTCCATTTACATTTTCGACTGTTGGCAAATGATTTGTACCTGTACCATCACCATCTAAGAAATCAGTTAGAGGTATTGTAACAGTGTACCAACCTTCTGATTTCTTAAAGCCTGGAATAATTGCCCAGAAGTCACCATCAGTACCCTTCAAACGGAACTTGAATTCCTGCGTATCATTCCCTATCACATTTACATCCATTTTTATTACCCAATCGGCAATAGTCACACCAGTAGTCTTTAACCCGTCTTTACTATTCCGCCAGAAAAAGTCGACCCAACCGGAAGGTAATTCTTGATTAATGCGAAAATAGCTTGTACCATCCAGCGATAATGCCGGATCATTTTCAGTCTTACCATAACTACCCCACCATGAACCTTTACTATCGAAATCAAAGAACACATAGCTTACATCTTGTATAGGATCCGTTCCACCACAATAAACTTCCGGCATAAATCCTTCATCTCCCTCAACAGTCACCATCATTGGCTTAATATAGCCACTTGCTGCCTCTTTCACATGATAGAACTCAACCTTGGTATCAGACTTCATGCCATAATCAGTCACCTTAATTGTATACCCCCCTTTTTTATCTTGCAAGTAAATTGTCTTAAGTAAATTGAGTTCTGTACCTTCAATAGTAATAAGTTTACCAGGTCCCGCAGACTTAATAGAGGTAATAACCGGCAAAGTGACATTAATAGTTATCTTTTGAGTAGTTTCAACGTCAGTACCATTCAACGTAGTCAGAGTTAAAGCTCCACTTGCTGCTCCTACAGGTACAGTTACAGTTAATGATACATCCGATTGCGAAACGATTGTCCCATTAACAGGTCCAAAAGCTACTACGCTAACCAAGTCCAGATTCTTACCAGTAATCACGAGATTTTCTTTTGCTTTAATAGCCGATACAGAAAATTTTGTGACTTCGGGCTTCATAAAAGTAAGTACCTTACCTTCAACCTCAGTCATTGAAGCTGTTTTCAAAATAAAAGTACCATCTGTAGCAGAAGCAGGTATTTTTAACTCTAATAAAGTAGGTGATTGCGATACAAATTCAGTTGTGGATGCATTTTGGAAAGCAACTTCCGATACCAAATCCAGGTTCTTACCAGTAATCTTCAAAGTACCATTATTTTTAACTGTAGTAGAAACTAGTGATGTTACCTCCGGTTTAACAAGAACCAGTTCTGCAGATTCAATCCGAACACCAGATTTTGCTACTAACACAACTTTCCCTTCTTGTATGCTACTAGATGTCTCAACTACTATTTTAGTTGTCGCGTCTTTCACATCTATTTCAGCATTACCTGGAAGAATGACTTTTTCAACCAAATCAAAATCAGTACCTGTTATCGTAAGAGACTGCCCTGCCTTCAAAGGATTCGGTACAATAGAAGTGATAACAGGCTGAGTTACTGCAAGTACCTCCTCTGAATATATCCAGTTGGGTATTTCTTCTCCATCTGAAACTATATGTTTGCCCGGAGCTGCCTCTACGGGCGCAACTACCTTAATCTCATTGCGACTTTGACTAACAAAATCAGTCACAACCACATTATCAGCGAATATCACTTCTTTTATCAAATTCAGATATTCTCCTTTTATAGTTAATGTTCCACCTGCTTTCATTGCTGTCGGTGAGATACTTTCAATAGAAATCGGTTCCATGAATGTTAAAGGAGTCTTGGTCGTAATTTCTCCTTTGGGTGTCTTTAGCACTACTAAGCCAGGTTGAGCAGTTTGAGGAACAGTAATGCGTATTTCTGTACTACTAATAACTTTTATATCGGTTATTTCATCAGAACTAGGAAGAATAACTCCTGTTATCTTATCCATCCCACTACCCAAAAAACGGAGTTCGCCACCACGAGCAACCGGGCTAGGACCAAAAACATTCAGATTAATACCACCTTTATATTGGTTAGTATCCTCATCATCTCCATTATCACAAGCCGTAAATGACATGTAACTGAAGAGCATCAGGCACATCATCCAAAGTGCCGAAAATTTATATTTCTTATTCATATTATTAGTCATTATAAAGGTTATTCAACTGGTACTACACGAATGTTATCAATGCATATCACAGGATTACAATCAGTACCTTCCACTCCACCATTCCAAACGAAGAATGACAATCCTGTGAAGAAATCCTTATTTAAAGAATTATCACATTTCTTACCATCATAAGTTTTATCAAAATCAGCCAACTTCATCGTAACCGTCACCCATTGGTCATTAGTATCATAAGAACCAGAATCCTTCCAAGGCATCCACAATCCACGAGGTAATTCAGCGTTGCTGAAATAACTATTATTACCAGTAGCACTTGTTACATTAGCATTGGAGGTAAAGATGGCTTGTAAAGCACTGGACTTCCATGGATTAGTTTTTGGAACATAAACTTCAAATTTCATTTGCAAATTAGCTACTCCATATTTTTCTAACATTTCATTAAACTCTGGCAAAGATGACAGTTCTTTATATCCATTCGCCGGATCAGGCCAATAATTAAATGAAAATTGATCTTCAGCCCAAGTCGCACCAGCTCCACCACTCATAGCAATACCTCCAAAGTAGAGATAAGATCCATCAATGCCTTCAGGATTTGAACTTTGGATAACACCGTTACGCCAACCATGACCAGTAGCCATACCGCCACGTGAACCATCCCAATCGAAAAGGATGTTACGTTTATCCTTATACTGAAATTTTGAACGACCTACTCCATAAATTGACTTTACGTTGATGTATCCTTCAGGAGCATTATCGGGAAGGATAAAGCTTACTGCTGTTTTAGATATATTTGTAATCTCTTTTACTTCTACATTACCAGCCATGGTTATAGTTAGCGGCACATTCGGGTCATTAATCATGTAATCGCCATAGATTGTTACTTCTGTTCCTGGCTTAGCATATTCACAAGACATAGTATTTACTACCGGACTTGGCACAAGTACTTTAAAATCAAAGTCCACTGTATCTTTAGACTGAGTAACCATATAAATTTTATCAGTTACCATAGTCGGAATATTCTTAGGAACATCTACCAGCAACGTATGGTCAGTAATATAACTAGTATTCAATACAGCTTTCTGATCATTAAAGAAGAGTTCACAAATACTTCGCAAATTATTTCCGACCAAGCATACTGTATTTGCCATATAAGCACCGATTAATAATGAATCGGCAACTTCCGGATTTGGTAGACGCACATATTGCACAGTAGGTAATCCCCCCGCCACTTCATATTTATCCGGTTCATCTTCGCAAGCTGAAATTGAGAATCCAATCACAGCAACTACAACTGCAAAGAACCAATTGATATATCTTTTATTAGATTTCATTTTTTCACAGTATTAAAGTTAATAACTAAATTCGCTACGAACATCCACATGGACTGGTTCCTTCATCAAATTAGGATTGAAAACCACATCTTCCGTAGGGAAAGGTAGGGTAAAACTGGATATCGTTACATTAGGAATCTTTGAATCATCATCATTGTATTTCTGATCCTCCGGATTAACTATATAAGAATGATCTTCATAATATTTTTTATATAAATCATTCAATCCAAAATATTCATTACGACGTTGAGATTTTAATTCATCAATAGCTCTTTGAGGATCATAATAAGACAGTCGTACATAATCATACCAACGATCACCTTCACAAGCCAATTCTAAACGACGTTCCTTCCAGACTTGTTCCCATGTAATGGATTCTGGACGTTTCTCATTAGATACAGCACGATGACGAACTGCATAGAATGCATCGATTGCGCTAGCATCTGTAGTAGAACCATTATTGCCTATCTTTGCTTCCGCATAAACCAGATAAACATCTGAAAGGCGCAAAATATGTGTGCTCAAACCATTAGTCATATTTCCTGCTGAAAGTCCTAATGCAGATTCATGATCGTAAGCATTACCATATAAATTTTTCACACTGTTTGCTCCTGTTGAACTTTGCAGAAGTCCGGGACCTCCTGCGCCATAATCTTTGTCATAAAGGAATTTCAAGAAATCAAACCCACCTTTATCTTGCCAAAAATATTCATATTTATCACCCGCCATCATCATTGTCGCTTTTCGGCGAACATCTGTATCAATTCGATCTTCCGGCGATTTAAGAGGGCTGACTCCAAAAGCGTCCTGCAAATCCACAGATGGACCACCATATCCACCCCAACAATCTCCGAATTCATCAAATCCAACCATTGCTAAATCAGATTGCAACGTATTCTGAGCAGTCCAAGGATCACGAGTAGGATACCAATGCCAAGAGAACAAACATTCTTTATTCTTATTATTAGCAAGGCGGAATACATCTGAATATTTAGTCATCAATGTACGTCCAGAGTTATCTATCACATCTTTTGCATACTCAGCGGCTTTATCTAAATCCGCTTGATTACGAGTTCCTGACTGTCCAAGACCAGATTTGGTAAGATAGACTTTTGCCAGTAAGCCTTTAGCAGCATATTGATCAATACGTCCTATATCCCCATGGACAGGAAGTAGCTCAATAGCCTTTTCAAGAGTCATAATGATATACTCATACACATCGGCAGCTTCTACTTTGAATTTCGAGTTATAAGTTCCACCGTTCAATTCAGTTGTGTTATCATGAATAATGGGCACTGCACCAAATGAACGTACTAGATAAAAATAAGCCATTGCCTTCCAAGCTAAGCACTCCCCCATACATTGGTTAATAACAGACTGAGAAGCATTTGCTGTTTTCAAACGACTATATACAGTATTTGCATGACCATTGACTGCCCACAATGAGTATGACATATTCACCAAATCCTGGTCAGTACCATTCACTGTAAAATCCATATAAGGGCTACTTCCTTTATAATAATTTCCAGAAAGAACTTCTCCCACACTTATAAAGCCACGTTGGAAATCATACCAAGGAGAGTTATACAAATAATTAACACCTTGAACACATTGTTCATCATTTTGATAAAAGTTCGCTTCATTATAGTTATCTTCTGCCGGACGATTCAAGAAATCCTCACATGAAGAAATGCCCATACCGAATGCAGCAGCGAACAGTAAATATTTTATATTTCTAATTTTCATATCTCTTCTATTTTAGATGTTAGAATGACACATTCAATCCGAATGAATAAACAGTCGGTGACGGATAACGCCCATTATCTAGCCCATACACATTGGTACTGGCTGTACTTGCACCAATTTCCGGATCATAACCACTATAACCAGTTATGGTAAGTAAGTTCTGAATATTCACATACATACGTAGATTCTCTATACCTAGATTCTTTATCATTTTCTTAGGGAAAGTATAACCCAAAGAAATATTTTTTATACGAATATAAGAACCATCTTCTATATATCGATCACTTATCCTATCATTGTCATTCGGATCCTGAATTGAAGCACGTGGGGTTGAGGTTCCCGGATTAGCAACAGTAACATTAGTTACATCATCATACCAATGAGAACCATCTGCATATACTTTATTTGCATCAATTGGAATTAATTGGGCACGATTACCTATTGAGTTCAATTGATTAGTCCAGCCAGAATTCATATGTGTCAACTTCATGCCAAGATAATTATATACCTTATTGCCATAAGAACCATTGATGAAAATAGATAAGTCAAAATTCTGATAACGGAAAGTATTCGTCCAACCGAAAGTAAATTTAGGCATAGGAGAACCAATATTTGTCTTATCGTATTCATCAATCACACCATCAGGTTTTCCATCCGGTCCACTGATATCTTTATATTTTATATCACCAACCCATACCGTATTAGAACGATTAAAAACTCCATTAGCAGGATATTTTGCCGGTTTAGGAGAGTTTTTCAAATCTTCCAAGTCTTTATAAACACCGTCACATACATAACCATAAAAATTATACAATGACTCCCCTACACCAGATACACTAACCACATCTGTCCATTGACCGTAACCCACAATTTGAGCATTGGCCGTACCCGCAAGACCTTTTAATTTATTCTTATTAAAAGAGATTTGGAAATCAGAATCCCATTCAAATTTGCCCACAATAGGATGTGTATTCAAAGAAATTTCCCAACCAGTATTTTCTATATTTCCATAATTACCCCAAGGCGCAGCCAGTGCAGAGGAACCATTACCTGACGTACCCATATAAGAAGGTAATTGCAAAGGCATCAACATATCATTAGATAACTTCTTATACCAATCAACTGTTAAGTTCAAACGATCATTGAAAAAGCCTAAATCAACTCCAACATTCCATTGTTCTTGCGATTCCCATTTAATGCCTGTATTCGGTATATTTGAAGGTCTGTATCCCATGCCTAAACCAGAAGGCATTCTTGACATAGAAGTTCCCCATTTGTATCCTCCAATGCTAGAGTTACCTGTTTGTCCCCATCCCAAACGCAGTTTACCATTACTAATAACACTTTTGACAGGTTCAAAGAACTTCTCATTGGAAAAGCGCCAAGATGTAGCAAAAGAATGGAAACCTGCCCAACGATTCTCCGGACCAAAGTTTGAAGAGCCATCATAACGATAAGTATAAGTAGCCAAATAACGATCTGCATAATTATATGTTAGACGAGTAAAAAATGAAGCCATGGATGAACTACCAAAACCGGCACCAATAGTTGGAGTACCTGTTCCCAAAGCCGGATTATGTACTGCATCAGAAGGAAGTCCATTATTAAACACACTAGTATAGTCATAACTGGATTCCCAACATTCCTGTCCTAACATTGCAGTAAAATGATGATCCTTTATATCACCATTATAAGTAACATAGTTTTTCAATTGCCAAAAAGTACTACTATTTTTCTGAATATTACTTTCATTTTTAGAACGCTTCCATCCCCCTAAATCAATCATTGGTTTGTAACGCTCACCTTTCGAAGAACTTATATCATAACCTAATTCAGCGTGCCATGTAAGATTTTTGATTGGTGTCACCTCAAAGAATACATTTCCTGTTAATTTCTGGCGCCCCAACAAAATATCATCCATCATAGCCAATGCAATCGGATTCGGACTTGTATAGCCTTCACGTACTACTGTAGCATAATTCCCGTCAATATCATAAATGGGTATATCAGGAAGCGTCTGTAGAGAATAATTAATAATACCAGCATCACTATCAGCTAACTTTAAATCATCATTCGTTGAAGAATAAGTCGCGCTCAATCCTAACTTCAACCATTTTTTTAGTTGAGTATCCAAGTTAGCGCGGAAAGAATAACGGTTAAAGTTTGAACCAATAATAGTACCATCCTGATCCATATAAGATGCGGATACATAATATTGAATCTTTTCTGTACCACCCTGTGCTGAAATTTGGTGTTGATGTTGTAAAGCAGTCTGGAATACAGCATCTTGCCAATTTGTACCAGCACCTAGTAAAGAAGGATCTGCATAACTATTACTCTCATCCAGTTGTCCTGTTGATGCCAAGTCATTATAAAATCCTGCAAATTCTCGAAGATTCATCATATCAAGTCGCTTAGTCTGGCGTTGGAGAGCCAACATACCATCGTAAGTGAATTTTGCCTCACCAGCCTTACCTCGTTTTGTAGTTATCAATACAACACCATTAGATCCTTGCGCACCATATATAGCAGTAGCAGAGGCATCTTTCAAGATTTCCATAGAAACGATATCTGCTGGATTAATTGTTGATAACGGCGAGATAGTGGAAACCGAACCATTACCAAGGGCATCACCTAGACCGAAAGAAGCACCACTGGAACCGCCACCTTGTACTATCACGCCATCTATTACGTACAGAGGTTCAGCTCCTGCATTGATTGTAGCCTGACCACGTACACGAATAGAAGAGGAAGAACCTGGAGCACCGGAAGTTGTTACGGCTGTCACACCTGCAGCGCGTCCTTGTAGTGATTGGTCAAGATTGGTAATTACCGAGCCCTTAATTTTATCCTCACTCATAGAAACTGAAGCTCCTGAAAGGTCGCTTTTCTTCATTGTACCATATCCAACAACAACTACTTCATCCAGCAGTTCCGAGTCTTCTTTCAATGTTACATTGAGGGTTGTTTGGTTGCTTATTTTTATCTCCTGACTTATATAACCGATAAAAGACACAACAATAGTTGCACCCGGCTTAACATTTAGCGTAAAATTACCGTTTATATCGGTAATTATACCATTAGTTGTACCCTTTTCTAACACATTAGCACCAACAATGGGACCTAATGCATCATTTACAGTACCTGTGATTTTTTTTGTCTGCTGCACAGCTTCAATCGTATCGACTGATGCCGCGAAAAGTTGCGGAGTATAGCCCAAGCTAAAAGCTGAACATACACTCACAAGCAGCGCTGTTTTTCTGAAATTTAAATTCATACTTGTATTTTTCTTAGATTAATGAATTGGCATTGCCAATGCGGCAATTGCCGTTTTATTCATAAGGTTAAACTATTTTTTGGAAACAAATAGTCCTTATTAAAAAGGGGGTAGTACAACATAGAATAGGATATTTTCTATCTCATAGGCATTTTTTATTTCATTAATGGTTAAACAATTATAGGACTCTTACAATCTAGGTCTCATTGAGTTATGCAAAGATAGAACAATAAAACAGTTCATACAGACACTATTTTATCATATAATGATACTTGCTTAAAAGTTTAGCAAAAAGCACATTCGGTTCCAGCTATGTGCTACAAGTATTTAAAGTATAAGAGAGGGGAGTACTATTTTTTCATCAATTCTTCCTGCACAATTTGTCCCCATTCTTTTAAATCCTTATCCTTCCAATTTCCCTCGGAAGAGCCAGATGTCTTAATCATAGAACAGGTTTCATCTTTGTCTGATATGGACCAAGCTGCCCAACTAATAGAGTTTTTCCGCATCCAGTCCAGCCACGCATTCCATTCTTCTTTATTTACAGCTCCGTCTCCGGAAGCTTCCATGCCGGCACATTCGGAAACAAACAGAGGCAAACCCTTACTTAGAGCATAATCACCCCGGTCACGCAAATACTGTTTGTGGGTATTGGCATAAAAATGCAGTGTATACATAATATTATCATAACCGGTAATCGGAGAATCAGCAGCTAAATGGATATCCTGATCCCAATGAGGAGTACCCACCAAGATAACGGCATTCGGTTCTATAGCCCGTATGGTTTTGATGATTTCTATCGAATAAGCTTTTACAGCATCCCAACTATCATCTACCGGTTCATTGAAAATCTCATAAATCACATTGGGAACATCTTTATAGCGAGTCGCCATTTGAGTGAAGAATTGTTTTGCTTCCTCCAAGCGAATATGATGACTGTGCCAGTCAATAATTACATAAATATCATTAGCAATGGCAGCATCGGCTACAGCCTGAACACAAGCCAAAGCTTTCTCGGGATTCTGAATATAACCATCATCAGGCTCCACACCAATAGCAGCACGAATAACAGAAGCGCCCCATGAATTGGCAAGATAATTCACAGTAGAAGCATTATAGAAACGAGGCCACCAATTGTGCCACCCATAACTAACACCCTTCAACACAACGGTTTCTCCTCGTTCATTCACCAAGAGAGTTCCTTTTACTGATAAATGCCCATTCTCTTTTACGATGTTAGCTGCCGCTTCACAGTTAAAAACTGTACAAAAGAAAAGAAGCAAACTTATTATTTTAATAGCTTTCATAAGATTATTGTCTGGTTATTTTAGTCTTTCATTTTCTGCCTTAATTATCTCTATGGTCGAATCGGTAGCGAACACCGAATTCAAACCTTGCTGTTCTTGTGCAGGGTCTCCGGTGTAGTCATCCCCTTTCTCCCAGTATACATGCCCCGGAGTCTGTTTGGCAAAACCACCCCATGCCCAGAAGTTGCAACCGGCAAAAAGACCACCCTTTTCACGATCCTGACGAATAAGATCAAACACATAGCTATAGTACGAATCACGGGCCGAAGTCGATGTTTCTTTAGAAAATTGGAAACCATCACGTGGAAACCCGAATTCTTCCAGTACAATCGGTTTGCGGTACTTCTTAGCTATCACCAGATGATCATCAAGATACTGCTTTGTTTTTTCTTTAGCTTGCGGAAGAAGTTCCATCAAACTGTCGGCTTTCACCCATCCCCAATTATAGGGCCAAATATGGATGTTTAGATAGTCAAAGTTAGGGTCGGCATGCACCTTCTCATAAAGAGCGATATCTCCTTCACACCCTGCCGTCCCTTCACTACCGGATGACACCATATGGTTGGGGTCCAACGATTTGATAAGGGAAGCTACATCTGCCATCCACCGGGCAAAAGATTCTTTGTTTTCATTGGAGAAAGCGCGGGGTTCATTGCCCACTTGCCAAGACATAATAGTAGGATCATCTACATACTTTATCTGGTTATACCTATTCGTTCTTGTGACAATATTCTTGACATGATTGGCAAACAATGCCTTCGCGCTATCTGATTGTTGATACTGCTGCACATATTCCATATAAGCAGGCCATCCGTCTATGGCAGGCACCTTTGCATCACCATGTCCTGACCACTGCAGGTAAACCGAATAACCGCCACTCCATTCCCAAGAATTATTCAGGTAGAGTACAGCCGTCATATCGCGTTTGCGCAGTTCGTTCATGAAATAATCCAATCCGGCTAAAATAGTATCATTATAAACACCGGGAGCAGTCTGCAAAGAAGGCTCTACCCGGCTCTTCACCCCGTTTTCGCCATCAGCACCCACCAATACACGAAGATTGCTGATCCCAATACTTTTCAAGAAATCCAGCTCCTGGTGTAAACGTTCACGATTACCACCTTCACCCTCAGAACCCAAGATAGCACCATACCAGAAATTAGTGCCTACATAATAATAGGGTTTTCCATCACGAATGAACTGTCCACTGGCATTTACCTTTATAAACGAATGTTTTGCCTGTTTCGGAGTGCATGCCCCTAAAATAAGAGACAAAAGAAATGTCAAAAAGAAAGATTGTTTTATCATATTACTAATTTTAAGCGATAACGCAAATATACGAGGCTATTTGCAGAAAAAGTAATACTTTCTTATCAAAAGCAAATAGCCAAGAGAGTAGTTTTCCTCAAATCTTTCTTTTTTTGAGTTCAGATATTATTCATCAATTCTCAGTTGCTTCTTCAACCATTCCAGCCACTCATCCCATTGTTCCTGATACCAAAAATGTCCGGTTTCCAAATATGGGTGAAGTTCTTTCGGAGCGCTGATGGCGTTATACATCGCATGCATAGAAGTAGGCGGGCATACTTCGTCGTTATATCCCCAACTGAACCAGCCGGGCACATTCAGGCAACGGGCAAAATTTGCCGTATCGTAATAGCGAATCGTTTTTAGTTCCTTTTCATTAGGAGCACCGTAATAGTAGAAATAATGCGGCCAACCACAAGCCCGCTTCTTAAAGAATGCTTCATGATCGCACAAAGCCGGATGAACCGCCGCAAAGAACGTGACGCGCGGATCGAGAGCCGCTGTTATCACAGAGAGTGCGCCACCCTGACTGGAACCGGTCACCCCCAATGCTTTCCCATTATATTGTGGGAGCGAGCAAATAAAATCCACAGCCCGCAACGCTCCTACAATAACACGATTATAGTAGAAAGCATCCTGGTTATCGCGCCTAAAAGTCCAATAATTACTCAACGCTCCGCTAGCCAAGGCATCGTATACAGATTGTTGCATAGTAACAGGAATGCCATGAATACCTACTTCCAGCGTAATCACTTTTCCCGGAGCCGTATAAGTATCTCCCGAATAAGGACGAACACCCGCACCGGGCACCCTAAGTAATGCCGGATATTTTCCCTCAGCTTTCGGCACACTGAGAATACCGTAAAAACGACCACCCCATGCCTTTGTCTGGAAACTAACCTGATATACATTATCAGTCTCCGTACAACGTTCGGGAAGCAAAGTCATAATAGGATTCAATGGAGTGGTCCGTGCCCTTTTCAGGGTTTCAGCCCAATACTCACGGAAATCGGCAGGAAGTTCCGTAATCGGCTGTAACTGTTCGGGAGCGTAAGCAGAAGTCGCTAAACCTTCGTAAGTGCGTCCATCTACATATGCTTTGACCTTGCAACGTAAGAAACCGGGGGTCTTCATTGCACCTTGCACCTTCAAGCTGCCATCCTTTAAGACAATTCCTTTCTTTATTTCAGTAGGATACATTTCCGGTCCCAACTCATAATCAACAGTCACACCCGGCAGCAGATTCTGCGCTTTCCATACCTGAATGGTAAACGTAGACTTTTCATTCAAACCGTACACCCAATCGGCATGATCGGGAGATACTACCACACGAATTTCATTACCACGTACTTGTGCCGATGCAGTAAACACATACAGCAGAATAACAAATAGAAGGGTTACATTCTTCATAGTATAAAAACAGATTATTTATCATTTGCAAAAGTAAGGAGCTTTAGCGAAGAATACTGATATTATATTATCAGATCACTATCTTCTTCTTTCTATAATTCTCACGAAATTCTTTAGGTGAACATTCTTTCTTACGCTTGAACATCCGGTTGAAGTTGGATAAGTTATTAAATCCGCAATCGTAGCATATTTCAGCAATGGTACGGGTAGAATCTACCAAGAGCCGGGTGGCAAAACCTAAGCGGATATCAATAATGTAATCGGAAAGTGTCTTTCCTGTGCGCAAGCGGAAGAACCTGCTGAAAGATACAGGTGTCATCCCCACCATATCAGCCAGAACCGTCAACCGGATATCTTCCTGATAATGTTCTGCAATATACTTTTGAACCTTTTGCACCCGGCGACTATCCGAGAAGGTTTCTATCTTCGCAAAAGAAGAAGTTGAAAGCACGCGGACATCATCGTACAAAGAAAGCTCATAAAGAATGCGCATGAAATTCATCACTGCATAGAAACCTTCTTTCTCGGAAGCAAGCTTATCCAGCCAATTGTAAACTTTCATGATAGCTTGCATGGGAAAAGAAAGTCCGCACTGTGCGCGTTCCAACATCTGACGAATGCTATCGAATTGGTTCTTATTAACCAAGCCTCCTAAAAACAAATCAGGTGAGAATTGGATAGTAATTTCCCGGATATCTTTAGAAGTACATTCATGTTGCTCCCATACGTGTTCCAACTCCTTACCTGTTATTAATACCAGATCATAATCACCGATTATCTCAGATGAATCGCCCACTACACGGCGCACCCCTGAAGAATGTTCGGTGAAATTCAACTCAAACTCCGCATGACAGTGAATAGGATAAGTAAACTCAGTCTTATGTCGATCGGCAATGTAGAAACAATCACGATCAGATAGAGGGGTAATCTCCCTCATTATATATTTATTGTTTTCCATGGTAATTGGTTAAAAAAGTATCATGTTGCAAATATAGTCATTCTTTTTATTCCCAACACGGCTACATTTGTTTCTATTAAGGGTAACGGTTGTCACCTACATTATTCTTCTACAGGAAAAGGGTTACTTCCTAAGAAATAGTACCCTTCTTCCTACCGGCAGAAACACTTCTTACTAATATGCACAAGATGGCATCTCATGCTACACAAGATGCCATCTTGTGTAGCATGAGATGCCATCTTGTGCATACTTACTTACCGACATTCAGGTGATAAGATGTAGCGGGCAGGTGCACCGGTAGCCTCTACGATCTGATTGAAGTGCCCTTTCCACTCATTTAACAATGAAAGTTTCTTTCAGCAAATCTTTATCGTCCGAAGAAGCACCTACCATGACGATGAATTCACCGGGCTCCACTATTTTCTTCATCTTGATATCATAGAAAGCCAACTTGTCAGGAGTGATTTTGAAGTTTACAACCTTGCTTTCTCCTGCTTTTAAAGCTACGCGCGCAAAGTCTTTCAACTCTTTTACCGGCCGGGTAACGCAACTGAATTTATCACGGATATAAAGCTGTACAATCTCCACACCGTCACGTTCGCCTGTATTCGTCACCTTTACACTGACGTCAACCGTTCCATCTTTATTAATCTCTTTCAGAGCTAGTTTCAGGTCGTCGTATTTATAAGTCGTATAAGACAGACCATATCCGAAGGGATAAAGCGGTGTGCTGGGCTTGCCCGCTACATACGGATGGAAGTATTGCGAAGGTTTGTGGTTATAAATCATCTGAAGCTGACCTACACTATGAGGAATCGTGATGGCAAGTTTGGCCGACGGATTTACTTTACCATATAGAATCTCGGCTACTGCCTGGCCACCCTGCATACCCGGAGCCCATGCTTCTACAATTGCCGGCAGGTTCTCGGCAGCCCAACGTACACTTAAAGGACGACCATTGACAAGTACCAGAATAGTCGGTTTACCACTGGCTGCCACTTTCTCAATCAATTCTTGTTGCAAACCTACGAGGTCGAGGTCGCTACGGTCAGTGTCCTCGCCGTCGGTGCGGTCTTCCCAACGGAAGCGCATCATATATTCACCGGCTACTACAATGTTCAAATCGGCGTTCTTGGCACGGGCGGCAGCTTCGGCCACCTGCTTGGGGTCCATATTGCGGGGGTCCCAACCTTGGTCTACAAAATCAAACTGAGTATCGGGGGCTATCATCTTCAAACCTTCGAGGATAGTAGTCACGTTCTCTTCTTTTTCAGGAGCGCTCCAATCACCAAGGATATTCTGGTCGTCCGCATTGATACCGGTCACCATCACCTTTTTATATTTAGAAGCATCCAAGGGCAGTACACCTGTATTCTTGAGTAGGACAATACCATTGCGTGCAGCTTCGAGGGCGGTTGCACGGTGCTCGTCACAAAGACGTATCTTCATGGTTTCAGCTTCATCGGCGTATGGTTTCTCAAATAAACCGAGACGGAACTTGATGTCCAGAATGCGGCGTACGGACTCATCAATACGTGACTCAGGAATGCGGCCTTCTTTCACCAACTCCACTACCATTTCATTCCAGTGGATACCGTGCATGTGCATATCCATACCGGACATAATGGATTGATAATAAGCTTCCTTCAAATTCTCTGCCGTAGCATGCAGGTCGTGGATATGTTCAATATCCATCCAGTCGCTCACTACGAAACCGGGGAAGTTCCATTCTCCACGAAGAATGTCCGTCATCAGCCATTCATTGCTATGGCAGGGCACGCCATTCAGCTCGTTGTGTGCGGTCATCAAGGACATGGCACCTGCTTTCACACCAGCTTCAAAAGGTGGGAAGAAGACTTCACGCAACGTACGTTCCGATAGATCGGTCGGAGAACCATTTGTACCGTTGATTGGTTCGCTACCACCTACAAAGTGCTTGATACATGCCAGAACATCTTCGCTACTATTCAGGTTGCCCTGATAACCTTTCACGGATTGCACACCTAGCAATGTCACCAGATAGGGATCTTCACCATATGTCTCGCCTACACGTCCCCAACGGGCATCGCGGGCAACTTCCACATTCGGATTAAACGTCCAGTGCATGTTCATGGCACGCATTTCCTTGGCTGTTTCGCGTGCTATTTTATAAGCCATCAAGGTATCAAAAGAACAAGCCAGATTGATATTGGTAGGATATACCGTATTGTCCGGTGCATTGGCATTACCATGAATGGCATCAATACCGAAGATAATAGGAATTTGCAGACGGCTCTTCATGGCGAGCGCTTGCAGTTCGTTGGCTTCTTTAAGAGTGAGCACGTGCAGGAAAGAACCGATCAAACCTTGTTCGGTCCATGTTGCCACATCTTTCTCGGTGACTCCGGGATAGAAAGCATTTGCCGTATTATTTTTCAGTTGGTCGGCAGTCATCACGGCACTGTTTGCCTTGATATGTTCCAGACCGACAAATTGATTCATCTGACCGACTTTTTCTTCCAGTGTCATTCTTCCAAGCAGGTCTTCTACTCTACTTTCTACCGAAGCTGTAGGATCTTTATACACTTCTTTCTGGCTTCCGCCACAAGACGTCAAGCAGGTTGCTATTGCCATAACGATTAGTTTGTTTTTCATTGAATTATTACATATTTAAGATACAATCTTCTGAGAATTCTTCGTTCTTCATTCTTCACCCTTCATTTAAGAAGTTTCTCTTTTGCAAAGATAGTGGCTTCGGCCTATATCCGGTAGTACTATCTTATCCAATTATGGCATCATTTGTTTCCAGCTATGGCATTGGTTGTTATCAATCCGATTTGGATAACATAATAGTAGGTCACTTCTAAAGAATTTACGTACTTTTGTATCGCTGCTCTATGCAATGCAGAGCTGCGGCGCTCTACCTTGTTTTCACATTAAATATAATAAGTATGATAAATCCTATTTATTCTCCCGCCCCCAATCGGTATGATAGTGGCATGAAGTATCGCCGTTGCGGGAAAAGCGGTATTTTGTTACCCGAAGTGTCACTAGGCTTATGGCATAACTTCGGTGATGTAAACACCTTCGCCAATTCTCAGGCGATGGCGCACTATGCGTTCGATAGAGGCATCACGCATTTTGATCTTGCCAATAATTACGGTCCTTCGTACGGTTCGGCCGAAGAAACTTTCGGTGAGATTATGAAGAAATCCTTCATGCCATATCGGGACGAGTTATTCATCTCCACCAAAGCCGGACACGACATGTGGCCGGGACCTTACGGCGAATGGGGTTCCCGCAAGTACCTGATGGCAAGCCTCGACCAAAGTCTGAAACGGATGAACCTGGATTATGTGGATATCTTCTACTCCCATCGCTATGATCCTGACACCCCGCTTGAAGAGACGCTTCAAACCCTGGTGGACATTGTACGCCAAGGAAAAGCACTCTATGTAGGTATCTCCAAATATCCGAAAGAGGCCGCTGAATTTGCTTATAAATATCTGGAAGAAAGAGATGTGCATTGTCTTCTTTACCAAGGCAGGTACAATATCTTCAACCGCGAACCGGAAGGAGAAGGTATCTTGCAGCAAGCAAAAGAAAACGGAACCGGATTTATCGCTTTCTCTCCCCTTGCTCAAGGTCTGTTGACTAATCGTTATCTGAATGGCATCCCCGAAGATTCTCGTATGGCAAAAGGAGTATTTTTAAAGAAAGAAGCACTGACCGAAGATGTGCTGGAGCGAATCAAAGCCCTCAACGAGATAGCCATTCAACGCGGACAAACCCTTGCTGAAATGGCACTGGCCTGGTTATTGAAAGATGATTTGGTAACGTCAGTCATTATCGGAGCAAGCTCTGTGGGCCAATTGGAAGATAACCTGAAAGCAATTAAGAATACAACCTTCTCTGCCGAAGAAATAGAAAAGATTAAATAAATTAAGGATGAAAAGCATTATTATACAAACGTTTTGTTTATTGTTTATGTGTTTGGGAACTGCCCATGCACAACAGTATCAACTAGCCTCTCCGGACGGCAAATTAATTATCACTGTAGATGCAGGAGAAACGCTTAGTTGGCAGATAAAACAAGGTGGCACAACTATTCTGCAACCCTCTGACATAGCCATGTACGGAGTAGATGTGAAAAACACGAAGAAAGAGATAACTTTCGGTGAAAAAGTAAAGGTAATCAAGGCTGAGCGTAAGTCGGTTGATTCTTCCTTCCCCACGCCTGTTTATAAAAAAGCAAGTGTAAAAGATGTCTATAATCAACTGACGCTGAAATGTCGTGGTGGTTATAACGTGGAATTCCGTGCTTACGATGACGGCGCCGCTTACCGCTTTATTTCCGAACAAAGCAAACCATTCATCGTAAAAAGCGAAAAGGCAGATTTCAACTTTGATAACGATTACCGCACATTAGTTCCTTATATAAACGACAATCGTAACCGTGAGCGTTATTGCTATTCTTTTGAGTCATTCTATGACGATGCCCCTTTGTCAAAAATGTATTCGGACTCGCTCGCTATTACTCCGTTAATGATAGATTTAGGGAAAGGTAAGAAAGCAGTCATTATGGAAGCCGGTGTAGAAGATTATCCAGGGATGTTCCTTACCATCAATCCGCAAACCCGGCAGGGATTGCAAGCAGCCTTCGCTCCCTATCCGCTGGAAGAAGTCATTGGCGGTCACAACCGGCTGAATCTGGTTCCAACCAAACGCGCCGACTATATAGCCCGGATACCGAACCAACTCAGCGGTGATTTAGGTAAAACCAAGCTTCTTTCAAACGGGGATCTTCAAACGACTTCAGAAGTGAATAGCGCCCGCCGTTCTTTCCCCTGGCGCATTGTACTCGTTACCACCAACGACACACAACTTGCCGACAATGACATGGCACAGCGTCTTGCCCCCGCTTGCCGCATCAAAGACATTTCCTGGATCAAGCCGGGCAAGGTAGCCTGGGACTGGTGGAACACCTGTAACCTAACAGGAGTAGACTTCAAGGCAGGTATGAATACACCGACTTATAAGGCTTTTATTGATTTTGCCGCAGCAAACGGTTTGGAATATATCATTATAGACGAAGGTTGGAGTGGAAAAGAATCAATGCTGGAAGAACTGAATCCGGACATCAATCTGGAAGAAGTTATTGCTTATGGCAAGCAAAAAGGGATTGGAGTTATCCTTTGGGCAAGCTGGCGCAACTCGGCAAAAGAGACCGAAGCTGTTTTCAAACATTATGCAACTATGGGTATCAAAGGTTTCAAGATAGATTTCTTTGACCGCGACGACCAACCTCTGATCAATTCCGTTGAGCAGATTGCCGCTTGTGCCGCCAAATATAAATTGTTACTCGATCTGCATGGTCTGAAACCCAATGGCATCCAACGTGCTTATCCTAACATCCTGAACTTCGAAGGCGTGAAAGGATTGGAAAACTCCAAATGGGAACCTATCATAAATGGTATCCCCGCCCACGATTTTCCACGCTACGATGTCACCGCTCCCTATCTGCGTATGCTTGCCGGACCGATGGACTATACCCCAGGAGCTATGATGAACGCAACCCGCGAAACGTTCCGCAGTAACAACGATCATCCCATGAGCCAAGGTACGCGTGTACATCAGATGGCTATGTACACCATCTTCGAAGCTCCTTTGCAAATGCTTGCAGATAGCCCCAGCAAATACATGAAAGAGCAGGAATGCACTGATTTCATTGCTAAAGTACCCACTACTTTCGATGAAACCATAGCCTTGAATGGTGAAATCGGTGAATACATTACCCTGGCACGCCGCAAGGGTGACACGTGGTACATCGCCTCCATGACCAACTGGACTCCACGCAATTGCACCATCGACCTTTCCTTCCTAGGAGAAGGCAATTATACTGCCGAAATATTCTCCGATGGTATCAATGCCGACCGGGAAGCTACGGATTACAAGAAAGAAATGCAAACGGTTACTGCAAGCCACAAATTAAACGTGCAAATGTCACCGGGTGGCGGCTGGACTGCCCGAATAAAGAAAATGTGATAAAGCCTTAATGAGGATAATATGATAGGGTAATAGTTACGTCAAAAGTACTATTGCCCTATTTCTTTATTACATTAGGGCTACCCTCTTTTTCACTTTTAACATATACCCTCGTGAACCTTTTATATCTTAACTTGTTTTTTCTCAAAAGCCTAAGGTACCATAGGGCAGGAATTATATTTTAACCTAAACAATTATAGAAGTATGAAGAAATTTATTCCCCTATTATTAGCGGTCTTCGCCTTCGCAGCTTGCGAAAAAGACCCTGACATGGATAAGCTGGACAATAACTATCTGGTTTATACCAATTATGACAAGAAGGCGGATTTCAAAGCTTTCGAGACTTACTACTTGCCGGATAGCATTCTCGTTATTGGCGACAGCAAAGATGCCGAATATTGGAAAGACGAAAGCGCTCAGGAAATTCTTAAAGCCTATGTGACTAATATGAATAGCCGTGGTTACATGCGTGTAGAAAAACGCGAAGATGCCAACCTCGGTCTACAAGTAAGTTACGTTAAAAGTACTTATTTTTTCACCGACTACGGTCGTCCTGAATGGTGGTGGAATTATCCGGGTTACTGGGATGCTCCTTACTGGGGTAACTGGGGTGGATGGTACTATCCATACGCTGTGAACTACTCTTATAGCACAGGCTCATTCATTACCGAATTGCTGAATCTGGAAGCTCCACAAGGTCAAAGTCAAAAACTACCTGTTCTGTGGACCAGCTACATGAGTGGATTATTGAGTGGTTCGACTGCTGTTAACACCAAACTTGCCGTACAAGGTGTGAACCAAGCTTTCACCCAATCAACTTATCTGACTAGCAAGTAAAAGTGGTAATATAGTATTAGTTAAAGGCAATTTCTCTTCCGGACAGAGAAACTGTCACTAAACCTAAAAACAAGAACAAAGTATGAAAACAATAAAATATCTTTCACTGAGAGTAGTAGCGGCTGTCGCTCTAGCTCTCGTCTTTGCCCTACCGGCAAAGGCACAGATGACCGATAACGGTTATGCCAATATCGACTGGCAATACAATTTCCCCCTGAGCAATAACTTCGCCGACAAATCCAGCGGTTGGGGTATGAACTTCGAAGGTGGATATTTCCTATCAGATAACTTTGCATTGGGTGCTTTCTTGGCATACCATAGCAACCATGAATATTTCGGACGCCAGACTTTCCCCGTAGGTGAAGGTGGCAGTTTGAATACCGACCAGCAGCACACTGTATTCCAGTTGCCTTTCGGTTTGGCTTCACGCTATGTATGGAACCGTGGCGGTTCATTCCAACCCTATTTCGGTGTTAAAGTCGGTGCGCAATATGCACAGTTGAAGTCGACTTTCAACGTATTCGAAGCACATGATAATACTTGGGGCTTCTATGTATCTCCCGAACTAGGTTTCAATGTGTATCCTTGGGCTTACGGACCGGGCTTGCATTTTGCGGCATACTATAGCTACGGTACCAATAAAGGCAGTGTCTTCACATACAGTGCCGATGGTTTGAGCAACTTCGGCCTTCGTGTGGGTATTGCATTCTAAAAGACTATCCTAAAGCTTAATAGATAGAATTTAATTGTTTCAAAGCATGAAAAAAGGGAGCTTCTCTGCGTGAGCAGAGGGCTCTTTTTAGTTATGAGTTATTAGTTATAAGTTATTTGTTTGTGATAAGTTTATCATGGCGCCGCAGGGAGCATCAGCAAATAACTTATAACTAATAACTTATAACTGCTTTATACATCGTCTCCTGAATCTTCGGACGAATATCCAAGCGCTGTAATTTGTTATTCCACACATTCGGATAAATGCGGTTACTCAAGAAGACATAAACCAATCCATTCTCGGGGTCTACCCATGCACAAGTGCCGGTGAAACCTGTATGCCCATACACAGAGGCAGGAGCAGAGGCGGAACAAGGACTATTCTGCGGATTGCGGGAATCCGGTTTATCAAATCCCAAGCCACGACGGCTGATTTTAGAAACAGTGGTAGTAAACAGTCTGCATGTTTCCTTGCTCAAATAACGTTTTCCATCCAGTTCGCCACCATTCAATAGCATCTGATAGATGCGCGCCACCTCCCCAGCAGTTGAGAATAAACCGGCATTACCGGAAACACCTCCTTGGAAAGCAGCCGATTCATCGTGAACAAAGCCCTGTAGAACGGTCTTACGTAAGAAAGGATCAGTAGAAGACGGTACAATTTCGTCTTTTTTCAGGAAACGTAACGGCAGATATCCTGTACGTTCCAATCCCATTGGGGTATAATACTCTTTAGCAAGGAATTCATCCATCGGCATTCCGCTTAGTGCTTCGACCAATTGTTGCAGCACAATAAAACCTACACAGCTATACCGGTAACGTTTATCTTTCAGCGGTGCATCCGCAATCTGTTGTAGATATTCTTTTTTGAAGGCTTTGTTCAGCCATAAGCTGTCTGTTACCTGCAATGTATGTTCGGCCGTTCGGTTTTTAGACGTCAATCCTTTACGGAAGTGGAAATTCGGGTTAGCCCATGTTTGGGCGCCAATGCGTGCCGGATGAGTCTTATCGAACTTTCCTTTAAATAAAGGTCCCGTATAGCTCTTCTTATCAATAGCGTCCTGATAAAACAAGATAGTAGAAGGTAATCCGGACTCATGCATCAGTAATTCGCGCACTGTAATATTCTTCTTATCCGTGTTTTGCAGGAAAGGTAAATAATCCGATACACGGTCGGTAAGGTTGAGACGTCCTTTATCATATAGTTTCATTACAGCCAGTAAGGTTGCGGTTGTTTTAGTCAATGAAGCCAAGTCATATACAGATTGAGTAGTTACAGGGCCAAATGATTTGTTATACATCTCCCTACCATCCTTCAACACAACAACCTGACAACTGGGATAGGCACCTTCACGAATACCATTCTCAGCTATCGAATCTATTTTAGCCAATATACGGGAGTTCATTCCATGTTCTTCCGGAACAAAATGAGGCAGGGTCTGTGTACCTAAAGTCATTCCGGTACCAGCAGCAAACAAGCCGCCGATGCTGGCCGAAAGGCGTCCGTCTGCTTCAGCTTTACCATATAACATATCAGCAACCTGTTTCTGTACATCATCATCAGAAGAATGTGCCAGGATCATAGCTTCGGCAGCAGAAATGCCTCTATGTATTTGCAAAGCATATTTTCCGGCAACGAAGCACAAATATACCACCGGTACCTCCGGAGCAAACTTTGCAAAAAAGGACTGGTAAGCAGCCAGACGTTGTTCAGTGACACATACCAAGATACGTTTGTAATGCGCCAAAGAATCCCGCAACTGTTGCCCTTGTGATTCGGATAGATTTGCGCCCAACTGAAACTCTACAGGGTGAGTATATTGAGACAATTCTTTCAAGAAAGGTTGAATTTCTTTCGAGTCGCCCACATTCAATACTGCCACCTCTTTAATAGCGGGATCTAAGGGGAGCACTTTAGATTCATTACCCAATACAGTAATAGCAGCCAATTTCAGGCGACGTATCAAATTACGGGTTTCAGGCGTATTGATACGAGTGCCCAAACCGGATAAACGTATAGTAGGCTTCTTTACCAAATCAAGTGCATACTTATAAGTCAATACCTTCCGGCATTTCTCATTGATATCTTCCTCGCTTAACTCACCAAGCTTCACGGCATCCATGACTGCTTCGACTTCTTCCTTGATTCGACGGGGAACAAGCAATAAATCATTACCGGCTTTTAATGCCCGCAGACAAACCGAAGAGTTAGTTGCTACTCCCTTCATGGCAAGGGCATCGGTAAAAATAAGTCCTTTAAACTTTAACTCACGTTCCAACAGGTCATAAACTACATTGCGGGAAAGAGAAGAAGGTAATCCACCTCGCTCTTCGAAAACCGGAACTTCGAGATGCCCCACCATAATACCTCCCAATCCTGCATGAATTGCTTTTCTGAAAGGATATAGTTCAATGCTATCCAAACGTTCGCGAGTAAAAGGCAGAGTAGGCAATGCTTTATGCGAATCCACATCGGTATCACCATGTCCGGGGAAGTGCTTGCTGACGGAAAGCACGCCTCCATCTTCCAGTCCCTTGGCATAAGCAACCACCTTATTCGCCACATTCACAGGGCTCTCACCAAACGAACGGGTATTGATAACAGGATTTTTAGGGTTGATATTCACATCGGCAACCGGTGCAAAGTTTACCTGTACTCCCAGCTCACGGCATTGTCGTGCCACTTCCCGTCCATATTCATAAATCAGACTATCATCCTGAATACAGCCAAGTACCATGTTACGAGGAAAGACCGGCGTCCCACGCAACCGCATAGACAACCCCCACTCTCCATCAAAAGTTATCATCAAAGGTACTTCTGCCATTCGTTGGGCATCATTTGTCAATGTAGCCTGATTCTGCATCAAGCCACCGGAAAAGAGAAGCCCTCCTACTTTATAGTCTTGCACGACCTTACGAAGTAACTCCTTATTAGCTTTAGTAATTTGAGGAGCAATAGTATAAATGAAAAGTTGTCCGATACGTTCTTTCATAGACAACCGCTGCATAACAGAATCCACCCATTGCCGACACCGTATGTCATCTTGCAATCCGCTCACCAACGACGGCTCCACTGCCGGAACAGGAGCAGGCGGAACAAGAGCACGCTTGGCATCTAAAGCCAGATGACCACTACAAACTACAAAAATCAACACAAGCAGGAACAATCGTCTCATCTTTCTCTTCATTTCATCCATTTAAAATAACCAGACTATTTCAGACTCTTAAAAATCAGTTCTTGTATATCCGTACGTATCTTCATATCTCCCAACTTCGTATTCCAGACATGCGGATTTAGAGCGTTACTCAAGAATACATATACAGTTTTACTCGCGGGATCGACCCAAGCACAGGTTCCGGTAGACCCGGTATGTCCATATACGCTTTCGGGAGCAGAAGCCGAACAAGGGCTGCGGAGTATAATTGACACATCCGGTCTGTCAAAGCCCAGACCACGACGGCTGATTACAGACTTCTCCGTTGTAAACAAACGACAAGTGGCTTCGCTGAGATAACGTTTGCCATTCCATATACCGCCGTTCAGCAGCATTTGGTAAATCTTGGCAACCTCTTCAGCCGTAGAGAACAATCCTGCATTACCGGATAGGCCACCCATACAGGAAGCAGTCTCATCGTGTACATATCCACAGAGGTCCTGACGGCGCAGGTAATCATTCTCTGCCGTCGGCATAATCTCGGCTTTCGTAAACTTGCGTAAAGGCAAGAACATAGTTCTTTGTAATCCCATCGGTGCATAAAACTCTTTAGCAAGATACAAGTCCATCGGAAGTTTCACAATAGATTCTACAATCTGTTGCAACAGTACAAATCCGGGGTCACTATACACATAACGTTTGCTATCGAGTTCCGATTTAGCGATGGACTGAAGAAGTGTATTCTTGAAACTCTTATTCAACCATAAGCCATCACCCATTTGCAGGGTATACACCGGAGTTTGCTTTTCGGAAGTGAGTCCTTTCTTGAATTTAAAGTCCGAACAATAATAACTGTGTTCGCTTACTTGTGTATAATGCCACTTATCTATCCAACTCTGCGAGTAAGGACCATGTACTGAATTCGGATCAATTATATCCAGATAAAAACGGATATAGGGAGGCAAACCGGACTCATGGAGCAGCAAATCACGAATAGATATATTCTTCTTATTACCTGCACGCAACAAAGGAAGATATTTGGAAGCCTTATCATCCAGTTTCAGTTTTCCTTCATCATACAGTTTCATGACCGCCAGCAGAGTTGCAGTAGTCGTAGTCAAAGAAGATAAATCAAACATATCGGTAGAACGTACCGCTGTCGAATCTTTTGCCGAATGGATTCCAAAACCTTTATCATAGATTGTCTGACCATCTTTCAGAATCATGATACGGCAGCCCGGATATGCACCGGCGGCCAATCCTTTTTGAGCCACAGCATCCACACTTTGCAATACATAAGATTTCATGCCATAATCTTCCGGTATAGCTGCTCCCGACTTCATGCCAGGCTCTATCGTACAACCGGTTCCGGCAGGAAAGAGTTTACCGATGCTCATGGATATCTTTCCATTGGCAGGTGCTTTCGCAAACAGTACATCGGCAACATACTGTTGCAAGTCAGCCTCATCTGAATGGGCTAATACAACCGCACTCGACTTTGCCAATGCCGGCACCAATGGCTGTAAAGTCCGATAGGAAGTAAAGAAGGTATAAACCAAGGGAGCTTGCAAATCAAGGTTAGCTAAGAAGGCTACATCTCTATCACTAACATAACTGGAACCGGTAATACTGATAATTACACGGCGGTAAGTGGCAAGTTTACGTTTCACGTCTTCACGAGTCGCCTCATCGGCGTTCCAAGGCAGATAGAAACAACTGACACCCGCTTGTTTTTTCACAGCCTCCACAAAAGCAGCATCTTGCTCTTTCTCCCCTACACTAAGTAATGCAATACCACCATCTACAGGAGCCAAAGGAAGAATACCAAAATAGTTATTCAGCACCGTGACTGCCGAGTGACGCAATTTTGCAGCCAAAGTTTGCGCTTCATCCGTGTTAATACGGAAACTCATACCGCTTACTTGCAGTTTAGGTTGCGGAGTTCTTAACCCCAACATATATTTATAGGTCAACACCCTGCGGCATCTGGCATCCAGTTCTTCTTTGCTGATTTTACCTGAATGTACGGCATTTATCAGTTCTTCTACAGCATTCTTAGTGTTATACTGTACCAATAACATATCATTTCCCGCTAAGAAAGCTTTAGTCGTGACTTGAGGAACTTCCGATACACCTTTCATATCCAAAGCATCCGTAAACACCAGTCCCTTAAAACCAAGTTCTTCTTTCAGTAAATCAGTGACAACCTTCTTTGATAAAGAAGAGGCCGTAACACCATCCGGTTCCAATACCGGTACTTGCAAATGTCCTACCATTACCCCTCCAAGTCCGGCACGTACCATCTCTTTAAAAGGATATAGCTCGATACTATCCAAACGGGCACGGTTATAATACAAGGTAGGCAACTCCTTATGCGAGTCTGAATCGGTATCTCCATGTCCGGGGAAATGTTTACAAACGGATAAAACACCTCCGCTTTCCAATCCATTGCTGTATGCCAGTACCTTTTCCGCCACTTTCTTCGGGTCTTCACCAAAAGAGCGTACATGTATAACCGGATTAAATGGATTCGTATTCACATCGGCATCCGGTGCAAAGTTAACGTACACACCAAGTTCACGGAATTGGCGAGCCACTTCACGTCCGTATTCTTCAATCAAAGCATTGTCCTGAATACACCCCAAGGCTGCGTTACGAGGATAATTCGGAGTGCCTTTCAATCGCATGGCAAGTCCCCATTCACCATCAAAAGTTATCATAAGCGGAGTTTTCGCACTCTTTTGTGCAAGATTTGTCAGAATAGCCTGTTCTTCCGCTGTTCCTTCTGAAAATAACAAACCGCCCACTTTATATTTTTTAGCTAACTCACGTATATGCTTTTTATTCTTTCCATCTACTTTCGCCGGAATAGTAGCCACTATAAGCTGACCCACTTTTTCCTGAAGGCTTAACTTGGAGAAAACAGAATCTACCCATTGGCGACAACGTGTATCCGCCGCAGAAGGTATAAACGGAGAAGTCTGCGCATGAAGCGGGGCTATTCCTAACAGAATTCCCACCATCCACAGCAGGAGAACATATTTTTTCATGTACATAGTTTGATGATTGAATAATTACTGTTTCTTTGTTAACGTCAAAACTTGTTCTCCTACAAATATTCCACTTTTACCTGTGTGACAAACAGGAACATTCTTCCCATCAGCATTCAAGTAGTTAACGGGTTTCTCCATAAATGTATGGGAGTGCCCACCCAAGATAATATCTATATTATTGGTTTTACTAACCAGATCTTCGTCGGAATCACCAGTGGCATTGCGGATACCCAAATGTGAAAGACAAATAACAACGTCGCATCCTTTTTCAATCTTCAAAAGATCAGCCATTTCCTGCGCTACCTTTATCGGGTCGTTATATACAATACCCTCACATTTATCAGCTTGTACCAAGCCTTCCATCTTCGGGCTTAAGCCGAACACACCGATCTTCACTCCTTCACGTTCAAGTATAATGTATGGTTTCACCAGACCTTCGAGTACCGTCCCCGTCACATCGTAATTGGCACAAACCACAGGAAAGTTAGCCATACGGAACAAGCGAGCCATATTATCCATTCCAAAGTCGAATTCATGATTACCTATCGTCATTGCATCATATTTCATCAGATTCATCATCTTGACTTCCACCTCTCCTTTAGAAAAGTTATAATAAGGTGTGCCTTGAGAGAAATCTCCACAATCGAAAAGTAACATATCGGGATGCTCACTACGATACTGTTTGATGAATGATGTCCGACGCACCGTACCGCCCATTCCGGCATAAGTATCTGCGACTTCTTTACTTATCGGTTCTATGCGGCTGTGCGTGTCACTTGTCTGCAATATAAACAGCTGTTTGTCTTGCTGTGCTGATGCAGAAAATATGAAAAGCAGTAAAACTGCTAAAAAGTATATACGTTTCATTTTTATTCCGGATTATCAATTTTCAACTGTTACTCGTCCTTCAATGCGGGATGTAATCTTTTTGCCTGCTGCCGTCTGTTGTTCCACATACTTCATAAACAAACCACGTAGAACAAGTGCATCGGGACATTCCCTCTTTTCAGCTTGTGGCAAAGCAGTCATTCCATCATTACCATCTGCCAGATAATCAATTGTAGCGACCGTATAGAATTGATTGTCCACCACCGGCTTACCACCAATGGTACCTTCCAATAACTTTCCATCCTTGTTTATCTTCAGTTGGATGCCACTTACTCCTTCACCCATTCTAGCTGCAATATTCTCGAATAACATTTTCAAGACTGACCCTTTCAGCGTCAACACACAAAGGGAATTTTCAAATGGTAATATCTCATAGATCTGTTCTATCGTAATAGGTCCTTCCGTCAACATGCTACGAATACCACCTACATTCACCAATCCCACATCAGCCGGTTTACCAATCACCTCAACCGCCGACTCACGCAATACATCCGCCACCAAATTAGTCAAGGGACTCTCGGGTCTGAAGCGATCCATTGACATTTCAGCCGTTCCTACTACATGATACATAATACTATCCATTTGTGCTTTATAAGGCGCAAGCAGAGCAACTGCCTCTGCATCCGGTTTTGCATCCCAAGTGGAGTCTATCGGTATTCTGCCACCTGTTACATTTGTTACTTCATAAACAGAATGACAAGAAGTTAACAAAAGCAGAAGTGTAAATGCTACCGACGAGAAGAGTTTTAAATAAGGTCTATTCATCTTTTATTGTTTTTTTATTGCTACAAATATACCTTTTCTTTTTTTGCTCCCAAAGAGGGGGAGTACTTTTCTTTTGCCTTGATGCAAAAGAAAAGATACCAAAAGAAAACATCAAGGCTGCACTTTCGGTACTATCTACGCTTGACGCTCCTACAGTAAGACCGTGAAGACATGCAAGGTGGAATTGTCATATCTGAGCTTCAAGCTGCATTTTTCTAACTGTAATGTTTCTTTTTCTTTTGCATCAAGGCAAAAGAAAAAGTTCACAAACTCTTGTAGATGTGGCAAATAATTCGTTACTTTGCACCGCTTTCGCGCAATCGCTGTCAGGAGACACAGAGAGAAGCCTGGTATGTTGCGTTGTAACGATCAAACAATTTAAGTAATAAAACAATGGATTTAATTAAAATTGCAGAAGAAGCATTTGCTACCGGTAAACAACACCCGAGCTTCAAAGCAGGTGACACAGTTACTGTAGCTTATCGTATCATCGAAGGTAACAAAGAGCGTGTACAGTTGTACCGTGGTGTTGTTATCAAGATTGCCGGACATGGTGACAAGAAACGTTTTACAGTTCGTAAAATGTCTGGTACTATTGGTGTTGAACGTATTTTCCCTATTGAATCACCGGCTATCGATAGCATCGAAGTGAACAAAGTGGGTAAAGTTCGTCGCGCTAAATTGTACTACTTGCGTGCACTTACTGGTAAGAAAGCTAGAATTAAAGAAAAAAGAGTTAACGGTTAATCTGTTATATTCCGATTTCGAAATAAAAAAGGGAAACTTCATGAAAGTTTCCCTTTTTTATTTCTTCAGTAATCTGCTTACTTAATCTCTCTCAATTCCCAGCCCAATGCGCTAGCTCCCAACACAGCAGCGTCAGAGTCTTTCAATTCAGATGCCAACAATTTAGCCTTGCCTTTGAAAATGGTCAAGATATTGTCATCAAGTGCTTTTTGGATAGGTTTGAAGATATAATCGCCGGATTTAGCCAAACCACCGAACAATACAATAGCCTCGGGGCTTGAGAAAGCGATGAAATCAGCTAGAGCTTCGCCCAGGATAGTACCTGTAAATTCGAAGATATCTTGCGCCAACTTGTCACCTTTAACGGCTGCATCATATACATCTTTAGAGGTAATGTTTTCAGCAGGAATAGAACGCAACAAACTAGGTTCAGTACGTGCTGCAAGGAATTCGCGTGCAGAACGTGCCACACCTGTAGCCGAGCAGTAAGTCTCCAAACAGCCGTGACGTCCGCATCCGCAGAGACGACCGTTTTCACGGCGAATGATAGTATGACCTAATTCACCGGCAAAACCATCGTGTCCATATACCATCTGACCGTTGATAACAATACCACTGCCTACACCTGTACCCAGAGTAATCATGATAAAGTCTTTCATACCGCGGGCAGCGCCATAAGTCATTTCACCGATAGCGGCAGCATTCGCGTCATTGGTCAATGCAGTAGGAATGCCCAAGCGTTCTTCAAACATAGCAGCCAATGGAATAACGCCTTTCCAAGGAAGATTCGGAGCAAATTCAATTGTACCGCTATAATAGTTTCCATTAGGAGCACCAATACCGATACCTTTTATTTTATCTACACCACCGTTAGCTATAATCAACGGAAGAAGATTTTTGCAAACCTCATCTACATAATCATCAGCTTTTTCGTATGCTCCGGTCTTGATAGAACCGCTTGCTACAATAGTTCCGCGTGCGTCTACAATACCAAAGACGGTATTTGTACCGCCTATGTCAATGCCCACTACATAGGGCTTTTCCATGTTTGAATTCATGATATTACGTTTGTTTAAAGGGTTAGTTAATAACATTAATGGTTACAAATTACACAAAGAAAAATGACACTGCAAAATCTTTTTTTAAAAAACTTCGCTTCATTTGCAACTTTTCGTAACATCGGTGCGTCTAATAAGGAAAAATAATAAGTGAATAGCAATAAACAGGGAGAAATCGTGATACAGCTAAAAGACATTAACAAGACCTACAACAACGGAGCACCGCTGCATGTGCTCAAAGGCATCAATTTAGATATCCAGAAAGGAGAGTTTGTTTCCATTATGGGAGCATCCGGTTCGGGCAAGTCCACCTTACTTAATATATTAGGTATTCTGGATAATTATGATACCGGCGAGTATTACCTGAACGGTACACTCATCAAGAACCTGAGTGAAACAAAAGCAGCCGAATACCGTAATCGTATGATCGGTTTCATTTTCCAGTCTTTCAACTTGATTTCATTCAAGAATGCTGTAGAGAATGTAGCTCTTCCTCTCTTCTATCAAGGAGTCAGTCGCCGCAAACGCAATGCGTTGGCGCTGGAATATCTCGACAAACTGGGACTGAAAGAGTGGGCACATCACATGCCGAACGAAATGTCCGGTGGTCAGAAACAACGTGTAGCTATAGCCCGTGCACTTATCACCCACCCTCAAATCATACTTGCCGATGAACCTACCGGTGCATTGGACAGTAAGACATCGGTAGAAGTAATGCAGATATTAAAAGATCTGCACGCTGCAGGTATGACGATTGTTGTGGTAACCCACGAAAGCGGCGTTGCCAATCAGACGGACAAGATTATCCACATCAAAGACGGTATCATCGAAAACATCGAAGAAAACTTGAATCACGATGCGTCACCGTTCGGAGTAGACGGATTCATGAAATAAAGAATACACTATGATTGATCTTTTTCAAGAAATATACGCCACCATCAAGCGCAATAAGTTGCGCACATTCCTCACAGGATTCGCGGTGGCATGGGGCATCTTTATCCTCATCGTACTGCTGGGAGCGGGTAACGGACTGATGAATGCCCAAAACGAGCAGATGTCTTCCCTGGCGATGAACTCCATCAAAGTGGGTGCCGGATGGACCAGCAAAGCTTATGACGGGCTGAAGCAAGGGAGAAGAATACAGCTTGACAACAAGGACCTGAAGTTAAGTCAGAATATGACCAAGCATGTAGAGAACGCCGGAGGTATGCTAAGCCAAGGCAGTGTAAACATCAGTTACGGCCAAGAATATATCAACGAGACTCTGACAGGCGTCTATCCCAATTATCTGGACATTGAACGCCCCACCCTACTAAACGGTCGATTCATCAACCAGTTAGATATAGAGCAACGCAGGAAAGTAGCCGTCATCAACGAACGGTCAGTAAAAACCCTCTTCAAGCATGGAGTAGCACCGTTAGGGAAAATGTTGAATATGGGAGGTGTTATGTTTCAGGTTGTAGGTATCTACAAAGACAAAGGAAATGAAAGTGGACAAATTGTATTCATCCCTTTCAGTACCCTGCAACTGGTATTCAACAAAGGGGATAAACTAGGAAATATTCTCTTCGCCATCAAGGACTTGAATACGAAAGAAGAAAACGAAGCCTTTGAAGCCGATTACCGTGCCGCCATTGGTGCCCACCAACGTTTCGACAAGACTGATGAAGGTGCTATTTGGATGTGGAACCGTTTCACCCAGATGCTTCAGATGAACCAGGGTAGCAGCTACATGCGTACAGCCATCTGGGTCATCGGCCTCTTCACTCTGCTGAGCGGTATTGTAGGCGTATCGAATATCATGCTGATTACTGTAAAAGAGCGTACCCGCGAATTTGGAATACGCAAAGCTTTGGGAGCACGCCCCTTGTCCATACTGAAACTGGTTATCGTGGAAAGTGTGGTAATCACGGCCTTCTTTGGATACGTAGGCATGCTGGCAGGTGTAGGAGCCACAGAATATATGAATATAGTAGCGGGAAAGCAGGTAGTGGACATAGGTGTGGAGCAAGCCACCATGTTCCTAAACCCTACAGTAGACTTGGGAGTAGCCATCAGAGCCACAATGACCTTGATTATTGCAGGTACGTTGGCCGGATTTTTCCCCGCACTGAAAGCCGTAAGAACACGCCCTATAGAAGCCTTGCGGGCTGACTAAAAGCAGATATTAAAAACTACAGAATTAAGATTATGAAACTCGATTTAGATACATTCAATGAAATCCTGATTACCATCACGCGCAACAAGACGCGCAGCCTTCTGACGGCATTCGGTGTATTCTGGGGCATCTTCATGCTGGTTACACTGCTGGGCGGCGGCAATGGCTTCAAAGGATTAATGAGCAGTGCCTTCGACGGGTTTGCTCAGAACTCGGCATTCGTCTGGCCGCAGAAAACCGGAGAGGCCTACAAAGGTTTCCGCAAAGGACGATGGTGGAACCTGGAACAAAGTGACATGGAACGCATACGCCAGATAGAGGGAATCGATGTGGTAACCAGTGTACAAAGCCGCTGGGGGGTTACCGCTGTCTACCAAGAGAAAAAGAGCAACGCTATTGTAAAAGGACTTTATCCTGATTATACACATATAGAAGAACAGAGAGTGAAGTACGGACGCTTCATCAATGACATAGACGTATTGGAGAACCGCAAAGTCTGTTTTCTGGGTAAGAAAGTGAGTGAAGAGTTGTTTGGCAAAGATGTTAACTCTTGCGGAAAGCTAATCAAAGCGGACGGTATATATTATCAGATAGTAGGCGTATCGGACGACAGTAATGCTAACATGCAAATCAACGGTCGTGCAGAAGAGAGCATCAGCATCCCTTTCAGTACCTTTGCCACCGCTTATAACACCGGTGCCGATATCGGACTGATGTGCCTCACTATGGAACCGGGCTACAAAGTAACCACCCTGCAGCCGCAGATTGAAAAGGTTATCAAGCAACACCATTTCATACATCCCGATGACAACCAGGCTATAACCATGCTGAATGCCGAAGCCATGTTCTCGATGGTCGACTCACTCTTTGCAGGAATCAACATATTGATCTGGATGATCGGATTAGGTACACTGATAAGCGGTATTATCGGCGTGTCCAACATTATGATGGTGACCGTAAAGGAACGGACTACAGAAATAGGTATCCGCCGGGCCATCGGTGCTACTCCTCGCACCATCATGGAGCAAATCCTGACTGAAAGCATGGTGTTGACACTGATTGCAGGTATGGCAGGCATCTCGTTCTCAGTATTTATATTGCAGATGATGAACATGGGAATGCAGGTCGAACACCCCAACGTCAATTTTCAGGTAAGTTTCGGATTGGCAATAGGAGCCGCCATTATGGTAGTCATATTGGGCATAACAGCCGGAATTGCACCGGCATACCGTGCCATGTCCATCAAACCTATTGAGGCGATAAGGGACGAATAATGAATAATTGGCAAAAAGTGATAAAAAACAAAAGATTAAAATAATAATACTATAATAAGATGAAAACTAAGAAGTATCTGAAAATTGCATTGTTGGTGGTAGTAGCCGCCTTGTTTATCTGGACATTCGTGTTCCTGTACCAGAAGTCTCAACCTAAAATAGCGGTGTACGAAATAGTTGCACCCGAAGTGACCGACTTGGAAAAGACAACTGTAGCTACCGGTAAGGTAGAACCAAGAGACGAAGTTCTTATCAAACCACAAATCTCAGGTATTGTTTCGGAAGTATACAAAGAAGCCGGTGAAAGTGTCAAGAAGAATGAAGTTATAGCCAAAGTAAAAGTTATTCCGGAATTGGGACAACTGAACTCAGCCGAAAGCCGTGTACGTCTGGCAGAGATCAATGCCAACCAAGCAGAAACAGACTTCTCCCGTGTACAAAAGCTATATAAAGACAAGCTTATCAGTGCCGAAGAGTACGAAAAAGGGGAAGTGTCTATTAAACAAGCGCGCGAAGAACTGCAAGCCGCCAAAGATAATCTGGAGATTATCAAGGAAGGTATCACCAAGAATAGTGCCTCTTTTAGCAGCACACTGATTCGTTCTACCATCGATGGTTTGATTCTGGATGTACCTATCAAGGTGGGTAACTCAGTAATTATGAGTAACACTTTCAATGATGGTACAACGATTGCCACTGTAGCCAACATGAACGATTTGATTTTCCGTGGCAAGATTGACGAAACCGAAGTAGGACGTGTACACGAAGGTATGCCGGTAAAACTGACAATCGGTGCTTTACAGAATCTTTCTTTCAATGCCGTACTGGAATACATTTCTCCGAAGGGTGTGGAAGAAAACGGTGCCAATCAGTTTGAAATCAAAGCGGCCGTTGCTGCACCGGATAGCGTACAGATACGTTCGGGCTATTCCGCCAATGCAGAAATCGTACTGGAACGTATTCAGAAAACACTGGCTTTGCCCGAAAGCACTATCGAGTTCAGTGGCGACAGCACATTTGTCTATGTAATGACAGATAGCGTACCTCAACAGCAATTCAGACGCCAGCCAATCAAAGTAGGCATGAGCGATGGTATCAAGATTGCCATTAAAGAAGGAATCACTGCCAAAGACAAGATTCGTGGTGCCGAGAAGAAGGATAAATAAACCTAAACTGACTAAAAGAGAAAAAGTATGAATAAAAAGATATTAGTATACCTCGCTATTGCCGGCTGCTTATCAGCTCAAGCACAGGAACGCTGGTCTTTGCGCCAATGTATCGACTACGCCATCGAGCATAACATCAACATTCGCAAGAGTGCCAATACCTCTGAACAAAGTGCTGTGAATGTGAATACAGCCAAATGGGCGCGACTGCCGAACCTCAATGCAAGCGCCGGTCAGAGCTGGAACTGGGGACGTACCCAAACAGCTGTCAAAGACCAAGATACAGGTGACTATTCAACTGTATACGTCAACACTGCCAGTCATGGTACCAATATGAGTCTGAATACCAGTATTCCTATTTTTACCGGATTCGAAATACCTAATCAGTATGCACTTTCCAAACTGAACCTGAAAGCGGCTATTGCTGACCTCGAGAAGGCCAAAGAAGATATTTCCATTAATATAGCCTCAGCCTACCTGAAAGTGCTATTCTGCGAAGAACTTCACCAAGTAGCTTTAGGACAGGTTAGTTTGAGTAAAGAGCAATATGCCCGCATCAACCGTTTGGCGGAATTAGGAAAAGCCTCGCCTGCCGAAGTAGCCGAAGCCAAATCGCGTGTAGCGCAAGATGAGATGAAAGCCGTGCAAACATCCAACGATTACAGTTTGTCCCTGCTCGACCTCAGCCAGCTTATCGAACTCGAAACTCCGGAAGGTCTTAAACTGGAATCTCCGGCTATCACCCTGAACTTAGTTCCCCTGACCCCACCAGACGAGATCCTTCAGACAGCCTTGGTAAGCAAACCTGCTATTCAAGCTGCACAATTCCGCCTGGAAGGCAGCAAGCACAGCATCCGCATCGCTCAAAGTGGGTATTACCCTCAATTGAACCTGAATGGTAGTCTCGGTACTAATTATTATTCAACGATAGACCGTACTTTCAGTCAGCAAATGAATGATAACTTCAGTAAATACATAGGCTTCAATCTTAGTGTACCCATCTTTAACCGCCTTGCCACCCGTAACAATGTGCGCACTGCGCGTTTGAAAAGTCAATTTTACGGATTAGAGCTGGATAATGCCAAAAAGACTCTTTACAAAGAGATTCAACAAGCCTGGTATACTGCAACTGCTGCCGAAAGTAAATATCTGAGCAGCCACGCTGCCGCTATTGCCAGCGAAGAGTCCTTCAAACTGATGAGCGAGAAGTACAATAACGGTAAGGCTAATGCCGTAGAGTACAATGAAGCCAAACAGAATCTAATGAAAGCCCAGTCCGACGAATTGCAGGCAAAATATGAATATTTGTTCGATACTAAGATTCTGGATTTCTACAAAGGCATACCTATAGAATGAGTTTTTAAGATGATATAAATTAGTTGTTGTATTTGTTTGCTCCCCTCTTTCACTTCCTCCGAAGAAAAAAGAGGGGAGTTTCATTTGCAATCTGCTTAATTACTTACCTTTGCAGCGCAAAACATGCCGGATAAAAGTTATAACTTATAACTAATTTAGAGAATGACTAAGAGGAAAATCAATAAAGTTATTATCGGAAGCTGCATCCTGCTCTTTCTCATAATATCAATAATCTACATCTGCCGTGGCAATATCCTACGTCGTATAGCCAACCAACGCATCGTGCATCTGGAACAACGCTACGGATTGGGTATCGCTTATAGCCATCTGAGCATGAAAGGTATAAATACCATCTCTTTGCAAGGGTTGATTGTCGTTCCGCAGAATCGCGACACACTCCTCTCCCTCCAATCATTGGATGTACGCATTAGTTTATGGAAACTGCTTTGGGGAAATATCAGAGTGAGAGATGTACAAATGGACGGTTTAGTACTGAACTTCATCAAACAGGATTCCATAGCCAATTATGATTTCCTGTTCCTACCGTCGCACAAGCCAGACGCTACCACACCCCAGAAAGAAAACACATCTTCCGATTATACTCATCGTACCAATGCCTTGCTGAATCTGTTATTTGGCTTATTACCCGGCAACGGAGAACTCACCAATCTTAGTATCAGCGAGAGAAGAGATACTAATTTCGTAACCTTCCGCATTCCTAAATTCCGTATCGACGACCATCGTTTTCAATCCGAGATATCGATTCTTGAAGACACCCTGACCCAAGAATGGAATACCAAAGGCGAAATAAATCCCTCCGAACGGCGACTATTTGCCAGTATTTATGCCCCCAATTTAACTGTACCTTATATCCGCCGCCGGTTTGGTGCGGAGGTTCATTTTGACAGTCTCACTTGCAGCCTTTCACAAGAACCATCGAATGGAGCGATTACCCGTCTTGTAGGCCAGTCCGAAGTGCATGGACTACAACTCTATCACAAACGTATTTCTCCCGAAGTTATCAACTTAAATCACGGGAAGCTGGGGTTTCATTTAAACATTACTCCGCAAGCAGTTGAGTTAGACAGTACCAGCCTCATCCAATTCAATGCATTAGCTTTTCATCCATACCTGAAAGCGGAATGGCAACCAAACAAGGAGAAAGAAAAGCCATGGCATTTTACAGCTTCCGTTCACAAACCCTGGTTTCAATCGGAAGAACTGTTCAGTTCGTTGCCCAAAGGTCTGTTTGAGAATTTGGAGGGCATCAGAACCTCCGGACAATTGGCTTACCATTTTCTGCTGGATGTAGACTTTGCCCGCCTGGATAGCATGAAACTGGAATCTGAATTGAAAGAAAAAGATTTTCGCATCCTCAGCTACGGGAAAACAGATTTACGTAAGATGTCCGGTGAGTTTGAATATACCGCCTATGAAAACGGACAACCGGTACGTACTTTCCCCATTGGTCCAAGCTGGGAACACTTTACCCCGCTGGATAGTATTTCGCCGCTATTGCAGATGTCGGTCATGCAAAGCGAAGACGGCGCTTTCTTTTATCATCATGGCTTCTTGCCCGATGCCATGCGCGAAGCATTGATCTACGACCTTCAGGTACGCCGTTTTGCCCGTGGCGGAAGTACCATTTCCATGCAATTAGTGAAGAATGTATTTCTGAACCGGAACAAAAATATTGCCCGCAAACTGGAAGAAGCACTCATTGTATGGCTGATAGAAACCGAACGCCTGACTTCCAAAGCCCGGATGTACGAAGTTTATCTGAATATTGCCGAATGGGGGCCCATGATTTACGGTATACAAGAAGCGGCAGATTTCTATTTTGACAAGCATCCGTCACAACTCAGCATTGAAGAATGTATCTTCCTTGCTTCCATTATCCCGAAGCCCAAACACTTCAAAAGTTCGTTTACAGAAGATGGCAAGTTGAAAGAAAATCAGGAGGGTTATTTCCGTCTGCTCACAGAAAGACTGGTTCAAAAAGAAATTATCAGTGAAGCAGAAGCTGCCCAAGTTAGGATTGAAAACCTGCAACTAAAAGGGAAAGCAAAAGATTACTTCAATCCGAATTTCTCACCACAGATTACACAGACCAACACAGATATTCCTGATAATCAATAAAATACTTTTCAGTCTGCGTTAATCCGTGTAATCTGTGGTAAGTTTATCTTTCCCGCTTATTCTCAGAAGAACGGGAAGAACTGTTGCTTGAAGTTCGTGTACTTGTCGCCGAACTTCTGCGACTTTTGCTCTCCGAGCTTACTCTGCTGCTACGTGAGCTACTATTATTATTTCTAGTTTTTGTGTTTTCTACTTTTGTCTTACGCGAATTTCCATTTCCGGCACTTCGACGGATGCTACTGTTATCATTAGAACGACGGGAAGAAGAATTCACGCTTTCCCTGGTACTGCTGCTTCGTCTTGTTGATACACTTCCTGAAGGACGAGTACTTGAATTGGGACGTATATTCACTGATCCGAAATCCGAACGACGGGCGGTAGTATAAGCCTTATGGTCACGGAGCCTATAAGAACCGTTATAAACAGGATGATTATGACGCCCCTTGTAATAGCTTGCATTATTATAATGAGTACGGTAATGACCTCCGCAATATGTACGATAATGGTGCGGACGAGGAAAATAGAAATGGTTTCGATTGCTGTAATTTATATAGATACGGAATGTCCAACGTCCTCCGGTTACATAAATCGGACGGTAGAAATAATCGGCTTGCATAAACCTGCCATATTGCCGGCTGCTCAAAACCCAACGCAAATCATCGTTGCGTACATCCAGATAGTCGTAATAACGGTTCAATGCCCATTCCTCACCACGAAGGACATCATCCATCAAATAACTTACACCGGCTATGAAGTCGTAATTAATTTCATACACATCGTTATATTGTGCAGTATTCAAATTCATTTCATAAGCCATCTTGTCCGTAAGGAAAAGAGTTTCTTTACGTATTTTGCTGTTGCTCATTGCCGCACTACAGATAGTAGTACTCATTGCTGCGGCAAGTAATATAAATAGTATCCGTTTCATAATAGCACTTTTTAGAAGTTCATACTCTGTCTATTCATCTCTTTTGTAGAAGCAAAAATAGGGGAATCTTTTCCCCTATCCGCTTGTTTATCTCTAATCTTAAATAGGGAAATCCCTATTTAGTGATTAGTAATCGTTAGTCACTACCTTCATTCCTTCTTTTTCCAACAGTATCAGGTGTTTCTTATACAAGTCACCCACCGCTTTCTTGAAGGTTTTCTTGCTGACACCAAAAATGGCATAAATCTCCTCTGCCGGACTCTTGTCATTCAGTTCCGTACGTCCGCCATGCTCACGGATATATTCCAGCAAGGTAGTTGCAAAGTCTTCCACTTTTCCTTGTCCCGGTTTTTGAAGCATCAGGTCTATTTTGCCATCTTCGCGCACCTGTTTTATATAAGCCTTGAGCTGCATACCTGTGCGCAAGGATTGAAATATCTCGCTATCATATAACAAGCCGCTATATTCATTTTCTATGATTGCTTTGAAACCAAGATCGGTCTTCTGCCAAATCAGGATATTCACTTCCTGCCCTGCCTCGTATGGGGCTTTCTCTTTCGACAAATAACGATCAACTTTAGCTGACGCTACAATGCGATAACTTTCTTCATCCAAATGGGCATGAATCACATAACTGCGTCCCACCTGCATTTTCATTTTCTGCTCACTGAAAGGAACGAAGATGTCTTTCATCAGTCCCCAATTCAAAAAAGCGCCATACTGATTAATCCAGGCTACTTCCAGGCAAGCAAATTGTCCCACTTGCACCAGTGGCGTCAGTGTAGTAGCCACCAAACGTTCTTCATTATCCAGATAGATAAACACTTTCAATTCATCTCCCGGCTCGCAATTCTCGGGAACATAACGAGAAGGAAGCAAGATTTCTCCCTCTTCCCCACCATCCAGATACATGCCGAAATCGACTTCCTTTACTACCTTTAATGTATTGAACTTTCCTAACTCAATGCTCATAATCTTTCGTTTTGCCACAAAGATACAGATTAAGGAATAACTTTTTGCTTTGAAAGATAACTTTTTTCTATGAACAACTCCTCGAGAAATGGGTTATCTTTGTAACGTAGAAAACAACAATATAGTAAGTTATTCACCTTTAAAATAATAGAATTATGGAATTTCTGACAAATGACAAATTAACCATTGTAGGTGCAGCCGGTATGATTGGCTCTAACATGGCTCAAACCGCAATTATGATGCATCTCACTCCGAACATCTGCTTGTACGATCCCTATGCTCCCGGATTGGAAGGTGTTGCAGAAGAATTGTTCCACTGCGGCTTCGAAGGCTTGAACCTTACTTTCACCTCCGATATAAAGGAAGCACTAACCGATGCCAAGTATGTTGTAACTTCAGGTGGTGCCGCTCGTAAAGCAGGTATGACTCGTGAAGACTTACTGAAAGGGAACGCCGCCATTGCCGAAGAATTCGGTAAAAACGTAAAGGCTTACTGCCCCAATGTAAAGCACGTGGTTGTTATCTTCAACCCAGCTGACATCACCGGTTTGATTACTTTGTTATATTCCGGTCTGAAACCTTCTCAAGTAACAACTCTTGCCGCACTCGATAGTACCCGCCTGCGTAGCGAACTCTCCAAGCACTTCAGCATTGCTCCGGACAAAATAGAGAATTGCCGCACTTATGGCGGTCATGGCGAACAAATGGCTGTATATGCCTCTACTGCTAAAGTTGATGGCAAACCGTTGCTCGATATCATCGGAACGCCTGCCCTGACTAAAGAACAATGGGCTGAGATTCAAACCAAAGTAACCAAAGGTGGTGCCAACATCATCGCCCTTCGCGGACGTTCTTCTTTCCAAAGCCCTGCTTATGTTTCTATCGAGATGATTGCTGCTGCTATGGGTGGTAAACCATTCCATTGGCCTGCCGGTACATATGTTCACAGCCACGGCTTCGACCATATCATGATGGCAATGGAAACTGTTATCAATAAGGATGGTGTACATTATAAAGAGTTGAACGGCACTCCCGAAGAAGAAGCCAAATTGAAAGAGAGCTACGCCCACCTCTGCAAATTGCGTGACGAAGTTATCGAAATGGGTGTACTGCCTGCCATCAAAGATTGGCACAGCATCAATCCTAACATTGACTAAGACTAAATAATTGACTTAATCTTCAATAAGGTGTCGCTCTCCCTTGAAAGTGACACCTTTTTTTAGACATTTTCCTCAAAAAGTCTTGCGGTATAAAAAAAACTCTTTATCTTTGCACCCGCAAACGAAAAAGGTGCCATAGCTCAGTTGGTAGAGCAAAGGACTGAAAATCCTTGTG
>USLU01000030.1 GCA_900555635.1 uncultured Bacteroides sp.
AATGAGGCGGATCCGGAGATCCTGATACTCGAAAGCAGCGGATAAGGATATCCGCTGCGACGGAAGATCAAGTGATTTTATAAAACGATTACTTAATATTCCTACAAGTAAACCTATAGGTTTTCTTGGAAATTAAACTTTTGATAAATGAAAAAAGTACTTTTAGCTTTAATTACTATTTTGCTATTATTCTATAGCTGGAAGCAATACCGACACTTCTATAAGGTGGATGATATTGTGTTTACAGTCTGGAAAACAACAAAAGGCTACTGTTATATAACTCCATATATATACTTGGGGATAAATTTGCCTAAAGATAATTATATAAAAGTCTCAAATCTTGATTATACCAATATTTATATAGATGACAATGCCACTTTATATCTTTATAATGATGGTAGCAAAGTCGAATGTCAGTTTACGAGATTTAAATGTATTTATTCTCCTCCACCGGAGATTGGAGCTAAAAAAATATCAGACATTACAGAAGAGAAGTTAGAAGAGTATACTAAAAGAGAACAATTATGGAGTGAAAAATGGAACATGTGTGAAAAGACAATGTCGAGTATCTTATTAGATATAAGATATATGAATGTATCTATAAAATCCCACTCAGATAAAAATTGACCTTTGGTTGCAGCGGATGTTTTTTATCCGCTGCAACCGTCTCCGTCACTAGAACAAATAAGTGGAAGCCTAGTATAGAAAGTATATCCACAAGAAATGCTGAACGCTATGGTTGGATTATGGGAAGCAACATTACTCCTCCAAGCAAGGCTGAAAATTTGAGAAAGTCCCTAAATAGCGGAATAAAAGCACTTTGGAATTATCTAACTAAATAAGTTATATGAATAAAAGAACTAAAATTGTATTTGGAAGTATTTTGGGTATTATTATCCTTATTCTCTGCCGTTTCACTTTTCCTCTCAAAAGGGAATCAGTATATTATATACCTGAATGTAAAATCTATCTGCGGAAAGAAATCGGGGCTTGGGAAAAGTATGGATATATATATTTTGGAAGGGATAGTAATACAGTTTGGTCTTCTGATGATTATGTAAAACTTTATGCGGCTGTTGATAACATAATTCTCAGCGTGTATAATAGTTCTTTCAATGATACCACTTACCTTACGTCGGGTACTAAGATATCGGAAATAAAACAGACGCATTTCAACTTTGTACAAAAGAAACAGTTTGATGCAACTTTCTTTAATCCTACAGGTAAAATACCTGAATCTTATAGATTAAAATCTGGATTTAAGGGTATTGAAATTTATGATTTTGGAGACGATATGTTTGTTTTCAGTGATACATTGCCCTCCAGGAAGGTATTCCGAATTTATTAGTTGCCCCCCGCCCCGTCCCGGCGGATTTTCTAATCCGCCGGAATAGAGTGTGAGGATTTTAAATCCGCTTTTCATTCTCCGGCAATTTCTTGCACACTAGTGAATGAGGCGGATCCGGAGATCCTGATACTCGAAGGCAGCAGATAAGGATATCCGCTGCGACGGAATGGGAGAAGGATTTTTAAATATCTTAGAATAAAATGAATGATAAAAAGAAAGCATTTGATGCTATAAATAAAGTTGTTGCAGATTGGGATCCTCTTGGGGTCGGTGAAAGCATTGCAGGGAGTGAATATGCAGGTTATATACCTAAAATAATGTTGGTGGTTAAAAATGGTGACTCTTTGTTTGAGCATTTATCTCATATTTTAGTCAATGAATTAGGAGGTGGATATGACCCTACTAATATAAAAGATCTTGAATATTTGAAATCCGTATGCGATAGAATTATTGAAGCATATATGAAGAACTAATTTATAATTCCGTCTCCCCCGGAATAGAGTGCGAGGATTTTTAATTCGCCTTTCATCCTGAACGAAATTTTCTTGTACACTGAGTAATGAGGCGGATCCGGAGATCCTGATACTCGAAGGCAGCGGATAAGGATATCCGCTGCGACGGAGAAACTCAATCAATAGCGGATTAAAGAAACTTTGGGATAGAATAACTAAATAAATATTATGAATAAAAGATTCGGAGTTGTATTGGGAAGTATCGTAGCTTTTATATTTCTATTTTTTTGTTGGGTAACATTCCCTCTAAAAGAAGAAAAGTTATACTACATTCCTCAAGCTGAGATGTATTTGAAAACGATAAAACGTTCATGGCATGATTATGATTATGTCGTTTTTGGTAAAGACAGTCTTTGTACTTTGTCTGAGGAGTTTGATTATATACAGTTCAGAAAATCGGATTTACCGCTCGATATATATTTAATTAAGGGTAATAAAATAATATTAATGCCTAAGGTTCGAGGTATATCAACGATCAACTCCGTCCAATTTGAGTTTATAAAGACAAAAACTGTTTATCTTGATTCTTTAATGATAAGAACAAAAGATGGTCCAATTGTATCTATACTAAATTTTCCACATATTAGTATATCCATTGACGGTTTTCTTCGTTCTGTATTTGTCAGCGATAACACAGATAAATTCGTAAGGTTATCACCTATAAATTAGTGTATTCATTAGAGTTGCAGCGGATGAAAAACATCCGCTGCTTCTTTATATAACTCTCTCCCGCTACGATTATCAGTCAAAAATAAAAGGGAGAGAACCGGAACTGCAGTAATAATCTATTAAGCTGAGGCTATACCCAAACACAGACCATTGTGTCATTTTGTTATATTAAGTACCGAAGAAACAAATTTTATATCTATATTAGCAGATAAATTAACTGTTTGGTTCTGTACTGAAAAACAAAGTGTTAGCAATGTCTGGTTTAGGTATAGTCTCTTTTTCTTTCCTGTTAATGATAAAAAATGTATTTTTGGACTAAGTGTATTTTCAGATAGCGTTGTTTTATATACGAAAGCAAGAGAGGGATTCTCTTGAAGTAATTATTGTATAACCTATAATTTTTGTTTATGAAAAACAATTATGCTTTTCAGAGTTCGATGTTCATGCGAGCTTTATTAGTCTTGTTGTTCATGACGGTTTCTGCTCAATGGGGCTTTGCCCAGTTGAACTTGAATGTGTCTCGTGCTACATTAGGCACAGTCATCGAACAGATTAAATCTCAATCCAAGTATCAATTTTTCTATGACGACAAACTGGCGGCGTTGTCCGTGGAAAATGTCAAGGTGAAAGATGCGTCGATAACAGATGCGTTGACCACAATTCTTAAAGGGAAAAACATTTCGTTTAAGGTGGAAGATAATATCGTCTATCTTTCAGAGAAAAGCAATTCTCCGCAACAAGGAAATCAGCAAGGTAAAGAACGTACGGTTACCGGAGTAGTGTCGGATGATATGGGGCCGCTTATTGGTGTTAATGTCTTAGTTAAAGGTACAAGCAATGGTTGTATAACCGACCTCGACGGTAACTTTACACTGACTACTACCGAAGCAAACCCTGTTATTCAATTTTCTTACATCGGCTACACATCACAAGAAATTGCCGTTAAAGGTTCTGCACCAATCAATGTGCTGATGCAAAGCGACTCGCAGCTGATTGAAGAAGTTGTGGTAACCGCCCTCGGTATCAAGCGTGCCACGAAGGCGTTGAGCTACAATGTACAGGAGATTAAGAGTGATGAGTTGACCCGTGTGAAGGATGCTAACCTTGTAAACTCGCTTTCGGGTAAGGTAGCCGGTGTTACTATCAACTCCAGTTCATCCGGTGTGGGTGGTGCCAGTAAGGTGGTAATGCGTGGTACGAAAGGTATAGACCAGTCCAGCAACGCATTGTACGTTATCGACGGTGTGCCTATGTTTAACCTTTCAGGTGATGGTGATACAGAATTCGGTTCTAAAGGTTCTTCGGAAGCTATTGCCGATATCAACCCGGAAGATATCGAGTCGATGTCTGTGTTGACAGGTGCTGCCGCAGCCGCTTTGTATGGTAGCCATGCTGCAAACGGCGCCATCGTTATTACTACCAAGAAAGGTAAAGAAGGACGTGTGAATGTAACGGTGTCTCAAAATACTGAATTCCTTCGTCCGCTCGTTACTCCGAGATTCCAAAACTCTTACGGTACTGGTGATTTGTTATCCAGCTCCGGTTCGGTAGAAAGAAGTTGGGGTAATAAACTGAACTCTTCCAACTATATGGGGTACGATCCGATAAACGATTTCTTGAAGACTGGTGTAGTGACTACTGAAACCGTAGCTTTATCTACCGGTACTGAAAAGAACCAGACTTACTTCTCAGCAAGTGCCGTGAACTCTTCCGGTATGGTTCCTAACAACGATTACGATCGTTATAACTTTACTTTCCGCAATACTACTTCTTTCTTGAACGATAAGATGACTTTGGACGTAAGTGCATCTTACATCAAACAGAAAGACCAGAATATGGTGAACCAGGGTACGTACTCCAACCCGTTGGTAACTGCTTATCTGTTTCCGCGTGGTGACGACTGGAACGATGTGAAGATGTACGAACGTTGGGATACTTCACGTAAGATCTATACACAATACTGGCCGCAAGGTATCGACACCTTTACCGGTCAGAACCCTTACTGGATTGCGTACCGCAACCTGCGTGAAAACAACAAAGACCGTTATATGTTGAGCGGTAGCTTGAGTTATAAGATTCTGGATTGGTTGAGCGTATCGGGGCGTGTACGTGTAGATAACTCTGCAAGTACTTATACTGAAAAATTGTATGCAACCAGTAATACTACTTTGACCGAAGGTTCTAATAACGGTTATTACGGCATAGCGAATACGAACGACAAGCAAACATACGCCGACTTCATGTTGAATATCAATAAGAACTTCGGTGAAGACTTTACTTTCCAGGCAAATATCGGTGCTTCTCTTTCTGATATGAGACAGGATGTTTTAGAAAATCGTGGCCCTATCAGGGAAGATGGTATTCCTAACGTATTCAATGTATTCCAGTTGGATGACAGCAAAACGAAACGCACTCAATCCGGTTTCCACGATCAGACTAAGTCTATATTCGCCAGTCTTGAATTGGGGTATAAGAGTACTTATTACCTGACTTTAACCGGACGTTCTGACTGGCCTTCACAGTTGGCAGGACCTAACTCTACACAAAGTGCCTTCATGTACCCGTCAGTAGGTGGTTCTGTTATTTTGTCCGAACTGCTGAAGTTACCTCAACAAATTTCTTTCTTGAAGGTACGTGGTTCATTTGCGTCCGTAGGTCTTCCTTTCCCTCGCTTCCTGGCTAATCCTACTTATTCTTGGGATAATTCGAATAAGGTTTGGCAGTCCAAACGTAACTATCCGATGTATAACTTGAAGCCTGAAAGAACAGACTCTTGGGAAGTTGGTCTTACCGCTCGTTTCCTGAACCATTTCAATTTGGATTTGGCTCTTTATACTACGAATACGTACAACCAGACATTCGACCCGAAAATATCCGTATCTTCCGGTTACTCTACTCTTTATGTACAAACGGGTAGTGTGCAAAACAAAGGTATCGAACTTGCATTGGGTTACTCTAACGAATGGGGTAAATTCAAATGGTCGAGCAACTACGTGTTCAGTGCCAACGATAATAAAATCCTCAAGTTACTCGAAAACTATGTTCACCCTGAAACAGGGGCTATCATCACTAAAGAACGCCTTGACGTAGGCGGTATGGGACAAGCCCGTTTCATCTTAAAGAAGGGTGGCTCTTTGGGAGATCTTTATTCTACAGCCGATTTGCAACGTGACAATAATGGTAATGTAATGGTGGATCAAGGTGGAAATGTAACTGCTAACTACAATGCCCAAGATATTAAATTAGGTAGCGTATTTGCCAAATGTAATATGTCATGGAGAAATGACTTCAGTTGGAAGAACTTGAACTTCGGCTTCATGCTTTCTGCCCGTCTTGGTGGTATTGTATACTCTGCTACACAAGCTGCCATGGATATGTATGGTGTATCCGAAGCTACTGAATCGGCTCGTGACCAAGGTGGTGTTTGGGTAAATGGAGGAGATCAGGTTAATGCCCAGAAATGGTACACTACTATTGGTTCTCAATCGGGTATTCCTCAATACTATACTTACAGCGCAACGAACTTGCGTCTTCAGGAAGCAAGCATCGGTTATACCATCTCGAAGAACAAACTTTGGAATATAGCTGACGTAACCGTTTCTTTGGTAGGCCGTAACTTGTGGATGATTTACTGTAAAGCTCCTTTCGATCCGGAAGCTGTAGCTTCTACCGGAAACTACTATCAAGGTATCGACAACTTTATGACACCGAGTGCCCGTAGTCTGGGATTCAATGTAAGATTTAAATTCTAACCGATTAAAGAAAGAAAACAATGAAAAGATCAATTATAAAAATCGCTTTGTGCGGCGGTATGCTAGTTGGCTCGTTGGTGTCTTGTACGGATAGTTATATGGATTATAACACGAATCCGTATGAAACAACCAAAGACGAGATGGACCGTGATGCTTATCTTACCCGTTCGGCATTGACCGGTATGCAGGGATATGTTATTCCTACAGACGTGAACCTTAATCAATTCCTGGAATGCCTGCTGGGAGGACCTTACGGAGGTTATTTGGCTGAATCAAATTCTGGTTTCACCAATCGCTTCTCTAATTACAACCAATCTCAGGACTGGGTTGGCAAATTATATAAAGATGTGATTCCTAATGTGTATGCCAATTATGCACAGTTGGAAGCTGCTACGGAGGACCCGATCTATCTGTCTGTAGGAAAGGTAGTGAAAGTTGCCGCTATCTTACGTGTGACCGATGGCCATGGCCCTATCCCTTATTCTCAGTTGGGAGCGAACGGTGACCTGGTAGCACCGCTGGATACCCAGAAGAAAGTTTATGAAACAATGCTTGGCGAATTGGATGAGGCGATCACTGCTTTACTGGCTCATCGCACGGAAACATTCTCCGAGAAAGCCGACAAGGTATATGCCGGTAAGGTAGAACAATGGATTAAGTTGGCCAATTCTTTGAAATTGCGTATGGCGATGAGAATGGTGTATGTTGATAGCGCTACTGCACAAGCTAAAGCTTTGGAAGCTATCAATCCTGAAAATGGAGGGGTGATGACTTCCAATTCGGACAATGCAACTATCCAAGCTACCACTAATCCGTTCAGGGTAATCATGTACGAGTATAATGGTGGAGACTCCCGTATTGCAGCAGATATTACTGCTTACATGAATGGTTATAAAGACCCTCGTCGTGAGAAATACTTCACTGCTTCTACATTTACAGACGGTGTAAGCAATGGCTATCATGGTATTCGTCTGGGTACAGAGGCTATTCCGAGCGAAACAGCTCATAAATATTCTAATATGAATGTGGCTGCCAATACTAAGCTGGTTTGGATGACTGCTGCCGAAGTTGCTTTTCTGCAAGCCGAAGGTGCATTGCGCGGATGGAGCATGGGAGGTACTGCCGAGAGCTTCTATAAGAAAGGTGTAGAACTTTCATTCGATCAATGGGGAGCTTCCGGTGCAGATACTTATCTGGACAATTCAAGCAACCAACCTGACTTATACAAAGATCCGCTGGGTACTTATAGCTACAATGGCTCTCAGCCTACAATCACTATCAAATATGACAATAATGCGGCTTTTGAAACTAACTTGGAAAGAATCATCACTCAGAAGTGGATTGCCATATTCCCGTTAGGTCTTGAAGCATGGGCTGAATTCCGTCGCACGGGATATCCGCGCTTGATGACTGCTGCTGTGAACAAGAATAAGGCTGAAGTTCCGGAAGGTACTTTCCCACGCCGTTTGCCATATCCGCAAGATGAGTACAAGGATAATGGAGCCAATGTACAGAAGGCTATGCAAGATTTGAGCCCGGCTAGTGATAAAATGTCATCTAAAGTATGGTGGGATTGCAATCCTAATATCAAATAAGAAATACGATTATGAAAAATAGAATGAAAAATATATTCATAGCAGCTTCCTGCCTCGCTGCCGTAACTTGTTTCACTGCATGCGACGACTGGACGGAAGTAGAGAACGTAACTATCAATACACCGGGAGTTGAAGAATTGAATCCCGAACAATATGCCAAGTATTTGCAGAATTTGGTTACGTATAAGAACTCAGACCATAAGGTGGTTTATGCTTGGTTTGACAATAGCGTAAAAACTCCCTCAAGCCGTGGACAACATATTTCTGATGCTCCCGATAGTTTGGATGTTATCTCTATGATGTATCCTGCCGAACTGGCAGAGTTTGAATTGGCCGATATGGAAACTGTACGCGCCAAGGGTACTAAAGTTGTCTATACCATCAGCTTCGATAAGATTCAGAAAGAGTATGCAGCTAAAGTAAAAGAAGGTACCGAAAGCGGCACGTTCGATGCTTATCTGAGTGCTGAAATGACGAAGCAGATAGGCTATGCCGATGCTTTCGACGGTATCATTGCAGAGTATAAAGGAACGAATCCGAACTATATGTCGGCAGCAGATAAAGCGGAAGCCAAGAAACTTCAAGATGCTTTCTTCGGTGTCCTGACGACTTGGAAAAGCGGTAATACCGATAAATGGCTTACTTTCCAAGGTTATCCGGAAAACCTGATCGGACAATCGTTACTATCAGATTGCAAGCATATTATTCTGGCTACTGATAATGTAACGGATGATGCCCAACTATCTGTAACAGCTCGCTTGGCTATGGCTGTAGCCGATGTTCCGACAGATCGTTTTGTGGTTGCTGTTTCAACGGTATCTTTGGATTCATCGGACAAGAATATAGGATATTATGGTACGGACAGAGCCTTGTCGGAAGCTGCTTACTGGACTACTGAAGCTTCGGATGGTTATACCAGAGCCGGATTGGCTATCTATAATGTTCAGAATGACTATTACAACGCCGGTAACTCCTACCAGTATGTAAAAGAAGCTATTAATATTATGAACCCTGCTCCTAAAAAATAAATCAAGCTATGAAACTGAGAAACTTATATTTTATTTCGATAACATTGCTGGCAAGTGCATTAGCTTCTTGCAGCGATGATACTGAAACATTCGATAATCAGATTTATATGAATGCTTCGGTGAAGACCAGCACTGTGTTGCTGAAGAATACGGTTCCGTCTACTGAGGGACAGTTCCAGATTGCGATGGCAAAACCGGAGAACCAGGATGTCACTATTTCGTTGAAGGTTGATCCAACTTTAGTTTCTACCTACAATGCCGCGTATTATGATAATGCAGAGATGCTTCCGGACGGGTATTATACGTTGGAAAATCAGCAGACTACAATTCCTGCCGGAGGTATTCTTTCGGAAGTAGTGTCCGTAAAGTTCAATAAACTGACTGAATTGGATCGTGACAAAGTATATGTGTTGCCTGTGGCTATAGATCAAGCTAATGTGGGAATTTTGCAGAGTGCACGTACCATGTACTATGTTTTGAAGGGGGCCGCTCTTATCAATGTAGTGCCAGATTTGACAAAGAATGATGTTTATGTGGACTGGAAGAAACCGGAAGTTGCTAATAACTTGAATAAACTGACTGCGGAAGCTTTGATAAAAGTCAATAAGTTTGATAAGATGCTTACTACAATTATGGGTATTGAAAACCATTTTCTGATTCGTATTGGTGATGCTGGTATTCCACAGAACCAATTACAGGTGGCTGTTCCGAATAAAAATAAGACATCTTCTGATTTGGCAATACCTACGGGAGAATGGACACATGTTGCAGTGACTTATGATTCTGAAGCGAAAAAGTTAATAGTATATATTAACGGTAAGAATATGATGGAGACAGAACTTGATTGTGGAGCTGTAAACTGGGGAAAAACCAAGACTGACGAAGGTAATGGCTTCTGGATAGGTCACTCTTATAACAGTGATCGTTGGTTGGAAGGTAATATTTCGGAATGCCGTATCTGGAACAAGGTCCTTACGGCTGAAGAAATCAATGCCAAAGACCATTTCTATCAAGTGGAGCCTGATGCAGAAGGTTTGGTTTCCTATTGGAAATTCGACGAAGGTGTAGGTACCTCGATTACTGACTATAGCGGTAACGGAAATAATGCAACAGCATTGAAACCCATTACCTGGAGTGCAGTGGAATTACCTGCAAAGAATTAATTAGTTATACCTTAATCAAATAAAATGATGCTTATTATGAAATATATGAATCATATAAAATCAGGCTTGCTGGCAATGACCTTTGCATGCGTTGGATCAGTTTTCACAGGCTGTGAAGATGACATAACAATCAATGCTGCTGATTCAAGCAAGTTAGAAACAGTTGACGGTATGTACGGCTATGTGAAGTCTGCTGCCGGAGCACGCGAACTTACACCGATTTCTATTTTCGGTGACAAAGCCGGAGCGGGACATCTTTACTTTGAATTGAGTAAAGCTGCCGCACAAGATGTAACTGTTACTTTTAAAGTAGATGCAGAAGCACTTGAGGCATACAATACAGCTCATGGTACATCTTATACGATGTACCCTGCTGATAAACTGAGCTTGGCAAATGGTGGTACAACTACTGTTAAGTCAGGTGATAAGAAGTCGGCTCCGGTAGAACTGACAATTAATGCGGGAGGTTCAATAGGTTCAACATACGCAGTGGCTATTTCGGCAACTGCCAATGATGGTGTGGAAGTGTCTGCCAACAATCAGACTTACATCTATTTGGTAAAGCCGATGGCTGCCATTCCCGACTCGAGGAAAGGCGATGTACTTACACATTGTTTTGTGGAAGTGAATGATGAGAGTATTTTGAACTGTGGTGAATATACTATGAAAAAGAGTGGGAAACCTTTCTTTGATGTGGTTAGTATTTTTGCTGCTAATATCAATGTGGATAGCGAAACAGGTCGTGTCCATGTATTCTGCAACGATAAGGTTTCTTTCTTGTTGAAGAATGCTGATAAAATCATCCGTCCTTTGCAGGCTAAAGGCATTAAAGTGAATATGACCCTACTGGGTAACCACGATGAAGCCGGTATGGGCAATTTATCTCCTGAAGCTGCTGCTGATTTTGCCAAAGAGTTGAAAGCGTATATGGATATTTATGGTTTAGATGGTGTGGATTTTGATGATGAATACTCTTCTTATTCGGATAATCCTAGTCCAGGTTTTCTGCCTCGTTCTCGTGAGAACTTTGCTCGCCTGATTTATGAATGCCGTAAACAGATGCCTGATAAATTATTAGGTATTTATGAATATAGTTCCAAATTTATTGATTCTCCTACAGGAACAGTAGAAGGTAAGACAGTTGGCGAATTGGTGGATTATATGACTTATGGCTACTATCAGAATCAAGCTGATTATTTGAGATATGGTAAAGGTCGTGAGAAAAACTTTGAAGGACTGCCCAAATCGAAATATTGTCCTACACCGTTGAAGATTAATGATGAACTTAGTGGAGGTTGGGATTATTTTCACCCCGAGTATATTCAGGATATGAAAGACTCCGGTTACGGCGTACAGATGTTCTACAATCCCAAACCTCTGAAGTATAACTATGGTTATTTCTTCACAGCAGTAAGTTCAATTTTATTTGGCGATGAAGTAGAATGGAGTGGTAATTACTATGCTCGTACAGACACCGCCCCGATAAAGGGAACATCAGTATCAGGTTACGAAGCTTTGTTGGGCGACTGGACGGTAACTTCAAGTAACTCACTTTATGTATATATCGACGAGGAAAATAATCCTCGCTGGTGGGACTGGAGTGGTAGCCAGAATTTTGATATTCGAATTGAAGAAAAAGAAACTGGAAAGAGCTATTACGTGTATGGTTGGGGTACTTATCCTGAAATCACTAACAAATATCCTTTGGTATTGGAATATAATGGTGGTAATTTTGCTATTCCTGTTCCACAGACCATTCATAAAGCGGATGCAAAAGATCCTATAACATGGGAAATGTGTTGGGGTACTTATGGTAAAGTCAATGTGTGGAATTTTTACACAGGCGAAGATTACACTATGCCTATAAATGGTACTTTCAATGTAAATGGAAATCTCGTAATGATTGGCATTGGTAATCGTTGGGGTATTGACCCGTGCCATGAAGTAGATGGCAAATTGGTTCCTCCTCACATGGATGTGAAATCTCATATTACTGAGAATTATACTTTGGTGAAGAAGAACTAAGGTGGAATAGACATACAAATGTCGCTACTCATGAGATACTGTATGTCACTATCGGTGACTACAGTATCTCATAAAAACAATCAAAAACATGAAACAACACTTTATATATATAGTAACCTTTCTCTTCATCTTGTCAGGTTGTACATCCTCAAAACCTACAGAAGTGAAATCTCCTGACGGACAAATCCGGTTGGCATTCGTTTTGGACGATAATCACCGTATGTCTTACAGGGTTGATGTGAACGACACCGCTTTTATAGCATCTTCTTCTTTAGGTTTTCTTGCCAAAGACGGAGTGAATCTTTCTGAAGGTTTCCGTATAGTAAGTACCGATTTCTTATCTGCAGATGAAAACTGGACACAGCCTTGGGGTGAGAATAAAACCATCCGTAATCATTACAATGAAATGGCTGTTCATTTGGCTGATACTACAAATACGAAGTTAGTTTTGCGTTTTCGTGTTTTTGACGATGGAATAGGATTCCGTTATGAATATGAAGTTGCAGGGGCCGACAGTATCTTGATTACAGACGAACTTACCGCGTTTAATATAGCACAGGATGGCACTTCCTGGTCTATCCCTGCTAATTATGATACTTATGAATTGCTATATCGTACGCAACCTATCAGCAAGATAGACAATGCCAACACTCCGATGACTTTCAAGGCTGGCAATACCTATGCCAGTATACATGAAGCAGCTTTGACCGACTTCCCCGAAATGACTTTGAAGAATGTAGGAGACTGCCAATTCAAGTCCGAACTTGCTCCTTGGCCCGATGGCATCAAAGCACGGATGGCAGGCAACAGTTTCAAGACTCCATGGCGTACGTTGCAAATAGCTCCGGAAGCAGTAGGGCTGATAAACTCGGAACTTATCCTGAATTTGAATGAACCTTGTGCCTTCGAAACCACCGATTGGATTCGTCCGATGAAGTACGTCGGTGTATGGTGGGGCATGCATCTGGGAGTAGAAAGTTGGGTTATCAACGACCGTCATGGCGCTACTACTGAAAATGCCAAACGATATATCGACTTTGCTGCAAATAATAATATTGAAGCCGTAATGTTCGAAGGCTGGAACGAAGGCTGGGAAAACTGGGGTGGAAATCAATCATTTGATTATACAAAACCATACGCAGACTTCGATATCAAGGAAATAGCCCGGTATGCCAAGGAAAAGGGCATTGAGATTATTGGTCACCATGAAACAGGTGGTAATATTGCCAATTACGAGAAACAACTGGATAATGCCTATCGCTGGTATGCCGATTTGGGCGTTCATAGTGTAAAGACCGGTTATGCCGGAGGACTTCCTGACGGACATAGTCATCACGGACAATTCAATGTCCGTCATTATCGCAAAGTGGTGCAGACTGCCGCTAAATACCATACTACACTCGATGTACACGAACCTATCAAAGATACCGGCATTCGCCGCACTTATCCTAATATGATGACCCGTGAAGGTGCTCGTGGTATGGAATGGAATGCGTGGAGTGAGGGCAACCCTCCCGAACACCATGTGATGTTGCCTTTTACCCGTCTGCTAGGTGGACCTATGGATTACACTCCCGGTATATTCGACATCCTGTATGAACGAGCCAAGAAGAATCCTAACCGCAAGCAGTGGAATATGAAAGATAGCAAAGACTGCCGCATCAACACCACCCTTGCCAAACAAATAGCCAACTGGGTAATACTTTATTCCCCTCTACAAATGGCTGCCGACATGATTGAAAACTACGAAGGACATCCTGCTTTCCAATTCTTCCGCGACTATGATGCCGATTGTGACTGGTCGCAGGCATTAGCTGGAGAGCCCGGTGAATTCGTCGCCATTGTCCGCAAAGCAAAAGATAAGTACTTCTTGGGTGCTGCCACAAACGAAATGGCACGCACCATCGATATTAAGCTTGACTTTCTTGAAAAAGGAAAAAGCTACAAAGCTATTATTTATGCCGATACCAAAGAGGCTGACTGGGAAACGAATCCCACAGCTTACGAAATTATTGAAAAGCAAGTGACTGCCGATGATACTCTTACCGTAGCAATGGCAAGAGGCGGCGGACAAGCTATTAGTTTTATACCAATCTGATAAACAACGTAATACAAGTAGAGATATGAAGAAAAACATGAAAACGAACTCCATACTGATGGGTGGACTAATGTTGTTGGGTACAATTTGTAGTTGTACTCCGGCGGCAGTAGAGGACTATGCGTCCTATGTCAATCCGTTCATCGGTACAGGAGGGCACGGACATACTTATCCCGGAGCAGTAGTTCCTAACGGGATGATTCAACCCAGTCCGGACACGCGAATTTATGAGTGGGATGCATGTTCCGGTTATTATTATGCCGATTCAACTATGAACGGTTTCTCGCATACGCACCTCAGTGGTACGGGATGTGGTGATTATGGGGATGTATTGCTGATGCCTACCGTAGGCAAGCAGGAATATCAACCTACCGGTTCAAAGAGCCAGCAAATGGCGTATGCTTCTGCCTTTTCGCATAAGAACGAAGTGGCTGAACCCGGTTATTACTCCGTATTCCTCGACCGCTACCAGGTGAAAGCCGAGCTGACTGCTACCCAACGTGCTGCTATCCACCGTTATACTTTTCCGCAAGCGGTAGATGCCGGATTTATATTGGATTTGGATTACAGCCTGCAACGCCAAAAGAACGAGGAAATGGAGATCGAAGTTATCAGCGATACTGAAATTCGTGGACGTAAGAAAACCGTCTATTGGGCATTCGACCAATACATTAACTTCTATGCCAAATTCTCCAAACCGTTTACTTATACCTTGGTTACCGATTCTATTGCTTTAGATGAAGGCGGTCCGCTTCTGCCTACCGCAAAAGTATTACTGCAATTCCCTACTGCAAAGAACGAGCAAGTGTTGGTGAAAGTCGGTGTGTCTGCAGTCGATATGGATGGCGCCCGCAAGAATGTGGAAGCCGAAATACCGGAATGGGATTTCGACGGAGTACGTCAGGCTGCCCGTGCAGAGTGGAATAAATATCTTTCCAAAATAGATATTCAAACGACGGATACCGACCAACGAACCATGTTCTATACAGCCCTTTACCATACAGGTATGCAGCCCAATCTCTTTACTGATGCTGACGGGCGTTACTTGGGGATGGATCTGAAACCTCATCAGGGAGATGTCAAACAGCCTATATATACCGTATTCTCCTTGTGGGACACTTTCCGCGCTTATCATCCTTTGATGACAATTATCGACCCCGAGTTGAATGAAGCCTTTATCCGTTCGCTCATACAGAAAGAAGAAGAAGGCGGTATCTTCCCTATGTGGGAGTTAGCAGGAAATTATACCGGAACCATGATTGGTTATCATGCCGCTTCTCTGATTGCCGACTCTTACGTAAAAGGTTATCGTAACTTTGATGTGAAAGAAGCCTATCGTGCCTGCCTTCGCACAGCCGAATATGATACTACGGGCATCATCACCCATCCGTTGGTATTGCCCCACCTGATGCCGCAAGCCAAATATTGGAAGAATAAGGTAGGATATGTTCCTTGTGACAAAGATAATGAATCCGTTGCCAAGGCTTTGGAATATGCATACGATGATTGGTGTATCTCCGTACTTGCCGATGCGATGGGGGACGAACCCAATAAAGAGAAATATTCTACGTTTGCCGAAGGATATAAAGTATATTTCGACCCGAGTACCCGTTTCATGCGTGGACTGGATAGTGAGGGAAATTGGCGTACGCCTTTCAATCCACGTTCATCCAACCATCGTAATGATGATTATTGTGAAGGCACTGCCTGGCAGTGGACTTGGTTCGTACCCCATGATGTAGACGGTCTTGTAGAATTAATGGGAGGAAAAGATGCCTTTATCGGCAAACTGGACTCTTTATTCATTGCTGATTCTGCTTTGGAAGGAAATATGGTATCGGCTGATATCTCCGGTTTGATTGGGCAATATGCACAAGGTAATGAACCGAGCCACCACATTGCGCATCTTTATAACTATGTAGGACAACCGTATCGTACTCAAGAACTGATTGACCGTATCTTGCATACGCTCTACTTCAATAATCCCGACGGACTTTCGGGTAATGAAGACTGTGGACAAATGTCGGCATGGTTTATTATGAATGCAATGGGCTTCTATCAGGTATGTCCCGGCAAACCGGTGTATTCCATCGGACGTCCTTTGTTTAATGAAGCTACCATTCATTTGAATGCCGGAAAGACGTTCAAGATAGTAGCACATAACAATAGCCGTGACAATATGTATGTGCAGAGTATGGTTCTGAATGGTAAGGAATTGCAAACTCCTTTCTTTACTCATCAGGATATAGTAGATGGCGGAGTATTGGAACTGACAATGGGTGACAAACCGCTGAAATAATAGTGGGGGAATAATGAAGCAAGGTATCTTTTATTTATGTATCTTTGCCTATGACCTTAAAAACGAACTACTATGAATCAGAAAATTCATAATCCTATATCGTGGGTTCCCACCGTATATTTTGCCATGGGGTTGCCATTCGTGGTGCTGAACATGGTTTCTGTACTGATGTTTAAAGGATTGGGCATCGGTGATGCACAAATCGCTTTGTGGACGTCACTTATCATGTTGCCCTGGACGCTGAAGTTCCTTTGGAGTCCGTTTCTTGAAATGTTCAGGACAAAGAAGTTTTTCGTAGTATTAACGCAAATGGTTACCGGAGCAGGTTTTGCTCTGGTAGCTTTGGCGTTGCAATTACCGGCCTTTTTTGCCGTATGCATTGCATTACTGGCGATGATTGCTTTCAGTGGTGCTACGCACGATGTGGCCACTGATGGCGTATATATGTCGGAGTTGAACAAACAGGAACAGGCCAAATATATTGGCTGGCAAGGGGCCTTTTACAATATAGCCAAGATTGTAGCCTCAGGCGGATTGGTCTGGCTGGCAGGTTGGTTGCTGAAGAGCTTCGGTGGAGTAGGAGAGGTAACGGAAGCTGTTCGCCATGAAGCAACGGTGCATGCCTGGATGGTGGTGATGCTGATATTGGCTGCCGTTATGATCTTGCTGAGTTTGTATCATATACGTATGCTTCCAACGGGAGGCAAAAGTGCATCCGGTACAACAACAGTCAGAGAAACCTTCCATCAATTAGTAGAAGTAATCAGAGATTTCTTCCTGAAGAAACACATTTGGTATTATATCGCTTTCATCATCCTGTATCGTCTTGCCGAGGGCTTTGTGATGAAGATTGTCCCCCTCTTCCTCAAAGCAGAGCGTTCAGTGGGAGGCTTGGGGCTGAATGAACAACAGATTGGTTTGTATTACGGTACTTATGGTGCGGCAGCTTTTGTATTGGGTTCTTTATTAGCGGGATATTACATTTCGCACAAGGGTTTGCAGAAGACATTATTCTCTTTGTGTTGCATCTTCAATCTGCCTTTTGTTGCTTATACATTATTGGCGGTTTATCAGCCGGAGAGTGGTATGCTGATTGGTAGTGCCATTGTGCTGGAGTACTTTGGTTATGGCTTTGGTTTTGTAGGACTGAGCTTGTTCATGATGCAGCAGGTAGCGCCTGGCAAACACCAGATGGCGCATTATGCCTTCGCTTCGGGCATTATGAACCTGGGAGTAATGCTGCCGGGATCAATTAGCGGCTATGTCAGCGATTGGTTAGGATATGAACACTTCTTTATCTTTATTCTATTCGCTACTATTCCGGCATTCTTGATAACCTACTTTGTGCCGTTTACGTATCCTGATGAAAAGAAGTAAAAATATAATAGGAACTTTATAAGTTTGTGTGTAATTAAATTAACTCCACACCTTCAAAGGTGAGGCTTAAAATAATCAATTATGAATAACAAGATTAAAATGCCGTGGGAGAATCGTCCCGAAGATTGTAAGGATGTAATGTGGCGCTATTCGAAGAATCCGGTTATCGGACGTTATCACATCCCTTCATCAAATAGTATTTTCAATAGTGCGGTAGTTCCGTTTGGAGATGGATATGCCGGTGTGTTCCGTTGTGATAACAAAGCGGTGCAGATGAACATCTTCGCAGGCTTTAGTAAGAATGGTATTGACTGGGAGATAAGCCACGAACCTATCCGTTTTAAGGCGGGGAATACCGAGATGATCGAGTCTGAATATAAATACGATCCGCGCGTGACTTGGATAGAAGACCGCTACTGGATTACATGGTGCAACGGTTATAACGGACCGACTATCGGCATCGCCTATACGTTTGATTTTAAGGAGTTCTTTCAGTGTGAGAATGCCTTCTTGCCTTTCAACCGTAACGGGGTACTTTTCCCGCAGAAAATAAACGGTAAATATGCTATGTTGAGTCGTCCCAGTGATAATGGACATACTCCGTTTGGTGATATCTACCTCAGCTATAGTCCGGATATGAAATATTGGGGCGAACATCGTTGCGTCATGAAAGTGACTCCTTTCCCGGAAAGTGCGTGGCAATGTACAAAGATCGGTGCAGGTTCCGTTCCCTTCCTTACTGAAGAGGGGTGGTTGATGTTCTACCATGGAGTGATTACTACTTGCAACGGCTTCCGCTATTCTATGGGTGCTGCTATTCTGGATAAGGAAGATCCGTCTAAAGTGTTGTATCGTACACGTGAATATCTGCTTGCACCCGCCGCTCCTTATGAATTGCAGGGAGATGTTCCTAATGTTGTTTTCCCTTGTGCGTCTTTGCAGGATGGGGATAAGGTTGCCGTGTATTATGGTGCTGCCGATACAGTGGTAGGAATGGCTTTCGGTTATATCTCAGAGATTATAGATTTCGTAAAGCGTACAACAATCACTCCCCGATTGAAAACAAAACTATCTTCCTCCCCCTTCAGGGGGTACGAAGGGTGAAATATTATTTGTAATGAAACGAACAATCATTTCTTGCCTATTATCTTTCAGTCTGCTTGCTGTGTCGTGGGCAGAAGAGAAGAACTTTTCTCCGGTAGATTACGTCAATCCATTTATTGGTACCACCAATTTTGGCACAACGAATCCCGGTGCGGTTTGTCCCAATGGAATGATGTCCGTGGTGCCTTTCAACGTGATGGGTTCGGCAGACAACAAGTATGATAAAGATGCCCGTTGGTGGTCCACTCCTTATGAGTATCACAACTGTTTCTTTACCGGATACTCCCATGTAAACCTCAGCGGAGTAGGATGCCCGGAATTGGGGTCTTTACTGCTGATGCCAACCACGGGAGAATTATCCGTCGATTATAAAGAATATGGCAGTCGGTATAAGGATGAACAGGCATCACCCGGTTATTATAGCAATTTTCTTACTCGTTATAATGTGAAGACTGAAGTGACGGCTACGCCTCGTACGGGTGTGGCACGCTTCACCTTTCCTGCCGGACAAAGCCATATCCTGTTGAATTTGGGTGAAGGATTAACCAACGAATCGGGTGCTTCTCTCCGGCAGGTGAGTGATTGCGAATTTGAAGGTATGAAGTTGTTGGGTACTTTCTGTTACAATCCGCAGGCGGTATTTCCTATCTATTTCGTGATGCGCGTTAACAAGCGTCCTGCTGTTACCGGTTATTGGAAGAAGCAACGTGCCATGACGGGTGTCGAGGCTGAGTGGGATTCAGATAACGGTCGTTATAAACTCTATACCCGTTATCGCAAAGATATTGCCGGAGATGATATAGGAACTTATCTTACCTTCAACACACAGGAAGGCGAACAGATAGAAGTACAAATGGGTGTCTCCTTTGTTAGTATCGAAAATGCCCGTCTCAATCTGGATACCGAACAGCAGGGGAAGGATTTTAGTCAAGTGCTGGCAGAAAGCCGTCAACGCTGGAACGATGATTTATCGCGTATCTTGGTAGAGGGTGGAACGAAAGAGCAGAAGACAGTCTTTTATACTGCACTCTATCATCTGTTGATTCATCCCAATGTTCTGCAAGACGTAAACGGCCAGTATCCCGCTATGGAAAGCGACAAGATTCTGACTACGAAAGGTGACCGTTATACTGTCTTCTCTTTATGGGATACCTACCGCAACGTACATCAGTTACTTACTTTGGTATATCCTGAACGTCAGTTACAGATGGTACGCTCAATGCTCGATATGTATCGGGAACACGGTTGGCTGCCTAAATGGGAGTTATATGGACGTGAAACGCTGACAATGGAAGGTGATCCTTCAATTCCGGTGATTGTGGATACCTGGCTGAAGGGCTTGAATGACTTTGACATCGAACTTGCTTACGAAGCTATGCGTAAAGGCGCCACTCTTCCGGGAGCAGAGAATCTGCTGCGTCCCGATAATGATGACTATATGTCTTTAGGGTATGTCCCCTTGCGTGAACAGTATGACAATTCCGTGTCTCATGCATTGGAATATTACATTGCAGACAATGCCCTTTCACGTCTTGCCGATGTACTTGGAAAACGTGCTGAAGCAAAAGGCAATAAAGAGGAAGCTCGTCGTTACCAAGCTGATGCCCGGCTTTTCCATAATCGTTCTTTGGGCTACAAACATTATTACAGTAAAGAGTTCGGTACACTTCGTCCCATTCTTCCCAACGGGCAGTTTTATTCTCCTTTCAACCCGATGGAAGGTGAGAACTTCGAACCCAGTCCCGGTTTCCATGAAGGCAATGCCTGGAACTATACTTTCTATGTTCCACATGATGTCAAAGGATTGGCTCGTTTGATGGGGGGAAAGAAGCCTTTTGTAGACAAACTTCAACGTGTATTTGATGACGGGCTTTATGATCCTGCCAATGAGCCGGATATAGCCTATGCCCATCTCTTTTCTTATTTCAAAGGAGAGGAATGGCGCACTCAAAAGGAATTGCACCGCCTTTTGCAGAAGTATTTCAAAGATGCTCCCGACGGTATTCCGGGCAATGATGATACGGGAACCATGTCAGCATGGGCCATCTTCAATATGATAGGCTTCTATCCCGATTGTCCCGGAGAACCGGCTTATACACTTTCTACGCCTGTGTTCGATAAAGTGACTATTCGTTTGGATCCCAAACAATGGGGACGTGATAAGTTGGTGATAGAAACAGTACGTCCGTCAAAGGAATCACTTTACATTCGTCAGATGGAATTAGGAGGGAAATCATTGTCTCGCTATCGTATAACTCATGATGAACTTGTACATGGTGGTGAACTGAAATTTATACTTCGCTGATAACACTTTTATAAAAGACCGGCTGCTTTGGATTTGAAAGCATGGAGGCTTTAAGAGTATTCTTAAAGCAGCCGGTCTTGTTTAGGTTAGAGAGAGAATCTGTTAGAGTTTTATTTCATGGCTTCCACAGTGTAGCCTTGTTGTTTTAGTAAATTTAGTACTCCGTTTGTTCCGGGTAAGTGTCCTGCACCAACCACAAAGAGGGTAGGGGCTTCTGTCATGATGGTAGGTATTTGACCTGCCCACGCAATGTTACGATAGTCGAGAAGTGCCTCCATCTCTCCCGGTAGTGGATCGCAAGAGTTTCCGTCACGTTCTTCCATCAAGCGCAACATCTCGTCAATATCTTGTGCCTGATAGCTCTTAATCAATCTTTGTGCTTGTTCCACTGCTTTGTCAAGATCACTTGCGGTACAATGCAGTAGCGTAGCTTGGCGTTGTAATGACTGGCTGTTGAAAAGAATGTCTATTTGTGATTGGGCAGTTTCCAGACCGCCTACCTTTTTACCACTCTGCTGTGCTTGTTGCTGGAAGTAAGCATCGAGTTGTTCCTGCGGGTTGTATCCCGGTGTATGCTTCATATAAAGCAGTACGGTAAGTTGCTGAATGATAGCGGCTGGTTTTAGTTGTGCCAACATAGCGATGTCTACCATCATGTTTTCTTTGATAACTTTGCCTATCAACTCATATTGTTCAGGGGTGAACAAACTTTGCAATGTAGTGTCCTTAGGCATCATCATTTGTTGTTGCATGTTCTGCATAAAAGCAGGCGTCATCATGTCTGACATGACCACTTCACCATATACCTGACTCGTTTCGTTGATAGCTTGTGGCATAGCGGCGATACTATCCTTAATACTAAGAGGAGAAAGGTGGTAAGTACCAAATATATAAGAGGGCTTCTTTAATCCATTACCGGATACTTTCCATAAAAGCTGTGCATGGGCACTTAGTGCAAAGCTGATGAGCAACAGCAGACCTAAAAATTTCTTCATTGTATTCTTCTTTTTAATTTATTTGAACTATCAGTCGGAAGTAAAGAAGATTAATCACAAAAAGAATAATTTATTTGCAAGGACTAATGAGATATTCTTCCTCCGCGGAGCCAGTGCTGCGTATAGTATTTCTCACTGAGGTTACTGACAATAACCCCCTGACTGGTACTGGCATGTATAAACTTCCCGTTTTTAAGATAGATGCCTACATGCGCCACCTTTTTTCGTGAAGACGGACTGGTAAAGAATACCAAATCTCCCTCACGCAAATTGCGGCGGGAGATTTTGTTACTTTCTTTTAGTTGTTCGTCCGTACTTCTGGATAGACGAGTACGGTAGACTTTCTTATAGAGCTGTGAAACTAATCCGGAACAGTCTGTTCCCCGTTTGCTATCTCCTCCACCACGATAAGGAGTGCCTATCCATTCGGCAGAGTTAATGTACAATTGGTGGTTATCTTCTATACCGATGTCCACTCCCAAACGGATGGAAGCTTGCGCTAACGCTTTGTAATCGAGTCGTGGCGCAGAAGTACGGCAAGAACTAAGGATAAATAACAGGCTGACAAGATATACTATATAAGAAATAGGTTGTTTCATTCTTTCTGTTCTTCTGTTTCTTCTTGTTTTACTTCTTCAATGATCTCTTCCTCTACAATTTCTTCTTCTACGCTGATGTTGAAATAATCTTCCAATTCTTTTTCAGCAGAGTTGTTCTCATTCTTGATATCACGGATAATAACGCCGTACTCCAAGAGTGCGATACGTGGGCATACATCCACTGTATGATTCAGGTTGTGACTGGAAATGATAACAGTTGCTCCGTGCTCTTCATTGTATTTCTTCAGCAAATGTTTAATAACCGATTGTGAGCTTGGGTCCAGGAAATTAAACGGCTCATCCAATATCAGCAACTGCGGATGATGAAGCATGGCAGAGATAATACCGATTTTCTGTTTATTTCCGGCAGAGAAGTTGCGGATGAATTTCTTCTGACCTGTAACTTCACCGTTCATAAAGCGTTCAAAGGGAATGAGACGTTCGTCAACTTCTTCCTTCTTCAAGCCATACATCTTGCCAATAAAATAAAAATATTCTTCCGGCGTGAGGTAGTCAATAAGAAAACCATCATCAATGAAAGCTCCTGTAAATGTTTTCCAGTCTTCGCTCTTACTGGTATCGATGTCATTAATCGTGACGTTGCCATTATCTGCCTGCAACAAGTCCAGTATCAATCGGAAAAGAGTTGTCTTACCAGCACCGTTGTTACCAACTAGTCCTAGCATATCACCTTGGTTGATAATATATTTATCTATATCTACGGCTTTCTTCTCGCCGAAGTTCTTTTGCAAATTATTTATTGAAATCATGAGTAGTTATAAGTTATTAGTTATGAGTTATTAGTTATGAGTTGGTTGCTATGAGTTAGTTGTTATGGTTGTTGGTTCTTTAAATTTGCAAATCATTCATAGCCAATAACAAATAACTTATAACTAATAACTCATAACTGTTTTTTTATTGCCTGCTATCTCTAAACCCTTCCATATTCTTGTATCGGCGCTTCATGAAGCGATGATAAACATTCTTCAGCCAGAAACGGGAGGTGAGTATGAAACCTAGGCCGATAAAAATCAGTATCCAGGCAGTAACAGTATCTCCCCATATTTTTGTCAATACAATATTTAATAGCAATGGAATACCGAAGGCAGCACCGGCTATGAGGTTTTGTAAACCTGTTCCCATATTCTGACGGTTGGTCATTTTGGCATTCAGGTCGACAGTTCTGTTATTGTATACGGCTAACTGGAATAGGCAGAAGTAGACACAGCCTACAGCGAACAAAGCCCATGCTATGCAGTTTAATACCAATAATTTGCCGGTAGCCATTGCAGGTATCATCAATAAGAAAGGAATAATGATAGCAATGCTGTACAATGTATATTTAGCACGGAGCAGAGCATAGATAGATTCCTTGCGGCTCATCAGTCCGTCAATGTAATTACCTTCGTAGCTCATTAATGAAGATAGGAATAAGATGCCGAAGATTACGAAGTTATAGACCATGATAAAGTTCTTCATTCCCGTTCCGTCGTAAACTTCGGTAAAGCTGAGAACACAACTGAAGGCTACTACAACAATAACAACCGTTCGCAATGCCGTTTTACATACTTTGTTGCGGAATAGCAGTTTTAGTTCCAAACGCATGTATTCTCCTATTTCACCATAACGATCCAGGAATTTATATTCGGACACATGCTTCACTTTGGTATCTTCTACCTTGTTGATTTCATCGTAAATCAATCCAATCATCACGTAGCGGTTAATAAACCACATTACGACAATGGCGATAAGTAGGCCGAGGTATACCAACAGATTACCATGAATGAATCCTTCGCCCAAATCTATGGAATAATCGAATAACGGACTTTTATCAGGGATAAACAGAGCTGCGGTAATACCTCCATACACAAGTACGGGTAATGCCACCCACCAAATACGCTCGTTCATAAGCGTGCGGCAAAGCAGGAACCAGTAGTTATTGAATATCATTAGTAACCAGATACCGATACAATAGGTTATCACTCCCGTAATGCCATAAAATTTGGTAATTGTCAGGATGGAGAAAGGGACAAAAAAGAACAACCATATCAGATTGAATCCGTTCAATCCCGACCGTATCAAAAGGAAGTCAATCAAGCGATTTCGTTTGATAGGTAGCAGCAGATAGGGCTTTACCTCTTGCGTAGGTGTTTTCTGGAAAGGAAAACGCATGAGGAAGTCTAAAGCCATGACGAAGATTAACCCGCTGTTCAGTACATGATAGGCTTCTGTAGCTCCGCCATTGAAAGCGAATGCAAACGTACTACCAAAAAAGATAAGATAACCTGCCCAAAAGATTGCCATAAAGTACATCCAGAACTTGCCGAACTTGTTCTTCTCGTACATAGGATTTCGTTTGGCGGCCAGTTTACCGTGCTTTCGCAGTTCTAAGAAAAGGCTCATTGTGTGTAGATGAATTTGGATAATGTAAAAAAGGCTGCGCTGCTTTATTTAAGAACAACGCAGCCTTCTGTGTATTTGTATTCTCTTATTCTTTGTCAGGACTGATCATTGAAATCTCAATTTCATTCTTCTGTTTTAGCAGATCATCGACGAACTTTTGAATGTCTTTCACCGTGATGCTATTGACGATTTCTGTATAGTCTTTTATCGGATTCATACCGGTGAACAAATATTCGTCAATGCTATTCAACCAATAGCCGTTTTCCTTCAAATCTTCGGCATATTTCTTCAGCATGAATTCTTTTACCTTGTTCAGGTCACCTTCCGCAGGACCTGCTTTGGCTACATTATTCAATTCAGCAAAGATAATCTGCATCAACTTTTCTTGTTTGGCGGGAGCTGTATCGAAAATGATCTGCAACATGGCTTGTTCTTTCGGATACTTGCTCAATTGACCAAAAGTATATACTCCATATGTACCACCTTCGTCTTCACGCACTTTATTGGTATAGATCAAGTCGAGAATCTGGCTGGTCATACTCAACAGGATATCGTTTCTCAAGTCGTATTTGCATGTACCACTGAATAAAACGAAGTTAGAGGCTTTTGGTGTCTCTTGTTTACGAATAAATTCGTTCTTGTAAGCTCCTTGGCGGATGTCCACTTTATTATCTTTGAATGCTTCTCTGCGGTTGATGGCAGGTAATGCACCTAGATATTCGGCGATAACCGGCTTCATTTCATCAACATTTACGTTGCCTACAAAGATAAAGGTAAAATCACTGGCATCTTTATAACGATCCTGATACATGGACAATATCTTGTCGTAATTCATTTGATCGATCATGTCGGCTTTCATTCTCACCCTACGCGGATGATTCATGTAGATTCCGGATTGAATAGAGTCGCTGAAAGCCTTCATCGGATTCATATCTGCATTTTGCAAAGAAGCTTTGCTACGGCTTTTGTAAGAGGCAAAAGCATCATCGTCACGACGTGGTGCGGTAAATGTCAGATAAGTTAACTGCATCATTGTCTCGAAGTCTTTCGGTGAGCAACTGCCGTTTACCGTCTCAGTCTTGTCACCGATACCATAGCTCACGGACGCTTTCTTACCTGCGAGTACTTTCTCTAGGTCTACTGCGCTGAAATTACCCAGACCACCTACGCTCACTGCGTCCAGACCGTTGATATTGATAATCTCCGAGTCGGGGAACAAAGAACTACCACCCAGGCTGACACCTTTCATGCGGATTTCGTCTGCCTTGAAGTCAGTCTTCTTGATGATAACTTTCACTCCGTTGGATAATGTCAGCATAGTAGTGCCGAATATTTCATCGGTCTTTTCCGATACGATTTTGCCACCTTTAGGAGCTTCTGCCATTAAAGGTTCATCCGATACTTTATCTACGTATGCAGTCAGCTTTTCAGCTTTTACGTCTGCAAGTATTTTCTTGATGTCATCTTCGGTAGGCATTTTCAAACCTTCTTTCTGAGGTCCCAGTACGGCTACTACCTGATTATTGTCGGTAACAAGGGCAGGCATCATTTGATTCAGTGCGGCAACCGGAATATTCGGAGCTATCTGATTGATGATGGCGTATTCGCTTTCAATGCCAGGGATAGGTTCATTATCGAGGAAATGGCGAACATATTCTTCTACATATTCTTCGTTCTTGCGCTTGTCTCGTTCGTTGAAAGCTGATTCCAGCTGACGCAGATATTCTGCACGGGCACGGTTGTATTCTGTTTCGGTAAAACCAAATTGGCGTGCACGCTCTATTTCGCGAAGTAAGGTGGTGATTCCGCTATCAATCGCATCTTCTTTACAAACTACTACACCTGTGAAGGCATCTTTGGTTTTGGCAACAAAGAAGTCATCGTCATAGGTTCCTGCATAAACATAAGGAGGATCGGCTACTTGCATCAACTCGTTCAGACGGGCATTCAGCATGTTGCTGATAAGGGTAGTCGCATAGTTCTGAACCAAATAGTCCATGGTACCTTTTTGTTCGTCAGGAGTAGCTTCATGCTTGTTGAAAATAATGGCTTGAATATTAGGCTGTTCTTTATCCTGAGCAATAAATATGATAGGCTCCTTATTATCGTTTACAGGATAATATTCACGTTTGGCAGCATTGGGCTGTGCCGGGATGTCGGAGAATATTTTCTTTATCTGGGCTTCGATGGCATCTACATCCACATCACCTACCACAATGATGCCTTGCAGGTCGGGGCGATACCACTTTTCGTAATAATCTCTTAAGGTTTGAGGTTTGAAGTTCATTACAACATCCATAGTTCCGATAGGGAAACAGTTTGCATATTTAGTGCCTTCAAACATCGTAGGCAACATCTTTTCCTGGAAACGCATCATGGCACTCATGCGTGTACGCCATTCTTCGTTGATAACGCCACGTTCTTTGTCTATTTCCACCGGGTCAAGGGTAAGGTCGTTACTCCAATCGTGCAGAATCAGCAAACAAGAATCGATGGCTCCCGGAGTAGTGACCGGTACATTGGAAATATTGTATACGGTTTCGTCTACCGATGTATAAGCATTCAGGTTTTCACCGAACTTCACTCCGATACGTTCCAGATATTGTTTCAAGGCATCACCGGGGAAATGGGTAGTTCCGTTGAAACACATGTGCTCCAGGAAGTGTGCCAAACCACGTTGGTCGGCTTCTTCTTGTATGGACCCTACTTTTTGGGCGATGTAAAAGTCTGCACGGTTGGCAGGCAGGCTGTTTTTGCGGATGTAATAAGTCAGTCCGTTGTCCAGCTTACCAATGCGGACATTCTTATCAACGGGGATAGGGGGCATTTGCGTCTGTGCAAATGCTTGATGGAAACTGCAGCATAATAAGATTGCTACAATCCAAAAACCACGAAAAAGATGTTTCATAATTCTCTGATTTTAAATTATTCTTGTCCTATCTGTCGGAACATAGGATTGTAAATCACAGTATGCTAACAAAATTATTCTTTTATTGCTTCGCGTATGCGTACTAATTTTGTTAGCAAATCTTCTAAAAGATCGAGTTTTAACATATTGGCACCGTCGCTCTTGGCTACGGCAGGATTCTCGTGAGTTTCAATAAACAGTCCGTCCACTCCAACAGCTACACCGGCTTTGGCAACGGTCTCGATCAGTTGCGGCATACCGCCTGTAACCCCACTGGTTTGGTTGGGTTGTTGCAACGAATGGGTTACGTCCAGAATAACGGGGAAGCCGAAAGTCTGCATTTCAGGAATACCGCGATAATCCACCACCAGGTCTTGATAACCAAAGGTAGTACCACGCTCTGTAATCATCACATTTTTGTTGCCTGCTTCCACAATTTTCTCTGCGGCAAAGCGCATAGCAAATGGAGAAAGGAACTGTCCTTTCTTGATATTTATTATTTTACCCGTTTCAGCAGCTGCGACCAACAAGTCTGTTTGCCGGCAAAGGAAAGCTGGTATTTGTAATACGTCTACATATTCAGCAGCCATCGTTGCTTCTTCTGCAGCATGGATATCCGTAACAGTAGGCACTCCGAAAGTGTCGTGTACTTTCTTTAATACCTTCAGGGCAGTTTCATCACCGATGCCCATAAATGAATCCAAACGCGAGCGATTGGCTTTCCGGTAAGAACCCTTGAAAACGAAGGGTATTTGCAGTTTTTCTGTGATTGTTACAATACGTTCGGCAATACGCATTGCCATGTCTTCGCCTTCAATGACGCAAGGACCTGCCAGCAAAAAAAAGTTTCCTGCAGGGTTATGTTTCAATTCAATCATAAGTTAGTTATAAGTTATTAGTTTTAAGTTATAAGTGATAAGCGGGGCAGTTAACAAATAACTTATAACTTATCACTTATAACTAATTTCAGTTTGGTATTATTAATGTGATCGCTTCGTGCATCACCCCGATGTCCAGCGGAAAATGGCGGTCAAGAATACGACCGTCCAAATCGACAGAAGCATTTTGTGCACGTAATACTTTTACTTTTTGAGTACGATAGGGCATTACCACTTTGTGGTTCAAGATTCTTCCTTGAATGAGCATCCACATGCCCGAGAAGAGTTGCAGCAGTTCCGGACGGTAAATTACGGAAACATCCAGCCAGCCGTTATAAGGCACTGCGCTAGGAGCTTGCCCGTATCCCCATGCACTGCCGATGCAGACGGTCATGATGCGTCCTCGTATATGTTCACCATTTATTTTAAGGTGCATGCGATAAAGTTTCCGTTCAAAAATCATGGAGATAAATGCCATGAGGTAGGAGAGGAACTTTACTCCCCAAAAGCGTTTGGTCTGGTCGGTGATCTTTACGATGCGGGCGCCTAAGCCAATGTTGATAGCATTAAGGAAGTAGCGCGTCAGGTGTTTTTCGCCATCATAGTAATAACAGGTACCTACGTCTATCCGACGGCGGCGGTTGTTGATGATACAATCTACGGCTTCCTTATATTCCGAACTCATCTCCCAATATTTGGCAAAGTCGTTGCCGATACCGTTGGGAATGATGCCGATGGCGATGTTTTCTTTATCTGTTGCGTTGGAGAGCATAATGCCGTTGATAGCATCGTTGAGTGCACCGTCACCGCCTACGACTACAATCGTGCGATAACCGTTGTTGGCAAGAATTCCTGCCAGGCGTTCTACCGAACCGAACCCTTCGGATTGCACGTAGTCGTATGACACACCTTTGCTGTCCATATATTCTTTGATTTCTTTCCACCGTTTCTGCACTTTCCGTGTTCCGGCTTTGGGGTTGTATATCACCCCCCACTTTTCGGGTCCTACACTCATATCTAGCTCCTTTCAGTAAGTCTTTCTTTTTCATTTAGTCGGACTGATAGCCCTGCCGACAAAGATACTAAATCTCTTTAAGTTTTGACTTTACAAAGTCAATCTTTTCTTGCATCGGCCAGCGGGCATCCATCCAATGAATCGTAAATCCGCGACGTTCCATTCCGCGGAACCAAGTCATTTGTCGTTTGGCAAACTGATGGATGGCAATTTCCAGTTCATGGAACATTTCGTCGTAAGTCAGTTTGCCGATAACGTAAAGCGTCAGGTATTTATATTCCAGCCCGTAATAGATCAGGTCATCCGGTGAGATACCTTGCTCTATCAGGCGGCGTACTTCATCCACCATTCCTTCGTCCAGACGTTGGTGAAGTCGGCGGGTTATCTTCTGTCGACGCAATTCCCGCTCGATGTCTATGCCTATGATGAGGCTGTTCAATTGCGGAAACGCACGTTCGTCTACCGGAGTATGGACATAATACTCTTCTATTTCAATGGCTCGAATGGCACGTTTGGCTGTATCTACGTCCGTCGAATTATGCAGGCTTTTGTAAGTAGCCAGGATTTCCGTCAGTTCTTCCAATGACTTGTCTGCTAGGCGAGCACGCAATTCCGGATTTTCGGGTACAGGTAATAACTTGTAGCCTTTCAACACAGATTCGAGATACATTCCGGTACCACCACATACAACGGGCAAGCAACCTTTTTGTTTAATAGTCTCATAAGCGCCAAGAAAATCACGCTGATATTCAAAAACATTGTACTTATAACCGGGTTCGGCAATATCGATGAGGTGATACGGAATCTGTTTGCCATTGACGGTATAGTCGGCTAAGTCCTTACCCGTACCAAGGTCCATTCCCCGGTAAATTTGCCGGGAATCGGCACTGATGATTTCCGTATGGAGTTCTGCTGCCAGTGCGGCGGCAAATGGGGTCTTCCCGGATGCGGTAGGTCCTAATATGGCGATTAAATCATAGTCAGGCATATACTAAAATTTTGCACAATCATTTTACAAAGATAATATAAATGGAGGATAATGCAATTAAGTTTTCTTGAATTTATCGGATTACTATTTATAATGTAGTTCAAAGATATTTTGATATATGCTGAAAACTATTAAACTCTTTAAATCCTGTTATAATAGTATAGGTTAGTATGGTATTTTGAACCAGAAACAGGAACCTTCCCCTTCTTTTGAATCTACTCCGATAACCCCGTTCAATCGCTCTATGATGACGCGGCAGATGGCAAGTCCGAGTCCTGTTCCTTTGGCAAAAGCGTTCAATTTGACGAAGCGTTCAAAAACTTTGTCCTTTTGGTCGGCTGGGATTCCGATACCCGTATCTTTTACATAGAAAAAGATCTCGTGTGCCTCTGCATCTATGCGGTATCCCATTTTAATGGAACCTTTTGGAGTGAACTTCAGTGCATTGGTGGCTAGGTTGATAATAACTTGGGATAGACGCTTTTGGTCGGTGTTGATGATGCAATGTTCTGCTTTTTCTGCAAAAGTGATTTGCACATCGGGCGACGTGTTTTTTGCTTGCATCTGGAGGCAAATTCGACTCAGTAGTTCGTTGATGTCTACCGAGGTGAAGTTGAATTCAATTGTACCGGCTTCTATTTTCGAAAGGTCAAGAATGTCATTTATCAATTGTAATAATAGCTCATTGTTATTGGATATAATTGCAGAAAAATCCGTTTTGTCCTCTTGGCTCACTTCTTCCTGGCACATCATGTCTGAGAATCCTACAATAGCATTGAGCGGAGTTCGTATTTCATGGCTCATATTGGCTAGAAACGCAGATTTCAGCCGGTTGGATTCTTCGGCTTTTTCTTTCGCTTCCTTCAACATCTGGTCTATTTTCATTTTCTCAGTGATATCTTCAAAACGAAGCAGACCTCCGATGATTTCTGTTTCGTTTTTATCATCGAAGACGGGAGTTGCCGTTACCTCAAAGTCCACATCGTCTATATGGATATGATGACGTACGATCTTGCCCGATGTAATGGCTTTCTTGAAAGCGCATGGTTCACAAGGGCTGTCGCGAAGGGCACTTGTCTGATAACATATCTTTCCGGGCACATATTGTCTTCCTTTTACCAAGCTGCTGATATGTGTGGTTTCTTCCCATTGTACTTTGTAGTTTTTATCAATGTAGATGAGTCCGAAGTTGATACTTCTCAATGCTAACTTTTGTTTTCTTATAGCTTGCTCCAGTTGTTCTTTGGCGGCAATCAGTTCTCTTTCATAGTTCTTTAGTTGGGTTATCTCCCAACGGATGGCAAGCAACCACTTTTTTTCCCCGTTTTGCATGATGATTGATTTCGCAATAATCGTGTCGTGAGATACTCCGTCAGGAGTAGTGTATTTTTCTTCTCCATGATAGGTAACTCCTGCCTGTACCAATGCGAGGTCAATAGTACGATACTTTTTACCTTGCTCTTCACCATATATTTCGAAATCGGAACGTCCCAACGCTTCTTCACTGCTTATAAATGATTGGGTAGAGGCTTCTTTGTTCCAATAGGAGTATCGAAAGTCGTTTTGGATGTCTTTTACTATGATAGGAAAGGGTAGATTGTCGAGTATATTGAATGAAAAACGATTGGAATGATTGGCTTTATCGACCGCCTTACGTAGGTTATATACCCAAAGTAGCAGAAGACAGATCGCGAATATTAGAATAATATTTATTGCCATTTTATTGTATGCGTGATTGTATCTTGCGAAGATATGAATAGTTACGCATATTCCCAAAAATAATTGAGGGATATTCCAAATAGTTGGCGTTGCCCGAAATGCAGACTATGAAAAAGGACGTGAAAATGAGATGTTAAATTCTTAAACGATGTTATAAAACATGCTTTTTTCTTTGGATAATTTGCAGATATGTCAGAAGTCCGTATCTTTGCAATGTGTTTTTCATAGTATTAGATTTAAGGTTAACAAAGGTTGGAGTACAGCGGTACTCCTTTTTTTTGCCCTATAGCGTCATTTTTCAGTTTGCCTGCCTGTATTCATTAGGCGAACATCCCGTTACTTTCTTGAATAATCGTGTGAAGTGTTGTGGGTATTTGAATCCTAATTCATATGCTACTTCGCTAATAGACTTGCTTGGGTCGAATATCTTTTCTTTTGCTGTATCTATCAGTTTCAATTGAATATGTTCTTGAGGCGATTTACCAGTCTCTTTCTTTATCAGATCTCCGAAGTAATTGGAGGAGAGGTGTAACTGTTCCGCACAATATTGCACGGAAGGTAAACCGATATCCTGTGGTTTATCGGACTGGAAGTAGTTGTTGAGCACATGCTCGAATTTAGTAAGAATATCCTTATTTACATTACTGCGGGTAATGAACTGACGGTCATAGAAACGCATGCAGTAGTTAAGAAATAACTCGATATTGCTTACAATGAGATTCTTGCTATGCTTGTCGATGGAGTGTTGCAACTCTGCTTCTATGTTGTGCAGGCACTCCAGGATAGTTCTGCGTTCCTGTTCGGAGAGGTGCAAGGCTTCATTGGATTCGTAGGAGAAGAAGGTGTAATCGTTTATGGTACGTCCCAGTGGAGTACCTCGCAGTAAGTCGGGGTGGAATACCAGGGCATAACCTTTGGGCTGGAATGTTTCGCCATTGTTGGTGATGCCTGCCACTTGTCCCGGAGCAAGGAAGACCAGGGTGCCTTCCTGATAGTCGTAGAAGTTACGTCCATAGTGCATGTCGCCGCACTTCACATCTTTCAGAAAGATGGTATAAAAACCGAAGCGTTGGCGGTGGTGTAGCAATGGTTTGCTTTTAGACATATCTATTACATTGACTAACGGGTGCAGAGTTTCTTGTCCCAAATGCTCGTTGTATTGGCATACATGGTCAAATATCAGCATATCTTCCATATCCTTATCTATATTATTGTGAGATTGATACAAAGGTAATGTTTTCCGGCGGATAATTTGAATGTGAGAGGGGTAATCTGTAATAAAGGTATGAGATTAAGTAATTTGTGTAAGTTGATGGTATGAAGTGAGGTAAATACGGATAAAAACTTCTATTTTTGAACCATAAATAGTGCATTTTTGTTTTTAACATACACATATATCTGTTTATCTATGCTAATTACTTTAATCATTCTTGTTCTATCTGCTGTGTTTTTTGTGTCTGGCAAATTCCGTTCGGACATCATAGCCTTGTGTGCTTTAATTGGTTTATTAATTTTCCAGATACTTACTCCGGAAGAGGCTTTGTCGGGTTTCTCCAATTCGGTAGTTATAATGATGGTGGGGTTGTTTGTCGTTGGAGGCGCTATCTTCCAAACAGGATTGGCAAAGATGATAAGTTCCCGTATTCTGAAATTGGCGGGTAAAAGTGAGTTGAGGCTATTCCTGCTTGTCATGCTGGTTACCTCGGCTATCGGAGCATTCGTCAGTAACACGGGAACGGTGGCTTTAATGCTTCCTATCGTAGTAAGTTTGGCGGTGAGTGCCGGAATGAATGCAGGAAGACTGTTGATGCCTTTGGCTTTTGCCAGTAGCATGGGTGGCATGATGACGCTCATCGGTACTCCCCCGAATTTGGTTATCCAGAATGTATTGACAGGAGCAGGATTCAAACCTTTGTCTTTCTTCTCCTTCTTACCGGTGGGTATTATTTGTGTTGTGGCAGGCACATTGGTCTTACTGCCTTTGACGAAGTGGTTCCTTTCTAAAAAGGGGAAGAAGGATGATGGTGATTTGTCCGGTAAGTCTTTGGATCAATTGGTGAAGGAATATGGATTATCCAGTAATTTATTCCGTTTGCGTGCCGGTAGCGACTCGCTGCTGATAGGGAAGACGATGATAGAGTTGGATGTGCGCCGTAAATATGGATTGAACATCTTGGAAGTACGTCGTGGTGAAGCTTCGCAGCATAAATTCCTGAAAACGGTTACTCAGAAGTTGGCATCTCCCGATACTACGGTTTGGGTAGGAGATGTGCTATACATTACGGGGGATGTATCCAGTGTAAACCGTTTTGCCCAAGATTTCCGGATAGAGATGTTAGACGGGCATACTACGGAAGAAGCGGCCAAAGTGGATAAGTCTCTTGATTTCTATGATATCGGTATTGCTGAGATTGTATTGATGCCTTCATCGGGTATTATCAACCAGACGGTAAAGGAAGCAGGCTTCAGAGATAAATTTAATGTAAATGTACTGGGTATCCGTCGTAAGAAAGAATATATCTTGCACGATTTAGGCAGTGTAAACATGCATAGTGGTGATGTACTGTTGGTGCAAGGGACATGGCAGGACATCGCACGATTAAGTAAAGAAGATACTGACTGGGTAGTATTGGGGCAACCTTTGAATGAAGCTGCCAAGGTGACGTTGGATTACAAAGCTCCGGTAGCAGCAGCTATCATGGTGCTGATGGTGGTTATGATGGTATTCGATTTTATTCCTGTAGCCCCTGTGACAGCTGTAATGATTGCCGGTTTATTGATGGTGTTGACGGGGTGTTTCCGAAATGTGGAAGCCGCCTATAAGACCATAAACTGGGAAACCATTGTGCTTTTTGCCGGAATGCTGCCTATGTCGTTGGCACTTGAGAAAACCGGTGCTTCGGGTTATATCTCCAATACGCTGGTAAGTGGATTAGGCAGTTATGGTCCTATTGTACTGATGGCTGGTATTTACTTTACTACTTCTTTGATGACAATGTTTATCAGTAATACAGTGACAGCTGTGCTGATGGCTCCCATTGCCCTTCAGAGTGCCGTACAGATAGGAGTGAGTCCGGTTCCATTCTTGTTTGCAGTAACAGTGGCGGCAAGTATGTGTTTTGCTTCTCCATTCTCTACTCCTCCCAATGCGTTAGTGATGCCCGCAGGACAATATACTTTTATGGATTATATAAAGGTGGGACTTCCGTTGCAAATTATTATGGGGGTGGTAATGATATTTGCGTTACCACTGCTGTTTCCGTTTTAAATCGGCTTGATTGTTTTTTCTTTTAGCAAAGAAATGGAAGAGAGGAGAAAAAATAAAGATATTGATTGAGTGTAAAGAAAGTGTTGTACGTATTTAAAGGAAAACACTAACCCATGAAAAAGATACTTTTACTCATTGCAATCTTCATTTGTTCACTGCTTCAAGCCCAGGTGAATACACTTACTATGCAGCTTCCCCAAGGGCATCCGCGTTATCTGACCGATACTGGCGGGAAGAAAGAAACTTTGAAACTGATCAAGAATGAAGCTTGGGCAAAGGACGTTTACCGAAAACTAAAGGAGAGAACCGACGTATATATTCGCTTGACGGATGCACAACCGGACTGGCTACTCTCGCGTCTGGCCATGTATTGGAAGTCACATGCTACGGATGTATATATAAAAGGTGAAAGTTTCGACCATACCGGTGGTAAGAAAGCTCCCGTACCTACCGTGCGTTATACGGGTACGCGTGGTACTTTTGCTACTCACGGTCGTCCAAAATTAGAAGACGTTATACCTTATGACGATCAGGATGGAAACGTAACTTTCTGCAACAACGCTCTGCCCGGGAAACCCATGGAAAGCGTACATCCGGCGAAGACCGGACGTAATATAGAAAGTTTGAACCGTGAAATCATAGGCATTGCCCGTGACGCGGCTTTCCTCTACTGGCTTACGGATGAAAAGAAGTATGCGGTGTTGGCGACCGGTGTATTCGATACTTACATGCAAGGAATCTATTATCGCAACGTGCCCATTGACTTGAATCACGGACATCAGCAGACATTAGTGGGTATGAGTTCCTTTGAAGTAATCCACGAAGATATCCTCCACGATCTTGTTCCTCTTTATGATTTCCTATACGGTTATCTAAATAGCTATTATGCAGATAAGCTGCCTATCTACGCCGGAGCATTCAAGAAATGGGCGGACAATATTATAGACAACGGTGTTCCACATAACAACTGGAACTTGATGCAAGCCCGTTATGTGATGGATATCGGCATGATATTGGAAGACAATAAACACTATCCCGACGGTAAAGGGCGTGAGTATTATATAGACTATGTACTCAACCGTTCCAGTATTCGCCAGTGGAGCCTGAAGAAACTGGCGGACTATGGGTATGACTCCAATACAGGTATCTGGGCCGAATGTCCCGGCTATAGTAGTGTGGTGTTGAATGACTATGCTAACTTCACCAATCTTTTCGACCGCAATCTGGGTTTTGACCTTACGAAAGAGCTGCCGGTCATTCCGAAGGCCGTAGCTGCCACTCCTCAACATCTATTTCCTAACCGGATGATTTGTGGCTTCGGTGATACCCACCCCGGTTATCTGAGTACGAATCCCATTATACGCATGATAGAGAATGCCCAAGTCAATGGTAAGAAAGAGCAGGAAGATTATTTCACCGCTCTACTGAAGTGCATTAACCCGGAGGTTGGTAAAGTAGAAGAGAAGCCTGCCCGTGTTTCCATCAACTCCTTTTTCGATGATAAGCCGTTGGTTCTGAATCCTAAGATACAAGCCGGTAAGATAGAGGAATATGTTTCTCCTCTGTTTTATGCTCCTAACGTCTCTTGGCTGATACAGCGCAATGGTATGCATCCTCGCCATAGTTTGATGATATCAATGAATGGCAGTGAAGGAAATCACATGCATGCCAATGGCATTTCTATGGAACTTTATGGAAAGGGCTATGTACTTGGTCCCGATGCCGGAATCGGACTGTATTTATATAGTGGTCTTGATTATGCAGAATATTATTCCCAATTTCCCAGCCATAACACGGTATGTGTAGACGGAATTTCCAGTTATCCGGTCATGAAGAGTAACCATGCTTTCCGCATGAATTCCTGTTTTCCTGCACCGTCGGCAAAGAAAGGTGAGTTTTATCCTATTACTTATAGCGAAGTCTACTTCCGTGAACCCGAAAGTTGTGCTGACCAAACACGTTTGATGGGAATTGTCACTACAAGTCCCGAAACAGGTTATTACATTGATATTTTCCGTAGTCGCAAAGCCGAAGGAGGCGATAAAATGCACGATTACTTCTATCATAACTTGGGGCAGACACTTTCCTTGACCGGTGCGGATGGCTCTGATTTGGGGTTGCAACCTACTGAAGAACTCTCTTTTGCGGGCGCTCATTTGTATGCTTATTCTTATATATATGATAAGAAAGTTTCAGAGACAGCTAAAGATGTAAAAGCAACTTTCAAGATAGCGATGAAAGACGACGATGATATCTCAATGAATCTTTGGATGAAAGGAGAGGCAGACCGGAAAGTATTTACTGCACTGTCGCCTATGACCGAAGGTTACTCACGTACGCCCGGTATGCCATACGATATCAAGTCACAACCTACGCAGACCTTCATTGCCCGTCAACAAGGAGAGGCGTGGAATCGTCCGTTTGTGGCAGTTTACGAACCTTCATCCGTCAAGGAGCCGGGCACTATTCTTTCTGTGGATTATCCCGTGGTGAATTGTGAGGAGGAGGGTAGCCATGTAGGTATAGAAGTAAAGCAGAAAAATGGACGTATCGATCATATCTTGTCGTCAGACCATGCAGGGCATGTTTGTACCATGGGAGCGATGAAAGCCGCCGCTACTTATGCACTTTGGGGTGAAAATCAACAGGCCCATCCTGTCTTATTTTTAGGAAATGGCACATTGTTGCAAACTCCCGTGGCAACTATCAGTTCTAGCGTTCCCGTTAATGTACTTTTAGAGCAAAAAGAAGACGGCTGGTATTACACAACCTCGGGTGACTGTTCTATTTTCATAAATGGGAAAGAATATAGAGTAACAAGTAAAAATAGAGGAAGACTATCTATTTGATGAATTAATGTATTTTTGCTTTTTTCTTTTTGTAGTAAGAATACCATGGGATTTTTCATTATATTTGTTGCGCTTGATTAGAGAAGACACTAATTTGATGAAAAACATTCAAAGATACATATTTATCCTCCTTTTGTTATTGACAAATCTATCAGTTTATGCCGATTCGTATGCTTTTCGGGGCTTATCTGTATCGGATGGACTTTCTGATTTATTGGTAAATGTCATTTATAAGGATGCCGATGGATACGTATGGTTGGGAACTGGTAGTTCGCTCGAACGTTTTGATGGAGTTCATATCAAACACTATCAGATATCCGGCACTAATGAAAAACTAAAACGGATAAACGCCATTACCGGAATGTCAGATGGACAGATATGGATGGGTAATGGTATGGGATTATGGCGTTTGAGTAAAGGACAAGATACGCTGGTACGTATCGTTCCCGAGAAAATCGATTGTCAGGTATATTCACTCTTGTCAGAAGATGAAACTCTATACATCGGTAGTGAAAAAGGACTGTTTATCCATAAAGGAGGTAAACTGGAACAAGTGCTTTTAGATAAAAATACATTTTCCGTAGCCAATACAATTACCGGTATCTGTAAAGGAGAAGATAATTTGCTTTGGCTCGTCACCGGTAACGGACTCTATTCCTTGCATCTGCCTGACGGGAAAATAAGCACTTACCATAATATAAAAGAGGATAAGCATATTTGCGCCTTTAATCATATAGCCAAGATTGGTACAATGCTATATCTTGGTACTATGGAGCAAGGTATTATCTCCTTCGATACTCGCACATCTCAATTTAATCCTTATGTGGATGTCGGTTGTAATGTCATTTCGTCACTATCTACCGACGGAAAGAATATTCTTTACGTAGGTACTGACGGGAATGGGGTTCATTTTATTGCAGTTGACCAAAAGAAAGTGGTTCGTTCTTTCCGTCACGAAACCGGTAGTGATGACGGATTGCGTTCCAATTCAGTCTATTCGTTATTGGTAGATCGTGAGGGGATTATGTGGGTAGGCTTTTACCAATATGGACTCGATTATACATTGTATCAGAATGAACTGTTCACTACCTATGCTTTCCCTCCTTTCTTTGATTCGAAGGATGTGCCTATCCGTGCTATCAGTATCCGTAAGAACGAGAAGTTGATAGGTTCACGCGACGGGTTGTTTTATATTGATGAACAGAAGCATCGTTTCAAAAGTTTCAAGGCTCCGCAGATGCGTTCGAGCATGGTGTTTTGCACCCGTTATTATCAAGACGAATATTATATCGGAACATACGGTGGAGGTATGTATGTTTTGAATCCTGTCACGCTCACTTTACGTGACTTTGCTCCCGACCTGCCTATACCCTTTCAGAAAGGGCACGTCTTCTCCATCACTGAAGATGCAAACGGGCAATTATGGATAGGAACCTCTGCCGGTGTATATTGCTATAAAGATGGTAAGCAGATAGCTTTTTATAATAGTGCCAACTCTAAACTACCCGAAGGCAATGTATATGAAATCCACTTCGACTCGACAGGTAAGGGCTGGGTATGCACAGAAAATGGTATGTGCATCTGGGATCCTTCTTCCTCCAAACTCCGAACAGACATCTTTCCCGAAGGCTTTATCCACAAAGAAAAGATTCGTGTGATTTACGAAGACTCCCGACATACACTGTACTTCTTCCCAGACAAAGGTTCTTTGTTTGTATCAGACTTATCACTCAGCAGTTTTCATTATCTGCACCCGGGTACTCCTTTAGAGGGACGTGACGGTCTGTTTATTATAGAAGACAAAGAAAACTGGCTTTGGATGGGAACCAGCAATGGTTTGTTCCGCTATGATAAGAAAGATAACTTTGTACCTTACAATTTTGTGGACGGTATACCCAGTTCTACTTTTACTCTTTGTCCGCCGGTGTATGATGGGGCAGGAGGCTTTTGGTTTGGCAATACAAAAGGTCTTCTTTATCTCGATGCTACCCGCATGAATAGAGAAAACAAAAGTTTCTATCCTATGATGATTACTGATGTTTATGTAAACGGCAAGCCTTCTGTAAATCCTATCACCCGCCAGTCTGACGGCGGATCGGAAATATCTTTGGAGGCTTCACAGAAGAATATCACCTTCTGCTTTTCCGACTTCTCCTATACTTCCCCAAACTACATGTCTTATGAATATCAGTTGGAGGGTGAAGATGCCAACTGGATAGCCATGACCGGAAATTCCGATGTGACTTATTATAATCTTTCTTCCGGTACGTATACTTTTAAAGTAAGGTTAATGGGTAAGCCGGAAACGGAAACGAAGCTAACGGTGAGAATAGCTTCCGACTTTGTAGTGTGGATTGGTTTGGGTATCATTATAGTCTTGCTATTAAGTAGCGTTACCTTCTATTTCATGCGAAATAGAAAAAATAGCCGTAAAGCAGAGAAACAACAAGTCAAGGAAATTCCACTTGAAGTGCCTGAAATAGAAAAACATGTTGCTCCTGTTTTAGAAGAGAAGTATAAGACAATCAAAGTTAGCCCCGAAGAGTGCAAGCATTTGGTAGAGCAATTGGAATTCTTCATGAAAGAGAAGAAATCTTATACAAATCCCGATTTGAAAATAGCTGATTTGGCTACTATGCTCAATACTACAGCCCATACTTTATCTTATCTCTTCAATCAATACCTTAATCGGAACTACTATGATTATGTTAATGACTACCGTATTGCCGAGTTCAAACGCCTCGTCGAGAAAGACGAATATGCAAAATATACCCTAAGTGCACTTGCTGAACTATGTGGTTTTAGTTCCCGTGCTTCCTTCTTCCGCTATTTTAAGAAAGCCACCGGTATTACTCCTAATGAGTATGTACGTAGCATAGGAAAGAATAATGAATAGTTTCGGATGTAGTTTTATGTCCTTGACCTCAGAACGAGTGACTTTATACCAAAGTTGACGAGACGAATGTAATACTAGCTAATTGGCATTATGATGTGTGTTGTCGTGATTTTGTGTTATAATGATGCGATACCTTGCTATTCCTTTGTTGCTTACGGAAATTTACTTTGATATTTTCTACCACATGGAGTATGAGTTGGAAATAACATATTCTAAGGAGATTGAATATACAAAATGAAATTAGAAGTAGGTGCGTATAGGTATTCTGCTGAATTTAGTCAAGAAAGCAGCAGTGAAAGGTCGATTTATATGATATTCTTTTGAGTAATTACCACACTTGAAACGTATTCTCATAAAAAGATCGAAGTAAGATATATTTAGCACTATAATAATAAAAATAGTATGAAGAGACAATTTGTAATTTTTTTGATGACTTTTGTGTTTATAGGGGAAACTCTTATGGCGCAAAGTATTCATCATCCTCGTATCTATGTGTCCGATTCGGACAGGGCAACCGTAAAAGAGAAAATTTCAAATCAGATTTGGGCAAAGGAGGCTTTAGAACGTTTAAGGCAGAAAATAGATCCTTATGTGAAACGTCATCAATCTGAACCGGAATGGATTGTTTCACGGCTTGCAATGTATTGGAAAGAGGGAGAGAGGTATACACAATGTTATTTAAAAAAGCAGGCATGGGATTATGGAGAAGGAAATGCACCGGTGCCCACTGTTCGTATGCCCGGAATGCGTACTTGGAATAAATATTATAATGTTCCTTTAGAAGAGCGTCTTCCCTATAATGAAACGGGAGATATGTGGGGAGTTAACCGTACCGACCCGTCTGCTCCCAGGGTCTTGATTCCATACAAGGAAACCGGGCACATGATACGCTCCAATAATGTAGAGATTCTTACATTGGCAGAAGAAGCTTCTTTTTTATACTGGCTGACGGAAGAAGAAAAATATGCTTGCTTTGCAACGGACATTTTCAATGCTTGGTTGTTGGGGACTTATTACATGAATCCTATATTAGATCCCGAGCAGTCATCTAATGGAAAAGGAGGATATGAGCCGGGAGGAATCTGCGGTTACTATGATTATGAGCAAATTCATGATGACTTAGCTATGCATGCTGCTATGATTTACGATTTTACATACGATTATTTACTATCCCATCCAAATACTCATCTTAAGTCGATAGGAAAAGATATGACTGAAGTTGCCGGGATTGTTTTCAAACGTTTTATTGATATTGGCTTTGTGCGAGGTGGAAAAAACGGAAACTGGAATGTGAACGGGTGGAATATAATGCTGCGCCCCATACTTGCATTGGAAGAGAATGAGGCATATCCTGATGGTAAAGGACGTTCATATTATCTGCATTATTTAACCACAGAATCTACTCCATACCATGATGCTATTCCAGATATTCTGAAAAACTATGATTCAGTAACCGGATTGTGGCCGGAATCACCCGGATATTCTTTTGGAACAGTAAGTATGTTGCTTGACTTTGCGACTTTACTGAGAAGAACCGGGATTGATATTATTGCCGATAATCCGGTTTTGCAGAAAGCAGCACTTGCCGCTTTTCCTTGGATGGATGATAGGGCAAATATGATTGTCTTCGGAGATAGCCGAGGAGGCTCTGCCAATTTCGGAACATTCGAACATTTACTGGCATATTACCTGCAAACAGGAGATACTGAAAATGCTTCACGTGTAGCTGCTGCCCTGAACAAGGGAATTTCAACCGGTAATTATCAACGCCACTCTGGTGATTGGACAAATATTTGCACTTATGTTGCTGTTATCCCCGAAAGTGGAAAGATTGATTCGGAGCGTACATCCTATTCGCCCCATCACCGCCTTATTACCATGAAAAGTGAATCGTCGCAAGAAAATCTTATGGCGGTTTTATATGGTGGACGTAAAGGTTATCATCTCACTCCTAATGGTCTAGCTCTTCAAATCTATGGTTTTGGTTATGCGTTGGCTCCTGATGCGTCCGGATATGAATCTTATTGGAGTAAAGATCAGGTATATCATCAGTCTCCAACGGGCAGTAATACCATTTTACCTGGATATGCAGAAGGAGAAGTAACGGTTCGAGCGATGGAACCTTGTGTAAATGCCGGAAGTTTTGTAAATGTTCAGTCGCTGAATCCACATATTAATATGGCGGATTTGGAGGCAGGGGAAAAACGGAGGGTCGTAGCTATGATAAAAACTACTTCGGACAAAGGATATTATATTGATATTTTCCGTTCGAATCAGACAGACAATGATTATTTATTTCATAATGTTGGAAAATCTTTGAAGCTTAAAACCACTGCCGGTCAACAGCTTTCATTATCTCCGGTTGATAGCTTTGAAACTATTTATCATCAAGGGTATAATTGGTTTAAGAATTTACATAAGATTTCTTATAAGGATGATTTTAGGGCAACTTGGGAGATTACTTCTGATGAAAAACCTATGTCGATGCAAATGTGGATGTTAGGAGTAGATGGACGCGAACTTTATAGTGTGGAAGCTCCTTATACGACTTTGCAAAAGGGGTTGACCCCTGACAATGTGAGTATGGCACCTGCTTCTACTCCAACTTTAATTGTTCGACAAACTGACAATAATGCTTGGAATTCGCCTTTTGTTGCCGTTTTGAGCCTACGAGAGGGAGTGCTTCAGTAATAAGAGTAGAGAAATTAAGGATTGATAAGGCAATAGCTGCACTTTGTGTGGAATCGGAGTGCAAGCGTAAGGACTATATTCTTAGTACTACGTCTCCTGATGTTATTTTCTCATCCGGTAAGCACTTCGTTTTTCAAGGCACTTTTGGTCTTATAACGGAATTACCTGATGGAATAGAACAAATCTATATGGTAGATGGACAGAAAATAGAAAAGGGAAAGTATGCTATAGAATCATCGGAGCCTGTTTCTATTTCGGTTTACCGGAAAGAGGGCGAATGGCTCTATTCTTCTACCGGAAAGGCTACGGTAAAATTAGGAAAGAAAGTCTATTTGGTTGAGGCAGGATATCATCAATCTTTGAAATGATAACAATAAAATAATAAGATGTCCGAAGGTGCAGGCGGGAAAAGGTACTACCAAACTTATCAAGATCGTACTGATGTTCCGTGGTTGGGACTTGGAAAAGTTTGTCAGAGTTACAACATAATATACATTTTATACTAAGAAGCTATAAGAGTTTAATGAATTAGAGCCGGTAGGGATACTATCGGCTCTAATTCGTTAAACTCTTACTATGAATAATACAGGATAGAGTCTCAAATTATTAATTGATACTTTCTGTTGTAAATATTAAGTTGTTGGTAATTAGTGAATTGTGTGATTGTTGGTCTAAGAGAATTAGATGAGATTTGTTAGATGCAATAAAACAATGTTTTTTCAATTTTACCTTCTATATTTGTCATCGTTAAGCAAACGTAAAACCATTAACCAAGGTATGAAACATGAAAGACACTCCGATGACAACCACCCAGCTGATAGCAGAATCTTATACCGATTATCATCATTCGGTATACCTATATATCTATTATAAGATAAATAGTAAAGAAGAAGCTGAAGACTTATCTCAAGATGTGTTTCTTCGTTTGATGGAATATACTCAGATATTACGTCCCGATACAGTGAAGTTTTTCATCTATACCATTTCTCGTAACTTAGTGAATGACTACCTGCGCCGCTATTATAAGAAGCAAGAAATTACTTCTTATATGTACGACCATACTTCTGCTTCAAGTAATGAAACGGAGAGCAAAATCATTGCCGATGACTTGATGGCTCACGAACGTCATAGAATGTCTTTATTGCCCCAACAGCGCAGAACAGTGTATATCATGAGTCGTTTTGATGGAAAATCGACCACTGAAATTTCTGCTGAATTAAACCTCTCACAGCGTACGGTTGAGAACCACTTATTTATCAGTCGTAAAGAAGTACGTGAATATATGAAACAATGTATCTAATTAGAATATAAAAATAATAGTGTTAATTTTAAATTCATAAATTATGGAGAATGACTTTATTAAATTCCCATCGAAGAAGATGATTTATTCTGCGATGTTGGTATCAGCATTGCTTATGGGAGGTTCTCTTCCCGCTTTTGCCGATGTGATAGGAGTACAGCAGGTTATGCAGCAAACCAAGGTACAAGGAAAAGTGGTTGATGCAACCGGCGAACCGGTTATTGGTGCCAGTGTAATAGAAAAAGGCACCACCAATGGTATCATAACAGGTGTCGACGGAGACTTTAGTCTGAATGTGTCTTCTCCCAAGTCAATTATAGTCGTTTCTTTTGTGGGTTATAAAACGATTGAATTACCTGCATCGGACAAGAAATTGCAGAATATCGTTCTCAAAGAAGATACTGAACTGCTGGACGAAGTAGTTGTCGTAGGTTACGGTGCTGTGAAGAAATCAGATTTGACAGGTGCCGTGGCATCCGTATCAACAAAAGAACTTACCGTTGCCGGTCGTGCAAGTGCTGTAGGTGCCATGCAAGGTGTTGTGCCGGGTGTTAATATTCAACGTTCATCTAACAAACCGGGTAGTGGTTATAATATTTTGATACGTGGTTTGAATACAGTAAGTGGCAGTACCAAGCCTTTGATTGTGATTGATGGAGTACCGGGTGCTGAACTGGAGAATATTAATCCGGATGATATTGAGAAAATTGACATCCTGAAAGATGCTTCTTCTACAGCTATTTACGGCTCACGGGCAACCAATGGTGTTGTAATTGTGACTACAAAGAAAGGTCAGAATGGAGCACCCAGAGTCGCATATGACGGTTCTGTGGGATTCAGAAATTACACTCATGCGCCCAAGATGATGAATGGTCAAGAATATACTCAATTGGCACGCGAGTATGCGCGGGCTACCAAAGGAAATGGTGAATATGTGGACGATAGCCAGATTTTCTCAGCTTCGGAACTGGTAGCTATTAAGGATAATAACTATATGGACTGGTTTGACGCATTAACCTCTACTGCTTGGATGACTAGCCATACATTATCCGTTACAGGAGGTACAGACAAGGCTTCTTATGTAGCTTCAGCCGGTTATTATGATGAAGATGGTTTGCTTCAACCCCAGTACTATAGACGATATAATCTGCGTGCAGGACTTGACTTGAATCCTAATAAATATGTAAAATTTGGTGTCAGTATGTATGGAACATTCTCTGACCAAGAAACGGGTAATGAGGATGGACTTCAAACAATCTATAGATTGCGTCCCACCTATCATCCTACTAATTTGGTGACTGGGGAAGAAGAGTTCAAATATGGGAGCGGTCAGTTCAATCCTTTTGTGACACAGAAAAACCAATCTTGGAATTACAAGAAATATGACATCCTGAGTAATCTGTATCTTGAGATTAATCCGTTGAAGAACCTTGCATTGCGTACTACATTTTCTCCGGATATTCAATTCATTGATTATGGAATGTATGCAGGTGCCTATACTAAAAGAAATCAAGGTTCTCAAGCTACCTCATGGTACGAAAAGACAACCATTATGAACTGGGTATGGGATAATATGGTGACTTATAAATTCGATTTATTGAAAGACCATCATTTTGATGTTACAGGTGTTTATTCAATGACGCAATATGAAAATGAGTTTATGCGTGGTGATGCCGCAGGATTATCTTATAATTCATTGTGGTATGCTTTACAGAACGGCTCAAAAACGAACAAAGTACAGTCCAAATATGCAAAAACATCATTGATGTCTTATTTGGCTCGTATAAACTATAACTATAAAGGCAAGTATCTGTTGACGGCAAGTATGCGTTACGATGGTTCTTCCAAATTAGCCGAAGGAAATAAATGGGGTGGATTCTTTGCCGGTGCTTTGGCTTGGCGTATTACTGAAGAAGATTTCATGAAGAATATAAGTTGGCTGAGTAACTTGAAAGCTCGTTTGAGTTTCGGGCAATCGGGCAACGATAATGTGAGTGCTTATCAAACTCAAGGCTCCATCAGCGGTGCACAGTATTATACATTTGGAAATAGTGATATGATAGGTTATGTTCCAAATAATCTTCGTAACATGGAATTAGGCTGGGAAAGAACTACCGAGTATAATATAGGACTTGATTTTGGTTTATTCAATAACCGTATCTCCGGTTCTGTTGAATATTATAATCGTCTGACGGAAGATTTAATTATGAATAAGACTGTTCCTGTAACTACCGGTTATTCTTCTGTGAAAGATAATGTAGGTTCTGTTCGCAATACCGGCTTTGAATTTGTATTGAATACAGAGAATATCCGTACAAAGGATTTCTCTTGGAGCACATCCATTAATATCGCATATAATAAGAATAAGATTGTAGATCTTCAATATAAGGAAGACTTGTCTTCCCGTGGCAAATCCTTTGAGGGGATGAAAGGAGACTATAGTAATTTGTGGGTTATTGGTCAGCCTGTAGATATAAACTATAACTTGATGACAATTGGGGTATGGCAACTTGATGAAGCAACAGAAGCTGCAAAATATGGCTGTAAACCAGGACAGTATAAAGTACTCGATTTGGATGAAAACGGAAAAATTGATGATGCAGACCGTGTTATAGATGGAAAACGTACTCCGGACTGGACTGGTGGTATGAGTAATAACTTTACATATAAGAATTTTGATCTGGCTGTTGGTACCTCTTTCCAATTAGGTGCTCGTATGAGAAACCAGTTCTATGTATCTTATGCGCTCGAAAATAATAATATGAACTTGAACAATCTGAAAAAGGATTATTGGACACCGGAGAATCCGACTAATGAATCGGCTCAACCCGGAAATATGGGTCCGTATCGTGGTAAAGCGGGTTCTTGGGGTAATACAAAATCTGAGGTATCACACACTATGTCATCATCAGATTATTTTAAAATTACTCATGCGACTTTGGGATATACGTTTGATAAGAAATTAATTTCCAAATCCTTCTTGACTAAATTACGCTTATATTGTACCGTTCAGAACCCGTTTATCGTTTGTGCAGATAATGTAGTAGATCCTGAACAATTACCTTCCGGTATCTCACAGACAGATGTGTTAACACGTAATGTACTGTTCGGCGTGAATGTGGCTTTCTAAATTCTGTGTAATCAATAAGATTTAAAATAATGAAAACGAAAAATATATTTAGGAAAAGTGCTCTTCTTCTTTCTATGACTGCATTGGTAAGTTGCTCTTCATTTTTGGAAGAGGATAATTGGACTAGCCAATCTGCCGAGGATTTTTATAAAACAGCGGCAGGATATGAATCATTGGTGAATGGTGCTTACGCATCGTTAAAGTCAGTATACAATAATACAAACTACTTTCAATTAACTCAGTTGGGAACTGATATCGGAACACAGAGCAATGGAAATGTGACTAATGATTTGAATCAGTATGTAGTGACTTTTGACAAATCTAATGGAACGGTCTATAACCAATGGAAGACTTTGTATGAAGCTTTGAAGAATGTTAATGCTGCTATAGACCGTTCAGTAAATGTCACGTTGAAAGAACAAGATGCAATGGAAGGTATAGATCCGGCTACTTTGTCAACTCGTGTGGCAGAAGCCAAGTTCTTGCGTGCTTTATATTTGTTTGAAATAGTGAAGAACTGGGGACAAGCACCTCTTGTCTTGCATGAACCGATCTCAGCTGCTACTACATCCGTACTGAATAGCGGAGCTGATTTTTATAAACAAATTCTTTCGGACCTGCAAGATGTCTTGAATTCTTCATTACCCGAAAAGCAGGGAGCTTCTGATTTTGGCCGTGCCTCAAAGGCTGCTGCCAGACATCTACGTGCATTAGTTTATTTAACTCGTGGGTATCAGGAGTATGCAGAATCTACTGACTTTAAGAATGCTTACGCTGATGCTATGGAAGTAATTAAGAATTCCGGGCATAAATTGCTGGATGATTATGCAATGGTTCACCGTCAGGCAAATGAAGCAAATGATGAGATCATTTTTGCTATAAATTATAATAATACAACCAATAATAATAACAATCAGCAGAGTACCTATTATCTCTTCTCCTACCGTGAAGGATGGGAAGGATTGGCAAAATGTAATTTTTATGCCAATGACTTCGGCTCTGTGATGCCATCTAAATATCTCTATCTTTCGTTTGACTGGAAGAAAGACAGGCGTGCGGAAGTGACTTTCATGAGTCCACTCAACGGAGAGCCTGCTACTTCTGTAGATGGTCGCACCTATGGTCGAAATGCCTTTATGAATGCTACACAGCTGGCTTCTTCAAGTACCGGTGTGGCTGATACGGTGATTTACATGCCTGTTCCAAGCCAAGCAGACTTTAGGGTTTATACAAAAGAAGAACAAGAAGCTGCTAATGCTGCTTCACCAATGAAGTTTATCTATAATTATCCTTCCGGTTCGTATAGTGATTGTTCAAATGATGATTACTATATAACCGGTCAACAAGGTAACAATTCTACAACACGTGCATGGCTGCCTGTATATAAGTTTAAAGATGCCAATACACTTTATGGGGAAAGCGGTGGTAGTCAATATGGTTGTCGTGATATCGTATTGTTCCGTTTGGCAGAAACTTATTTGATTGCAGCGGAGGCGGCGGTGAAATGTAATGATAATCCTAATGCATTGTTGTGTATCAATGCTGTTCGTGAACGCGCAATGAAGAATGCTGCCGAGATGGGGCTTTCAATTTATAAAGGAACAGTGACCATTGATGATATATTGGATGAAAGAGCTTTAGAACTATTTGGTGAAGCGCCTCGTTGGAATGATTTGGCTCGTACCGGTAAATTAGCTGAAAGAGTACTAAAGTATAATTGGGATGTTACTCATGTTACGGGTGGTTTGATTCAAACACAGTTGAGTGAGGCTACTAATGGTAAATATAGTGTTCGTCCTATTCCTGTTACTTGGCTGAATACACTTTCCAATGGACAAGAACTGGGTAACAATCCGGGTTGGGAATAAATGAATAGCAGTGAATTGAGAGATTACCTAATTGACTAGAAAAGATTATAGAGTCTGTCAATTGATTGTATTGCAATAGATTGGCAGACTCTTTTTTATAATTATATTTGTTAATAATGAGAGATAGTATTTTTACGATAAAGAAAGGGTTGTATTGTTGCTTGTCCTTCTTATTTCTTAGTTTGAATATAAGCGCAAAAGAATTCGTCCATCCCGGACTTCTTCATTCGGAAGAAGATTTGAATCGTATTGAACGATTGGTAAAAAGCAATGTCTCTCCGGCTATGGGCTCGTATGAATTGTTGAAAAAGACACCGGAAGCTTCCTGTAACTATATTGTCAAAGGGCCTTTCGAGAATATTAGTCGTGCCGGAAAATATGGCTATACCAAAGCTCCTTGCGAGAGTGATTGTAATGCGGCTTATTATAATGCGTTAATGTGGAATATAACAAAAGACGTGCGCCATGCCGATAAGGCTATGGAGATTCTTCGTGGTTATGCACAGAAGTTAGAAAAAATATATGGTCCCGACGATCCTCTTTGTGCCGGATTACAAGGATTTATGCTGATTAATGCTGCTGAAATAATGCGCTATACTTATATTGACTGTCCCAATGGGTGGACAGTGGAAGATACTCGGCAAGTAGAGCGTATGTTCCGAGAAGTATTTCTGCCTGTACTTACTACTTTTATCAATGCCAAACCTTATGCCAATGGTAATTGGGGCGGTTCGGTTAATAAAATGTTAATGGCTATCGCTATTTTTTCTAATGATGCTGCTTTATATGATCAATCTATTGATTTTTTTTATCATAGTAAAGACAATGGAAGTCTGCCCAACTATATTGCTGCAACCGGACAAATTCAAGAAACGGGAAGAGACCAGGCACACTGCATGCTAGGCGTGGGAGTATTGGCTGAACTGGCCGAATGTGCATGGAAGCAGGGTGATGATTTATATGGCGCATTAGATAATCGTATCATGAAAGGCTACGAATATCTTTCTAAAGTAAACTTAGGATATACCGATGTTCCATTCACCGTGTGGAAAGATGCTACCGGTAAATATTGTAACTGGCAAACTATTGGAGAAGCCTCATTGGGGGAGTTTCGTGCAGTCTTTGAGATAGCTTATAACCATTATGTAGTGCGCAAAGGTCTGTCTATGCCTTATACGGATAAAGTATTGCAACGCATTCGTCCTGAAGGAATCGGCTGGACTTGTGATAATCCGGGTTTCGGCACTTTGCTGTTTTATTTAGGAGAGGCGGAGGCTATGCCGGAAGAGGGGCAGATTTATGAGCAATTACAATATGCCTGGAAAGGATGGATTGTTGAATCACCTTCTTTGAAACCGGTTGGTGGAGAATTGCTATTAGTTAATCAAGGTATCCGTATGCATAAAGATAGGATAAAATATGATGTTGCGAAGTACCCTTATATAAAAGTAACGTTTAATAATTATCCGAAAGATTGTAAAAAAGATTGGCTGAGATTGTGCTATAGTGTGAATAGTGCTCCCGAGTATTGGACTTTTTGTTCAAAAGATGCCATCCGGATAGATGAGAATACTTTTTTATTCTCGGTAAAAGATAAACACTCTAATAATGGAACTGTATTCACCACAGGTAAGGTACAAATTAAGATGTTACTCGATTTTGGTTGTGTGGAACAGGTAGGTGTAAATAGTATTATTTCTGTCACAAATATGAATGATTAATATATTGATTATGAGAACTGTTAATGTGTTTTTTATATTTATGATAGCCACTTGCTGGAATGTGGTGGCGCAAACTGTGCAATCTCCCGATGGACGTGTCTTGATTGAATTTTCGCTGACAACGCAACCAGAACGTGGCGTTCTTGAAGGAACTCCCATGTATTCGGTTTCTTACGAAGGAAAGCCGTTTTTACTGCCTTCTCGCTTAGGATTCTCTTTATTGGGAACCACTGCGATGGAGTCGCTCTTTGAAGTAACTGATATTCGGAAAATCGAGCAACGCAGCACTTGGAAACCTGTGTATGGTGAACGTAGCGAGTATCCGGATAATTATAATCAAATGACCGTTGCGCTTACGGAAAAACTTTTTCCACATCGTCAGTTGAATATTGTATTCCGTGCTTACAACGAAGGTATTGCTTTCCGCTATGAATTGCCTGCGCAAAAGGATCTCGAGAAAGTGGTTGTCAATAGTGAACACACTGAATTTTCCTTTCCGCAATATACTTCGGTATGGCAATCTTATGGACATGAGGGTAAATACTCCAAAGTTTATGCTGGCGAAATTCAACCCAATTGTGAACTTCCGCTTACTTGCTTGACTGAGAGCGGTATCTACGGTGCGATATTTGAGGCTGGTAACAGCCATTATCCGCGTGCGTATGTGGAGTCTGTTAATCGGAAGGGTACTACCATTCGTGTCTCTCTACGCGGTGAAGCCAAAAGTACGGATGGCATCACTACTGCTTGGCGAGCCATCACATTGTCCGACCGTCCCGGTGGCTTGTTAGAACAAAACTATTTAGTACTCAACTTGAATGAACCGTGTCAAATAGAGGATACTTCGTGGATAAAGCCGGGAACGGCAATACGTGAGATTGACTTAAAAACAGAATCCAGTTTCGAGTTCATTGACTTCTGTGCCCGTAAGGGTATTGATTATATTCTGTATGATGCCAAATGGTATGGTCCGGATAAAGACATTAAGAGTTATCCAGGTACTCCCAAAGAGGGCTTAGATATAAAGGCTACTATCAAGTATGCCAAAGAAAGAGGAGTTGGTGTTTTTGTCTATCTTGATAAGATTGCGATAGAGCGCTATGCCGATGAGGTTTTTCCGCTTTATGAGAAGTGGGGGATTAAGGGTATTAAACCTGGTTTTGTCAGTGTAGGAAATCAAGAGTGGCAGGAGTGGATAGAAAATTTAGTTAAGAAGGCAGCCAAATACCATCTGATGGTGAATATACACGATGCCTATCGTCCAACAGGTTTCAGTAGGACTTATCCCAATCTTGTTACGCAAGAAGGTATACATGGTAATGAACAACAACCCAATGCCGATCATGATGTGATGTTGCCGTTTACTCGTTTTACCATTGGTGCGGGAGATTATACACCCGGTTATCTGCGCAGTGGTTTACAGAGTTCTTGGGTACATCGGCTGGCTTTGCCTATTTTGTACTATAGTCCTGCTCAATTTCTTTTTTGGCGCGAGCGTCCCGAAGCACGACATGAACGGGAAGAGTTGAAACTTTGGGAGCATATTCCTACAGTCTGGGATGAGACTAAGGTACTTGATGGAGATATCGGAGAATATGCTGTTGTGGCACGTCGTAACGACACTACTTGGTATGTTGGTGGCATTACTAATGCAAATGTAAGAACATTGACTATCGATTGCTCCTTTTTAACAGTCGGACAGCGATACAAAGCTACGATTTATACCGATAATTTACAATTGGAGGATAAGGTGGATATTGAGACACGTAAAGTGACTTGCAAAGACAAATTAACTTTCCGGATGAAAGGAAGTGGAGGTTTCGCTCTGAAAATAGATAGGAACTAGGTTTGATTATAACTTGGATTGAGTGAAAATAATATTAGGTTCGTATTATTATATTAAAGTGTATCTAAAAATGGGAAGAATGTAAATGTCTTACCCTATATTTAGTAGACTTTGCTAATAGTCTACTAAATATAGGGTAAGATATAATCCCAAAATGTAGGAAATAGATTGTATCTGATAATGTGTTTAGGTATATTTCTCCCGCCATGCTTTTAGTTCGGGGGGGGGAGCGTATCATCTAGTAAGAAAGGTCTGTCTTCACGTTGCAGTATCTCGATGGCTTGCTTTACGTTTGCTTCCGAAATGTAATTCTCTGTTTTAATGAAATGTCCGTCAAGTTCTAATGTCAGGTTACGATCGTCTAGTGCTACAAAGGAGGTGATTTCCTGGTGTCTGTCCAGATATTCCCTAATTTCTGCTGTGCGAGAATCGACAAAAGGAGCATTCCATTTGTCGGATTGGGTTGTATAAAGTTCACGCAGGCTGTTGTATATTTTCTTTTTGATAGATATAACAAACTAAGATTATCAACGAATGAGCACTTGGTAATATAATCTTAATGCTGGCTAAAACAATGCCTGTATCGCAAATAGCGGAAAGTTTGTCATCCATTCCTGTTTGCGATAGCCGGACATGGAGAAACGTGCTCCGTGTAGTCCGGGATTCTTCTCTATAAACGAGCGTAGGCTTTTGGATTGTAAATTCTCTTCTGCTTTTACTTCTACAGGAATTATTTCCGTATCATTTTGTAGTAGGAAATCAATTTCTCCACGAGAGTTGTCAGACGACCAATAGTAAATACTCAGATTCTTGATAGTCTCCAATTGTTGTAGTACATATTGTTCGGTTAATGCTCCTTTGTAGTCAGTAAACAGATTATTCCCTTCAAGTAAAACTTTGGCCGGCAAATTACTCATGGCACACATAAGCCCTGTATCTACTATGAATAGTTTGAAGGCTGCAAAGTCTTCGTATGCTGATAAAGGCATTTGTCCTTTCTTGCTACGGTTTATCTTATATATTAATCCGGCATCTTTCAACCACTCAATGGCAATTTCAAACTCTTTAGCCCGAGCGCCTTCTTTGAGTTGACCGTATATGAATTTACGATTCTCTTTAGATAATTGGGCTGGTATGGATTTCCAAACCATACGTATACGTGGAACTTCCGTAATGGGGGCATGCTTGGAAAAATCACGGTCGTAAGCATCGAGTATGTTTTGTTGCAATTGGCGTACTTTCATCAGGTTTTTTTCCGTGATAAAGGAAGATACAACTTCCGGCATTCCGCCGATGTAATAATATTGCTTGAGATATTCTTGAAGCTTGGACTGGAATACTGTTATCATCTCCCAATCTTTGGATAGTAGCAGTTCCTTTAATTTTTCTTGTCCTATTGCATCCAGATATTCGAAGAAAGAGAGAGGATAAAGATCCATGAACTCTACTTTTCCTACGGGAAATGAGTTGTTTTCGTGCATAGCGATGCCTAGGAGTGAACCTGCTGCGATAATATGATATTGAGGTGCTTTCTCTTGAAAATATTTTAATGCGGTAAGCCCGCGTGGAGCTTCTTGTAATTCGTCGAAGATGATGAGTGTGTTGGTATCTATCACTACATTCGTAGCAAGTTGCAGTGCGAGCAAGATTCGCTCTATATCAAAATCCTTCTGGAAAACTTGTTTCACAATCTCATTGTCTTCAAAGTTTATATAAGCGTATTGGGCGTATGCTTCTTTCGCAAACTCTTTCATAAGCCATGTTTTCCCAACTTGTCGGGCACCTTGCAAAATGAGTGGTTTTCGGTCTCCTCGGCTTTTCCAGTCATATAATTCTTTAATTGCTTCTCTTCTCATTGTATTTCAACTTGTTAATATACCTCTTTGAGTAGCAAAAGTAGCGAAATACTCAGAGAAAAACAAAAAGTCGTCCTTAAAAGTGTAATAAGTGCACAAAAAGTCGTCCTTAAAAGTGTAGTTAGTTACCAAAAGACATCCCTAAAAGTGGGTTTATAGCTGCAAAACTAACTTCAAGCTAGGAGTCTCAATTCAGTTTTGCATGCACTTTTACTATCATACTCTCATAAATACTCTGTATCCTCTTATTCATCGGTGATTGAGGCATGATAGTAACCCTGATAGCAGGTATGAGAGTAAACGCCTACTCTCATACCTGTTATCAGTTAAAATAGAGGTAATTACTTAATTATTACCATAATACCCTTTTGCCGGTATATATATCGGTTGCATCAATCCACCTGCATTTTCCAGCTTTTTTTCGCTGCGCAGACGTCTAAGATGCCGCATTGCGGTACTTTTTGTCATTCCGCAGAGACTTTGAAAGTCGGTTCTTCTCAAGAATTGATGAGTTTTGAAGTAATTCGTCAGGCGCAGGTCAATCTCTTCGTTGCTGATTCGTTTGAATTCCAGGCTTCCTTTCAAGCATTTTACTTTCAGCGTGCCGAATTCGTTCTTCAACGTTTGGTCTGCACGGAATTTGATGGCTTTCAGTTTCACTTTGGTTACTTTCCGTTTGGTTTCAGCGGTTACCGGTTCCGTGCTGGTGAGGCAAGGGTAGAAGTAGCCGATGCCGTCCAGATGTACCTGCCTACCTTCGGCAAGTTCTTCGCCCATGACATGCGAAAGGGCGTCTAGCACTGCGCTGACGTCGGTTTCGGACAATGAACTGCGTTCCTGAATACGGCGGCGCAGCACGTCGGTACCGGTAGAACCGTTCAATTTGATGCGCGGGTGCAGTGTTTTCTCATTTTCTTTTTTGTCAGAGGGCTTCGGGTCCTCGTACCAGTCAAATAGTATAGCCATAGCTTTGAGTTTTAAAGTACGCGTATTTCTTGGGGCAATCGCAGGTATGGAATACATCAATGGCTTGTGTTTCTTTGGTTCAGCCCTCATGTATCTTCTGTTCAGCCTTTATGTTTGTTATATATTTACATGAATGAACATATTTATCTACTGCAATGAATAGATTCGTTTACTAATGAGAATGTATCTATTCACTAATGTAAACACTTATCAAACACAAAGCAAAGATACAACAAACACAAAGCAAAAACAAATGAAACGCCTTGATTTATCAGAAGAAATACGTGTTGTTTTATTCCGTGAAATGCTTGCTTTTCGAGTGTTTATGCTGTATCTTTACAGGAATTAAGCGGCTTGCCGCAATTGTGAATTAACCGATAACCAATCAATGAAAATTACTTTAATCAGAAAAGAAAAAGAGACTGGCAGAGAGATGCTTAGCACCTGCGAAACAGACACATTGTTCGATAAAATAAAGACAGAGACAAAATCAAAATACATCACTGCCTTACGCGAGATACTGCCTGTACTGGAGGGTACCCGCTCCCGGTATGAACACATCGAGAAACTGCCACGCATGTATCCGGCTGTGGAATATACCCGCACCCGAGAAGGAGAACGACGGATGAAGCAGTATAACGGACTGGTGCAGTTGGAAGTTAACAAACTCTCCGGGCGTTATGAAGTGGAATTCGTGAAACGTCAGGCGGAACTCCTGCCACAGACTTTTGCCGCCTTTTGCGGTTCGAGTGGGCGAAGCGTGAAGATTTGGGTGCGTTTTGCCTTGCCCGATGAGGGCGGACTGCCTGCGAGGGAAGCCGAAGCGAAGCTGTTTCATGCTCACGCCTACCGCCTTGCCGTGAGATGCTATCAGCCTGTTATCTCATACGACATCACTTTGAAAGAGCCGGTGTTGACGCAAAGTTGCCGTATGACGCTGGACGAGGCTCCTTATTATAATCCCGAGGCTGTACCATTCTGCCTTGCCCAACCGCTCGCCATGCCCGATGAAGGTACTTTCCGTCAACGCAAGCAAGACGAGAAGAATCCGCTGGCACGCATGACGCCCGGTTATGAAACGGCGGAAACATTTACATTGATGTACGAAGCCGCTTTGGGGCGTGCACTCAGTGAAATGGTGGAGTGGAAGCGTGGAGACGAATTGCAGCCGCTACTTGTCAGTCTTGCCGAGCATTGTTACAAAGCAGGGTTGCCCGAAGAAGAAGCGGTGCGTCAGACGTGGAATCATTATCATCGCCAAGCCGATGAACAGACCATCAGGTTGACTTTGCACAACCTTTATAAGGAATCCAAAGGTTTCGGGAAGAAAAGCAGTAGGACGAAGGAACAGGAAACGGCTTTCTTGTTGGAAGAATTTCTGAACCGCCGCTACGAATTTCGCTATAACACCGTGCTCGACGACTTGGAATACCGCCAACGGGACTCCATTCACTTCTATTTCAAGCCTGTGGAGAAACGTGTACGCAACAGTATCTCCATCGAAGCTTTGAAAGAAGGTATCAGTGCTTGGGATCGTGATGTAGATCGTTTCTTGAATTCTGAATACGTCCCCCTATATAATCCGGTGGAAGAGTTTTTGTACGACGCGGGTCGGTGGGATGGCAAAGACCGTATCCGCGCGCTTGCCGACTTGGTTCCGTGCAACAATCCGCACTGGCGGGAGCTGTTCTACCGCTGGTTTCTCAGTATGGTGGCGCATTGGCGGGGGCTGGATAATCAGCATGGAAACAGCACTTCGCCTTTGCTGGTGGGGGCGCAGGGATATCGTAAATCTACGTTTTGTCGCATCTTATTACCGCCTGAATTGCGTTTTGGATATACTGATAGTCTGGATTTCAAAAGTAAACAAGAGGCAGAACGCTATTTGGGACGTTTCTTCTTGATTAATATTGACGAGTTCGACCAAGTGAACGTCAGTCAGCAAGGATTCTTGAAGCATCTGTTGCAGAAGCCTGCCGCCAATTTGCGGAAACCTCACGGCAATACCATCCGTGAAGTGCGCCGGTATGCTTCTTTTATCGGAACGAGTAATCAGAAGGATTTGCTGACCGATCCCAGTGGCAGGCGCCGTTTTATCTGTATCGAGGTGACGGCGCCCATCCGTACCAATGTCACTATCAACTATAAGCAACTTTATGCACAGGCTATGGATGCCGTCTGCCACGGTGAACGCTATTGGTTGGACGACCAGGATGAGGCTATCTTGAAGCAGACCAATCGGGAATTTGAGCAGGCTAGTCCATTGGAACAGCTTTTTCATTGTTACTTTCGTTCGGCAGATTCGGAAGAAGAAGGCGCGTGGCTGACGGCTATGCAGATCATGAATTATCTACAGACAAAAACGAAAGATAAGCTGGCTATCAATAAAGTAGCGCAATTTGGGCGTACGCTTCAGAAGCTGAATATACCTTGCAGGAAGTCGTATAAAGGAACGCTTTATCATTTGGAGAAGTTGGGATAAATTATTTTCAGGTATGAGGGTAAGCTTTTGCCCTCATACCTGCTATCAGGGTTGCTATCATGCTTTGAATGCTGATGAATAAAGGGATGAAGACCGTTTATGAGAGCATGAGAGTAAAAATGCGTGCAAAACTAAAATGAAGCCCTGAGTTCAAGTTTTAAATGCGACACTTCGGTCAGATAGTGGTGTTGGGTATAA
>USLU01000031.1 GCA_900555635.1 uncultured Bacteroides sp.
CAGACATCCTTGCAAATGAAGACTGCTGACGGACTGTATATCAACCTCCATGAAGCGGCTTTGGTGGATTACTCTTGCATGCACCTTAATTTGGATGATAGGAATCTTGTGTTTGAATCTTGGCTTACCCCCGATGCACTGGGGAATAAGGCATATATGCAGGCTCCGGCTAAAACACCTTGGCGTACGATTATCGTGAGCGATGATGCGCGTGAAATTCTTGCCTCCAAACTGACGCTGAATCTAAATGAACCTTGCATTTATGAAGATGTATCCTGGATTAAACCGGTGAAGTATATAGGAGTCTGGTGGCAGATGATAACCGGTGTGAATTCATGGAGTTATACGGATGATCTTTTGTCTGTAAGGTTTGGAGAGACTGATTACAAGAAAACCAAACCTCATGGTCGTCATGCTGCCAATAATGAAAATGTAAAACGTTATATTGACTTTGCTGCTTTGCATGGCTTCGATCAAGTTTTGGTAGAGGGTTGGAATCAAGGTTGGGAAAGCTGGGGAGGAAGTTCCCGAGACTATGTATTCGATTTTGTAACACCCTATCCCGATTTTGATGTGAAAATGTTGAATGCATATGCCGGAAGTAAAGGAGTGAGATTGATGATGCATCACGAAACCTCCGCTTCAATCCGTAATTATGAACGGCATCTGGATAAAGCTTATAAATTTATGGCAGATAATGGATATAACTCTGTGAAAAGTGGATATGTAGGCGACATCATTCCTCGTGGAGAACACCACTTCGGGCAATGGATGAACAACCATTATTTGTACGCTGTGACCAAAGCGGCAGAATATAAGCTTTGCGTCAATGCGCATGAAGCCGTGCGGCCTACCGGATTATGCCGTACCTATCCTAATCTGATAGGCAATGAATCTGCTCGTGGTACTGAGTTTGAACCATACGATGGTAATAAGCCTTTCCACACCACTGTACTTCCTTTTACTCGTCTGATAGGCGGTCCGATGGATTATACTCCCGGTATTTTTGATATAAAGTTGCCATTTATGAGTTATGAAAAGCATGGGCAAATACATACAACTTTGGCTAAACAGTTGGCTTTATATGTCACCCTCTATAGTCCGTTGCAGATGGCTGCAGATTTTCCGGAGAGTTACGAACGCCACTTGGATGCTTTCCAGTTTATTAAGGACGTCGCTGTAGATTGGGACGATAGCAAATATCTTGAAGCTGAGCCGGGTGATTATATCACAGTAGCCCGTAAAGCTAAAGGTACTGAAAACTGGTTTGTGGGTGGAATTACAGATGAAAATCCGCGTACTTCTCTCTTCGCTCTCGATTTCTTGGAACCGGGTAAGAAGTATGTGGCTACTCTTTATTCCGATGCTAAGGATGCCGATTATATAAAGAATCCTACTGCATATCAGATAAAGAAAGGTATTGTGACAAGCAAGAATAAAATAGATGTAAGATTAGCCAGTAGTGGAGGATTTGCTTTGAGCCTGATTGAGGCTACGCCGAGAGATATGAAAGATATGAAGAAGTGGAAATGAGTTGACTGTTAGATATTATTTTTTAATTAACTAAAGCAGTAATGCCTATGAAAACACCAAACTTAAAGATGTTATTGGTGCTCCTAGCAGGAGTAGTGATAGTATCATGTATTCATGAATTTTCGGAGGAGAACAAGCCTCCTGAAATGAATTTAACAGTACAAGAAGCCCGTGCAGCTTTTGAACGCGAAGCTGATATTTTGGAAATTTCCCCGCTTACCACTAGTGTTAATACTCGTTCCTTAGATGATGGTATTGTTATTACGCCTCTTTGGGATAAGGCTGTTAATTTTTCCGATACAAATGGTGCTTATGTTGTTGTTCCTTTCAACCTGCCTTGGGGCATATCTTTGCAAGAAAGCAATTTGATATGGAAGTTCCTGATGATGAAAAATTCAATAATACGGATATTCGTTTGTTGATAGAGAAGAAGCAAAAAAATGAGTATCTTTATAGCGTGATTTATCTGACGGGTAACTATTCCTTTATAAGGGAAGATAATGGTGATATTGCTTCTTTGAGGTTGGACAATTTGAAGACTTTTTCGGGTTCTATCCGGTGTTATAGTCTACAGGGTAAGATGCTATGGGGGAATATTTACCATCACGGACGGATCGTAGGTAGTATATCTACTATAGACGAACCTAGTCAGGCAGAACTTGATTCACTGAAGAATAATAATAGTACCACTGTTCAAACTCGCGTTTATGTCACTCGTTGTGAACCGCATTTGATAGAATATGAGGTGTGTTATCATACTGGTTATCCTACTGCTGAAGGTATTGTTGAAACTCATGTAGAATGTCATATAGAGCATCATTGGGAGAATTATTGTTATGATGTATGGATTGAGGATGGTACGGATAATTATCGCTGCCCATTTTGTGGAAATCCAAATTGTGGTGGTTATTGCCAGCCTACTCCTCCAAATCCAGATGGAGGTGGTGGAGTTAGTATTGATAGATCATCTAAAGAACTGATGGATAAATTAAAATTTGTTCCTTTTAACGGTGGTAACTGCTTGACATTGGCAAAGAGTGTACTACAGAAATATGGCTTGACAAGTTTTGGCTCGAGTGAGAATGTCTTCAAACTGGTTTACGAAAGTGATAATGTCCTAAAAAACTGGGGCAATAACCCTGCTGAGAATTATACGAATGCGATAGCTTGCATTGATGTGCATCTAAATGCTAATAGACCTATTATTGTAGGAGTGGATTATGATTTAGGACGTTCTGATAATGAAGGAACCACAGACCATTTTGTAGTGATAACAGGTAGAGGATATGATACTGAAATGAGACAATATTATTATACCTTTATGGATTGCGGTACAACAAAAGTTGATATGGGATGTGATACGAATATTAATAGATTTTATTATGATAATAATTCTTACAATTTAAGTGGGACAACGGCCTATTCTAATGGCCGTTATTATACTGTAACTCAGGTACGTCCCAATGATGGAAGAAAATATAATACAACGAATCAATATGGTAATTAATAAATTGAACATAATAATGAAAACATTGATGTTATGCATGCTATTAGTCGTGGGTTTTGCTAATATTGAAGCCCAGGTTGGTTATGGTGATATTCATAGCCTTTATTTTCAGGGAGTGTATAGGGCGAATGCTAATCATGGTAATTATAGCCTACCATTTTTCTTAGATAAGAGAATGGACTTTCTTTATATGCGTAAAAATAAGATTCGTCCGGTTGCCTGTCATTATGTTGATGAGTTATCTCTGTTTTATGTAAATATAGATAAAAGTAATAAGCAGGCAAATACAAATGAGACTCAAATTACTTATGTGTTTTTTGATACGAATGGTGATTATATACTTGCTGTAATTAGTAATATGTCAAGTGATCACCTTGTTTCTAAATACTGGTTGGTAACTTTTGATTTATGGGGAAAAATGATAGAATATATACCTTTTGCTATATCTTATTCAGGAGATGAAATAAAAACTTTGGAAGGTGGGATATCAAAAGATATGAAAGTTGATGTCTATGAACTTGAATTCCCTGATAATGACCGTATTTATGATGTGAATAATTTCAAACCTTTCAATAATTTGAAGGGGCAACGTATAGACCGTCATTATCAGATTACACCGAAGGGTAAGTTTAATCTGTTGCGTACTGTCCGTTATGAGTCTCAGATTTATACTCCTGAAGTGTTAATGGATACGACCTGTATATTCGAGCGTAACGAAAAGCCGTTGAAATAATCTCTAATATTATAGAAGCTGGTTGAAAGCTAAATAATTTTCTAACAGTCATTCAGTTATAAGGTAATGTAATAAATGCCTTACTCGCTTTTAGCCAGCTTCTTGGTTTAGAAAGAGACTGTTACAAATAGGATATGTGAATTCCGAATGAACTTTAAAAATCAATGGTAGAAATAGTGAAACGATATTGCAATATTTTGTTATGCGCATTAGTAATTGTAATTCCGTTACTTATGCCCTTTATAAAAGGACCATTTCAAAATGATCTGCTTATTTTTCCTATAATAATAACTTGTCTGCTACAGTTTATCTTCTTATTGATATCATTCTTGATGTACGATAGAAGTGAAAGGAAACTTTATCTGAGTAAAATTGATATTTGTGTTGGTTTGTTTTTGGGGTATGTCTTTTTGCAATGGCTGTTTGGGAAAAATGATAATACTGGCGAAATTGCCATTTTTCGATGGCTGATGATTGTGATTGTCTATCTTTTGTCACGAATAGTTGTCCATAGTATGCTTTACTATACTCTGGTAGTTTCATCATTATTGCAAGCTGTTATTGCTATTATGCAGAAATTGAACTGTTTCCAGAGTGAACATCCATTGTTTGATGTAACTGGAACATTTAATAATCCGGGACCATTGGCAGGATATCTTGCTACTGGAATGATTCTTGCAATCTTCTTACTAACTATTTCTTTCCAGCATTGGAGAAGTGTAAAAACTCTTTTAGGAGTTTGTTCTATACTTATTATTAGTATAGTACTTTATTGGACTGATTCAAGGTCTGGATTATTGGCAATTGTTGTGGGGTTATTTATTGTCTACAGACAAAAGATTAGGCTTTTTATTGCAAATAAGCGCATTCTAATAGTGTCATTATCAATAGCGGCAGTTTTGTTAATTGGATTTGCCCTTTGGGTTTATCGTCCGGCATCAGCTAATGCTCGTTTGTTGATATGGAGAGTTTCGTGTGATATGGTAGTTGACAAGCCGATATATGGGCATGGAATAGGTGGATTTGACAAACTGTATATGTTTTATCAGGCAAAATATTTTGCAAATCATCCGCATTCTCGTTTTCTTCATGTGAGTGACAATGTGGCTTTTCCTTATAATGAGTTTGTGCATATTGTTGTAGATCTAGGCTTAGTCGGGCTTGTTTTGTTACTACTAATTGTGGTGTCGTTGCTATTTTCTCTTGAGAATAGAAAGAGTGAGGGAACAAAAGCTGCCTTGAGTTCGTGCTTGGTATTTGCAATGTTTTCGTATCCTAGCTATGTGGCTCCATTGTTGATGAATTTTGTATTGTTTACTGGCATAGCTAGCAGTAGGAAGTTTGTATCATTGAGTTTTAGCAGATTTAGTGTTGCGACAGGTATTGTTCTGAGTGTCGTATTATTGGTGGTTTGTTTCAATACAATGTCTCTTTGTTTAAAAAATTCAAAGTTGGTTATGGCAATGCTTAAGGAGGATAAAGAGGTGTTACAAATAGATTTATTACGAAGGTTGCCACCCTCATGTGAAAACTTTTGTAAATTAGGAGATTACTATATCCAACAAAAACAATATGAATTATCGGAATCTTATTATAAAATTGCCGCTAATATGATTCCTACACGAATGCGTCCTAACTATAAACTTTGGAATCTGTATTTACTGCAAAATGATACTTTGAATGCGCGGAGTATGGCTCGGTATATCTTGGATCAACCTTTGAAAGTAGAGAATTCATTTACTCTTAAAGTTAAAAGGAAAATTCGAATTTTTCTTCATGAAGATTCTGTTAAACAAAAAACTATACATTGATATGAGGCTGTTATTTTTATATTGGTTGATGAAGAAATTTTTTTTATTCCCATTTTTTATTGCATGTATTTGCGTCTCGTGTACTTTTGATGCGAAGTTGGACTCTTCTTTGGTCTTGGCTAAAGAAAATAGAAAGGAATTGGAACAGGTTTTGAAACATTATTCTCAAGATAAGTTAAAATATCAAGCTGCATCCTTCTTAATAAAAAACATGAAAGACTACTATTGGGCGGAATATACTAATGGGGAAAATTACATTCGAACAGTTGATTCTTTGTGTCAAATAACTGATTTTGTGATAACTGATTTTATGGCAGATATTGATAGTATAAATAATAGACTGAATAAAGAAATAAAGAAGCATCCATTGCATAAGAAATATGACTTGAAATATATGACAGCTAACGAACTGATACGTCATATTGATCTTTGTTTTGAAGTTTTGCAATATCCTTGGACAAGGAATGTATCATTTGCTGATTTTTGTGAGTATATTTTGCCGTATAGAATAGGACATGAAAAGTTTGAGGATTGGATTGGTTTATATAGAAATGAGATGAAGATATCGATAGATCAGTTTATATCTAATAAAAATACGGCTCGGGATATATGTGATTCTTTAGTTTGCAAATCTGCAGAGAAGGAATTTTTTTATGCGACAATAGTGCCAGATATGTCTTTGAGCTCATTACTATATTCTAAAATAGGTATTGGGAATTGTAAGGAATTGCAAGCTTTGAGTGCATTTTCTTTAAGGAGTTTGGGTATTCCGGTGGCTATTGATTTTACTCCTCAATGGGCAAAAAGAAGTATGGGGCATGGTTGGTGTACATTGGTTGGAACTGATTATCAAATTCCATTTTTGTATCATGATAAAGTCTTATTGGGAGAACATCTTGCAGATATGAAGCAACGTGACGGATTAGCAAAGGTTTACAGAAGGATGTATAGTGAGCAAGATGGAACATTGGTAAGCCTTCAGCCGCAGGAAGAGATTCCTCCATTATTTGAGGATAAACATTTGAAAGATGTTTCTGAATATTATTTTGAACCGATGGATGTAACTGTTACATTGTCAGTTGCTCCTCCTCAAAAAAAAGAATATGCTTATTTGGCTGTGTTTAACAACAGGGAATGGATACCTATAGATTGGGGGCAGATTAAAAATGAAAAAGTTAGGTTCCGCAAGATTGCAAAAGGGAATGTTTATTTGGTTACTTATTTTCATCATGGAAAAACTTGCCCGGCATCAGCACCTTTTATTGTAGAAGAGAATGGTAATATAAAATTTCTGGTTCCTGATAAAAGTTCCTTTACTACTGTCAGTCTAAAGAGGAAATATCCTGATAAAGAGCATATTTATGAATTGGCGAAGAACAGGACGGTTGGTGGGAAATTTCAAATTAAAGTTGATGGTTTGGGACATTTTATAGATATCTATACGATAAACAAGTTTCCAAAGATGTTGGCTCCGACTTCTATTATATTTGATATACCTGTAACTGCAACTGCATTTAGATATTTGTCGGCTCCGGATTCTAATGTTTATTTGGCTGAACTTGAGGTGTATGATGAACATGATGAGTTGATTGAGGGTAAAATTATCGGAACCGATGGAAGTTGGCATGATAATGGTCGTGATAAATACAAAGTTTTTGATCATGATCTGCTGACTTATTTCGATGCACCCGTTAGTTCAGGTGGTTGGGTTGGGTTGTCATTCAGGGGGACGCGGAAAATAAAACGGATAGTATATGTTCCATATAATGATGATAATGGGATAAACAAAGGCGAGTTGTACGAGTTGTTTTATTTTGATAAGGGGTGGGTATCCTTGGGAGAAAAATATGGTGATAATTCATATATCATGAAGTATGATAAGGTTCCTCGGAATGCTTTGCTATTATTAAAAAATAAAATGAAAGGAAGTGAAGTGCGAATATTTACACAAGAGGATGGAAAGCATAAATGGTGGTGATGACACTGTCCATTATTTATACAAAATAATGGACAGTGTCTTTATATTAGGAAATATAGATTGACTAGTCAAACAAACTCTTGAACTTCTTAAATATCTTCTCTTTAATCGAAGTATTCGGTTTGAAGTTATCCGACTCCTCCATATCCTCTAAAGCTTTCTTTTCGTCTTTGCTTAGAGTTTCGGGTACATATACGCTGACATTTACCAGCAAGTCTCCCGTTCCGTAACCGTTTACACTTGGCAAACCTTTGCCACGCAGGCGGAGCACTTTACCCGGCTGGGTACCCGATTCTATTTTTACTTTCACTTTTCCGTCAATGGTTGGAATTTCCACTGCACCACCAAGGGCAGCAGTAGGGAAGCTGAGAAGTAAATTGTAAATCAGGTCGTTCTCGTCGCGGATCAAATCTTTATCTTGTTCTTCTTCTACAAGAATCAAAAGATCACCCGGTACGCCATTATGTTTTCCGGCATTACCTTTGCCACTCATTGAGAGTTGCATGCCTTCCATTACACCTTTGGGAATGTTTACGCTGACAACTTCTTCACCATAAACAATACCTTCACCGGCACACTCTTTACATTTGTTTTTGATAATTTTGCCTTCACCGCCGCAAGTAGGACAAGTAGCGCGGGTTTGCATGGTACCAAGAATAGTCTGCTGATTGCGGATGACTGAACCACTACCGTGACAAGTTGCACAAGTTTCCGCACCACCGTCACCTTCGGCACCTGTTCCATGGCAGTGAGTACATGGAACATATTTTTTCAGCTTGAATTTCTTTTCGACGCCGGTGGATACTTCTTTCAAGTTCAACTTTACCTTTACACGTAAGTCCGAACCACGATAACGTCGTTGTTGTTGCGAGCTGCCGCCAAAGTCACTGAAACCACTAAAACCTCCGCCGAATCCGCCACCGCGTCCACCGAAGATATCACCAAACATGGAGAATATGTCGTCCATAGACATACCTCCACTAAAGCCACCGAACGGTCCTCCATTGCCTGCGGCACCACCAAGTCCGGCATGACCAAACTGGTCGTAACGGGCGCGCTTGTCAGGATTGCTTAGTACGTCGTATGCTTCTGCCGCTTCTTTAAATTTCTCTTCTGCTGTCTTATCACCCGGATTTTTGTCAGGATGATATTCGATAGCTTTTTTGCGGTATGCCTTTTTTATTTCGTCTGCTGATGCGTTTTTTTCAACGCCTAAAACTTCATAGTAATCTCTTTTTTCCATACAGTTTTATGTTATTCTCCGACTACCACTTTGGCATGACGGATCACTTTGTCGTTTAGCGTGTAACCGGTTTGTACACAGTCCAGAATTTTGCCTTTCAGTGCTTCGTCCGGTGCCGGAATTACGGCAATGGCTTCGTGGTAATCTGTGTCTAACGGTTTTTCTTTTGTTTCGATCACTTTAACTCCATTCTGTGCCAGTACAGACATGAATTTCTGGTAAATAAGTTCTACGCCTTCTTTTACTGCGGCTACATCAGTAGCAGTTTCCATATTCTTGAGAGCACGCTCAAAGTCATCCACAATAGGGAGGATGCTGCTGAGACTCTTTTCACCACCATTCAGGATCAGTTCTGCTTTTTCCTTCAGGGTACGTTTGCGGTAATTATCGAACTCGGCAGAAAGGCGCAGGTACTTGTCCTTCTGTTCTTCAATTTGTTCGTTAGCTTTTGCCAACTCTTGAGTAAGCTTTTCCTCTTCAGTCAAAGGAGTTTCATTTTCATGAGGAGCTTCAGTATCTGTAGTTTCCTCATTACCTTCATCTTGAGTATCTTGAGCTTTCAACTCTTCTTCCTGGATGTTTTCTTTTTCTTTCGGGTTCATATTTTTATGCTTATTATTCTTGTTATTCTTGTAAAATGGATTTGTTTTCATTGCTGTTCAGGGTTTAAGTTATTACTAATACGTGTACATCAACAAAAACTTTGCCAAAAAGGTTGCCATTGCTGAAAACGGTGCAAAGGTAATACTTTTATGTCACATTGACAGTGCTTCTTGGGGGGATTCGTAGAAAAATGACTATCTTTGCACCCGCAATCAGCAGAATTGTAGGTATTAATGGTGAATCGTATATAATAAAATCGTATATAATAAGATGATTACAGTTTCTAATGTTTCAGTACAGTTTGGTAAAAGAGTTCTATTCAATGATGTAAACTTGAAGTTTACTAGTGGTAACTGTTACGGTATTATCGGTGCTAATGGTGCCGGAAAATCTACTTTCTTAAAAACTATTTCCGGAGAATTGGACCCTACAACAGGCTCTATCATGTTAGGTCCGGGCGAGCGTCTTTCAGTTTTGAGCCAGGACCACTTTAAGTGGGATGCTTTTACGGTTATGGATACCGTCATGATGGGACATACTGTGCTGTGGGATATTATGAAGCAGCGTGAAGAGTTGTATGCTAAAACGGATTTCACTGACGAAGACGGATTGAAAGTTTCCGAACTCGAAGAGAGATTTGCCGAGCTGGACGGATGGAATGCCGAGAGTGATGCTGCTGCTTTGTTGAGCGGCTTGGGCATTAAGGAAGATAAGCACTATCTGTTGGTAGGCGAATTGAATAATAAAGAGAAAGTACGCGTCATGTTGGCGCAAGCTTTATACGGTAATCCTGATAACTTGCTGCTGGATGAGCCTACCAATGACTTGGATATGGACACGGTAACTTGGTTGGAAGAATATCTTTCTAACTTTGAGCATACGGTATTGGTTGTGAGCCACGACCGTCACTTCCTCGACTCGGTTTGTACACATACGGTAGATATTGACTATAATAAGATCAATATGTTTGCCGGTAACTATAGTTTCTGGTATGAATCCAGTCAGTTGGCACTTCGTCAGCAACAAAACCAGAAGGCTAAGGCTGAGGAAAAGAAGAAGGAATTGGAAGAATTTATCCGTCGCTTTAGTGCTAATGTGGCTAAGAGCAAGCAGACTACAAGCCGCAAGAAGATGTTGGAGAAACTGAATGTAGAAGAAATCAAACCTTCTTCACGTAAATATCCGGGTATCATCTTTACTCCCGAGCGTGAACCGGGTAACCAGATCCTGGAAGTTTCCGGTCTGACAAAGACATTGGAGGATGGTACTGTATTGTTCCGTGATGTCAATTTCAATGTAGAAAAAGGAGATAAGATTGTATTCCTTTCTCATGATCCACGTGCTATGACTGCGCTTTTCGAGATAATTAATGAAAATGTGAAACCGGATGCCGGTACTTTCAACTGGGGTGTTACGATTACTACTGCATACTTGCCGGTGGATAATACGGAATTCTTTAATACGGATTTGAATTTGGTAGATTGGTTGAGTCAGTTTGGTGAAGGTAATGAAGTATACATGAAGGGTTTCCTCGGACGTATGCTTTTCTCCGGTGAAGAGGTCTTGAAGAAAGCCAGTGTATTGTCGGGAGGAGAGAAGATGCGTTGTATGATTGCCCGTATGCAATTGCGCAATGCTAACTGTTTGATTCTTGATACGCCAACCAATCACCTTGATTTGGAATCCATCCAGGCATTCAATAATAACTTGAAAGCCTATAAAGGCAATATCCTTTTCTCATCTCATGACCATGAGTTTATACAGACGGTTGCCAACCGTATCATCGAGTTGACGCCGAATGGCATTATCGACAAAATGATGGAATATGATGAGTACATTACTTCAGACCATATCAAGGAACTGAGAGCACGTATGTACGGAGCATGATAAATAAGAACAAATCTCTGATGCTTGTAAAACAGGCTACAGAGATTTACTGAAAAAAAATAAACCCGCTCAGAAGGTGTTCTGACGCGGGTTTTATTTTGGGCACTTTTGGATGAAAAATGCAGTTTATTGAGGCTATAAAACCATCCTGTTATTATTTATAGATTAGTTTGTCTTTTCCTTCTCCAAAGAGATTGTCTCCTAATGTTGTAATCTTGTTTCCTGTGGCTTGTACATATCGCAGATTGTCACATCCTATAAAGGCACCATATTCTATAGCGGTAACTGTAGGCGGAAGAATCAGGGTTCCACACAGTCGGCTACATCCGCTGAACGCACGTTGTCCGATGCTTTTAAGCTCATGAGGAAGAGTTGCATTCAGCAAATATTTCTTTTGGGTGAAAGTGTAATCCGGTATGACGGTAGCATTACATTTAGATAAATCGACTGAAACCAGGTTGGGCATGTAGTCGCGTATCAGTGTGAAGTCTGCTTCGTCTAGTTTACCCTCTACAGTTAGGAAGTTCACTTCTTTGGGTTGTATGCCACTTCTTAGTAGCTCACTGGCAAGACTTCCCATTTTGCCTATCTGTACGGTTATTCCTAAAGGCTCTCCTTCAATAAAAGCGAAGGTTTCCCAGTGCTTTTTGGTTCGATATTCATCGCTGCTACCCAGCGGGACAAATATGGCGGTAACACTGTCTGCTAATGCTTCGGACATTAAATTAGGAGCACTCTTTTTTCTTATCTGACAAATCTTCAAGTTGTTACATCCTTTGAATGCGGCATCTTCTATGTTCTTGGTTTTGTCGGATAGAATAACTCGGGTCAGGGATTCTTTTCCTATATAAGTACTGTCATTCTGGCGTTTACAGAAAGCATACGCAGGGATGCAATTAGCCGGATATATGTAGAAACCGGAAGGGTGGGTACCATTCTTGCCTGCATACAGGCTGATGGAAGTGTTTGATATATCCAGTACCTCCAGTTTTTTGAATTCATCACGCAGGTGACGGAAATCAATGGCATTCAGTTTGCCTTGTAGGGTGAGGCTGGTAATTTCATTAGCCTCGTTCTCGGTCATCAGTTCTATTAAAGTACCCGGTTTGGCTACAAAATATGTTTTCGATTTTTGTGCTGAGGCATTCAGCATCATACCCAGTCCGGTAGCTAGTAAGAGTATTTTTCTTAGTCTCATGCTTTTAATTAAAGATTGATTAATTTTCAAATATAAGAAGAATCTATCAGGTATGAATGAAGTTTTTTCTTTTTATTACTATTTTTGTCGGATATTAATCTAATAAAATGCAGATGGAAATGGAAGAAAAGGCTAATGAAGCCCCTGTAGCCGTGAGTAAAAGTAAGCGTATCTGGTGGGTAATAACTGATATTGTACTGTTTGCCGTAATTGCAATCATCTTGATGTTTCTGCTTGCCATGCCTTTTGTGATTGCTTTCCCTGAGTTTGGGTCCGGAGAAAGTAAAAAAAATATTTATTTCCTGATGCTGAATGAGGGATTGATGATTGTGAGCGTGTTCTTTGCTGCGTGGATGGTGTTGAAATTCAGGAAACTTCCTCTGGCAAGTTTGGGATTGTCTTTGAAAGGTTGTTGGAAAAGCCTTTTGAACGGTGCTTTGTTTGTTGCAGGATTATACGTTGTCGGTTTTGGCTTGTCCCTGTTATTGGGGGTGGTTGAAGTAGCGGATGTAGTATTCTTTCCAACTGCTTTGTTGTTGAATCTTCTGTTTTACTTCTTAGTTGCTGTTGCAGAAGAGTTAACCATGCGCGGGTTTGTTTTGGGTCGTATGTTGGACGGAGGCATCAATAAGTTTGTGGCATTGTTTATATCGGCGGTTATTTTTTCGTTACTGCACATCTTTAATCCGAATTTTGCTTTTGTACCGTTCCTGAATATCATGTTAGCCGGTTTCTTCTTGGGAGCTTCCTATATATATACACGTAATCTCTGTTTTCCTATAGCTTTACACTGGTTTTGGAACTGGATTCAGGGACCTGTTTTGGGATATAAAGTCAGTGGAAATGAATTTAGCAATGAGAACCTGCTGGTTCTTCGCCTCCCTGAGGAGAATTTGATAAATGGAGGAGCCTTTGGGTTTGAAGGCTCGCTCCTTTGTTCTTTTCTTTTGATACTTGGTACGGTTCTGATTATTAGGTTTTTCAACTCTGATCCACTCCCTTCAGCGTGAGTTGTATTCTTTTGCGATCATAATCGATGCTGAGTACTTTTACTCGTAGCTGTTGATGGATAGAGACTACTTCGTTGGGGTCTGAAATGAATCTGTCGGCAAGTTGGGAAAGGTGTATCAATCCATTCTCTTTGATACCTATATCGATAAACGCGCCAAAGTTGGTGATGTTGCCCACAATGCCGGGCAGTTCCATTCCTTCACGCAGATCGTTGATGGTACGGACGTTCTTGTCGAACTCGAATACCTTGATCGGTCCTCGTGGGTCACGACCGGGCTTATCCAACTCTTGCAATATATCTTTCAGAGTAGGCATGCCGACGGTGGGAGAGAGGTAGCGTTCCGGTTTTATCTTCATACGAAGTTCTTTACTGGCTATCAACTCAATCACGCTACATCCAAGATCTTTCGCCATTTGTTCTACAATGCAATAACTCTCTGGGTGTACGGCTGTATTATCCAATGGATTCTTGGCTTGCGGGATACGTAAGAAACCGGCACATTGTTCAAAGGCTTTGGCACCCATACGAGGAACTTTCATTAATTCTTTGCGGGAAGTAAATGCGCCGTTTTCTGCACGGAAGTTTACGATATTCTGAGCAAGTTGCGGACCAAGCCCGGATATGTAGGTCAGTAGGTGGCTACTGGCTGTATTCAGGTTGACACCTACCAGGTTCACGCAGTTTTCTACAGTCTGATCCAATGATTTCTTTAGCTTAGGCTGATCTACATCATGTTGGTATTGTCCTACACCGATAGACTTGGGATCTATTTTAACAAGTTCCGCCAGCGGGTCCATCAAGCGTCTTCCTATGGATACGGCGCCACGTACGGTGACATCGTATTCGGGAAATTCGTCGCGGGCTATTTTGGAGGCGGAGTAGATAGAAGCTCCTTGTTCGCTGACTACGAATATCTGAATCTCTTGATTGAAAACATGCTGCTTCAAGAAATCTTCTGTTTCGCGACTGGCTGTTCCATTACCAATGGCAATGGCTTCTATTTTGTATGACTCTATCATTTTTTGTATCTTCGAGAAAGCCTCTTTGCCTTTGCTTACCGGAGGGTGCGGGTAGATGTTCTCATTGTGCATCAAGTTGCCTTGTGCATCCAGGCATACCACTTTACATCCGGTACGGAAGCCCGGGTCGATGCCCATCACACGCTTTTGTCCCAATGGAGAGGCTAATAGCAGTTGTCGAAGGTTTTCGGCAAATACTTTAATGGCTTCTTCGTCTGCACGTGCTTTGCTTTGTACGGCAAATTCGGTCTCGATGGATGGTTTCAGCAGACGCTTGTAAGCATCCTGTACGGCTTCTGCCACTTGTTGTCCGCAGGCATTGTTGCTGCGTACAAACTGCCGCTCCAGTCGTTCGGTACATTCTTCGTCATCCGGATTTATGCTGACTTTCAGTAAACCTTCCGCTTCGGCACGGCGTATGGCAAGCAGGCGGTGCGAACTGCATCTCTTCAGAGATTCGGAACAGTCAAAGTAATCACGGTATTTGGCAGCTTCCTCTTCTTTGCCCTTCACTACTTTAGCGGTGATGACACCTTGGCGGGCAAAAGAGTTACGTACTGTATTTCTTGCCCGTTCGTCTTCACTTACATGTTCGGCTATGATGTCGCGTGCACCTTTCAGGGCATCTTCTATATCTTTCACATCTCCTTTCACGTAATCTGCGGCGCGACTTTCCGGATGAGGCTCTCTCTGCAGCATAAGTAGGGTGGCAAGAGGCTCCAGTCCTTTTTGACGGGCGGCTTCAGCGCGGGTTTTGCGTTTGGGCTTGTAGGGGAGGTAGATATCTTCCAGTTCAGTATTGTCCCATGTCTCCTCGATACGTTTTTTGAGTTCCGGTGTTAGTTTACCCTGCTCCTCGATGGTGTTGAGGATGGTTTCTTTTCGTTTGGCTGTTTCGTTGAGTTTTTCATAGTGTGTTTGGATAGACTCGATTTGCACCTCGTCCAAACCTCCTGTCACTTCTTTACGATAACGGCTGATGAAAGGAATGGTAGCACCTTCGTTCAGCAAATCCAGGGTCTGGCTTATTTGTTTTTCTGATATGCCGAGTGCGGCGGATATCATTCGATGAAAATTTTGTATCATTTAGCTTTCCTTTGTTTTATGGGGCAAATGTACGAAAAACATTTTCTTATTAATACATCGTTTTTCCTAGATTTTCAACATTATTATGTATATTTGCCACAAACAAAGAAGGAATTAAATGAGTTTTTTTGAAAACATATCATGTAAATTATTACCATTTCTAGTGGTGTTTTGTTTCTCCTTTCTACCTGCCTTCGCTATACAAGGTGAGCACCCTGTGTTGATAATAAGCTCATACAATCCTGATGCCCGTCAAACATCCGGAAACATTTCTGATTTCATGGAAGAATTTCAACGATTGGGCGGGAAAAATACCGTTGCGTTGGAGAATATGAACTGCAAAAGTTTTTCAGAATCTATTTGGTGGACAAACAGGATGAAAGGACTTCTTGCTAAATACCAAGGGGTAGAAAGTCCTTCTTTAATTGTTTTGATTGGACAGGAAGCATGGGCTGCCTACTTGTCTTTGGAAGATTCAATAAAAGGAGATGTGCCGGTATTGAGTGCATTGTCCAGTAGAAATGCTATTCTGCTGCCTGATAAAGACGAGAATCTGAAAACATGGATGCCTGAATCGGTTGATTTCTATAAGGACTTCCCGAACTCCCGTATCAAGACCGGTTTTATTTATGAATATGATGTGGCTGGCAATATCAACATGATAAAGAAACTATATCCGGATACTAAGAATATTGCTTTTGTGTCGGACAACAGTTATGGTGGTGTTTCTTTACAAGCATATGTCGCAAAAGAAATGCAGAATTATCCTGAATTGAATCTGATTTTGTTGGATGGACGTATAAATACTATTTACACAATTAGCGATAAACTGCATTCTTTACCGGATCATACAGTCTTGTTGATGGGTACATGGCGGGTTGATATGAACGATGGTTACTTTATGCGGAATGCTACTTACTCCATGATGGAAGCGGCGCCTGATCTGCCTGTATTTTCGTTAACTTCTGTAGGGTTAGGGTATTGGGCTATTGGTGGTATAGTACCCGCTTATCGGCCGTTGGGAAAGGAAATGGCAAGACAGGCCATCGACTTGTTGATGAATCCCGGACAAGTAAAAAATGAGATGGAGGTTATTCCGAATGAGATTATATTTGATGAGAAATTAATCAAAACGAATAAAATAAATGTATCTGCTATTTCGGGACCAATAAAGCTGTTGAATGTTCAAACTTCTTTTTATGAACAATATAAATTTCAGATATGGTCTTTGGCAGCGGTTCTGTTCGTGCTATTAGTGGGATTATTTGTCTCTCTTTATTTTTTCTATCATACCAAGAAGCTGAAAGATAAATTGGAAGAATCTCAAGATGCCTTGCGCGATGCAAAAAACCGTGCAGAAGAAGCGAATCGGTTGAAGAGTGCCTTTCTTGCAAATATGAGTCATGAAATTAGAACACCTTTAAATGCGATTGTCGGTTTTTCGGATGTGTTATCGGCAGGCGGAAGCTCGGAAGAAGAACAACGTGCGTATTTTGACATTATCAGGACTAACTCTGATTTACTTCTCCGCCTGATTAATGATATATTGGATGTCTCCCGCTTGGAGGCAGATCGTATAAGCTTTGCATTGGAAAGTTGCGATGTGGTGCAAGTGTGCCAGCAGGTGGTCGTTTCAGTTGCTCAGGCTCGCAGGTCGAAGAATGAATTTTTGTTTGAATGTGCCCTTCCCACAGTAGTGATGCGGATCGATATACAGCGTTTACAACAAGTCATTATCAATTTGCTTTCCAACGCAGATAAGTTTACAACTGAAGGAACTATCACGTTAAAGTTAGAAGTAGATAAGAAGAAGAATCTTGCCACATTCTCCGTAACTGATACCGGTTGTGGCATTCCCTTGGAGAAACAACAGAAAGTGTTTGACCGCTTTGAGAAGCTGAATGAATATGTACAAGGTACAGGACTTGGATTGTCTATTTGTAAACTGACAGTCGATAAGTGGGGCGGATCGATTTGGATAGATCCTGCTTATACCGATGGAGCTCGATTCATATTTACACATCCGATGAATTTATAACAATAGTTTTTTAATATGAAAAGATTTAGTTGTTTTTTGGTGTCGATTATTTCCATGATGGGCTTATTGCCTGCGCAGGAAAGAGAGGTAAAACTAAAGATTGTACAAACCAGTGATATACATGGCAATTATTATCCTTACGATTTTATTCATCGTAGAGGAGCGTCGGGAAGTTTGGCACGTGTGTACGCTTTTGTGCAAAAGAACCGTGAGGTCTATAAAGACAATCTGATTTTGCTGGACAACGGAGATCTTCTGCAAGGGCAGCCTACAGCTTACTATTACAACTATATAGATACGGTTGCCCCCCACTTGGCGGCAGAAATGATGAACTTCATGGGATACAATGCCGGAAATATGGGTAACCATGATATAGAGACCGGGCGTGCCGTATTTGACCGTTGGGCTGCCGATTGCCAATTTCCGATATTAGGTGCTAATATTATTGATACTGCTACCGGACGTCCACACTTCAAACCCTACGAAGTTCTGGAACGTGATGGCGTGAAGATTGTCATACTAGGCATGATAACTCCTGCTATCCCTGTTTGGTTGTCTGAGAATTTATGGAAAGGACTGCGCTTTGACGATATGGAAGAGACAGCCCGTAAGTGGATGAAGATCATTCAAGAGAAAGAGAAGCCGGACTTGGTGATCGGTATGTTTCATGCCGGACAAGATGCCCAGCTGATGGGTGGTTTGTATCGTGAGAATGCTTCGGTGGAGGTAGCCCGCAACGTTCCGGGATTCGATATTGTACTGATGGGGCACGATCATGCCCGTGAGCAGAAAACAATAGAGAATGTCGCCGGCAAGCCGGTATTGATTATGGACCCTGCCAGCAACGGAGTTGTAGTGAGCGATGTAGATGTAACATTGAAGTTGCGTGGTGGTAAAGTTGTAGATAAGCAGATTAGCGGAGTATTGGCAGAGACTAAGAATGACGGTGCCAGTGAAGAGTTTGCGAAACAATTTGCTCCTCAATATGAGACTATACAGAATTTTGTTTCTAAAAAGATAGGGCGTTTTACAGAAACTATTTCTACTCGTCCTGCCTATTTCGGTCCCTCTGCCTTTATAGACTTGATTCATGAATTACAAATGGAAATCAGTGGCGCGGATATCTCATTCGCTGCACCTTTATCCTATGATACCGAAATAAAGGAAGGCGATGTATTTGTAAGCGATATGTTCAATTTGTATAAGTATGAAAACATGCTTTATACCATGCGCTTATCAGGAAAAGAGATAAGAGATGCTTTGGAAATGTCGTATGATTTATGGACTAACCGGATGAAATCTCCTGAAGATCATATCTTGTTGCTCCGTGAACGTCGCCGTGAGGGAGCTGAAGACAGAGCCTCTTTCAAGAATTTCAGTTTCAATTTCGACTCTGCCGCAGGCATTATTTATACGGTGGATGTAACGAAGCCCGATGGAGAGAAAGTTCAGATTGTCAGTATGGCAGATGGAGCGCCGTTCGATATGAATAAGACGTATAAAGTAGCTTTGAATTCCTATCGTGGCAACGGCGGAGGCGAACTCTTGACCAAAGGTGCCGGTATCGCTCAAGATGATTTGAAAGGGCGTATCATCAGTTCTACTGATAAAGACTTGCGCTATTATCTGATGCAGTATATCGAGCGTAAGAATATCATTGAGCCGCGTTCGCTTAATCAATGGAAATTCATTCCGGAAGAATGGGTAGTGCCAGCCTCCAAACGAGATTATGAACTTTTGTTTGGTAATGTTAAAGAATAATTTGTTATCTTTGCGGCTCAACTTCGAAGTGTAGTATTTGGACGTGAAGCAAAAAAGAAAAATTATAGGTGCCCTGTGCTTTCTGGTATTGTTTATCATATACCAGACAAGCATTTCGGCATTCACTCATATCCATTACATAGATGGGGTGCTCATTACACACTCGCACCCTTTTAATGGAACACACTCGCATTCCACTACTTCATTCAGTGTTATCGGATTTATATCAGCGCTCTATTCTCCGAAAGTAGATGCCTGTGAGAACCTGCACCCTATGCGTGCTTTGCTGGCTGTGCTCAAAGTGGATCCGGCCACTCCAACAGTCAAAGGTGAGGTTATCCGTGCACTTTCACTTCGTGCTCCTCCATCCGTTTCTTTTTAATTTTGATAAAACACCTCATGTTTTCATTTCAAATGCCTCGTGTTTTCATTTGAAGTGCCAGGCTTTTTGAATGAAGACTCCGGGGATTTGAGTTCATTTGAATTCATCTAATTCTATTTATTATATTAAAAAAAACGCTCGTTTTATGAAACAATATATATTGGCGTTGGTACTTGCAGTGGTAAGTACCAGCGTAGCCTTTGCTGTAAACCCAATAAAGGAAGGCAACATGATTTCCGGTCACGTTATTGTGAAAGGAACAGAAGAAAACATACCGTATGCAACGATTTTGATTGTAGGTACCGGTCAAGGTACAGTATCCAATGAAGAAGGTCAATTTGAGTTTCGCAAACTCACTGCCGGAAAATATAAACTTCGTGTATCTGCAGTAGGATATAAGACACAAGAGAAAGAAGTCGAAGTGAATAAAGACTTTACAGCAGTCATTCATTTCCAGATGGTAGAAGAGAGTTTTATGACTGACGAAGTGGTTGTTTCGGCCAATCGTAATGAAGTAAGTCGTAAAGCAGCCCCTGTAGTAGTGAATGTGATGAGTGCCAAGCTATTCGAAATGGTCAACTCCACCGACTTGGCAAAGACATTGAACTACCAGTCCGGTCTGCGGGTAGAGAATAACTGCCAGAATTGTGGATTCCCGCAAGTACGTATCAACGGACTGGAAGGTCCATATTCGCAGATATTGATTAATAGCCGCCCCATCATCAGTGCGCTGAGTGGCGTATATGGATTGGAACAAATCCCAGTCAACATGATAGAACGGGTGGAAGTAGTCCGTGGCGGAGGCTCCGCCCTGTTTGGTGCCAATGCCGTAGGAGGTACTATCAATATCATTACCAAAGACCCCATAAACAACTCTTTCCAAGTGTCGAGCATGTTCTCCAATATGGATGGAAAGTCTTGGGAACAGTATATGGGCGGTAACGTTTCGCTGGTTGCCAAAGACAACTCATACGGTATCGCTCTTTATGAAAGCTATCGCAATCGCAACCCGTACGACCGTGACGGTGACGGCTTCTCCGAAATCGGCAAACTGAATATGAATACCTTCGGCTTCCGTGCTTACTATCGTCCGACCCATTTCAGTCGCATCAATCTGGAGTATCATACTACCAACGAGTTCCGTCGCGGAGGTAATAAATTTGATTTGCAACCTCATGAAACGGATATAACGGAACAGACTAAACACATCATTAACAGTGGAGGTGTCAGCTACGATCTGTTCTGGAAAGAATATGTACATAAGGTTTCCCTCTATACTTCTATCCAGCATACCGACCGTAACAGCTACTATGGAGCTCAAAAAAACATGAACGCATACGGCAAAACGAAAGATTTGACTTGGGTAGCCGGCGGCATGTATGTAGGCAATATGGATAACTGCTTCTTCGCTCCCGCCACGTTTACCGGAGGTTTGGAATATCAGAGTAATTCCCTGCACGACATCATGACCGGTTATCATCGTGATATGGAGCAAGACGTTCGCATAGCCAGTGCTTTCGTTCAGAATGAATGGAAGATGAACTACCTGACTATGCTGGTAGGTGCCCGTCTGGATAAACACAACCTGATTGACAAACTGATTTTCAGTCCTCGTATAAACTTTCTGTATAAGCCTACCGAAGACTTTCAGGCCCGTTTGACTTATTCAACCGGTTTCCGTGCTCCTCAAGCCTACGATGAAGACCTACACGTGACGGCTGTAGGTGGCGAAGGTGTGCAAATAAAGTTAGCCGATAACCTGCGTGAAGAACGCTCCAACAGTTACAGCGGTTCTGTGGATTGGACCACCCACTTGGGGCATTGGCAAGCTAATATTCTGGTAGAAGGTTTCTATACTGACCTGAATCGTGTCTTTGTTTTAGAAGATATTGGCAAGAACGAACTGGGAGATGTCATCAAAGAACGCCGCAACGGTAATGGCGCCCGTGTGTATGGTGCCAACCTGGATGCCAAGATAGCTCACGGCAAAGAGGCTCAATTACAATTGGGCTTCACCGCTCAGCGCAGCCGCTATACCCGTGAAGAAGTCTGGACGCAGATAGATGGTGTGGATTTGACTACCAAACGTATGCCTCGAACTCCGGATTATTACGGTTACTTTACTTTTTCTTCCGCCCCGGTGAAGAATTTCGATTTCTCTTTGTCGGGAACCTACACCGGCAAGATGATTGTTCCGCACTTTGCAGGGTATGTCGAAAACGACCGTATGGAGAATACCCCCCAGTTCTTCGACCTGAACCTGAAACTGAATTATACTTTTGTACTGCACGACCACATTAAGTTACAGTTGAATACGGGCATACAGAACATCTTCAATAGTTTCCAGAAAGATTTGGATAAAGGAGAATACCGTGATGCAGGTTATTTTTACGGACCTACACAACCGAGAACCTTCTTCATCGGCTTCAAAATAATGAATTGATGAGTACTTTTTCTTTTGCCTTGATGCAAAAGAAAAAGATACCAAAAAGAAAAGATCAAGGGCTTCGTCTTCGGTGCTGCTCCGTCACTGCCATTGAATAAAGCCCTCACGTTCGGCATCCCCAAGCAAGCTTGTTGCTGCTCTCACTAAATCGGGCTTTTCGCAGACGGGGCTATAACTCGCTTCGCTCAAACAGTCGCCTCTTACCTGCGCCTGACAGCGACTACGCTGACGCACCTACGCCTATGCCCGAAGCTGCGCGGTGATAGTGTTAATCAGGTTTCGGGAGTAACTTCGGTTCCCCTCCTCTTGGGAGGAGGGGTGCCCTTTAGGGCGGGGTGGGTGGTGAGATTCATTCCTTTGAAAGAATGATTTAGCTTGTATATGCACCTACCACCTCCCCCCGTTGGGGTACTCCTCCTTCGAGAAGGAGGAGAATTGAGTAACTCCTGTATCTTGAGTATCTTTTCTTTTGCATCAAGGCAAAAGAAAAGTACATCATTGGATTTAAGGAATTTTAGAACAATATCACGTTGAATAATCTTACTTTTGTCAGCGAAATGCGATAACAATGGAAACTAAGAATATACGTAATGTAGATATATCTTTGATGCAACATTTGCCTATGATTGATTTCATTGGTAATGACTTTGCTATTTTTGATGATGTCAAGGATATGCCTTTAACCCATTATCCCACTCGGTTGAATGCTGCATGCTTCATGGTTTGCCTGAAGGGGTGGTGCAAGATGAATATCAACCTGCAGGAGTATGTATTGTCCGAAAGCATGATGGGTATTGTGCTCCCCGATCAGATTATTCAACATGATGATTGTTCGGAAGACTTTTCCGGGCTATTTATTGCTATTTCCAAGGGGTTTGTAGACGGAGTACTTCCTACGATGCAGCAATTGTTCCCATTATTCTTTATGATAAAAGAGCGGCCTTGTGTGTGTCTTACATCCGAAGATTTACAATCTTTCAGAGAATACCATTCTTTTCTTTGGAGCAAGGTGAAACTGAAAGATAATCCTTTCCGGACTGAAATTACACAAGGCCTGTTGATGGCATTGCTTTATGAGATATTTAATATATATCAGGGTAGTAAAGTTCAGGAACGTATTCCTAAAAGTCGTAAAGAAGACTTGTTCGAGCGCTTTCTTCGTAATATTTCCGAGTCTTATAAAGAAGAGCGTAGCGTTTCATATTATGCCGATAAAATGTATCTTACTGCCAAGCATTTGTCTACTGTTGTGAAAGAAGTTAGTGGAAAAACAGCCGGGGAGTGGATAAATAACTTGGTCGTTTTGGAAGCAAAAGCACTGTTGAAATCTTCAGAATTGAGTATTCAGGAAATAGCCGACGAATTGCACTTTGCTAATCAGTCCTTCTTTGGCAAATACTTCAAGCACCATACTGGCCTATCACCCAAAGAATATCGCAAACAATAAGGTGAATGTGTCAGAATAATGTTTATTTTTGCAGGTACAGATTTTATACCCCCAAAAATAAATAATCATGGAAAAAAGAGAAATTGACCTTAGTGTTTCCTGTTACGGAAAGGTGAAAGACGTAAAGTATGATGTTGTCATTCTGCCTTGGGGAGCTACAGAACCCCATAACTTGCACTTGCCTTACCTGACTGATTGTATTTTGCCACACAATATTGCGGTAGATGCTGCCGAAATGGCATTGCGGAACTCCGGTGTCCGTTGCATGGTAATGCCGCCTGTGCCGTTCGGTGCGCATAATCCGGGACAACGGGAGCTACCGTTTTGTATTCATACCCGCTATTCTACCCAGCAAGCTATTCTGGAAGATATTGTAGCTTCACTGTTTGCACAAGGCATCAGGAAGCTGGTTATCATTAGCGGTCATGGCGGTAATAACTTTAAAGGAATGATCCGTGATCTGGCATTTACATTTCCCGATTTTTTGATTCTCGCTACCGACTGGTTTAGCATTGTTTCTCCTAAAAATTACTTTGAAGCTGAGATAGACGATCATGCAGGTGAGTCGGAAACTTCCGTAATGATGTATTACCATCCGGAGCTGGTCGATCTGGCTGAGGCTGGCGATGGTAAATCCAAACCTTTCGCTATTCCCTCTTTGAATGAAAAAGTTGCCTGGGCTCCCCGTCATTGGGACAAAGCGACCGTAGACAGTGGAGTAGGGAACCCCAAGAAGGCTTCTGCTGAGAAGGGTGCGCGTTATGTGAAATCGGTCATTGAAAAGCTGGCAAAGCTCTTTGCCGAAGTGGGGCGGAATGAATTATATGAGTAGTATTTTATAATGAAACGAAAGAAAGCAATATCAGATAGAAGATATTGCTTTCTTTCGTTTAGTGTCTCCTAAAAAAATATTTTAGGAGATTATAATTTTCTAAAGAAGTTCCATTGGCCTTTTCTTTTGGGTTGAATGGGCTCTTGATTTTCTTGGTACAAGTCTTCATAGGTCAATTTCTCCTGTATCATTTGATAGATAGTTCCCCAGTCAGGTAGTCCGCCTAGATTGCGGTCGTCAATAAAAATATCGGCTTTTATTTTGCGGGAAAATCCGGTGTGCGTAGTTACTTCTTCCGGATAATCCCGATTGACGGCATAAAACTCTACCCCTCGTTCCCTGCACCAATTTACCGCTTCTTTGAGCAGATTTCCTTCGCGCACAGTCCAGAGAATGAGTCGGTGTTTTTCCTTAACTAACATCTTCAATGTTGCAGTGGCGAAAGGTATTTCTGTACCTATCTTGGGATAGCAATGTTCTACTATCGTACCATCAAAATCAACAGCTATTATCATAGATACCTGGAACTAATTAGTTTTGACCACCGGTTGTACCACCGGAATGCTGACTGATAGGCTTATTGCTGTATTCTTCGGTATAGCCTACGTAGCTACGTAACTTCACGGCTAGTTTCACACTCTGACCTTTCACTATAATGGCAAAGGTATAAGTTTTATCCTGTACTTTAGCGTGACTACCAAAGAGTAACATATTGTTACCACTGATTGCAGCTTTGAGTTCTTTGCTTACTGTATAAATACCGTTTTTACTACCTTCTGATTCACGGATACATTTTTCGATAATACCAGCCATTGTACTGGGTGCTCCTACTTCTTTTAGAGCAGCTTCCGGGCTAACCGTGTATTCCCAACCACAAGTGGTAACAACTGTCAGTATTACGTTCTTTGCGGCGTAATCTCTATTTTCAATTTTCAATATACCTTCTTCATTGTTGACTAGGTTATATTTCCCTTTTTGTACGGTACCTACAGTTTTGGTGGGAACCAGGTTTGTCAGATATTTACCAGCAATCACTTCACCTTTGGGAATTGTGATAATATATTTACCATCTTTTACCGTGACGTCTCCAAAGTGAATGGCTGCTTTGGTTAAAACAGCATCTTTCAGGGCCTCCATACCTTTAGGATCAAAATAGTTATTAGCGTCTGTTTCTTGGGCAGAAGCTGTCTGGATTTCTATGGGAGCTTTTGCTACAGCGTCAGCTGGTGTTACTTTAATGGCTACAGCGCTTAGGGTAGTTTTCTCTTCTTTGGGTGTAGAGGCAGGAGTTTCTTCTGCTTTGGCAATCTTCGGTTCGTCATAAGTCACTGCAGCGATCTTTGTACCTTCTTCGGCAGCACCTTGCGGTACGTTTATCTTAGTAGTTGTAACGGCGGGTGCAGGTTCTCCACTACCACCTGTTGCTGAGTTATCCGCAGCTTCTACAGTGGTTTCTTCGTCAGCATTCACTGTCTCTTCCTGTGCTATTTCGAAACTGATTGCTTTGGCCATCTTCACATTCAACGTAGCTTGTGTACGGTTGGCAGCATCCGATGCAATACTGACTTCGCTTTCAAGGTTCTGCATGTCTGCTGCAGTGAATTTCAGCGTATATTTACCTGTATCTTTCACGGTCAGCATGTATACCCCGTTTGCATCGGTAGTAGCTGTTATACTGTTTCCTGCATCGACTTTAGCACCGGTCAGTACTCCATTAACATCTGATACTGTACCTACAATGTAGTATTCCTTCTCTGTTTCCAGCGGATCTATAACTTCTTCATTTTTCTTGTCGTCATCATGGCAAGCAACGAGAGCGACTGTACTGAAGGTCATGGTGAACATTAGCAGACCTCCTAAAAGCAAATTTTTCTTCTTCATAAACATTGTTAATTAATAAAACATGAAATTCTATTTATCTATTTTTCGTTGTATTTCTTTGATTAAAAAATAGCGGATATAGTCCGGCTGATAAAAGTCACTACTGCGATTGTCGTTGGGACGTACACTATAATTCCTTCCCAAATTCTTTTCCACAAAGTCGCCATGTGCAACCATGCCATAACTCCAGGCGAAGTAATCGGCCGGCTTCACTCTGAAGAAGCCTTTACGATTCCATTTTTTTCCGGGTAGGGGAATCGCGAAATGGAAACCTCCATTAATTTTTCCATCCGTGCAAAGGGCGTAAAAGCCGATGGCATATTCTCCGAAGTGGCGGGTGCAGTCACCTCTTATTCCATAATCTCCGTAAATATATCGTCCTGCTTTCACATCGAATTGTAGATTGGTGTGAGATTCGTAATAAGAAGCATTCAGCGAAGCATTGATACGTTGTTTCCGGCTCATATACCAACCATCTTCGCGAGTTACGGCTGAGAATCCGGTGGAGCCTATTACGCCTCCTACTTCCCATCGCCCGCTATTGTTCCGGTATTTCATTTCCAATTGTGCCCCGTAGCGATCGTTTGAAAAGTTTCCCACAGTCAGATTTCCGAACAGGTTATGTTTGAATCTTACTTCTTGCGATAGAGCTATAATTCCGGGTCTTACCCGACTCATTTCTCCACTTAGGTTGGTGACAATGGGTAGAACTACTTGAGCAGTCAATCTTCCACCTTTCCATAGTTCCATTTCCAAGGCAGGGTTCAGATTAATGGCATAGGTATAGAGCACGTCGAAAGTATTGTTTTCCAAGAATAAATCTGGATAAATCACTAAATCTACTTTCCAGGCTGATGATGTTTCTTTCTTGCCTGCATTTTTCAAGGCTTTCATGGCAGGGTCTGTATTTACAGTGATTCCCATTCTTTCGTATACCTGTTGTAAACCGATTTCCTTATTCCGGTAGGCTTCTGTAAGGGTGTCCGGCAGACTGATGCATAATCTTGGTATTTGATTTTGTAATACTACCAGTTGCAGGTTCCCTTCCGTATTACTTTTTAGACAAGCAACCACTGCTTTTCCTACACCGTTGCAAGCACTTCTATATACATTATTTTCAAAACTTACAGTTGCCATCTCCGGAGTTTGCACATACTGTATATTCTCCATACCTATGGCCTTCAGTTCCTCAGTCACTTGTGCATTAACTATTCCGTACATCATCCACAAACACACCGTAACTGCTATTTTCACTATCCCTTTCATAAGTTATAAATCATAAATCTCTTAGTGTAACAGCCTGCATTCATACCGTATTCCTCCCGATATGCAATTAAAGTTTCTGGTGAATACATGTAGCGAAATATGTTTCCAAATTCTTCCGGCTGCTCCTACGTTGAAACCGTCCGAATCATATTCTGCCATCAAAGTGAGTTCCCGGCAGAAAGCAGGAGAATAGCTGATACCCCCAAATGGGCCATCTTTTATGCTGTAGTCATTTAGGGGGATATAATATCCTGCTGTCAGTGCAAGTCGGTCACCTTTCACGATCGAAAGGCTCTTGGTCATTGCTCCATATACGGTGGCGAAGTAGTTTGTTCCGGAATTTTTGAAAGGGTCATCCATACCTATCACGATACTTGGACGATACTTTCCTTCTTTCAGTGGTCGTATACGTGCTGTCATTGAGCGGTCTTGTTGGAAATATCCCTTTTTCCCGTCGTAGCGTTTCGTCTTCAGTAATGTACATCGATAGCTCAATTCCAAGATAGATAGGAAAGTGATATTTACGAAATAGTTTCCTGTATTGAAATTGAATGGTGTCATGCTATTGGGAAGATAATTGCCTCCACCCATAAAAGTACCTGTTTCTTGCATATCAGCTGTGGGGATATTCAGCAGCCCGGTATTTCCCATTGTGTATTGGGCTTGCATATTTATTGCAAGACTGAATACAAAACAAGTGACAGTCCATCGCCGCAGCTTTGCATTTATTTTAAGATTTGGCATATAAGAAATTTTGGTTGTTTAGTCGTAGGTTGAGTACGCTACGCTATCGCCTGTCACATAGAAAGGTTTTTGAACAGAACGATTGAGTCATGTATGAAAATAAGGACAAATGTAAAGATAATGTATATGATAAACAAGGGGAAATTAAAAAATGTAATTTTTTACCTGAAGATTTCTTTGATTTTCTTAGAGGGAAACTACGTTACCTATTGTTTTGACTTGCGGAAAACCTGTGTCAACAATCGATGTACGATAAGAGTGCTTATGATTGAAAGGACAAACCGCAAAAAAGATCTATATTGAATTATCCTATACGGCATTTTTGGACGCTAACCTATATTGTAGAATTATCTCAAGGGATTTTCTAGCAACTCATATACATGTGCAACTTGTTGTACTATGATGTTCCAATCAAAATCAGATAGTTCGTATTCTCTCTTTTGAAGAGTATTCAGTTTCAAAGAGAGCTTTTCAGATAACTCCTGAGTATTACCTTTCTCAAAATAATCCAGATTCTCAAGTTTTACTAAATGGGTAGCAGGGATATCACTTACTAATACATCTAGTTGATACTTCATAGCCTCTAGTAGAACCAAGGGAAAGCCTTCATTTAAAGAAGACAATACATATACAGCAGCATGGCTATAGATTTCGTTTAGTTTTTCGCCATAGATATATCCGGTAAATACCACTCGATTACTTTTTATTAAACTTTTTAGTTTTTTGCCATAACCAGATTCTGCTTCTATGCCACCGACTATGGCTAATTTATAATCGGTATCGAGTTTTTCGAACGCTTCAATCAAAATATCAAATCCTTTTTCTGGAGTAATACGCCCCACGCTGATGACATACTTTTTAGGCTTTAAACCTAAGCTGCTAATATAAGTTGTTGATGAAATAGACACCACATTGGGAATTCCATTTGGTATATAAACTGATTTCTTCTGTATCTTTTCAGCATATTTTTCCATTTGGAAACCATTCACAAAGATAATGGCATCCGAACAAGTCAATGCAATGTATTCACTCACCTTTAAAATATTTCTGGCTATCATGCCCCATTTGGTATGTTCATAGTTCGGACTGTGATAGGTGAGCACGATTTTTTTACCAAAAAGGTGGAGCAGCGGTGCGAATAAGGCTGGACCAATGTTATGAATATGAACTATATGAGCATCTCTGAAACAAGCTGATACAGTGGCAAGGAGAGAATGAAATACAGCCTCGAAACCTTTGATACGTGTAGAAGGAAGGTCGAGGAACTTAATATTTGGATAGTTTTTGGAAGAGTTGACATACGGTTTCCGTCTATACACTGTAAACTGAAATTTGTTGCTAAAAAGCGGATACAAAGATTCGCAGTGTTTTTCCACACCTCCTTGTATCATAGGAAAACCTCTGGTTCCTAATACAGAAATCTTCATACGTTTTTATTTTTCTGTTTTAATAATTGTTCGTAGAAAGGTAATAATCGTTTATAGTAGCTTTCTTTACTCATGTCTTCGTGAGCAAAAGTGATAGTATTGTCACTTATTCGTTTGTATTCATTATCCGATAATGAGGCTGCTGTAGCTATATTTGCAGTCAATTCTTCTATATTGCGAGGTTCAAAAATATAACCGGTTTCGTTCTCTTTAATAATTTCAGGAATGCCGCCAATGCGTGAGCCAATAGCAGGAACTCCTTCGGCATACGATTCAATAATAGCCATCGGGTTATTTTCATACCATTCAGAAGGCACTATTACAAAGTAGGCGTTTCTCTTTAAATTTAATAATTCTTGTCCGCTTTTATATCCTAGGAATTCAATATTGATTAGGTTGTTATTCTTTTTGTATGATTTCAGTTCCTTTTCCAATGGGCCTGCACCTACAATTTTTAATTTATCATTCGGTCTGTTCTTGAACGCATTCATTAGGGTAATGATGCCTTTTTCTTCAGAGAGCCTTCCTAAGAACAAAAAATATTTTTCTTTCAACGGGGTGTGTTGTTCACTTATTTGGGTAGAAAAGTTATGCAGCACAATGTTGGGTAGATCTCTCAAGGCCGGCATATATTGCTCGTGTTTTTTCTTTGCAAAACTGCTCACATAAAGCAATCCGTCAATATATTTGGCGGGGTTGAAGAAATGATTCCTATAGTACTGTTCAAGTGCCATAAATGTACTGAGAAAATAGCTTCCTTTGGTGCATTTATGTGTAAAACACCGATAGAATTTTTTCCCTTGGCAAGACTCACAAACCTCTCCGTGACCGTTTTTGAAACTATATGCTGGGCAAACAATACGATAGTCGTGAATGGTGAAAAGAATAGGGATATTATGTTTCTTCAGTACGGGAAAGATAGAAGGAGATATTTGTCCCCATAGCAGGTGAATATGAGCAATATCAGGCTTTTCGGCAATGATAAGTTCTTCTATTTTTTGTGCAGCGTCAGGGTAATAGAAATAATTACGCAAATTAATCACATGTCTAAAAAAACCTTTTCGGGTTTCTTTAGATTCCGGAAAATATTTTTCGAAAGGAGAGTGAATATTATTATTCCATTTCAAAGTAAAATAAGCAACTTCATGGCCATTTTTCTCCAGCATATCACCTGTGTTAAAACATACAGTTTCAGCACCTCCTTTGTTGTAGTTATATACATCTATTAATAGGACTTTCATGATTAGAAAATTATTGTTCGATGATTGTTTTTAGTGTGTTTATTGATTTTAATCTTTCTGTAGCAATAATTTTATTTACTTTTTCAAAGTCTATTTTCTTATCTGCTAGTGAGAAATCATTGAAGTCTGTAACAATACGATCTTGTAAGCCTGTGAATTGTAAGATACTTTGATTTCTGCTTCCTGTTTTGGTATTGGGCAGCACCTCGATAAACTGCGTATTGAGATTAATAGCAAAAGCTGTTCCATGGAAAGAATCTGTCACCATGTAAGTAGCATTTTTTATGTACGATAAGAATTCTCCGATATTAGGTAAAAATATCATTTTTCCACCTCTCGCAACTTGATGCAAGGTTGGTGTTACACGTACCAATGGTAAATCCACATGAGCTGCGAAACGCTTGGCGTAATCATCCAAGCGAGAATTATTATGAATTTCATAAATCAACACATATTCGCCTTTTATCTCTTTCTTTATGTATTGGCACCATTGATTTTTGTCAATAAGTAAGGTTGGATCCAATACTTGACCATCGCAATGTAATTCCAAGTTCTTTAACAATTCTACGGCACTATTCTCTCTTACTGTAAGGTGAGTATAAGTTGACATATAGAACTTATATGCTTGTAGAATATCAGGTGTAAACTCTGTGCGTCCAAGGCTGGCAGCATACGATATTTTCTTCGAATTGCTACCTACAAAATCAAGGAAGTAGGCAGAGTCGTACTTTACTCTGAAGAGAGGACCCCATACTTGATCACTACCCGTCATAAATATATCTGCTTTGAGTTGCTTTAGTTCTTCCTGTGTGTAACACACAGGAGTCAACTTTAAATGTTGTTTGCGCATACGGTCAAAAAAACGTTGGTTCATCCATTCACCTGGGTATCGTAAAATAATGTATGCAAATTTCTTTAGTAGGTTTCTATTCCATTCTTTCTTGCCCACCATACTCGAAAGAATACCTTGCAGTCCCCTTTCATCTTTACGCACATAATTTATAATCTCACATTGATGCCCCAATGCCTCGATGATACGTTGTGTTGCAACGCTTTGAAGTAGCGACCCATAATTACTGGGCATGTGTCGGGTAATCACTTTTATGTTCATATTCTATCTTGATATCATTCTATTAATTTTCCTAACAATTTTTCGGGGTAGTTGTAGAATTTTCTCTGCTATGATGAGCCATTTCCATTCGGTTGATGAATAAGGCTTGGAATTATGCAGCATTTTCCAAGCTATACCTGACAAATAGGCTGTGCCCGCATTCTTTTTCATTTGCCCTTCGGCTACCACTTCAAAAGAATGTTCTTTCAGTTCGCAATTTATTTGTTGAATCAGTGCGTCTCCTTTCTTGTTGAAGGCTACCAAAGCACTTACTCCATCTTCGTTCTTGCAGTATGTTTTTCCCCAAAGGTCACCGATGCGGATGTCGGCACTGGATTGGTCGTATTTGTATTTACAGTTTTTTTGGCAGGCGGGGTTGCAGCAGAAGTCGTTCAAGAAGAGATTGTAAAAAATGTCACCTTTTGAAAAACGGGAATATACGAGGTTTTTTTTTCCCCTTATTAACAAATTATAAGAATCGTGCCAATTCACCTTTTCGGCTGTGTTCTCGCCATCGATACCCATAGCCCATGAGTCGTGCCATCCGGTCTGTTTATTGCGCCATGATGCGTAGTTCACCTTGCCTGTGGTTTGTTCTACTAAGTGCAGATATTTTTCCCATGCCCACATTGACGGTACACTGTGACAGAAGAAATCCATTAGCACAAAATTGTCTTCCACACGGAACTTTTGTATATATCGTCGGAAAGAGTCTATTTGGCAGGGTGTACCCGTCACTAAGTATTTCCGTTTACGATCTATGGTGCGAAATCCATCAAGCGTATAGCTTTGAATGTATTTACTTCCAATGGCAGGGATCAGTTCTTCGGGGGTGGAGGCTATGTAGTGTTCAGCGCGTCCGGCTTCAGGATTATAGCGCACACCACATACCTTATAACCTTGCTTTATCAAAGTACGACCTAATTCATAACCAACACCTCCTGACGAGCATTTGCGCTGCACTGCATATTCTTTGCTCCAGGCAGAATAGCTTTTGATTGGTTTGCAGTCCTTAATGGCGAGTTCTTTGTGCGCGAAAGCACATACCTCCATACATAACTCGCAGTCGGTACATTGGGAGGTGTCGGTGATGATTGGCTCATAAAACCCTTGTTTGTTAAGGGTTATAGAAATAACCTTTTTATTGCATACCGTGGCACACAGTCCGCAACCAAAGCAGTTATGGATGGTTGAAATGTTCATAGAAGAAAGATAAATATTTATTTGCACAAGTTTGTATAGAAAGATTGTCTTGGAAATAATTATGAAGCGTTTCTCTGTTTATCTGTGAATGATTTGTTATGAAATCATTGAGCATTTCTACAAATGAGTCTAACGAAAAATCTTTGGAAATAAATCCATTCTTTCCATTTTGGATGATGTCAATAGAACCACTGACGGGAGTAGAAAGAGGGATACATCTGCAAGCTAATGCTTCAATCAGACTGATAGGCATAGCCTCATTTAGTGACGAAAGGACAAATGCATCTGCACATTTTAAATAATCGCCCACATTTGTTTTTAGTCCTAAAAAATGGACTCTGCTGCAAGCCATAGTTTGTAATTCTTTACCTTTCTCGGTGTCATATCCGGTTCCGATTATTAAAAGAATGACATTGGCTCCTTGTTCAATTATCTTGTTAACTCCCTGAATGAGTAATGGTTGATTTTTTTCGGAATGTAGCCGAGCAACATGAATCAACACTAAGGTATCTTCATTAAGTTTATATGAATCAACTTCTTGCTTTACTTTTATAAGGTCAAGTGTTTTCATTTTGCCTCTGCCATTGAGTATCATTCTATCGCTGGAAGCGTGGTAAACGGTACGGAATGATTTATCATTATCGGATGAGATGGTGATTAACTTGACTAATGATAAAGAGTATATTAGTTTTTTAAGCCAATAGTCAGGTTTTGATGCAAATTGTTTATCAGCTCTACCATGCAATGTTTGCACGTATACAGGTCGTCTGTATAAGAAAAGTGCCGGAATAACCATGTTGAAAGTACCATTAAGATGGATATGTACTACATCCGGTTTCCTTTTTCTAATGGCTTTCAATACTAAAAACGGGGTTCTTAGTGTATATTTAAGTACACCTAAACAACCATATTTCACATTCTCACAAACTTCTTCTTTGTAAAATGCCATTTCGGATATTGTATCATCCTTGATGGTCAGTAATTCTATGTCACAACCTGAATGTTTGGAGAGTTCATTAGACAAATCAGTTACAAATCGTTCGCCTCCTCCTGAAGATAATGAGGTAATTATTTCAAGTATTTTCATAGATGGTTATTAGTTTAAATATATATATCAATTATAGATTGTAAATTCTATCTAAATTCCTAACCATTGTTTGAATAGAAAATTTTTCATAAATTTCCTTTTGAGCAAGTTGGGCTACTGATACTTTGTTTTTATAATCTTGTACACATTCGATAATTCCTTTGGCTAGCTCCTCGGTAGAATCTACCTTAAACATTGTAGCTAATCGTCCTTTGTCACTTATTTCTTGGAAGGCATCAATATCGGACAATAAAATAGGAATACCGGCAGCTATGGATTCAATGACCGTCAGACCAAAACCCTCATTTCTTGAGGCATGCACTATCAGATCATATTCTTTAAGGTGCTCAAGAATGTAAGCATTATCTTGGTTGCCTAAAAAATGAACTTTTTCTTTTAAGCTATATTCTTTGCACAATGATTTTGCTTTATCTAAATCTTTTCCACCGCCTATAAAATCAAAATCGAAGTCTAAGCGATGTTGTTTGTTTAGTATATCAAGAGCTGCTAAAATGGTATCTTGTGCTTTATAATAGAAGACCATTCTGCCCAATGAAAGAACTTTTAAAACTTTATTTCCATAATGAAGTTTAGGGCTAACCTTATCCATGTTGATGCTATTGTAGCATACTATATTTCTCATGGTTGGGACTAACTTGTTCAACTTGTTGCATACAATGTCTGAAATAGCAATATATGCCGTAAAACGTTTGTCATAGATAACTCCATCTTTTTGAGGTTCTATATTATGTTGAGTAAAAAACCATTTCTCTTTTGGTCTTTTATAAAAGAAGTTCCTAGCTAACATTAGAGACGGAAAATGTACTATATCAGGATTAAATCTCATACGAATGAGCAGAGGAGATAAAATGCGGTAAGTAATTTTGCTATTGAATTTCCTGTTTACAAAATATAGATATACTTGGGGACATATTTGTTCTAATAATGATTTTTCGTATACTGATTTGTAAATAAATATAATGGCTACTTCATGCCCTATTCGAACTTGTTCATTTACAATGTTGACCAACATTGTTTCTATACCCCCGTTTCCTAAGGATGGCATAACGTGTAATATTCGCATATGATTTATTATTATATATATAAGTGCATAAAATAAAGAAAGAAAGTGCTGGTATTCCGGCAGAAAGTGAGTTGTTGGTAGAACTTATGAAAATGAAAGTTCCAACGTTTATAAGAATTGATATTGTAGAAAAGTTCTTTAATCGTATAGAGAAAATTTTCCAATAAACAAACAACAGTATGATAGACAAGATAATTCCATAATAGAATACAAATACAATCCAAAAATTTTCAATAATGGGAATATTGACTCTTGCCATCAGAACTTTCATCATGGTAGGTTCAATTCCAAAAAGTAACCTATCCCAAGAGATATAATCAAACATATCTATAGCTCTCATTCGTACTAAGAAATTATCGTCTTTTACAAAGGTGGAAGTTGCAAAAAGACGACCACCCCAGCCCATTGAAATGAGAGTCGGCAATGCTAATAATGTTGCAAAAACCATATATAGGAAATACTTTTTCTCTTTATTATTTCTTCTGCTACTCTTCAAGATTATAGTGAAAAAATAGAAAACGACTGATATTACTTCTATGACTATTGCAGCTCTTGAATTGAAGCATAATAGTGCCAAAAAACCTAATCCTATAAAAAGCACTTTTCTTTGAGCTTGCATCTTGGAAACTAACATAAAGTTCATCACTATACATACGATTAAAGCATTAGACAGAAAGTGCGCCTGTAGGGCGGAGCTTCTAAATTCACCGGCTGCTATAAGTGTGCTATTTTCCACGACTTCAAAGGTATTCCAATTTATAATTCGTTCAAAGATAGCTAAACAGCATTCAACGATAAAGAAAACCTCTACACATTTGCATAACTTGTATTGATTAGAACGACTGCGTTTTATATAATAATTGGATGTATAACATACTAAAATTGGAATAACAAAGGCGTTAATATAGGATGTAACATAGCCGGCATCTTTTAAAATAAAACTTTTGAATACGAATATCCCCGATAATATTATCAATGCATGATTCACGAATGCTTTGTTTTCTATACTGTTGGTTCTGTTTTTTTTGCTAATGATGTAAATAGTCAATGCAAGGAGGACATAAAAATATGGATATATTAGCATGAAAAAGGAAACTCCATTAAAATTCCATCCTATAGCATTTAATACATTTTCTCCACAAAATAGGATTACTAGTATAGATATGAAGTATGCTTTCTCCATTAATAAACTGTTATTTTAACTTGTCTAATATGATTTTTCTTTGTATAAAACATAAAGGAAAGGTGAGAAAAGAGATAAGAGGATAATTAGAATTCTTTATTATACTCCAAAATGATTGTTTTCCTATAAGTGACATAGTACTGTAGGTAATGATTTCCCTGATTTTAGGTTTAATGAAAGGTTTCTTTTTACTCCTCAAATTACTACAATAAGCTGAACCTAATGGATTTTGTACCATATATCTCAATCCATTTTGAGTGTAACCATTTGGCTGATACTCACAGTTCATTACGTATTCTTTCATCAGGCTATATTGATATTTCTCATCAATGCGTTCATAAGCACTAGCCTCGGAAATGAATTTCTCTCCTTGGAAAATGGGGAAAGGATATTTCTTTATAACTTGAGTTCTAAAAACTAAAGCTGTTTCACCTTGATATCCATTTTTATACAAATCGCGTAATGTAGAATAATGCAAGTCATTGGGTATTACATTTTTCTTTGCAGATAAGCCCTTTGTATTTAATACACGTTTGGGTGCAATGATTCCTGATAGTAGTATATTTTTACTTTCTTTCTTTTCTCTATTCCAATGAGCTACTATTGATTTAATTGCATTTTGACACAAAATGTCATCTGAATCAAGGCACATGAATAATTCTGTATCACATTCAGTTGCTCCTTTATTGTGGGAAGCCATTTTCCCTGCATTCTTTTGTTTGATGTAATTTATTTCTATCTTGTTTTCGGCTATCCATGCATTCACTAAATCTTCAGTATTATCGGTTGAACCATCATCTACAATCAGCCATTTAAAGAGGAGGGATTCTTGTTGAAGAAGACTTTTGTAGGCATTAGGAAGAATATATGCTCTATTATAAGTCGGTGTGAATATTGTTATCGTTTTCATTTTTTCATCATTGTCTTTAGGTTTTTTTTTATATTTAGTATTAAAACAGAACTATAAGCCCTGAAATATAAATATTTAAAGTTTTGTTTTTTGCTATGAATGGTGAAGCGTTTCTTATAAATAGGGTAAATTTCAGTCAAGACTGATATCCTGTTTGAACACTGCATATAATATTTTATGGTAGATTCAATACTCAATTTCGAGTAATGTTTGAGTAACTTTGCATTCATTACTGATAATCCTGATCTTTCACTTAGGCTGGTTATTAAACATGCTGCCCAAAACTGATGAGACACATTTCTTTGAAAGTTTGCACTGCTACACGCAGATTGTGGATGAATCCTATATACATAGGTTACATTATTGATTATTCTCAAATGTTTAGCATACAATCCATATTCAAGTAGGAATACACGATCTTCCGAAAATGCAAGGCTTTCTATAAATCTCAATTTTTTATTTCTAATAATCTGAGCTGATAGCAAAAAGCCCCATAGGGCAAAATGTTTCAACTCGGATATTACTTCATTGTATATACCTGCTTTTTGATTCAGTATAGGGTTATATTTTCCACTCTCTAATCTATAAGCATTGCTTAGAACCATTTCTGCACCACTTTCAATGGCATACTTTAGCAAGATTTCCAAAGCATTTTCTAAGAAGTAATCATCTGCATCACAAAAGGCTATCCAATCCCCTTTGGCATTGTCTAATCCTAGATTCCGTGCCGAACTCACCCCTCCGTTCTCTTTATGGAATACTCGGATGCGCACATCCTGGGTTGCATACTTGTCACAAATCCTTCCGGAATTGTCGGGACTGCCATCGTTTATGAGCAGTAACTCAAAGTCTGTGAAGGTTTGTGCCAAAATGCAGTCTATGCAGCGGGGCAGGTACTGCTCCACCTTATAGACCGGGACGATTATTGAGATTTTTGGGTTGCAGTCCATGTATTTGTTCGTTTGATAGGATGTCATACATTCCTTTAAATGTGTTTTCTTCTTTTTTAAGTATTATTCTTTGGGGGGTAATAATTACATGTGCTAATGACTATATATTTTGTAAATATTGCAATGAGTCTTGGCGCAGCTTCTTCAAGTTTTCCCTCACTTTTGTATAGTCAAACTCAAAGGGTTGAGGGTCAAAGTCAGTTTCCGCTAATAGCTCTTCTGCCTCCAAAGTACGGAGTAGATTTTCATAGCGGTCATCGCTTCCATCGTGTAACAATACGGAATAGAGGGGACGTTCAAAGATTAAGGCAAATACTGTGGCATGAAACGAAGAAGTTATTACATACTGAGCATATTTGAAGAGTGACACAAATTGTGAAGGACTGTAGGTAGTCATGTCAGTCATGTCGATAACCTTGCAGTTCATATGCGCTGCTAACTGCTTGGCTTTACGGTTGAGCAATTTAAAATCATTCTTAGGTCTGCGAACTTGATACATCAGTACATAACGTTGATCTTTGAATTCATCATCAGCCATATTCACCCACAAATTACAGTCTGTGAGTAATGTCGGATCCAAATCTACACGTGTGCTAATCCCGGTGCGTTGAACTACACTTTTTGCCAAAGTTTCTTCACGCAAAGATACAACATCGAAGGTAGAAGCGTAGTGCTTTAGCTGTTCATCGGTAAATAGAGACAATGCTTTCAGATTACCACTAATGGCATAACTAAAGAGGCGGCTGCTTTTGGGGCGTTTAAAGTCACCTAAGAAAACATCATCAATGCCTACTGTAATGTAGAGATTCCACAACTGGTCACTGCCTATTATGTATGCATCCATGGCAGGAATATCTGTGCGGTTATAGCAGGCTGTGGAGAGATGAAAGTAGCGATTACGAAAATCAGTAAATTTCTTTTTTCGCTCAATGCACATAGGCAGTTTCATAAGGTATTGATACATACTCCAAGGCCGTATAAGATTACCTTTGAAAGCTTTCCATCGAAATATCTTATAACAACGTTCAATAGCAGGCTGATAGTAATCTATAATATAAGTGTCGTGTCCAATCTGTTTAAGAATTTCTTGTAGGGCATAACATTGCAAAACAGCACCATAATTGTGTGCCCGATGAAAAGTGAGGATCCCTATTTTCATTGTCTTCCAAGAAGTTTTTTTATAATCCGTTTAAACTTACCTTTTAATTTACGTGGTAATATGCGTAACTGATAGCGCCATCCCACATTACCATAGTGTTTCATAATGTACTCAAATCCGTGTTTCAGAAAATCACGTTCGAAGGCCATGCGGCTTGAGTTGATTTTTGAGGGATGTTTTAAATTAGGTTGCATGCAATTCTCCAATTCTGCAGGAATGACATTAAGGTCTTCTTTAACAGCCATAAAGAGCCGACGGCCTTTTTCGGTATTGACCAATACAAGAGACACCCCTTTATCATCTTTATTGAAATTGGAGTCTGTCTTTTCCCATCCCCAAAAGTCTGCAATGGTAATATCGCTGGGGCGCCGGATATTACAGAAGTGACATTTTCCACATGAGTGACGGAACATAACGTGCTGATAAAATAAATATGTAAACATTATTTTACCCCCCCCCTTAACAAATTTAAACGTTTCATGATGGGCAGTCCATCCAAACTCTTGTTTGTCACGGAAATTCACCCAATATATTTTATCGCCTTGTTTCTTTTCCAAATAAGTCAGGTAATCTCTCCATAAGTAAGGACCGGGAACGCCATGACATACGATATCAACTAAATAGAGGTTTTCACGAAGTTTTTTACTTACATAAGAGTTGAGACCGGAGGTTTGACAAGGTGTTCCTGAAAAAAGAACAATCATTCCATTCTTTAAATCTTTCTTTACTTGACGGAAAATACCTGTCAAGTCGCTCTGCACATATTTACTTCCTTTGAATTCATCGCGTTCCTCTTTAGTGGTGGCGCGTTTATGTACTACACGGAAGTGGTCGGTGTAACCGGCACCATATACTGCACCACCCTGTCTCAGTATCCAGTCGGAAATGGCGATAAAGGCAGCTCCACTTCGACTGCTTTCTACCTCATTCATGTCTTTATGACGGGCAGCATAAGCATCAGGCTGGAGTAAGTTGAGGCTGGTGTCATAATCGTCATTAAAGGAACATACCTTCTCGCATAAACCGCAATCTGTGCATTTGGATTTATCTACAACGGGGTAGAGGAAACCCATGGCATCGGGCTGCATGGTGATGGCATTGTGTGCGCAAATGCTGACACATGCTGTACACCCGCAACAATCAGCGGGATTTTTTATTTGAATCATATAATAATTTTGAAATTTCGAAGCGGTAAATTATTTTCTCTTCAAGAATTTGGATACTTTGGAAAGTACAAATGTACGTTCTTGTACGTTGCAGCCTAAATAGAAAATGACAATGACGGACATTGTTACACAGATTACTGACAATAACACAAAGTTTGAAAAATTACTGTCTAAATAATAAGCGGCTATTAACGGGAGGATACTCGCACAGGAAATAACTGTGATGACATTGAAATAAACCTTCCGCAAGTAATGGCGTACCTCCAAACCTATCATGCTTTGAAGCATCCATAGTCTGACTGCCAAACAGCATTGCGAAATGCCAATAGCAACGAATATAACAGTTTCCGGAATACAACCGATACGAAGCAAGATATAAGAAATAGGGAGATTCATCATTTGAATTCCACCCACAACAATCTGGTAGTTGCGTATTTTACCTGTTGCCAGCATGGCTGTTACCAGAGGGTTGGAAATGGATTCACTCATGGCAAATAATAATATTAACTGTACGAACAGTGTTGTATGTTCGGGTACGTTGCCCAGCCAGAGCGTAAGAATATATTCGGTGTTTACAATGATGGGTAGAGACAATAGAAGTAACATATAGAAAGACAAGCGTGCACCTTGAAAAATCAAAGTCATCATATGGCTATGATCACCTGAGGCATACGACTTGGTTATTTGTGGATTGAGTGCTATCATGAAGTTATTCACAAAACTTTGGACAGCATTGCTTGCTTGAGATGCGATGCCGCGTGCTGCATTTACGGTAGGGCCACAAAAAAGATTTATCACAATGTTTCCTCCTTGTTCGCGTAGCACTGCTGAAGATGCGCCAATCATATTCCATCCGGCAAAGCCGAACATGCTTCGAAGTAATTCTTTGTCCCAAAAGAAATGATAGGTGCATTCCTCAAAATGTCGCTTACAATATATGCCATAGATTAAGCGGATAATAACGGCTACTGAGCACATGAGGATAGCGTAGAATATAAGCCTATCCATAGGAGAAATCATAATGAAGTAGGCTATGGCTAATTTTCCAACAGCTTCTACAATACTGATATAGGCAAAAGCCGACATCTTTTCATGTGCTATGATTGTTGCATTATAGGGAACACTAATCAGATTGATGACAAACGTAAGGATGGAGAACTGTAGCACCCAGTTAGCTGCAATCAAGCGTTCTGAGGGAATTACCATCTTCGTGTTCAAAAACCATACGCCTACTGTTTCTGCTAATAGCACTATAACTAATCCCAAAAGGATTTGTATTGTTACTGCTGATGAAAAAATCTTCTTTAGCTTCTCTTGATTCCTTGTACCGAGTTCGTAGGTTATGAACCTGCTGATAGCTGCTGATAAGGAACCAGACAGCATGGAAAACATGGCTACCACACCACCCACAACGTTATAAATACCAAAGTCTTCTATTCCTAAGGCTGTTAATATCACTCTGCCGGTATAGAGGGAGATAGCCATGAGGAAAAGCATTCGGAAATAAAGTAGGAGGGTATTCTTGGCTATACGTTTATTGTTGGATGATGTGCCGCTATTCATAAAAAGTGCCTAGTCCTATTAAGTTAAAATTTAGATGCTTATTTACTATTGGCATATAGGTCAGATCATCAGACATATCCTGATAAGCGAACAGGCGAACGATACGGCGGTCTTTCGACATGATAAATGTCAACGTCTGAAGGCTCACGGTGCAACTGCTCACGAATGACGGGCAGAACACGTGAATGCTTACAACACATGTCAGTAAAGCTCCGCAGGTAATAGAAGCGGGTTATGCCGCTCACACTCAACATAGGTCCTCCAGTTTTTTGGATCAGGAGGAACGGCCTCTGTTTCTACTTTGCCATTTCTTGTAGTTCTTTTTCTTTACTTTGGTACTGATTCTCTTTCAGATATTTCAGCCACTTTTTCAATACAATCATTTCCGAAGCATCGTTCAGTACTTTAAATAACTTCTTGAAACCGCTGTCATTTTTACTGGTTACAGATTTTGTTATTGACGTAAATTCTTTCAATTCGGAGGTGTAACCATATTCCTCCATGTTAATATCTAATTCTTCTGCGCATTTCAGCAGGAATCCGTCCATCGCAGGTGTAACCATTATCAAATAATGGGATTTAGAATGATGCTTCTTCAATGATAATGACGAAGTATGAGCGATTTCAGAAAACTCGGAAACGTATTTCACTTGTCGTTTGTCATTGTCTATTATTCCTACGGAAAAACTGTCTGCAAACTTTTTTTGCATCGTGCTGACTACAGTATTGCATCCTTTCTGATGATTGCATCCTTCGGTTGCAATCAAACTTTCCACCAGATTTGTATCAATGTAACATTCCGGTATGATATACAAGTCTTTCATTACTTCAGATACGTTTCCAGATTGAAGAATAAATCAATACCACTTTCGTACATTTCTTGCATTTCCTCATTCGTAGCTCTTTGTACGCTGGTATTTCCCGAATACATATTTACAAAGTAGATAGCTATCTCTTCGTTCTGCTGCTCCAGCAGTGCATTGATAATATAGGGACTATGAGTGGTTATGAAAAACTGATTATCCGCCGCGTCCAGAATACTTTGCACTACATTTGTGATATAGGGAGGGTAGGTGTGAGCTTCCGGTTCTTCAAAAAGCAGTACGCTATGCTTGTTGCTCAATATGGCTGCTTTGTAGAAGATCAATCGTTGCAAGGTATCTGCCAACGAATGAAAGGGAATTAAAAATATTTCTCCTCCACCGCTTTCTTTCATTACCTTAATTTCCTGACTGCCGGCATCAAATACATACTTTAGCCCGTATTCATGGAAGATTGCAGTAAGCTCTTCTTTCAGTGTCGGTAGTTGCGAAACTGTACTCATCAGGTTGCCTCCACAGGGCGGGAGCAAGAAATTTTGCAAACTATTTTCTTTACTGAAGGAGGAAGGAAAGAAATAGCAGCGGAACGGATTGCTCGGTGTATCGGGTATGTTCTTTTTGGAAGTATACGTCAAGGTGCTCGAAAAGGGTAAGTTTACTTCCTCGGTAGCAGAACCATAGTGCAGATTGACTTCGCGACCACTTTGTGGTAGCCATTTCAGACACGCTTCTTTATCATCTGCCTGTACCTTGATCTCGCTTTCAATATTGCCGTTGCAGAATAATTCGGATATGTTTTCTACCCGGATGAATTGCTGCAAATCTTTCTTTTTTAAGTATTTCAAGAAAGGCAAGCAGAAAAGGGATAGGGCTTCCAGTAAATTACTTTTGCCCACATTGGGTTTGCCTATCAGCAAGTTAATCCGTTTGCAGTCTGTAAGGCTGACGTGCTTTGCTGATTTGAAGTTTTCTATATATATGTTTTCAATGAACTGTGGCATTATTCGCTGTTTTTTCTTCCACAAAGTAACAAATTCCCCTCCGTTTTTCCTAATTCTTTCCGCTAATTTTTTCCCCTTAGTGACACTTGTGTCACCCTTAAACATAAATACATGTTACGCGCGCGAGACAAATTATCAATATACACAAACTGTTTATGTTTGTGGTTGGTAAATATTGCCCTATATAAAGTATTGAAAAAAGGGTGTCACAGGTGTCATGAGTGACAGATGAATTTAGGGATTCAGTACTCCGACTTGGATTCTGTAAGTCTCTAAATCACTCTCCAGGCAAGCTGCCAGCTCCTGTTCAAACCTTTTTCTCTCCTTTTCCGTTGTGAGCAATGAACGGTAGATGCGTATTACAGCATGTATCTGGTTGACATTGCAACTCCGCCCTTTTTTAAAAGATTATAAGTCTTGGTACTCATCATTGCTTTGCTGGCAATGAACTCATTGGTCAGGTGCTTGCCATTGACAAACCAGGTTTCTTGAAGTTTACTCAGAAACTTTCCGACTGCCGGTGTTACCGGCTCTTTCTTTGTCATTTTACTTGTTTTAAAGGTTAAATATTAATAAAAACAATCCAAATCATTTCCATATAGTGGAAACGACTATACTTGTGTGTCTTGATGCTTTTATGTTCCTTCGCACCGCTAACAAAAATACTAACTAATTTCAAAAGATATGGAAAATTCTAACATCAGCCTTTTTAGAGGTTATTCCGATATAGAACCTGTAGAGGCTTCTCTTGACGAAGTCGTCAATATTATCCGGTGCGATGCAGCTCTGAAAGACCGCACCGAAAAGCATCGCTACTACCTGCAACAAGACTTGAGAAGGGATGCCGACCGGGAGAAGTCCTGTTGCCCGTGTTTTGCCGTGGCGGTGCGCTTTGAAGGAGGTAAAACGCGCGAAAATATCTGTGCCTGGACGGGATATAGCTTGGTGGATTTGGATCACATTCCGCCCGAACTGATGGCCGCCATTCTGGTGCTGATCCGTGCCGATGAGCATACGCTTTTGGCATATATCACTATCAGTGGTCAGGGCATCCGCATCATCTGCCGCATCGAAGATTTGAACGGGGTGGGAGGTGAAAAAGCCTTCCGGCGTTATACGGGATGCTTCAATCATGCCAATGATTACTACTCCCGTCTGGTGAACTTCAAGAGTGACGGGCAGTGTAAGAATACCACTCGTATCAGTGGTTTGGCTGCCGATCCTGATGTTTATTATAATCCTCAGGCCAAGCCTTTTGTGTGGCAGGAGACCGAAGGTGATTCCCGCTCGAAAGGTACCGGTCCCGGAGCTGTACCTGCCAAACGCAACAAGCGGCTGGAGAAAGCAGTGAAGGCGGCCGAATGCCGACTGGAAGAAGAGGGAGTGGTTTATAGCGAGCATCATCATAATGAGTACGTGATGCGCATGGGATATCTGCTCAATCAGTATGGGGTGGCACATAAAACGGCAGTAGGATGGGCTGTGGAGCGTTTTACCGACTATGACGGAGATGTGACGGGAGTTATAAATTCTTGTTACGAGAATAGGGAGGAGCATGGCACCCGTTCTCTTGGTCGCAAGGTGGGCAGGGAGGCCGATATCAAGTATGCCTCTGTGGCAGATATCGAGCAATTCCTCACCGAACAGGCAAAGTTCCGCAAGAATGTGGTGAGTGGCAAGTTTGAGGTCCTGATGCCCGGTTGTGGAGAGGACTACACGGAACTGACCGACCGATGTGTCAACACTTTGTGGAGACGTATGGGAAAGATGGACATGTCTACCTATGTTACGAGTATACGTACCATAATAGATTCGGATTACACTCCGTTTTTCAACCCCTTCGAAGAATACATGAAGAGCCTGCCCGCATGGGATGGCATCACCGACCATATTGCCCTGCTGGCTGCCGGCGTACACGTGAAGGAGGACCAAAAGCTCTTCGGCGTTTACTTCAAGAAGTGGTTGGTTGCCATGATAGCTTCCTTGCTCGATTCTGATGTGGTGAACCATGAAATCTTGGTTTTGATTGGCAAACAGGGTATCTACAAGACCACTTGGATGCAGAAATTGCTGCCTGTGGAGTTGCAACGTTATTTCTATGTGAAGAACAACAGCGAACGCATCCGCAAGGACGATCTCTTTACTCTTACCGAGTTTGCACTGGTGTGTCTCGAAGAGTTGGAGGAGATGACTTCCGCCCAGGTGAGCCAGTTGAAGGCTATCACCAGCATGAAAATTGTGAACGAGCGTGCCTCTTACGCGCATTTCAAGGAGAGCCGCCCGCATGTAGCCAGTTTCTGTGGTACGAGCAACAATATCACCTTTCTCAACGACCTCAGCGGCAACCGCCGTTGGCTGCCCTTCGAGGTGGACTCCATAGATAGCCCTTACACTCACCCCATCAATTATGCCGGAGTGTATGCGCAAGGGTATGCCCTTTGGAAGAGCGGCTTCCACTACTGGTTTGAGCAGGACGAGATTGATATCTTGAATCGTCATAATCGCTATTTTGAAATACCGTGCTTGGAACGTGAGCTTGTGCAGGTATACTATCGTCGTCCCATGCCGGGTGAGAAATGCGTGTTCCTTACGAATGCCCAGATATTGGGTCATATCAACACGGGTATTCGTCAAACCCTGAGTCCGACACGTCTGGGGATGGTAATGAAGCAGGAGGGCTATGAGGTCGTCCGTGCCGGTGGTCGTCGCGGTTATCGGGTGATTGAATTGAAAGGGGATGATATCTATCGTAATCAATGTGCTATGGCAAGATACTCGGGAGGAATTAAAGATTAATAATGAAAAATTAAAAACGGAGAGGTTGATGCACTTATCTGCATCAGCTTACGCACTTATCTGCATCAGCTTACGCACTTATCTGCATCGCCCTACGCACCTATCTGCATCATCTTTCCCCTGTATCTCTCCGTTTTAAATTTTCAATTTTTCATTCCTCACGTTCTTCCCAAAAAACGGAATATCAGTTCCACCTGCATAGAAGTGAATAACTGCTGACGGGGTGTATAGCCTGTTTGGAGCAGGGCGGCACTAAGTTCTTTGTTTATCTTTAACCACTTTGCCAGCCGGTTGAGGGCCGAACAGGGGGCTATGTCGGGCGCATACGCTATGGCAAGTTCACGTTTGTAGTAGGGGTGTACGGGCCACTCTTCATGTGGCAGTTCTTCTGTTTCAGAAATCGGTTTCATTTGATTCAAATTGTTGATTTATAATGTATAAATGTACGAAAAAACATTTATATAGCATTCATTATCAACCTTTATTTGCCACAATCTTTCATCTTCTTTCACCGTTCTGCATCCTCTTTCCTTTTCGGTCTTCCGTACCGTATTATCTTTGTTTCATCAAAAGAAAAGAAGCGCTTCTCTCTTTAGTTATTAATTTTTCATTATTAATTTTTAATTATCAAAGAACTATGCCGTTAAATTACAGTATTGCAATGATGGGCAATCCGATGAATGCGGACGATCCCAAGAAAGCGTATGCCAAAGCGCAAATTTCAGAAGAGTTGTCATTGAAAGAACTCTCTAAACTGGTAGCTAACCAAACAACGGTGAACCGTGCCGATGTGAGTGCGGTGATTATCTCTACCGTAGACAACCTGTTTGACGGTCTGCGTGCCGGGAAGCAAGTGGACTTTGGTGAATTAGGCAAATTTCGTCTCCAGATATCCAGTAATGGTGCGGAGACTGCAGAAAAATTTACTGCCAATAACATCACAGGAGTGAATATTCAGTTTGTGCCCGGAGAGGATTTGAAGAATCTCTTTGGCGGTATGGAATTTGTTCCTGTACCTACTCGTGCCGCTATGCGTGCCGTGCTCAAGGCACAGAAACTGGGGCAGACTACCGTGGACATCTCGAAAAACTCTACTTCGGGTGGTGGAAATAAGCCTGGCGGTAATACAGGCGAAGGTCCCGGAGATGAAAATGATAATCCACTGGGATAATGGGATTTACAAATTACAAATTACAAATTATAAATTACAAATTAAAATCTGACAACAAATGATTATTATGAAAGAAAAATCATCATCTTCTGTGTGGGGCATTGTCCTCAAAATTGTTGCTGCTGTGGCTACTGCCTTGGCAGGAGTGTTCGGTCTCAATTCCTGCATGAGCTAAGCTTATGAGAGCAGGAAGTTTTTATCAGAACTATCGGGAGGTGAACCTCCTGATAGTTCATTGTAGTGCTACACGCTGTGATCGTAATTTCTCTATAGAAGCACTTCGTCAAAGTCATTTGTCGAGGGGCTTTGCCAACATAGGTTATCATTTTTATATTACGCGTGATGGCGAGGTTCATGTATGCCGTCCGGTCCATCAGATTGGGGCGCATGCCACCGGTTGGAACGACAAGAGTATCGGTATCTGTTATGAAGGTGGGCTCGATGAAAGAGGATGTCCTGCCGATACACGTACTTATGCGCAGAAATGTTCGCTACTCGACTTGCTTCGACAACTGAAATCGGATTACCAGCTTGCCCGGATTCTTGGACATTATCAGCTTAGTAAATCGGTTCATAAGAGTTGTCCCTGTTTTGATGCGAAAAAGGAGTATGAAGAGTTATAGCTTTTCTACAAATCCTATCGGCATATCCACATGTGCGCAGCCCAGCATATCCAGCCGGACTGCCACTTTACTTTTTCCTCCTATCGTGATCAATTCTCCTTCCAGACCCACTAGTGGTCCTTTGATGACTTTTACAGCATCTCCGGCAGCTAGCGGGGTAGTACATATTTCTACAGCTTCGGCACTATAGTCCAGCATAAACTGGAAGCGTTTCATTTGCTCTTCCGGAATAATAGCGGGTGTGCTTTCGCCGCGCAGCACCATATAACGGCTAATAGCTTGAAGCGTCAACGGCAACGACCGTTCCTGCGGAGTGACATGTACAAATATCATCATTGGAATAATCAGTCTATCTATCTTTTTGCGTCGGTCACTCCATTGCCGGATTTCACTTTGTATAGGTAAATAACATTCTACCCCCATGGCAGTCAGCCGTACGGCAGTCTTTTTTTCGAGGCAAGACTGTACATAGGCTACCAGCCATTGGCGGGAAGTTTTTCCGGATATTATTTTTGTATCGTCCATCGTGATTATTTAAATTTATAAATATGCTCCGACGGCAGCACTCTGCCTGCCGGAACATATCGCAAACAAACAAAATAAGCCCGGGTACAAAGAACAGCGATGCACTTTGTATGAGTCCCCGGACCTATGGGGATATAGTATGTGTGAAAGTTTATGTATCATAATTAGCAGACGTCCGGGCGCGCTACGCGGTCGCCTGTCACATTTGGACGGGCGGACCGGAAGGAAACACCAATTTTAATTTTTAATTCTTAATTTTTAATTCTCCCCGTAGCCATAACCGTATCTTTTACCATAGCCGTAATATTTGCCATATTTGCCGTAGCCATAGTAATATCCGTATTTCTTTTTGGTCATATCGAGACCGTTGATTACTGTGCATAAGTTAGGCAGGCGTTTGCGCTCCTGTAGCTCATTAATCAGCAGGTAATCATTCTTGTATGTATAGTCGGCACGGCAAACGTAGATGCTGGCATTTGCCACGCGGGCAATGATTTGAGTATCGGTTACCATACCGATAGGAGCGGTGTCCATAACGATGTAATCGTATTCTTTTCGGAGCATATCAATGGCGTCTTTCAATGCCTGGCGTGCCAATAGCTCAGTCGGATTTGGAGGAATTGCTCCTCCGGGCAGCAAGTGGAGATTCGGCGTAATGTTTGAAGGTTGTATCAATGAATGCAGGTCTGTGTTTTGAGGATCTGAAAGATATTGCGTAAGTCCCTTTTCTTTATGGGAAATATGAAACACTTTGTTCAGCCCCGGCTTGCGTATGTCCAGTCCGATGATAATTACTTTCTTATCTAAGAGTGCAAGGCTGACAGCAAGATTGGAGGCAATAAAAGTTTTGCCTTCACCGCTTGTAGTAGAGGTGACAAGGATTACTTTCTGCTCCGGGGCCCCCATCATGAATAGCAGATTGGTACGGAGGCTGCGAAAGGTTTCTGCCATAATATTGTTGTCGTTTTCGCGGACGGCAATGGCATGCTTTTGCCCATCTTTCGAGTCAACTAATGGAATATCGCCAATGATAGGGACTGTAGTGAGTTGCTCTACGTCAGAATGTCCTTCAATTCGGAAACTTAATAAATTTATAAGGTAGATAACGCCTACGGGAATGCCAATTCCTAGAACCAGGGCGATCAAATAAATAATTCTACTTTTAGGAGAAACGGGGGTATCATTGGCAAGGGCGTCATCAATGATTTTGGCATTATTGGCGGTAGCGGCAAGCGTAATGTTGTTTTCCTCCCGCTTTTGCAACAGCATCAGATAAAGACCGGCTTTGATCTCCTGCTGACGTTGGATGCTGACGAACTGGCGTTCCTGTGTAGGGGCATTGCTGATTTGTCCGGCATATTTGTGTGCTTGGCGGTCGAGGTCTGCTTTGGTAATAAGCAGGCCTTTATGCACGCTGGCAATGGTTGTGGAGAGATTGGTGCGCATATCACGAATGCTGTTATCCAGTTTTTTGATCACCGGATTGCTTTCCGACGAAGTGCGAAGGAGGCGGCTGCGCTCCAATATCAAAGTATTGTATTGATTGATGAGGTCGCTGAGTGATTTATCGCTCAATCCTACATTGGCAGGAAGTAGAGTCGCGTGGTCTGCTTTATCCAGTATTTCAGAGAGATACCGGATCAGGTTGAGTTGGGTGCCGTTCTCAACACAGCGTTTTTCATATTCGGATTTTTCGCTGACGGCAAGCTGGGCATCACTGCTGAGGTTGGTCAATCCCGCACTGCGTTTGAAACTTTCCAATTCTTGTTCGGTAGTGCCCAACTCTTGATTGATGACGTTAATGCGCTCGTCAATGAAGCGGGCGGTATTTTCTGCTACCTCATTTTTGTCATTATTGGCGTCTCGGTTGTACATCTCTATCAATTTGTTGATAAGGTCTTCTCCACGTTGTTTGTCGGTGTCTTCTATGGAAATGGTGGCAACGGAAGTTGTCTTACTGGTAGGTTCGATAGAGAGGGCAGAGGCATATTTTTTAGCAACACCCAATGGCCGTACAATGCTGATGTTGATGGTGGATATTTCACCGGCAACTTGCTGAGGATTGGGTAAGAGGGTGATAGTTCCGGCTTCACTGGGGAATACGGCCGGTAGCTTGTCGAAATGCTTGTTGATGGGTTGATTGTTGATCGTAGCATTTACATCTAGTTTTCCTCCGGGAAGAAGGTTCAGCGTCAGCAATAGGGGAGAGGAGAGGCGTTCGGCGTCCTCGGATGAGAATTGCACAAGCACAGGAGAGTTGCCATATAATTCCACATCATGGAAATTACCTTTGGCGAAGTAGCTGGTATAAAGACCTAACTCATTGACAACGTCTTTGATTAGAGATTTGCTGTGAAGTATTTCTATTTCATTATCTATATTTTTGGATGAAGTAAAGATGCCCATATCTTCGAAGGCGCTCAAATCACTTCCGGCGCTACCTCCTTTTTTATCGTCTTTGATGATAATGGCAGCATGGATGCTATATACCGGAGTGGAATAGCGCAAATAGAGCCACGCACCTACCAGACATACAATGATGGAGGCTACGAACCATGGCCAGCGAATGATATATTTAAAGAAAATGGCGTGGAAATCCGTCTTTTCTTCTTTCTCTTCGAATAAGTCGTCGTAGATATCTTCTTTCATAAATCTTTTTTTACTTTTATTTGGTAATGGCAATGATAAGACTCGCCAATGAAACTAAGGAACCTACTACTGAAAACCAGATGGTGGTGCTGGTACTGATATTAGAGGTTTTTGCCTTGGTCTTGTTGGGAGTGATGTACAGTATGTCATTTTGCTGCATATAATAATAGGGCGAATACAGAATATCCTGATCGTTTAGATTGAGTGATACGATTTCCCGCTTCCCTTCACGGTCTTCACGAATAAGTTTTACTTGGTCGCGAATACCGTATATAGTCATGTCGCCTGCCATGGCGAGTGCCTCGAATATATTCACCTTTTCATTGGTGATGGTGAAGGTGCCGGGGCGCATGACCTCGCCGATAACGGATATTTTATAGTTGACCATACGCACGGTTACAATGGGCAGAGTGTGGAACTGGGGACTAAGCTTATCTTTTATCACCTGTTCGGCTTCGCTTTTGGTCAAGCCTCCCAAATGCATAGTACCCAAAATGGGGAAATCTATATTGCCTGCATTGTCCACCAGATACTGTTGTAAAACGGGCTGGCTGGTTAAAGCTTTGCTGCTGTAATTACTGATTGGACTATATACAGTCAGGTTGAAAGGTTCTGCCAGTTCCGGTTCTTCGGGGCAACTGACTACAATAGTCAGCAGATCTTTGGGCATGATGCGGGCATCGTAAAGAGAGGGAATCTCTGTATGTTGTGTGTCGGTTTCGGCAGAGGGAATCCGGGAATCTTGCAGATAAGGTACATTCTTGTAAGATTGACAACCGGTCAGTACAAATGCTGCCATCAAAATTATGATACTTCTTTTTCTCATTACTTTCAGTTTTTCTCAGTATGCTTTTTTCTCGCCACGAATGGCATTTTTTATGGTCTTATATATTATGTAAATATCGAGTAGGATAGTCCAGTGTTCCAAGTACCAGACATCCTGTTCTACACGGCCTTCCATTTGCCATAGCTCTTTGGTTTCGCCCCGGAAACCGGTGACTTGTGCCCATCCGGTGATTCCCGGTTTTATGAAATGTCTAACCATATATTTATCTATCAGTTGCGAGTATTCTTCCGTATGTTTCAGCATGTGAGGGCGTGGTCCTACTATGGACATCTGACCTAGGAATACATTGATGAATTGAGGAAGTTCGTCTATGCTGGTTTTCCGTATAAAGTTTCCTATGCCGGTTTTGCGGGGATCGTGTTCCGTAGCTTGCAGTTTGTCACATTCTTTGTTGACGCGCATGGAACGGAACTTGTAACACCAGAACTCTTTTCCTTTTTCTCCATTCCGTTTCTGTTTGAAGAAGACAGGACCGGGAGATGATATTTTGATTGAAATGCCTACAATGAGATAGATGAAAGGAAACAAAGTGCAGAGGAAAAGCCCTGAAAACAGAAAGTCGAACGCTCTTTTCAATAAACGATTTTCCATTTGAGCTAGAGGTTCTTCGCGAATGTAAAGAATGGGAACATTGCCGAACATCTCGAAGTGCATACGTCTGTGCAGGTAGTTTCGAATATTAGGTACACTAAAAAAGCGTATCAGGTGGTTTTCGCAATAATTGATGATAGGTATAATTTCGTCACTGCGTGTGGAGGGCAAGCAACAATAGACTTGCTCTGTCGGATTGTTTTGCAGATAAGTGACTACATCTTTAGGCTGCCCTAAATAAGTGACCGATGATGGGTATTGAAAGGACGGAATATCGTCAAAATAGCCTTTGACACGGAATCCGGTAGTAGGATCTCCAGTCATTTCATGGTAAAGTTCCATCATATTTTTGTTACTGCCAATCAAAATGACAGAACGGGTATTTCCTCCATGTTTCCGGTATTCTTTGAGTATAAATCTGAATGTTAATCGGTATATAATGAGGCATACAAAGAAAATGCTATAAAAACTGATGAAGAAACGGGCTGAAATAGTACCAATACCTGCTAACGATATGAGACATATATATATAACGGCATGAAAAATAGTGTTACGTAATGCACAACGTACGATACGTTCTGGGCGAACAATGCGCTCGTGGAGTATAACCCCGTTTGAATAATTGCACGGCAAATATACTAGGTTCAGTAGTACCAATAACTGGGGCAATAAATTAGTGAATCCATTGCCCAGTGTATGGTAGTCGAATACATGATATAGAGAGATGAAAATAATATTCAGCAAGCACATGTCACCAAAGATAATGATGTATTTAATGACTTTGTTGAAGCGAGGTACATGTTTCATAATTCTCTTAATTCGTATGCCTTTCTGCCTCTAGGTACTTCCAGAAGAGGCGTATAGTTTGTTTGTTAATTTATTCTCTTACTTCCAAGGTAGTGGAAACTAAATAATCTCTTACTTCCAAGGTAAGAGTTTATGCATGCGATATAAAAAAACTTCTTAGAACCTATTAAAAACGTATTTTTACATTGAAATAGTGTATATGTCATTAAATCGTAAAGAGCTCATTTCTCTTATAATAAAAATTAAATTGCAATTTTGATTTAGGATGATTTATGTAAATATATTTATATTTTAAATACTGAGTAACATCTCCTTTTGTACTTATTAAGCCGATAAAAAAACACTTCTTTATTTATGGATGTAATTATCTTTTTTGTATCTTTGCCGGCACGAAAATATTCTCTTACCTTGGAAGTAAGAGAATATAAATTGCCCCAAAAAGTACTCTTATCTACATAGGAATACTTTTATAAAAAGTTACTTTATACTACTTTTTTTATCAGGATAAATTGTCGAAATTACTTTCCTATTTGCCTTGCTCATGGCATTATTATCAAAAGAAGCAAGGTACACATGAGTTACTTTTTCAGAAGAATGTCCTAAGCTTTCACTTATAAGGGAAATGTTTATACCTTCATTTTTAGCTGTTGTAGCCCAACTATGTCGTGCTACATAAGAGGTAAGTGGAGTATTTAAGCGAAGTTTTTCAGAAAGTTGATGTAAGTGTTGATTGTAAAGACGCAATGCGCTTTTGTACTGCCTATATCCATCTTCACCTGTCAAGGTTAAGATAGGTAAAAGATAAGGGGAATCAGCGGCCTTCTTTTGGTATTTATTCAAAATTTGTGCGGCACAAGGTTCTATTTGAACGGCGAGTTGTTGGTGTGTCTTATGACGATAATAATAAATAGTATTATACTTCACATCTTTTTTACGTAGATGAGCAAGATCGACAAAAGGAATGCCGCGTAAATAAAAACTGAGTAAGAATAAATCGCGACTGAAACACAATGAGGGCTTCTGATCCAGTTCAAGCAGCGCCAAACGGCGTATAATGGAAGGAGATATTGCACGTTTCGCAGTAGGGGCATATCCGGTGAAAACGCTCTCAAATAATTTGTTGACAGCCCAACTGAGAGGAATTCCCTCTTCTTCTGCTTGATAGGAAATTGAACGTAACATGCGCATATATGCAGATACAGTATTATGGCTTTTTCCATTTACAAGTAATTGTTCTTCATATTGTTTAATAAGCTCAGGAGTGAGGGTCGCAAAGGTTATACTAGAGTCATTTGCAAACTTCAGGAAGCTATTAATGGCACTTGTGTAAATTCCAGCCGTACTGTATTGCCCGGCTTTTTTCGTCTCTTCTATTAAAGACCGTGCATAGGCATCTATAGTTATCATAAATTGAATTTTTAGTGAATGAATAACCGACTAACAACCTGTCCGATGAAAAGATTTCATCGGATAAATGGTTATTATAGAGTAAGAAAGTAATTTAAATATACAAATTCTTTTATGATAACTACGTGCAGGTAAGTTAGTGTTTATAATATGCCTGCACGTACCCGGCTTAAAGTCTCCGGCGTCATCAGCAGATAGGAAGCAATATGCGATAAAGGTGCCCGCTTGATGACTTCGGGTTGATGTTCCATAAGCTGATTGTAGCGCTCGCGTGCTGTTTCGAACCGCCAGGAATCAGCTTTTACTTGTGACACAATGAGTGAATATTCTATTATTTTGCGGTAGAACATATTGATTTCCCATGAAATTTCGGTCAGCATCAGCAGCTTGTTAAAGGGCAACAGGTAGACTACGCTATTTTCCAATGCCTCTATCATGAGATGGGTAGGTTCCTGTTTCAGGGTACTTTCAATGCAGATAATTATGCAATTCTCGTAGGAGAAATGTTCGGTGACATCTTTCCCGTTTTTATAATAAAATTGGCGCAACATGCCTTTGCCTACGAATACAAGATTATGACTGATTTGTCCCTCGTTTAGTAGTAATTCTCCCTTCTCTAACTCTTTGCGAATGAGTGTCTCTTCTATAAGCTTTCTGCCTTCAGGCGCCATACCTGGATAGCGTGAGTTGACAGTAGCATTGACGGTTTCTTTTAATAATATGTCCATAAATGCCGGTTTGGTTTGTTATGCGGCAAAGATAAAGATAAGTTGTGAGTTATAACTTATAACTCTTAACTATTTAATAAATCCTTTGCTTAACCACTTCATGCTATACCAGCGGCGGACAAATATGAAACCGCGGATGTTCTCGTCTAGCAAAAAGGCAACCCACATGCCGCAAATGCCCCAACCTAATGGAATGCCGAAAAGATAGCCTAGTCCGACGGCAACACTCCACATCACGACTAGTCCCACATAGAAAGGGTAGTTGACATCGCCGGCGGCACGGAGGGCATTCGTTGCGAATATATTGATAGGCCGCCCTATTTCCAAAAGAATATCTATATACAAGATGGTAACTCCCATATGAATAATCTCCGGATTGGTAGTGAGCCAACTGAAGATGGTGTGCCCGAAGACGGCGAGTACGCAAGATAAGATAACTGTAATCATAACGGATTTCTTCATAACATATTTGCCCATCAGGAAGGCAGCATGGGGTTTTCCTTCACCTATCAGGTGCCCGATGCAGATAGCGCCGCCTTGAGCCATAGCAATGCTGAATAAGTAGGCAAACATGATAATGTTGACACAATAAGTCCGGGTTGCCAATGCTTCGACTCCCAGCATGTTGATAAAGAAGGTGATAACGACTTGCGATGAACTGTAGGAAAGTTGTTCTCCGGCCGAAGGAAGGCCGACCTTCATCAGGTTCTTGAGTTCAATCCATGGGAACGGGCGGAAGTAAGCCAACGGGAAACGATGAATATGCTTTCGGAACAAGATAACGAACAAGATTATCATGGAAACACCTCTGCTGAATGCTGTAGATATGGCGGCACCTTCTACCCCTAATTCGGGAAAACCAAAGCGTCCGAAAATTAGTGAATAATTACCGATGATGTTCAATATATTGACTACTACAGTTACCATCATCGGGTAAATAGCCTTATTGGCACTACGTAGCGAAGCAGATAGCGTAAGGGATATTGCCTGGAAGAAAGCAAATGCACCTACAATGCGCATATAGTCCATGCCGTCGTTCATCAGTTCGGGAGTTAACCCCATCAACTCGAGAATAGGTTGCGCACAAGAAAATAACAGCAGACTGATGGTGACGCCTATTATCAAGTTAACCAATATAGACACACCGACTACTTGTACTACTTTCTGTTGTAGTTTGGCACCGAGGTATTGCGAACATAATACGGATGTACCGAGATTGATAACTTCGAAAACGAGGAAAGTAAGCATGATTATCTGGTTGACTACTCCTACTGCGGCGACACTGTTGTCCGAGTGACGGCTCAACATGATAGTATCTACAGCGCCAAGCATCATGATAAGGAGTGTTTCAATAAAGATAGGGGCGGCGAGTTTGGCAAGCCGTTTTTTCAAGCTTTCTTGTTGTATCATGATTTATGTGAACGTGCTATATTTTAAAAATCGTGCAAAGATAAGGAAAGGAGTAGGGAGTAAAGTTGATATAGGTCAATTATTTTTTTTTATCCTATTACAATTTGAGTGTTAACGTGTTATCCATATTTTAGGAAATTCAATGAAAAAAATATGTAGGAAAGATTTGCACAGTCCAAAAGTTTGCCATACATTTGCACCGCATTTGAGAAGAAATGCTGGTTATAAAAAAGGAAGTTTGGGTGAGTGGCTGAAACCACCAGTTTGCTAAACTGACGTACGGGTAACTGTACCGGGGGTTCGAATCCCCCAGCTTCCGCACCATAATCGGTGGATTCGTCTAACGGTTAGGACACATGCCTCTCACGCATGCAATACGAGTTCGATTCTCGTATCCACTACGGTTTCGAATTTCATGCACTCTTAGCTCAGCTGGTAGAGCAATTGACTCTTAATCAATGGGTCCAGGGTTCGAGTCCCTGAGGGTGTAC
>USLU01000032.1 GCA_900555635.1 uncultured Bacteroides sp.
CCCCTCCTCCCGGGAGGAGGGGAATTGAGTTACTCTTATTCATTACTCACCCATTGCTATCACTTAATTATTAGTTCTGCTTATTATTTAGTTCATTATTTGCGCATCATGAGTGAACTTAGAAGTTAATCTTCACCCCGGCATTCACCTTCACTCCGTAGTATTCGGCTTGCATGGTGCGTTCTTTTGTACCTTGGTAATAACGTAACGGTTGGTTCAGCAAATTGTTGGCTTCGGCATAGAAGGTGGTTTTAATTTTCTTTCCGAAGGTATAGCTGGCATTGGCATCCATATAGTTCACTTTGTCGTAGAAGCGGTCGTAGAAGCTGCTTTGACCCATTTCATCGATAAAATCGGAAGCGAAGTTATAACTTAAGCGCAGATTCAAACCACCCTTTTCAAAATAGAGTGAAGCATTGGCAGTATGTTCGGGCGAACCGGGCAGACTGAGCCCTTTTTCATCCTCACGACCTTCGAAGTTGAAATCTTCTATGCGGCTGTGTGTATAAGTATATGTTCCGTAGAAACCGATGCATTTAAGCGCAGGTGCAATGAAACTGAAATCACGTTGAAAAGCAAGCTCCACACCTATCAAATTAGCATTTCCTGCATTCTTGGGTTGAGTGAACTTGGTGTACGTATTGCTCTGGTACTCGTAATTTGTACTTACCTGATTGACGATGAAATCATCAATCTTCTTATAGAAGACACCTGCACTTACCAGACCGATGCTGCGGAAATAATAGTCTGCACTTAGGTCGAAATTGTAAGAGAGAGTGGGCTTTAGTTCTGAGTTTCCGATGGTAATCTCATTGTCCGAACGCTTGATATTAACACTGGGCACCAATGCCGAGTATTTAGGGCGGGACAAAGTCTGGGTAAACGATCCACGTACTTTGAGATCCTCATTTACATTCCACTTTACGAGCAATGAAGGCAGGAAGTTGATATAATTGTTTTTTTGCCTGTCTGTTTTAGTAGTGATGTCTTCATCTGCATCATAGTTGCGACCGGTATATGCCAAACTGGTGTTTTCAATGCGCAGTCCTGACATTAACTCTACGTTCTTGGTTAAATTCTGGTCAAAACGAATGTAGCCTGAACTGATAGTCTCGCGTGCTTCGAAATTGCCTGCCAACTCCTCTTGCACTTGTTCTTTTTCGAAGAGTGAAGAGTTGTTCAAGTCCAGTGAACCGGTATACTCTTTGCTGGCATATACGCCTGCCTGATATTTATTGTTGGGCATGAAGTTCTTATTAGTCTGGTCAACCGTGTTCTTCAGGCTGTTTGTCATGAAGGCATCCTCGTCCAGCGGACTGTATTCATAGAAATCCACTTCCTTGTCTTTCGTTTTGCGTACAATCTTCGCACCGAACTTCAGTTTGTTTCCATTCTTGAACGGCAGCTTGAAGTTGGCAGCGAATTTCAAATCTTGCTCTTTGATGTCTTCTTGTTGCTGGGTCAATTCTTTCAGTCCGAAGTCATCGTTTAGCGTCATGGTAGAACCGTCTTTAGGAGAAGCGAATGGTTGACGAGGGTCGCTTAGGTCGATGTTGAACTTCTGCTTCTTGAGTTGGAAGTCGATATAACGTTCATTGGGTCGTTCTTCGCTTGCTTTGGCATAACTGGCGTGCCAGTCCATCGAAAGTGCTCCGAAGAGGTGTTCTCCACCTAGGGCGAAGTCCATGGTACGTTGGCGTTCGAGGCGGGCATTGCGGTTATCCGGTGTGCCGGCTTTGGTTTGTACGCGTACGGTGGCGTTGCCGTCGGCATCCAAGTCCTTCAAGGTAGTGCGGTAACGGTTTTCCCAGTCGTTGCGGTTGTTGAAGATGCCTTTGAAGGTCAGTTTGTGGTTGGCGTTAATGTCCCAGTCCAATGCGGCTGAATAGCTTTGACGCTCACGGGTAACGTAGTATTGGCGAATCTGGTAGTCATTGACATACACCTTTCCTTTGTCATCCTGTTCCCATAAGAACTCGGTGTCGTACGAGCCCGAAGGGGAATTTTGGTAAGAAGCTGATACGATGAGCCCCAGTTTATCGTTGAAGAAACGGTCGCCGTAGGTGAAACCGAGGTTCAGTTGTGCTTTCTCGCTGATCCAGTTGTAACCGGTTCCGGCAGTTGCCGCAAAGGTACGTTTATAAGGAGAGTTCTTTGTAATCAGGTTGATACTACCACCGATGGCATCGGCATCCATATCCGAGGTCACTACCTTGTTGACTTCGATAGTCTGAATCATATCAGCAGGAATCAAGTCGAGCTGTACGTTGCGCGTATCCCCTTCGGCAGATGGAACACGGTTGCCGTTGATGGTAACGGAGCTAAGATCGGCGCTCGTTCCGCGTACTTGACCGAAGCGCGCCTCGCCTTGGTCGTATTGTACATTGATACCGGAGATGCGCTTCAAGGCATCGCCGATGTTAGAGTCCGGGAACTTGCCTACTTGGTCGGCGGAAACGATGTTTGTAATTCCCAGGTTGTTCTTCTGTGAGTTGATAGCCCGGCGTTGACCTTGAAAAGCGCCACCTACTACTACTTCCTGAAGTTCTACGCCTTCATTCATAACCACATCTTTCTCTAAAGTGTGTCCGGCGGGGATGGTGATTTTCAGTTCTACGGGTGAGTAGCCTACATAACTCACCTTTACTGTATAAGTTCCCGGGTCAAGGTTGGAGAATGTGTAGAAGCCGTTGACGTCGCTCGTCACACCTGTGTGTAGTTTTTCGATGTAGATAGAAGCGCCCGGGAGTGTTTGTTTGGTGGCGTCGATGACGCGACCGCGTATAGTTCCTTGCTTAACAACATTTGCTTTTTCGTCTGCCAGGATGGTGTTGTCGGCAGTAGCGAATAGAAGCAATAATAAGAATGCTCTCAAAATCTGTTTCATACTTGTTAGTATCTGTTAGTAATTTGCTGCAAAAGTAGAGGGCTGGCGTTACGTGTGTTTTACGGTGGGTTGAAGAATGGGTAACAAATGTGCTACAATTCGGTTACGAATACAATAGGGTTAGGTTATACATTTTTGGATTACTTGTCGTGACCAGCAAGGGTGGGGATACTAAAGTTTGCATTAGAAGAATAATCCTATTTGCAGCATATTAGCACCTTTTTTTCATCGGCAAGGGTGGTGGCAAACAGATAGATGTCTCCACCCTCAGCTAACTTTAACCGTTTGCGCAATTCCGCCACAGTGGCGGGGAAATTGCGTACAGTAAGGTTTGCTTTCTTTGCTGTACCCAGCATGTCTTTCACTTCTTTCTTGTTGAAGCTACAACTGTCGGTTATCTTGAACTTCCGTCCGGGGAAGTCGGCAATGTATTCATCGGAAGTATATAGATGGCTGTTTGGGTGTAGTTTCTTTACCTTATATATAGAAGAAAGGCTGCGGAAGGCTCCGGCTTTTAAGATAGAAGCGTTCGGTTCGTAAAGATAGGCGTTCAATACGGGGGTATAAGTGCATGTGCAATCTTTTTCTTGTTGCCGCGTAAAGGTAAGGGCTTGTTGCCCTTGCGAGTGAGTAAGATTGATGCAATGAATGGGAAGTTCTTCTGTAGAAAGGTATTTCTTATGTCCTAATACAAGTAGCAATTCCTTGCATTCATTGTTTACAGAAATGATATGCGCCTCTTGTACATGCTTCAAATCGTTCACGGCGAGGGTAAGGTCGAGCATGGGTGATAGTTTTACCAAGACATGCTTTGCTTTTTGGAGCAGAAGTTCTTCTAGTGCTGCTACATCCGGTTCGCAATCGCTGATAGCTACAGTCTTCCCTCCGTGTCCGTCACGACGGGCGGGGTCGATGAATATCCAGTCTACGGGTTGCATGGATTGCAGATGCTGCACACTGTCTTTATTGCAAACAGTGATGTGGCATGAGTCTAACAGATGAAAATTATGTGAAGCAATATCACAAAGAGTTTGCTGCCGCTCTACATAAGTGGCTTGCTTAAAACAAGCGGATAAGAAAGCACAATCTATGCCAAAGCCTCCGGTAAGATCGGTGAAGGTATCGTGTCTTTTACAAGTTTCGGTTGCTACGATTTCTGCCTTATATCGTGCTGTTATCTCCGAAGAACATTGCTCCATAGATAGGTGAACCGGATAAAGGATACCATCTATGCCTGCCCAAGTCGGTACCTTCTCTTTAGCTATCTGCCAACCTGCTATTTGTGTAATAGCGGCAGGCATATCGACCTTTGGGTACTTGCGAGCTTGCAAAGCAAGGCTGCGTACGTCATTCCGACGATGTTCACGGATAAAGCTCAGGGTGTCTTCGTTTAGAGTCATATTCTTTATGGGATTACTTGATATCTTTCTTTTGCCGTCTGTCTGCTGTACCGGTTAAAGTGCCACCACTCACTCGGCAGTGAACGGAATCCGGCATCTTTCATTATCCGACGCAGTAATAAACGGTTTTCTCGTTCCTGCTCACTGATTTTCCCATTCTTTACTAATTGGGCTTCTTCTGTAATGTGGGCTTCTTTGCCTAAGTAATCTACAGGAGTTCCCATGGAAAGAGGTATTCCTTGTCCATCAAGGATACTGACGTCTACTGCCAATCCATAGTTGTGCAGACCACCGCCACGGGCAGGATTGGAAACATAGATTTGTTTCGAAGTTCCTTTTACTACATTCCACATCTTTTGTTGCACGGACATGGGGCGTGCTGCGTCGTAAACAATGAGGCTGTAATCAGGATGTAACTCTTTTAAGAGACGTTGAGCTTTGGATAAACTTTCCATAGCATCGGGATGTAGATAGGCTTCGTGAAGGTCTTCATAAAGAACTTGACCTGTGAAGTTGTCGGCTCGGGTGTACATTAGTTCAATGGCAATGCTGCTATCTGCTTCCAGAATGTTGATAAAGCCCAAGGAGTCCAGATAATGTACAGTATTGCTTTGGGCAGAAGCCGCAGAATAGGAAGATGCATTGATAGTAGTTGCACTCTTGACGTTACAAGTATCGATAGTCTGTATCTTCATCAGAATATCCTTCTCTGAAGCGGATTGGGAAGCAGGTTGCTGGCGGCATCCGCTTAAGAAAAACAAGGTGCAAATGAAAAGAATCCACTTCATCATTATAGAACGTCGTCAGCCATTAGTATAGATTGCATGAAGGCAATACTCATTCGTACTTCTCCTTGCATCAGATATTTGTCACTCTGTCGGCAGAGGGTTTCATAAATGTTTTTAGCTTTGGCTTTGTCGTTTTCTTTATAGAGTGCAAGGGCACAAAGCAGGACTTGTTTGCCGGACATTACTTTTTTATATTGGTTGATATAAGATTTCGTGTCTTCCGTATATAATGCATTAACTTGTTCGGTATATCCTTTGACTAATGCAATCAGAAGTAACTCGCAACTCACTTCTTTGACGAACAGACCGATTAATTCATCTTTATGCTGTAAGCAATCATTGAAGATAGTATATGCTTTGTCTAAATCCCCCATATCCTCATACCGTGAAGCAGTCATTAATCGGACCGAAACCTGCAAAGCATCTTTATAGTTGATATTTTCTTTTTCCGGAAACCACTGAGCAGGCATATCTTTTAGTCTGACGCCTTCTTGCACCAAGGCGTTTACCTGCAATTGAGTTATCAAAGCCTGTTTGCTTGCAGCGTTTTTAAGAATTAGGCGCATGTTATCCGCATCATTTCCTATGCCTCCTATTTTTAGAGGAATGCCATTCGTCAAAGAAAGGAAGTAACCAGTAACACTGAATAGCACTAAGAAAGTAACTATAAAAGAAGGCATTCCGCTGATACAGAGAACGGGTATCAATGCAATAGTGGCAGTCAGAAAATTGGCAAGCACTCCTCCCATATTATACCATGCAGTGGGAATTTCATTCAATGGCGCTTGGGGAGGAGCAAGTAGACACTGCCCTCCTGTACCTGCAATACTGAAACGTTTAAAAAGGAAGCGCCCGTCTTTGCGTATCAGTGTAAGGTTTCCGATGCGGAAGGAAACAAAGGTATATCCAGTTGCCAGTCCGCACACCAGATGCCCGCCTTCGTGGAAAATGATTTGTAAGAAGAGTGCAATAAAGAAAGATGCGAAAGACGTCAGTATAATGCCAAGCATGGTGAGAAAATCAATAGAAACGGTCTTTTCAAGAAATTCAGGGAATGTAATATCTGAGAATAGTGTGATTCCTGCTATTACACCTACAAATCCAAGAGTAAATCCTAGCACTAAACCTAAAGTGAGTTTTATTAACCGCTTCATTTTATATATCTTTATTGTTCAGGGCAAAGATAGTATAAACTGGACACAAAAAAGATAAGCTTGCTTGTGAAATTTTGCTGAAAATAAAGAAGAAAGACTGCCTCGTATTGAGACAGCCTCCTCTTTCTTTATATAAAATAGAGTATGTATTTACCTATTTTATTCCCCACTTCTTATTAGGTTGGCTGGTCATAACGAAATGCAACTCGGCTCCGTCTTTAATGTCATCGTAATGTAAGTAGGATTGGTTATGGCGTTTGCCGTTCAAATACAATTCCTTGATGTACAGATTCTTTGCAGACCAGTTCTTTGTGGTGACCTTAATCTGCTTGCCGTTGCTCAGAGTAGTGGTGATAGCCTCTATGCAAGGCGAACCGATACTATACACATTGCTGCTGGGTGCTACCGGATAAAATCCCATGCAGGCAAAGATGTACCAAGCAGACATCTGCCCGCAGTCATCATTACCGCTCAATGAGTTCGGCTGATTGCCATAGAATCGGTCGGTGATGGTGCGTATCCACTGCTGACATTTCCACGGTTGATCCAACTGGTTGTATAGGAACGCTATGTGGTGGCAAGGTTCGTTGCCATGCCAGTAGGCCCCGATACGTCCTTGGATATCGTGTGCTCCGGGAATGTCCTCGTCCATCTCAGTAGTAAACATCTCGTCCAAGCGGTTCAGTAGCATTTCTTTGCCGACTATATCCATATAGCCTTTGAAGTCGTGAGGGACATACCAACTGTATTGCATGGTAAATCCTTCGGTTATATCTCCCCAACCGTGTACCGACCCCGGCCCCTGATAAGCAATCGGGCTGAATGGAGTGCGCCAGTTGCCTTGCGAGTCGCGACCACGCATGTACTTGGTTTCGGGATCAATCAGGTTTTTGTAGTTCATGGCACGTTTCATGAAATAGTCGTAATCCTTTTCCTTACCTAATACCTTTGCAGCTTGGGCAATGCAGTAATCATCGTAAGCGTACTCCAAAGTCTTGGATACGGATTCGGCTTCCTTATCAAAAGGAATATACCCCAGTTTGCTATACTCGGGAAGACCGTCATAATGGCGATTGGTTGCCGTAGTCTTCATGGCTTCAAAAGCCTGTTCGTAGTCGAATCCCTTTACACCTTTTACAATCATATCCGCCAGCACAGATACAGCGTGATAACCGATCATACACCAGGTTTCGTTTCCATAGAACGACCAGATAGGAAGCATCTCTTCCACACTCTTGTTATAATGTACCAACATGGAGTTAGCGATATCGGCATTCAACGGCTGGTTGACCAAGTTGAGTAACGGGTGGAAAGCCCGGTACGTATCCCAAAGTGACAGGGTGGTGTAGTTCGTAAATCCTTCGGCACGAGCTATGTTCTTATCCAACCCACGGTAGCTGCCATCAGCATCTTGGAAAATAAACGGGTGTATGGCTGTGTGATAAGCACTGGTGTAGAAGGTCTGTTTCGTCTTGAGATCTCCCTTTATCTGGTATTTGCCCAGTTCCTTTTCCCATAACTGTTTTGCCTGGTTTCTAACATTGTCGAATGTTAGTCCTTTCAGCTCGTTCATGTTATTCAAAGCGCCTTCGGTACTTACTCCCGAAATGGCTGTTTTCACATATACCATATCACCTTCTTTCGTATCGAAGGTAATGCATGCCATCAGTTTTTCTCCCCAGGCTTCTTTGTGACTGCGGAAACGCTTGGTGTTGTAGATGACCGGTTTACCTTCTTGCAAGATACGAAAACTTTGTAGTTTGCGTGAGAAGGTAGCGGCAAAATAAATATGACGTTCCGGTCCCCATCCTTTCACTAATTTGTAACCTACGATGGTAGAGTCATTCAGTTGCCTCACGTTGGCCCAAGGGCAACTCTGCCACAACGTATGATTCAGGTCTATCAGTATGAAAGCATTGTCCGCCTTGGGGTATGTAAACCGGAACATACCGCTACGGCAAGCCGAGGTCATCTCTGCCTTCACTCCATAATCCAGTAGCTCTACGCCGTAGTATCCCGGTGAAGCCCACTCTTTATCGTGCGAGTAGCGGGAACGATATCCGGCATCCGGGTTTTCATGAGTGCCGGGTACAGATTTAATCTCACCGGTGCCGGGGACAAACAAGAAATCGCCCAGATCGGGAATGCCTGTTCCGCTTAGATGTGAGAGACTGAACCCCATGATGGTGGGATGTGAATATTTGTAGCCCGAGGCTGCATCATAGAAGTGGTCGTCTGTATCCGGACTGATTTGAATACCACCAAATGGTATCTGGGAGCCGGGGTATACATTTCCATAGCCATCTGTACCTACAAAGGGATTTACGTAGTCCGTCAGACATTCTTTTTGTGCATTTGCCGCCAAAGCAAAGGTGCAGGCTAGAGTCAAAAGCAGTGTCTTTTTCATTGTCTTATTCTTTTATGTCACCCATGGCAACTTGATATTCTTTCCATAACTCGTCTATGTTATACTGTTCACCCAGTACGTGTTTGATGGCACCGTCGAACGACCAAGGTACAACCTCTAGAGCGCTGCGGTTGAATTTACGAATGAAGTCGGAATCTTTATGATCGCGCAACCATACAAAGAAATATCCCGCATGACGGTATCCATCCATGTAGTTTCCTCCTTTAGGTCTGTCGGTCTCACCATGAAAACCACCATTGGCTACACGTACCGCATCGGCTATACCTTCGATGAATGCCCAAAACACCTTATTGGTTCCATACGAACCCACTCCTTGTGGCTCCAGTTGGTAAGCGTGAGTCAATTCGTGAAGCAAAACGCCCCGTGTTTCGAAGTCAACTTTGGCTGTATCATTGTTGACAAATGATTTCTCTACGTGACGAGTGCTGTAGAAGATGGAGATTTCACCGTTTCCGCCGTCTTTGGCAGATACTCCGGCTCTATCTTCCAGCCTGTAGTGCAGATTATAAACAGGAACGATACTATCTGTGGGGCTAAAATATAACGTATTGAGCACAGTACGCGCCTGTTTGCTGATGTATGCCTCTGCATTAGGAATCAGGCTATGGTAAATGCGTGATCCCTCGCTTTGCGGTGCGTTATCTTCAAATAAAATGTTGCCTACAAAGTAATCTTTCCATATACTATCCGTTTCTACCGGTACTGTTGTTGTAGAAGTTTCTTTTTGTACTTTCTGCTTCGGCATCTTTGATGCACATGCAGATATACCTATTAGCAGGCATAGAACTGCAATTATACATTGTTTTTTCATTGTTGATACTAGTTATTTGATGATTGATTCTAGTTTTATTCTCCATCAGTGAGCGAGTAAGGTTTGTCTGTTTTTGCCAAGCCGCGTGCTTTATTAGGAGAAGCGCTCATGGTAAATTCCAGGACGCCACCATTGGTGATGTCTTCATGCGTAATGTACATCTTGGTATAGGGTTTTCCGTTCAATCGTACCGATTTTACATAACGCTTCTTGTCGCTAACTTCCGGAGCTTTGATTTCTAAAGTGTTTCCATTAGCTAAATGCAACTTGATATAAGGTACGTAGGGTGCACCCAGAATGTATTCGTTCGTGCCGGGACAAACCGGATAAAAGCCCATTGCCGTAAAAATATACCAGGCCGACATTTGTCCGCAATCGTCATTACCACCCAAACCCCGTATGTGATTCTTATACATCTTGTTCATCACCTCGCGTATCCAATATTGTGTTTTCCAGGGCTGGGAAGTCCAGGCATACAGATAAGGAATATGATGGCTCGGTTCATTGCCATGTACATAGCCGCCAATCAGACATTCTTTCGTGATGTCTTCGTTATCGGCATAGTACTCTTCGGGAAGGTGCATGGTGAATAACTCATCCAATTTGCGCACGAACTCTTTGTCGCCTCCCATTTGTTTTATCAACCCAAAGGCATCGTGAGGTACATGGAAAGAAAAGTTCCATGAATTGCCCTCAATGAATCCTTCGCCATGAGTTTGTAGTACATCAAACTTTTTCTTGAAGCTGCCGTCTTTGTGGCGGGGACGGACAAATCCCAGTTCTTTATCGAATATATTTCGATAGTTCAGTGCACGTTTCTTGTATTGTTCGGCTATCTCTTGATTGCCGGCATTCAATGCTGTCTTGTAGATAGTCCAATCATCATAGGCATATTCCAAAGTAGTGGAAGCAGCTACGCCGTTTCCGTCGAGTGGTACATAGCCATACTTTATGTAATCGGCTATTCCGTCAAAGTAACCTACATTAGAGGTAGTTACCATTGCCTTCAAGGCTTCCTCTTTATTGATATCAGCGCCTTTGGTAATAGCGTCCGCCAGTACTGAAGTAGCATGATAACCACTCATACACCAGTTGTCGTTAGCCATGTGGCTCCATACCGGTAGTAATCTGTGTACACTTTGTTGTTGATGTTTGATCATCGACTTCACCATGTTGGTAGCTTCCTCCGGCTTCATTAACATCAACAGAGGATGTTCGGCACGGTAGGTATCCCACAAGGAAAAGATGGTGTAATTGGTAAAACCTTCTGCCTGGTGGATGTTATGATCCAACCCGCGGTATTTGCCGTCGACATCCATATATACCGAGGGATTAATCATGGTATGATAGTAAGATGTATAGAACATGGCACGCTGGTCTTCGGTTCCTTTCATCTCGATAGAACCCAATTGATGATTCCAACTTTCAGTGGCTTCACGAACGACTTCGGCAAATGATTTGGAGGTTGCCTCTGCCTGAAGGTTTTTCAATGCCGCCTCTGTGCTGGTGGCTGAAAGTGCGACTTTCACAACCAGTTCGGGATTCTTTTCCGTATCGAACTCAAAGTAGGAAACCAATTTGCGTCCTGCCATTTCAGGAAAGTTATTATTGACAGGGAACTTACGCCACCACCCATTGTATGGAATCCGCTGATGGTCTTTGTAGCCATATTTCTTAATGGGCTGTGACAGGGATATTGCAAAGTAAGTATAGTTGGTGCGTGCCCAACCATTGGTGATGCGATAACCGGTCAGCAAGGTATCGTTTTCAACCCGTAATGTGGCCCAGAGAGTCTTCCCGTCATAGTTATAAATGCCATGATTTAAGTCGAGAATAATGCGTCCTTCCTGACTGGTTGGGAAAGTATATTTGTGCACGCCTACCCGTTGAGTGGCTGTTAGCTGTGCCTTTACTCCATAATCATCCAGTTGTACTTCATAATATCCGGGAGTCGCTTTTTCAGTAGAATGCGAAAAGCGCGAACGATAGCCGTTATCCGGATGATCGGCTGTACCCGGATTTAATTTCAAAGGACCTACGGTTGGCATTATCAGGATGTCGCCGAGGTCGGAATGCCCGGTACCACTCATGTGGGTATGGCTAAAACCTACGATCGTCTTATCATGGTATTGGTATCCGGCACAGTACTCATAAGCTTTGGATTGATATACTCCATTTACATTATGTGGTATAGTGTCTGTATCTGGACTCAACTGTATGATGCCAAAGGGTACGCATGCTCCCGGAAAAGTGTGTCCCATGCCATCTGTTCCTATCATAGGATTGACATATCCTGCCTGAGAGAAAACTGCAGCAGAAAAGAATACAGAAGTTCCAAAAGAAATTATTCTTTTATTCATAAGTATATTGTTTTTAAGTTTTCCGAGATTAACGAAGGAAGACTACATCTCTTTTCAGAGCAATGGTGATGACCCTCGCCGGGAAAAAAATGTAGTCTTCACTATCCTTAGACTAAGCCGGAGCATAGTCTAAGTTAAATCTATCGAAAGAGTTTTAGTAACCGCTATTCTGTTGTTTGGCTATTACCGGATTACCTTGCATCTCAGACAGAGGGATAGGCTGAATGCGATGGTGATCGTTTACTTCCAATGTCTTTTCGATCATCGGCTTATAGATGGGCAGGTTAAAGCGGCGCATATCGAAGAAACGGTGTCCTTCATAGCAAAGCTCTCTGCGTCTTTCCAATAAGATTTCCTCCAGAAGTTCTTCTTTCGTAGTATAATCTTTCGTCTGCCATCCCTCAATACGATTAGCGCGCAACTGATTCAACAAAGTGCTTCCGTCAGAAACCTTTGTGTTGGCTTTGGCTTCAGCCATAATCAGCAACATTTCAGAAGAGCGTAGCATCTTTTGATCGGCAAGACCTACATTCTCGGCTGTACCTTTATACTTGATTACGCGTTTCACAGGTACACCGTCACGGTCAACACCATCACCAATAAATATCTTAGCACGGATGTCACCTTCAGCAAAGTCGTTTATGATTTCGGTGGAAGGTTCGAAAGAGCTACTGTTATCGGCACTGAAGAAAATAGTACCGATGGTTTCTTGTCCCGAAAGTCTTTTCAGTTCGAAGATAACTTCTTTATTACTTTCGTCACTCCAGATATCGGCGTACTCGTTAATGTTTGCAATCGGGTTCTGCGCCAATACTTCCGAAGCATACTCATAGGCTTTTTCGTAATTGCGTTCATAAAGATAGATACGAGCCAACAGCGCTTTGGCAGCAGCCTGCGATGCATATTCCGGCGTAGTGGGAGCCGTTTGGCTCAGCAGGGGAATAGCAGCCTCCAAGTCTTCTTTGAGGAATTTGAAACATTCGGCAACGGTGTTACGTCCTAAAGTTTCCAATACTACGGGGTCTTTAGCATAAGGTATGCCATAGCTATCTTTCTTTTCAAAATCAGAGAAGAAACGAAGTAGGTCGAAGTAGGTATAGGCACGAAGGAACAGGGCGCTACCTACGTAGTTGTTCTTTAGCTTACTCTCATTGTCATTGGCGGGAGTGATGCCTTTCGAACCGTTTATAGTACGATTGGCCATGCTGATAATTGAGTAATAAGAAGACCACAGTGAGTTATGGTCACCGGTAGAGGCACTATAAGTCCATTGATAAGAGTCGTCTCCGGCACCGCCATTCTGTCCGCCTTTATATACATCGTCGGATAATACGGCAGTGACACTGATGGTTTTTCTCATTGACATTTTAGAGTAAACTCCTGTCAGAGCTTGTTCCAGCGTAGTAATTGAGCTGAATATTTCCTTATCGCTTACTTTATCTGTCGGTTGCAGGTCGGTGAAGGCGCACGAAGTGGCAGATAGCATCATTCCGGCAGCGAATAAATAATTTATTATCTTTTTCATACGAAGATTGTTTATTAGAAGTTAAGATTAATACCAAAAGTAACATTTATAGGCAACGGATAGGACATGTAGTCGATTGAACCGCTGATTTCAGGATCTTGACCCGAATACGATGTAAAGGTTGCCAAGTTCTCTCCCTGGCAGTATACGGTCATTGACTTGATAACTTTCAACTTATCCAACAGTTTTCTGGATGGAGTATAAGCCAGTCTCAAAGTTTTAAACTTCAAGTAGGAAGCATCTTCCAGGAATTGTGAAGCCCAAGGACTCGGATTGTTCTTTGCATCGAAGCGGGGAACGTTAGTCACATCACCCGGCTTTTTCCACATAGTGAGCATATAAGCGGGCTTGTTTCCATTGAAATTGTGATTATTCAGATACCAAAGACTTGAATTCATGATATAATAATCAAAGGCGAAAGTAAAGTTTGCCGAGAGCTCGAATCCCTTATAAGTAAGGCTTGTATTGAATCCGCCGAACCAAGGTACTTCTGACGATTTGAATTTATCTACTGCCGGAGCATCTGAAATGTTTTCGGTCTTTCCGCCTTTTTGATCGTGGAACCATGCTTCACCTGTTTCAGGGTTTACACCTGCCCATTCAACCATGCACCATGTGCCCAAAGGTTTGCCGATTTCATACAGCACATCACCGTCGACGAAGCGGTTGTCTTCGTTTGACCAGGTACCCAAATCGGTAATTTCATTCTTGTTATAAGTAATGTTTGCTCCGATAGCCCATTCAAAATCTTTTGTACGGATAGGAGTTCCGCTAACAGCAAGTTCAATACCACGGTTACGAACCGAGCCGGCATTTGTTCTGATATCCCCGAAACCGGAGATTTGAGAGATTTTCTTCCACATCAGCAGATCTTTTGTGTTCTTATTGTAGAAGTCAACTGTTGTATTCAGACGATTACCGAACATTCTTAAGTCAACACCCAAGTCAAACTGAGCAGATGTTTCCCATTTCAGGTTTGCATTTCCCAGTTCATTGTTAGCATAACCGGGTTTGCCATTATAAGAAACTTTGCTATAGCCGTCAAAAGAACTGAAATCTGAAATGCCATCCTGGTTACCGGTGGTACCGTAGCTGGCACGAATCTTCAATTGATCGATCTTTTCAAAGTTTTCCATGAACTTTTCATTACCTAAATCCCATGCGGCACCCACCGACCAGAAGATAGCTCCTTTGTTGCTTCCTACAAACTTGGAAGATTCATCATAACGCAAACTGGCTGATAGGTTATATCTGTTATTATATGTGTAGTTCCATTGAGTAAATGTGGATAGCAGGTTACTATGCGTTTTACTGCCTCCTATGGTTGGTGGGTTCTTGGAAGTACCGTTTTTATCACCTATACCGGCAGGAGTATCAGTCATAAATTGGTCCAAGTCATATCCTGTTTGGTTAAAACCGTAATAAGTACCGTCAAACAATTCAAAACCGGCTACACCTGATACGGAATGCACATCGTTAAACAGCTTGTTGAAATTTAAAGTGTTAGTCCACGTATATCTACGAGTATCTGAAGTACTTTGTGATAAATAACCTTTGTTGCTGGACGATTTGGGATGTTCACGGTCTAACGAAGTCATATTCTTTCTTCCATAATAATCAATACCGAAGTTGGTTTTAAAACGTAACCAGTCAGTAAAACGTACATTCAGATAAGTTGATCCTACCAAGCGCAGCAAGCCGGAATTACGTTCATAATACTTGGTAATTAATGTGGGGTTATCACCATTATACCAGTTGTCCGGTGATTCATACGGATAGGCTAATAGAGCTGTAAACCAAGGGTTCGTCCAACCGGTACGTCCTTCTCCTGTACTTGGGTCAGCAAATTTGGAATTAGAATATCCCACACTGGCATTGACTCCGAAGTCAACCATACTATTTACTTTATGATCCAGATTCAAGCGAGCGGAATAACGTTTAATTTCAGAGCCTACCAAAGAGCCTTCTTGATCAAGGAATGAACCCGAAAGGAAGAATTTAGTTTTTTCATTACCGCCCGATAAAGTCAAGCTATGATCCATAGTCAAGCCGGTTTGGGTCATCTCGTCGATCCAATCGGTATCAGTTGCCCGTGCTGTGGTCAAGCGTTGTGCTCCTTCGGCAAGTTCCTTTTGTTCAGCCGGTGTGATTGTTCCGGCTGCTGCTTTCTGCTCCAATCCAAGCAGGCGCATGAGAGGGAATGATTTGGAATTGGGATTTTGAGCCACACAATATCCTTGGTACTGGATATTCTCTGCTCCGGTCATCATGGGGCTTTTCGGATCACGAAGCATGCTCATTCCGACTTTCAGATTGTAGCTTACCTGAGTCTTTCCTTGTGAACCTTTCTTTGTAGTGATAACAATTACACCATTGGCGCCTCTTGAACCATAAATGGCTGTGGCCGAAGCATCCTTCAATACTTGGATATCTTGAATATCATCATTGTTCAAAGAAGAGAACTGAGCAGCTTCAATCATTACACCATCCATAATGTAAAGAGGTGTATTCGAGCCATTGATAGATCCCGTACCACGTACACGAATCTTCACGTCATTAGAACCGGGTTGACCTGATCCTGTAGAAATCATCAAACCAGCGATTTTACCTTGCAGACGGTCTTCCAATGCAGCCGATGATTGCTGAGCTATCTTATCGCTCTTAATCATATCAATAGAACCGGTTATCTGTCCGCGCTTAACCATGTTATAACCTACAATAACGACATCCTGTAAGCTTACTACATCTTCAAACAGCGTAACATCTATTTTAGACTGTTGGTTGATATCCACTTCGAGAGGAGAATATCCGATATAAGAAAATGATAGTTTAGTAACCCCGGCAGGGACTTCGAGTGTAAACAGACCGTCCATATCTGTTATAGTACCAGTACTGGTGCCCTTAGCCAAAACAGTAGCACCAATAATAGGTTCGTGATTCTTGTCTTGAACCATACCTTTGATAACTTTGGTCTGTTGTTGCTCTACATTCTTAACAGACGCTACCGGTGTAGCTGTATTCTCACTGAGAGAATTGGCACTTGCCGACAAACCAGAAGCTAATAATAGCGCGGCTAAGCAAGTAACTTTTTGTGTTCTTAAAGTGAACCGAAAATCTACAAAATTGTTTTTCATGTGATTTCTTTAAATAAGTAACAAGGTTAAAGTTTCTCTTTACTACGAATGACATTCATGACTGCAAATAAAGAGTGTTTTAAGTAGATGGGTGTTCTCTGGTATGCCAAAATGATGTCACACCCTAAAATGTAACTGTAGAGTACAAATGGCACAATAGAGCACAGTTTCTTTCTTCGTGTTTTTAAGGTGAGTTATATACTTATCGATAAGGCTATCAGATTTATTGCCAATTCGTAGGCAAGCCGTTGCCACTATATTGGCAAACTATTGCCATCAACTTGGCAAAAGCTTGCCAACATAGAGGCAACAACTGACATCTTAATGTACTTCTGTTTAGTGACTAGTGACGTAAGTTTAGTAATCTTCGTTTTCTGTAAAAGCTTTGCCTAGCATTGTTTGCTTATAAACTTTAGGAGTAACTCCGTATCGGGATGCAAATTCTTTGTAGAAATAGGATCGGCTTTGAATACCTACTTCACTGATTACCTTTTGGATTGGCCAATCAGTCTCCAATAAAAGCCCCGCTGCCTTTTCTATTCGATAATTCCTGATAAAGTCGGTTGGAGACAAGCTGGATATCTCTTTGAACTTTCGATAATATTGGCGTGGACTGATGTTCATTTGCTCGGCAATGAAGGTAGTACTTAAGTCTTCTTTATCCAAATTCCTGTCTAGTACCTGAAGCAATTGTTTGGCAAAATTAGCTTGCTCTACTGTATCACAAATAATATTTTTATCTTTTTGTCCGGGCACATCGACCAAAACAGCTTCTTTTTTGCTTGCACGGCGGTTTACTGCCATGTTCACAATCTCTTTTAAGAATAAGATGTTATAAGGCATTACTACAAATCCATCTATCAACTTTTTAAAGTCTTTCTGAATTAAGAATGCTGCTTTCCAAGTGAGCATTGGTATGAAGGCAATATTCATCAGTAACCCTTTATTGGCTTGTACATATTCAATGAATTTATTCTCTTCTTTCAAGTAGATCATTGTGTCGGCCAGGAATACATCCGGGGTATTCTTGCGCAAATAGCTGAAAGCATCTTGTGCGGTATGTACGCACTCTATCGTATAATCATCAGATAGAATATCATTGATCAACCATATCATATCTGTTTTATCCTCTAGCAATAACACCGTCTTCTTGTTGCGGTTTTGTGGAACCTCTTGCTTTTGTTGCAACGGCAATTCTATGTGTAACTCATGCTCTGCGTGTGATACCTTTCCTTTCATTTGTTTAATAGCATATCTATACAGCCATTGATATAGATAAGTATTGAAATTAGAATCTGAAGTATAGGAACTTTCGCTTTCTTTCTCTACTTGTACAAACTTTTCAGCAATATCATCAGGCAGGTTTAATATCAATTTCAAAATTGATTCATTCATTGTGGCCGATATACGTATTGGCGTTTTAGTATGCAGAGACTCGGAATATAAGAAATAGAGTATATAGCCTAAAGCATTCTTATGTAAAGGAACAGCTAGATCTTCTTTTATGGAAATATGCAAATCGGATAGGTTATTATACCCTCTGCCTATTAACATGCGTATAATTTCATCGGATAATGCTTTTAGATGTACTTCATCATAGACCGGAATTTCCTCAGGTAGATACTCGTCCAATGCCAAGTGTTCATTCCAGACTGCATCAGACCTGAATGCAAACGACAAAACGGTTTCATGAATAATATCCAGCATCTTATAATATTCGGTTGGCATTGCCTGGAATTGACGCAACTGACCACACATTCTATATATAGTAGCAAAAGAACCTGTTGTTTCATGGAAATGTCCGTTTATGCTATTCATTGTTGAATTGTGCGATTCGTGTAACATCAATTCTTTGATGAGTTTTTCTCTGCGATAATATTTTCTGGCCAGACGTATACCATAGATAGTTGAAAGAACTGCTACCAAAAAATAAATAATGTAGGCCCAACGGGATAAATACCAGGGAGGCTGGATATGTATATTTAATGAGTAACACTTGTATTCAGCGTCAAAAACATCTTTTTTATATCTCACTTTCAGCACATAATCGCCATACTGCAATGAATTGAATGTAGCCACATTATTGAGAGTGAAGGGGGACCACTCGCTCTCTTTATTACCTTCCAGTTTGTAAGAGTATTCAAAGTTGTCACCATCTACAAAATCGGGAGCAATAAAGGAGATAGAGAAGGATAGACTTACACCTTTTAATAAAAGTGTATTGGTGGATTCTTCATAATAGTCATCGAATATTACGGGCTCTACTCCCAACTTCAATTCACGGAAACGTACATCAGGATGATATTCAAACTCACTCATTCTCTCTTTTTCCAAATAAAGCAGCCCGTCGATACCCCCAAAAAACAGGTTACCGGTATAAGGACATTTGTAGAAAGCGTCATCACTAAATTCACCTATTTGCAGACCGTTACTATAATAGTATGTATGGAAAGCATTGTTTTCGGTGTTATACTTTACTAAACCTTTATTGGTACTTAGCCATAAGAAGCCATTTTCGTCCTCCAGAATCCCATGAATCATGTCATTCAGGAAGCCTTGCTCTTTTCCGATACAATGAATTATCGGTTTATCATCTTTATCAAATTCCAAACGAACCAATCCTGATATAGTTCCTAAATAGAGAACATTCCCTTTACGATAAATAGAAAGGATATCGTTAATAGAATATTTTTCTTTATTTCCCAATACATAGACTCTATAGTCTTCGGTTTTGAGATTGAATTTCACAAGTCCCATGCCTCGGCTACCTAACCACAAAATAGAGTCGCCTTCTACCAACATCGGGAAGAAGTCACTTATGTCTTTTTCTCTGTCCTTAAAGATGAACTGCTTAATTTCTTTGGCTGCTATCTTCTCTCCTCTTTTATCAAGAATAACCTTACATAGACCTGAATCGGCTGTAGTTAGCCACAAGATGGTATCATTTTGCTCATAGACTCGGTGTACCTTTTGTAGTATTTTAGCATTGTCGGCAATAGGTATAACTTCATCTTTCTTGTAATTGTAATATGATAGTCCCGGATTCTCAGCCGACCCAATCCAGAAACCATCCATAAAGCGGCTGGGAATGATACCAAATACTTGAAATTCGGTTAATTCTCTAATATAGTTATTCAGTTCTTTTTTCCTACCCGGTGAATAGACGGAAATTGAATGAAAATCAGGCTTAACAGTTTTCTCACTATACTTTTCAACCTTAATCAATCCGTCTCCTTTAGTTCCAAACCATAAATTCCCTCTATCATCGGTATGGATGGAGCGTACTTGACGGATGATTCTATTTTGCAGATCACTAAACATAATGTGTGTAGCCAGTGACTGCTTTTTGGAGTAAGCCATTACCCCTTGACCGTCTGTTGCTACCCAAATAATATCTTGTATAGGGTCTTTATATACAGAAAAGATTCGGATGTTACGGTCAATCACACTTTCGGTATAATGTGTTGCAGCATCCAATTTTATCAATCCATTCTTAATGAAGGCGATAACAATATCATCGTAAAAAGAAATAATTCCTTTAATTTGCCCATATTTATTGATTAGTTCTTCTACATTACGGATATATACTTTGGTATTGCGTGTTATATCGAATAAAAATAAATCCTTGTCTTTATCTATAAAGCTCAGAATTCCATTTTGGTAGAACGTATATTCTATTTTCTTGGAATGAATATTGGCACGAACCGTGTAAAAGGATGGTTTTTCTTTATTCGCATTATTAGCATGGCATTGATAAACACTGTTGTCATTGGAAGAAAACAACCATAAATACCCTCGGTCATCAACAAATGAAAGTTTCTTATCAAATATTCTCTCTTTATTCTGTGATTTAATAAATTCACAAGTTGAGGGGTTGTAATAGTAAATATCCTCTTTATCCATTACCCAAGTATCTCCTTTGGGATTGGAATGGAGAATAAAATCATACTTAAATATCTCATAGGTGGCTGTCACGCACCTCTTTTTAATAGAGAAACGATTGATACCTGTATTAGCAGAAATCCATAGACAATTGTCATCCGCACTATTTACATGATAAATGACGTTACTTAGAAGTTGTTTTTCTACTGCCATGTCAGTGCGGTAAACATTCATTGACCTGCCATCAAAATTGTTTAATCCGTCGTATGTTCCAAACCACATAAAGCCTTGGTTATCCTGATGGAGCGAGAGAACTGCACTATTAGACAAACCTTGGCTATACCCAATTTGTAGCAATGAATACTCATCCATTGCTTGCAAATGTATGGGGAGATATGAGAAAATCAGAAATAGCGTTAAAAAGAAGTGTTTATTCATACTAATTAGTAATTGAACACAAAATTAGTTATTATTTCTGATAATGAAAGTAAACTCTGTATATTAACAAATGTGAAAGGGACTACAAGCGTAATTCTACGCTATATAAGTATAAAATCTCCTACAAAGAAGCTTAGGATGATTTTGTACTTAAATAGCGTAGAATTGTATATCATTGGCTGGAGTATGCTTACTTGCCAATGGGTATAGGCGGAGCTAAGTCTGCTAGTTATAGATAGGGAATAATCGTTATATAAATCCCCGTTATAATAGCCGAGGTTATTACTCCTGAAATATTAGCACCCAACGCATCTCCCAGAATGAAAGAGTTAGGATTATCCTTACTTACAATCTTCTGTGCTACTTTAGCCGTGGTAGGTACGCAACTGACTGCCGCTATACCGATCACCGGATTGTAATTGCCTTTCTTGATGAAGTACATGATGTATCCTCCCAAAATACCACCGATACCGGAGAACAACAGAGCCGTCATACCCAGTAACAACAGTTTCAGGATTTTAGGATCGAGCAGCAGATGTGCATCGCAAAGTACACCCAGCAACAGACCGAGCATAAAGGTAGAACCATACAATAACGGACCGCTTACAAAATCATAGATATGCTTCATCCCCGATTCACGTACAGCTACCCCCAGGAACAGAGAGAAGAACAGCGGTGAAGCAACCGGGAACAAGAAACACAATACAGCACACAATATAGCCGAGAAAGCTAGTTTTACTTTTGCATCGTAATTCTTTGCCGGCTTCTTCTGTGTCATTTTAATAGCACGCAGACGTTTCGGCACCATCAGCTTCACTAAATAGGGATAGCCGCCATACGTTAATCCTAAATAGAGATAAGCCACTACCGTGATGGGTACAAATAGGTGTTTGGCCAAAGCCAGTGAAGTGAAAAGTACCATCGGACCATCAGCGCCACCCACCATTGCCACAGAAGCACTTTCTTTCAATGTCAGACCTAATGCAGCAGCAATAGGAACGGTTAAAAACGTACCCAGTTCGGCACATAACGCAAGAAAGATACTGGCAAACGGCTTCTGCAATAAGAAACCTACGTCGAGCAACGTGCCGATACCCATAAATACAAAACAGGCGATTAATCCGTTGCTAAAGGTCAGTGTATAAACCGGTTGAAGGAAGTCTATCTGCATAGTCGTCATCAAGGCATCGGTATCTTCGAGCATCGGGTCCAGGAAAAGGTTACCCAGTGTGCCGTCGGGCATTAAAAGTGTACCACAGTTGATAGCGACCATGCCAAGTCCCATAGGAATCATTACCATAGGTTCGAGAACACCTTTCCATCCCAAATATACTAGTAGTAGTCCTAAAGCAACCAAAAACATACGGGCTGAAGCGAGTAACCAGCCGCTTTCCATCATGGTTCCGAATCCTTGGAACAAACTCGCGAAATCTATATTTTCCATACTGTTTCTTCTTATTTATTTTCTTGTTTGCCCTTCTTCTCGGAGCGTTCTTTGTTTTGGTTCCTTTTCACCTCTTCTGCATTATTCAGGAACATGGTGTGTATATCTTCGGGATAGTAGTGGTCTATCAGAGTCTTCTTTGAGGCTCCGATGCTTACTCCATGGTAATAGCCGCATGTGCAGTCAGATTCCCGGTCTATACCCCGGCTGTAGTCTCCACGCTGTTCGTTGGCGTAGTCTTCATACCCATGAGGGTCTTCTCCCATCATCACTGCCACCTTTTGGCGTAGCTTTTTCAAACGTCTTAAACGGAGTATTTCTTTTTGGTGTGAACTGTAAAAGTCGAGCGAATCGGCGGCAAGGGCTATCAGTTTGATGACAAATGCCACGAAGAAGCCGATTGCAAAGGTAAGTCCCATCATTTCGAGTGTGGACAATAATAAATTACCCATAGTAATAGCTTTAAAATGATTGTAATAAACGATAAACGAGTCAAAGACATGCTGGTAGCATACCTCTGACAACAGGTTTTTAGATAATAAGTAAGTGTGTAGCGGCTAAATCAGAATATGCGCTAACGCATAGATGTAATATCCATACGAGTAGCGGATAGCACTGGGACTGTATGAAAGTATTAAGTTTTGTTTGGCAAGCAGCTGGCTGTAGTTAAAGTGTTGTAGCTGGCCTGCCGGTAGATACTGTTTGAGTTTCAGAATTTTTGATGAGGCATTATTATTCGTATAAACACTATTGGGGCACAGTGCATTTCGATTCCAACTACTACTAGTGTCATCATTAGAGTACGAGTGGTTGGAGATGGGAGCAGATTCTTCTGTTGAAGCTGTTAGTGAGCAACTTGATAGGGCATATCCGATAGTATTTCCTGTCAGATTCTCGCTTACTTGAGAATTTGGCTGTTCCTCCTGGGAGACGGCAATCAGACCCACGCTGAGGAGCAAAAGCAGGATTATACATTTAAGTTGTTTCATCGGGGGTGCATAGATAACGCATAAGTTTGAAAGAAGTTGTAAGGTTCATTAATATTTAATGATTATTATATCTTAGTTTTATAAAAGATTATAGTTGCTCCTTCAGTAGCTGCTATAAGTCAATCAAAGGTACTCATACTTTCCGTTTGTGCTAAGGAAACTTTCTTTTTACGCTTTCAGAATATTTCTGCTATACTAACAAATCTATATTTCACGCCTTTAAATATAAGTTTCACGCTTTGATTTTTATATTTCAGGGCGTGAAATATAGATTTCAAGTGTTGATATATAGTTTCTCTTACGATTGAGAAAAGTTTCCTTCGTATCAACGATATATTTTCATAGGTAAGTGAAAAAGTATAATGACCTACAGTAGTCAGATGTTATTTGTAGCATGCAAATTACGGAAAAATTTGTTAAATAGGGACTGTTGCTTTGCCTGCATCAGTCAAATACCTATATTTGTTAATATATCTAGTATATAGTGTAAGGACACTACTTCAATTTGCCTATGAGCACTCATATTTTCCTTATCATTGCACTGGTCACGACTGGAATTTTTGTGATACAGTTTATCCTTTCTATCTTTTTCGGAGATATTGATGCGGATGTGGACGTAGATGCCGACCTCAGCAGTGTAGTCTCTTTTAAAGGTCTTACCCATTTTGGTATCGGCTTTGGCTGGTATATGTATCTGATTGGGAATGATGATCCCCAGAGCTATATCATTGCTATTCTGATTGGTCTGTTCTTTGTATTTGCCGTGTGGTTTCTTTATAAGAAGGCCTATCAGTTACAGCAAGTGAATCGTTCTGAAAAGTCGGAACAGCTGGTAGGGCGTGATTGCACCATCTACTTCGGGCAGGGAGAGGGCAAATATACCGTGCAAATCAGGAAAGACGGTGCTATGCGCGAAGTTGATGTCGTGTCTGAGACTAAGAAAACTTATCAGACCGGAGATAAGACGATTATCACGACCTACCGGGGCGGGACATTATACATCCAATAAAAATAGAACTAAATACACAAATTTATGACACAAGAAATGATGATTATGGCCGCTATACTTATTGCGGTTATTCTGCTCACTTTTGTAGGTATTCTTTCCCGTTACCGCAAATGTAAGAGTGACGAGGTTTTAGTAGTTTATGGTAAAACAGGAGGAGATAAGAAATCTGCCAAGTTATATCATGGTGGTGCTGCTTTTGTTTGGCCCATCATTCAGGGATATGAGTTCCTGTCGATGAAGCCGATGCAGATAGACTGTAAACTGACCGGTGCTTTGTCTGCGCAGAATATCCGTGTGGATGTGCCGACGACGATTACCGTAGCCATCAGTACCGATCCCGAGGTCATGCAGAATGCTGCCGAACGTATGTTGGGATTGACGATGGACGACAAACAAAACCTGATTACCGATGTGGTTTATGGTCAGATGCGTCTGGTTATTGCCGATATGACGATTGAGGAGTTGAACTCCGACCGTGATAAGTTCCTCTCTAAAGTAAAAGACAATATCGATACGGAACTTCGCAAGTTCGGTCTTTATCTGATGAATATCAATATCAGTGATATCCGTGATGCTGCCAATTATATCGTCAATCTGGGTAAGGAAGCCGAGAGTAAAGCGCAGAACGAAGCTCAAGCTAATATTGAAGAACAGGAGAAACTGGGTGCTATCAAGATTGCCACTCAGATAAAGGAACGTGAAACGAAGGTTGCCGAGACTCGCAAAGACCAGGACATCGCCATTGCCGAAACCAAGAAGTTGCAGGAAATCTCCGTTGCCAATGCCGACAAAGACCGTATCTCGCAAGTAGCCGTTGCCAATGCCGAGAAGGAATCGCAGGTTGCCAAGGCCGAAGCCGAGAAGAATATCCGCATTGAGCAAGCCAACACCGAGAAAGAGAGCCGCATCGCCGAATTGAACTCCGACATGGAAATCAAACAAGCCGAAGCTGCCAAGAAAGCTGCTATCGGACGCAATGAAGCACAAAAAGCCATTGCACAATCCAATGCAGAACTTGCCGTGACACAAGCTACCGCTGACAAGCAATCCGGTGAAGCTGCCGCCCGTTCGGAAGCATCCGTACAAACTGCCCGTGAGATAGCCCAAAAAGAAGTAGAAGAAGCCAAGGCCCGCAAGGTAGAATCTTCTTTGAAAGCCGAAAAGATTGTACCCGCCGAAATAGCCAAGCAAGAAGCCGTGCTACAGGCAGATGCCGTTGCCGAGAAGATTACCCGTGAAGCCGAGGCACGTGCCAAGGCTATGCTTGCCCAGGCTCAGGCCGAAGCACAAGCTATCCGCATGAAACTGGAAGCCGAAGCTGAAGGTAAGAAGAAGTCGTTGCTTGCCGAAGCCGAAGGTTTCGAGGCAATGGTAAGAGCGGCTGAGTCGAATCCTGCTATTGCCATCCAGTACAAGATGGTAGATCAATGGAAAGAGATTGCCGGCGAACAAGTGAAAGCGTTCGAGCATATCAATTTGGGAAATATCACTGTATTCGATGGTGGAAACGGCGGTACAAGCAACTTCCTCAGCTCGTTGGTGAAGACTGTTGCTCCGAGTCTTGGAGTACTCGATAAATTGCCTATCGGTGAGACGGTGAAGAATATCATCCATCCGGAGGACAAGACGGAAGATACATCAGAACCCAAGAAGAAATAATCATTAGCTATAAAGAAGAAACTGCCTGAGAGGTTTAAGCAGTTTCTTCTTTTATGTTAACCTTAAAAAATATCTGATTTAATCATGGCTTCAGAACTGTCAGCCTTTAATGAACTGTTCACTTCCTATAAAGGGAGATTTATTCGTTTTGCTCAAACTTATGTACGTGATGCTGCCATTGCAGAAGACTACGTGATTGATTCACTCATCTATTATTGGGAAAATCGACATAAGTTGGAGGGAGATGTGAATGTTCCGGCCTATGTACTTACTGTTCTCAAACATAAGTGCTTGAACTATCTGCAGCACCAAAGTTTGCATGAAGAAGTTGTAGATACTATGATATCACATGCTCAATGGGAGTTGAATACACGTATTGCTTCTCTAGAAGCTTGTGAACCTTATGAGCTATTTGTCGCGGAAGCACAGGAAATTGTAAAAACAACATTGGCACGACTTCCCGAACGTACACGTGAAATCTTTGTCATGAGTAGAATGCAAAACTTGTCTCATAAAGAAATTGCAGAAAAGCTTGATATAACGACAAAAGGTGTAGAGTTCCATATCGCAAAAGCCTTGAAAGAACTGCGTATAGGACTGAAAGATTACTTGCCTGTTTTCCTCTATTTATTCTTTTATTAAAAAAACTCATTTTTTCACTAGGGATGCATTTAAGTTATCTGCCTTATATATGTAGGCGGAATGAAAAGCTATTCCCCCAATAGAATTTTAGACTATGGATAAAGATTTGTTAGTTCGTTTTTTTGAAGGTAATGCTTCGTTGCAAGAAGAAATGCAAATCCGGAAATGGATGGAAGCATCACCTGAAAATCATCAGGCTTTTTTCAAAGAAAGAAAACTGTTTGATGCGATGACTCTTCTGGCGGAAGAGGAGGACAATTCTCGTTCAGATAAGTTTGTGGTTTTCAAAGGTGGTTGGTTCAGGAAGCTGGTAGAAATTGCAGCGGTAGTTGCTATAACCATAGGAATTACCGTTTTTTATCAGCAATATTCAAATGAGAAACAATTGTTGGCTATGCAGAAAATAATGGTTCCTGCCGGACAAAGAATCAGCTTGGAATTGTCTGATGGAACAGTAGTATGGCTTAATTCACGTACCAAAATTGAATATCCTGCTTCGTTTGTGGGAGACAATAGAAAAGTGAAACTTGATGGAGAAGCCTACTTTGAGGTGACGAAAGATGTGCATAAACCATTTGTTGTAGAAACGGCTAAAGGTAATATCGAAGTACTGGGCACTAAGTTTAATGTGGAAGCCTATTCGGAAGATAATACTTTTGCCACCGCATTAATGGAAGGTTCGGTTAAAGTGAGTAGGGGAAAGATGCAGTATATGCTTCGTCCTAATCAGTTGGCTTACCTTAAAAACGGAAAGATGAATATAGCTTCGATTGAAGACTTTAATTTATATAGATGGCGCGAAGGTTTGATTTGCTTCAAAGACGAGTCGTTTCCCAATATCATAAAGAAGTTCGAGAAGTATTATGGAGTTGACATAAGAATAGAGAATAGTGCAGTTGCCAATTATCGTTGTACCGGTAAATTCCGTCAATCGGATGGAGTACTCTACGCACTAAGGGTCCTGCAAAAAGATGTGAACTTTGTATTTAATAGAGATGAAGATAACCATATTATTTACATAAAATAGATTGCCTATGATGAAATACTGATGAAAACACACTTCTAAAGTTAATAAAAAAAGAATGCTGACAAGTTTGGTCGCGTGTCAGCACTCTCCATTAACACAATTATCTAATAACCGTATTAATTATTAAAGCATTACAAAGATATGAATAAAATTTCTTTGTGGGGTACTTTATATCCCCAAAAATTACGAACTAACCGTATTTTTAAGATTATGAAAATCACATTGTTCCTGGCTTTTGTGTCTGTATTCAGCTTATATGCAGGAAACACCCACTCGCAAAATGCCAGAGTTACCCTGTCAAAGAGTAATAGTACCCTTGAAGTTATACTGAATGAAATAGAAAACCAGACGGACTATCTATTTATCATCAACTCTCATGTAGATACTCAACAAAAAGCTTCTGTTAAAGCAAAAGAAACTCCGGTATCTAAAGTCCTGGATGATTTGTTTAAGGATACTGATGTGCATTATACGATGGAAGGAACCCATATTATCCTTTCTAATAAAGGTATAGCAAAGACTGCTGTAGCTCAACAAACAAGAACTGTTGTAGGTAAAATCGTAGATGAAACCGGAGAACCCTTGATCGGAGTAAGTGTCTTGGTGAAAGGCACTAATAATGGAGCTATCACTGATGTGAATGGTGATTATACGATTAAGGGAGATATTAATAATAAGACTGTTCTGGAAATTACTTATATCGGTATGAAGAAGCAAGAACTGGTAGTAGGTAGTCGTAATCGTATAAACGTAACAATGTTGGCCGATACAGAATTACTTGATGAGGTAGTGGTTGTAGGTTACGGAACACAACGCAAAGGTAATTTGACTGGATCTGTATCTGCTATTAAATCAGAAAAGCTTACGGTAGCTCCTATCGGAAATGTAACAAATGCTTTGGCTGGTCAACTCCCAGGTTTAATGGTAAAGCAAACTTCCGGTATTCCAGGATCAGACGGCTCCGAATTAAGAATTCGTGGTTTCGATGCACCATTAATAATTATTGATGGAATTGAAGGGGATTTCAATAGTATTGATGCTACTCAAATTGAGTCTATTTCAATCCTTAAAGATGGAGCTGCTTCTATTTATGGTGCTCGTGCAGGTAATGGTGTTATTTTAGTGACAACTAAACGTGGTATTGACTCCAAACCTATAATCTCATTGAACTCTTCTTTCACTTTACAAGGATCTACTAATATCATCAAACCGGGAAGTTCTGGACAACGTGCAGAGTGGGCTCGTGAAGCACATATAAATGCAGGTTTGCCTATAGCACAGGTGCCATACACAGAGGAACAAATTCAAAAATATTATTCAGGAACAGATCCTGACTATCTGAACTCTGATTGGTATGACGCAGTTATTCGTGACTGGGCTCCTCAACAAAATCATAACTTATCTATACGCGGTGGTAGTGATAAGATAAAATACTATGGGTATATTGGCTATAATAACCAAGAGACGATTATAAAAACTGGTGGTGGAAAATATGATCGTTACAATGTACAGTCTAATATTGATGCAAAGATTACCGACCGACTGTCTTTTACATTAGATATGTTATTAACGAAAGAGAATCAGTTCTTTCCTGCTATTGGTAGTGGTTTTGGACACTCTAACTTTTGGAGTATTATTTATGATTCTGATCCTCGTTATCCGGTTTACCTCCCTGATAGAAGCAAATTGTCTTATGGTGGCTTATCATACGGGAATGCTCTTTTTGCTTCCAACACAAACTTAGGAGGATATAGTGATGCGGACAAACGCCGTATTAGAGCTAATGGTGGTTTAACTTATGAATTTAAGTATATCAAAGGATTGAAGGCTAGAATGTCTATTAATTATGACACTTATAACAATAATAATAAATATTTTAACAAGCAAGAGAAATTCTATTCATACAATGCTGGCTCTGATACTTATACATTTGAACGTTCTTCACAAGACCCAACTTCTGTTACGGAAGTATTCACAAGAGGGCATAGCTTGACTCAACAATACTCATTTACTTATGACCGATTATTTGATGAAAAACATCGTATTTCTGCTTTGGCTTTGTTTGAATCAATTGAGTACAATGATAAATATATAGAGACGGGAAGAACAGGATTTATGTCTACTGTACTTGATCAAATCTTTGCAGGCAACGGTACAACAGCTTATAATAATGGTTGGGAAAGTGAGATGGGGCGTGCCAGTTGGGTAGGTCGTTTAAACTACAGCTATATGGATCGTTATTTGATTGAGACCATTCTTAGAGCTGATGCTTCTGCTAAATTTCCCAAAAACAGTCGTTGGGGATACTTTCCAAGTGTTTCTGTTGGATGGGTTATGTCTGAGGAAAATTTTATTAAATCAATAGAAGCTATTGATAATATTAAAATCAGAGCTAGTTATGGTGAGTCTGGTAATGACAATGTAGGTAGTTTTAAATATTTGGCTGGTTATGCTTTTGATGGCTCCTATAAAATTGGAGATGCTATTAAATCTGGACTTTATGCAGTAGGATTGGCAAACCCCATACTAACTTGGGAGAAGATGAAGATTTATAATGGTGGTATTGATTTCTCATTCTTCCAAAGAAAGCTATATGGTACAGTTGAAGCTTTTTATCGTGTGCGTGAGGGTATTCCTGGAAGTCGTGCTGTATCATTACCTTCCTCATTTGGAGCAGAACTTCCTTTAGAAAACTTAAATAGTATTGATACTCGTGGTTGGGAATTAAATATTGGAACAAGTGGAAGTCTTGGAAAGTTGTTCTATGATATTAGTGGCAATTTGGCTTGGGCGCGTTCAAAATGGAAAAAATATGATGAACCAGTTTATACAGATCCTGATCAAGAAAGAATTTATAAGCAGCAAGGACGGTGGACAGACGCTAGATACGGATATGTATCAGCTGGATTATTCACTAGCCAAGAAGAGATTGATGCGCTTGATTATACATACAAAGACTTGAATGGTAACTCGACACTCCGTCCAGGTGATATTAAATATCTAGATATTAATGGAGATAAAGTTCTGGATTGGAAGGATCAAAAGGAAATTGGTAAGGGAACATTACCTACTTGGACTTATGGATTCGATATGAACTTAAAATATCGTGATTTCGATCTTGCGGCTTTATTCCAGGGAGCTTTTGGATATACGACTTATCTTGATATGACTAAAGCTGCGTCTACTTTGAAATATGATAATCGCTGGACTGAGAAAGAGAATAATCCCAACTCCTTGGTTGCTCGTCCTGGTGGTGCCAGTACAAATAATTTGTACTCTGATTTTAATAATCACAATACAGCTTATTTACGTTTGAAAAGTTTATCCATCGGATATGAAGTCCCTAAAGTTTTGCTGACTAAAGTTGGTGTACAACAATTACGGATTTATGTAGCAGGAACGAATTTGTTTACAATCAGTTCGTTACATAAATACGGAGTGGATCCTGAAGCACCTGAAGGCAGTCCTGCTTATTATTATCCCCAACAGCGTACATTAAGTTTAGGTTTGAATCTTTCGTTTTAATTAATAAAAAAGAATATCGATGAAAAAAGTATTATACACTATTGCATTAGGAGCTTTAGCTCTAACAAACACAGCTTGTTATGATGTTCTAGATAAGGAGCCTCTTGATCAATATACAGATGCTGTGGTATGGAATGATCCCACTTTGATAGATGCATTTCTAGTCACTCAGTATATGTATACTCCCGTTATGGTAAATGATGCAACAACCATGTTTACCAGTTGGAGTGGTTCACCTATGAATAGAGATGACAGGAAAGGAAATACAAATTATTTCTTTGGTAATAGTGAGCAAGTATTTGGTGTTGGCCTTACAATGGATGTAACTGATGAGGCTAAATATAATACAGGTTCATGGGCTGATATCTCTTGGACAAAGTTGCACGGAATAACCGAAGACGGAGGTGTACTTGAATGGTGGGAAAATGCTTATTATACCATTCGGAATTTGAATGAATTGATAGCACGTGTTCCTAATTCACCTATTGATCAGGAAACGGCAAAAATACGTATAGCGGAGGCTCGCTTTTTGAGAGCTTATTGTTATTTCGCAATGGTAAAACGGTATGGTGGTGTACCTTTGTTGCTGGAGGCACCTCAGTTAAATTCATCTGAGGAAATTTTGTATCCAAAGCGTAATTCTGAGAAAGAACTATATGACTTCATTTTGAAAGAAACTAGTGAAATTGCAGAAGATTTGGCGAAAGTGACGGAAATAGGTCGTGCCAATAAGTGGGCAGCTTTGTCACTCCATTGTCGTGCTGCTTTATATGCAGGGAGTATAGCTCAGTTTGGTAAGGTGCAACTTGATGGCTTGTTGGGTATGCCTCAAAGTGAAGCTAATACTTATTATAAACAAGCTTATGATGCTGCTTTGATAATTATAAAAGAGAGCCCTTATAAATTATATAATGTAGACGAGGACAAGGTTCAGAATTTTAAAAACATTTTCCTTAAGAAACGGAACTGTGAAGCCATTATGGTAAAACAACATGATGGTCCTGGTTTCTCAAATGGTGGATTTAGTACTTGGTCATGGGATCAATGTGAATGTCCGAGACCTCAGGTATGGGGGCTGGGAAACCACCACGGCCCTTATTTGGAAATGGTCGAAGAGTTTGAATATGCTAATGGTAATTCGGGTAAGTTTGATCGTGAAGCATTGCAAAGTAAACTATGGACTATGGACGAACTTTGGAAAGGTAGAGATCCTCGCTTTTATGCCTCAATTTGGACAAATGGCACTCCATGGCGGGATGCGGTAGCTGGAGCTTATGCTGGTGATACTATTGATATGCATATGGGTTTGATCAAGCCAGACGGAGAAATGATTAAATCTCAAGCTGATCAATATAATGGAATGAATTCTATAGGTGACCAGGTATGGGCACATGTCTCAGAAGGTGTTGTAAACTCAGGCTTCGGAATCATGAAATATCTTGATCCAAGTACAGATAATATGACTTGGTTATGTGAATCAAGAACTGATTATCAAATCTTTCGTTTTGCCGAGATTTTGCTAAATTATGCAGAGGCGGCATTTGAATTGGGAAAAACAGATGAAGCATTGGATGCTATTAATCAAATAAGAGACAGAGCTGGTGTGAAGTTACTGGCAAGTATTGATAGAGAAAAAATCCGTCATGAGCGTAAGGTTGAACTTGCATTCGAGAATCATCGTTATTGGGATTTACGCCGTTGGAGAGAGGCTGAGACAGCTTTGACTAGATCATTTAGTGGATTGCAATACATCTATGACTATGCTTCCGGTAAGTTTAAAGTAGTGGTTACTGAAAAAGTGGATGGAACTACGGCTTCACCCACCTTCCATGCTAAGAATTACTATTTCCCAATAACTAAAGCAAAAAGAGCTGCAAATAAAAATCTGGTAGAAAATCCGGGATATTAGGATTTACTTGAGAGTGTTAGCATTTAGAGGAGAGGGGACTTGAAATAAGTTGAAAATTGTACCCTCTTCTCCTAAATTGTTCATCCATTTAATGAAACACATTGATATATGAAATATCTTATATATGAACTATGCATTGCCTTTTTAGCTTGTTCTTGCTCAATCATAGGGAAATCGGATGCAAAACGTCTTAAAGGGACTAACTACTATATTTCAACAAAAGGAAGTGACAGTAATAATGGACTAGATGCCTCGACACCTTGGCAGACATTAGAAAAGGTGAACAGTATGAAGTTTCAATCAGGTGACTCTATTTTGTTCTGTGTTGATGAGGAGTGGAAAGGACAATTAGCTCCGAAAGGCTCAGGTGACTCCATAGCTCCTATAGTAATCTCTTCGTATGGTCGGGGAAAGAAACCTCATATTGCCGGAAGTGGTATCAGTGGTATCAAGGCAGGGGCATTATTATTGTATAATCAAGATTATTGGGTGGTAGATGGACTTCAACTATCTAATACACCCGATGAACAGAAAAGCGATGTTCGATTTGGTATTTTGGTTAGATGGCATGATTATGGTACTGGTAGTGGTGTCAAAATTCAAAATTGCGATATATTTAACATTGCGGGCGATAACAATAACCGTTTTCATGGTGAGGGTATCTTGGTGATTGCTACAGGTAAGGTAATACCTACCAACTACGATCATGTTGTGATTGAAGGATGTAGTCTTAAGCATATTGACCGGACTGGCATTTCCGTTTGGAGTCAATGGCAAGAGCGCGGAGGGCTAACCTATGGTGCAGGGAATATTGATGAAAATTATCATGGAACAAGTGGGGCTTATAAGGCTTCTACAAATGTTGTAGTTCGTGGCAATTATCTGGAAGATATTGGTGGAGATGGAATTCTTGTTTCTTGTACAGACGGAGCACTTATTGAGAAAAACCGTGTGTATAAAGCTAATCAACGAGGTACTAGTCCAAATGCCGGTATCTGGCCACATAACTCTAATCGAACTCTGATGCAATATAACGAAGTATCACATACTGGATTCTCAGGAGATGGGCAGGGGTTCGACATTGACTTACTTTGTTTCGATTGTATTTCCCAATACAATTACAGCCATGATAATGCTGGAGGTTCACATTTGATTTGTTCGCAGGGAAACTTCGGTAAATCTTCACGCAATATTGTTCGATACAATATTAGCCAGAATGACAAACGATTCACCTTCACCATAGCAGGTTCCACTGATAGCACATATATTTATAATAACAAAATCTACACCGATGATCCTGAGACTTTAGGTCTTTTCACTACTTGGATGATGGAAGGAGGAAAGCCTGATAATACTTTTTTCTATAATAATATCATCTATTATGACGGGAAAGGAGAGAATTGTTTTGCTGATACTCTCAATTTCGTAGCAGCATTAAATTGCTGGTATGGTAATAATAAAAACATTCGCATTAATCCAAATCTGAAAGGTTCCATTCTTGCTGATCCTATGTTTATAGCTCCAGGAACAGGTAAATCCGGAATGAATACTTTGGATGGATATAAATTGGATTCTCTGTCTCCTGTATTCAAGTTAGGTTTTAAGGAGTTTTGATTGAATCGAATGGATAAAATCAAAATTATATCTTGCGAATAAAATCATTAGTATCAAAGTAAGTTTTATGCTTTTATTGTAATTATTTAAATAGAATTAAAATGAAGAAAACAGATTCTTTCCTGTTTAGGTTGCTCTTTATTGCCTTTATGCTTTGGGGAGTATCTGCAACATCTTATTCCCAATCGGACAAAGCAGAGTTCTCTACTGCCGGCTTTTATAACTTGCCTCAGTTTAGAAGTGTTTATAACTTTAATCCGGCATGGCGTTTTCGTAAAGGTTCGGTAAAGGGAGCAGAAAAGATGGATTTCAATGATGATAAGTGGAACGTAGTTCATTTGCCCGATGGCATAGAACTATTGCCTGCCGAGGCAAGCGGATGTATCAATTATCAAGGTGAAGTATGGTACCGTAAACATTTTAACGTTCCTTTCGAAGAGAAGAACAAGCGCTTGGTGATTCATTTTGAGGGAATCATGGGAAAGTCTAAAGTATGGGTCAATGGAATGCTTGTCAAAGAGAGTTTTAGTGGATATTTACCACTTGTGATAGATGTTACCAAGTATGTTTTCTCCGATAAAGAGAATGTGATTGCTGTTTGTGCGGACAATAGCGATGAACCCAATTATCCTCCGGGAAAGTCGCAAGATGTGCTTGACTTCACTTATTTCGGGGGGATATACAGGGATGCATGGATGTATTCAACGAATGATGTGTTTATCACCGATCCGAATGAAGAAGACAAAACGGCCGGTGGCGGAGTCTTTGTAACTTATAGAAATGTGAGCGAGCAATCGGCAGACGTTATCGTAAAAGCTGATGTTAAGAACTTGACTGATGACAGGTTCAGCGGAAAAGTACTTTATGAGTTACTGGATAAGAATAACCGTCTAGTGGCAAGTGCGTCTTCCGAACTGAAGGTATCAAAAGGTACTTCTGTACAGACTAAGGATCAGATAATGAGGGTAACCTTCCCTCACTTATGGTGTCCGTCAACTCCTTATTTGTATAACCTTATAGTAAAGATAGTAAATAGCGAAGGAAAGGAAATAGACGGATTTAGACAGCGTGTTGGCATACGAAGCATTGAATTCAGAGGAAAAGAAGGGCTTTTTTTGAATGGAAAGCATTATGACAAACCGCTGATGGGAGCCAATCGTCACCAGGATTTTGCTATTATCGGTCATGCGGTTCCCAATTCTCTGCATTGGCGTGATGCGAAGAAACTGAAAGATTTGGGTATGGAAGTCATCCGTAGTGCCCACTTTCCACAAGATCCGGCTTGGATGGATGCGTGTGACGAGCTGGGATTATTTATGATAGTAACCACTCCCGGATGGCAGTTCTGGAACGAAACACCGACCTTTGAGGAAGGAGTCTATGATAACATCCGCCAGATGGTACGTCGCGACAGGAACCATGCTTGTATATTTCTTTGGGAACCTATTTTGAACGAAACTTGGTATCCCGATTACTTTGCTAAGAAAGTACGTGATATTGTGGACGAAGAGTATCCTTATCCTTCCTGTTACTCTGCCTGCGATTATCGCTCTAAGGGAAGAGAGTTTTATAACATATGGTATGAGAATGCCATAAACTTCAACAAAGAGAACCCCGCCTATACCGGCAAAGCTACAGAGCATATCACTTTCCTGCAAAGAGAATGGGGTGACTGTGTGGATGACTGGACGGCACATAACGGTCCAAGCCGGGCATCCAGGAAGTGGGGAGAAACGCCGATGCTTATTCAAGCCAAGCATTATGCGAAGACGAACTTTGATTACATCTCATACGATGCCTTCTTCCGGACGACACCTCAGTTTATAGGAGGATGTATGTGGCATCCGTTCGATCATCAGCGTGGGTATCATCCAGACCCTTTCTATGGTGGAATTATGGATAATTTCCGCCAACCGAAGACTTCTTATTATATGTTCAAGAGCTTCAGAAGCCCGGAAATAGATGCAAATTCAATAGCGGAAACAGGTCCCTTTGTCTATGTCGCTAACGAAATGACTCCTTTCTCACCGGAAGATGTCACAGTTTTCTCTAATTGCGACAAGGTGGTTCTCACCATAAACAAGGATGGTAGGCAGTTGGTGTATGAAAGAAAACAGACGGACGGTATGCCTTATCCGCCGATAACCTTCGAGAAAGCCTTCAGTTATGTAGAAGACAAAATGATGTCCGATACCGACAACGAAGCAGGAGTGAATCGGCAGCAAGACTCTTATTTACTGGCAGAAGGTTATCTTGAAGGTGAAAAAGTTGCCGAATGTATAAAACGTCCTGCCCGTCGTCCCGAAAGAATCATTCTACAGGTTGATGATGAAGGAAAGTCGTTAACTGCTGATGGTTCGGATAAAGTAGTGGTTGTAGCTTCTGTGGTGGATAAAAACGGGCAGGTGAAGCGGCTGAACAATTCGCATATCAGATTTTCGATAGAAGGCGAAGGACATTTGGTGGGAGGTGAACAGGAATATGCCAACCCGGCAGAAGTCACTTGGGGAACAGTGCCGATATTGGTTCAATCTACTCATAAAGCCGGAAGAATAAAGGTTCATGCGGAAATGGATTATACTGGTTCCCAGCGTCCTATTAGTGGTTATATAGAATTTTACAGTCAGCCTTCGAAGCGTACTTCCGTTTATTGTGAACAGGAAATGCAGGCTTATGGAAAGCAAGCCAATGATATGAATAAGCATACCGATACCTCATCCCCTGCCGGATTACAGCAAGAAATAGAGAAGTTACGCTTGGAACTGAATACACTGAAGCTGAAAGAAGTCTCTACTCAACAATCGGAGTTCAATACGGCAAAAGAACATAAAGAAAAGGAGTAACTGGATGGCAAAACTAGGAAAACATAATTAAAAACAATTTATCAATAATGACGAAGATAACTCTAACTTTAATACTGTTGATCTGCTCCTTGTACATCAAGGCAGACACTACCCCCCAATGGATAACAGCATTCGAAAATCAGAATGCAACCAACTCATGGATTTGTTTTCAAAAGGAGTTTAATATAAAAGTAGTTCCAGCTCGTGCATTTGCCCGTATTGCTGCCGACAGCAAATATTGGTTGTGGATAAATGGAAAACTGGTTGTTCTGGAAGGAGCCGTAAAACGTGGACCTAACCCCCGAGACACTTATTACGATGAAGTCGATATAGCCCCTTACCTGAAATCCGGTCATAATGTGTTGTCTGCACTTGTGTGGTATTTCGGAAAAGAAGGTTTTTCATACAACCCGAGCGGTTCGGGAGCGTTGCTTTTCGATTGCAAAGCTGATGAATTTACCCTGAAGAGTGATGCTTCCTGGAAATCTGCTATGCATCCGTCTTATTATACCCCGCTGAAACCTACTCCCAACTTCCGATTGCCGGAGTCGAGCATCGGTTTCGATGCCCGGCAGGATGTGGCGGGTTGGGAGTCCGGTAACAATCCTTCCTGCAAGCATTGGGCGGCTGCCCGTATTGTAGGAAAGGAAGGAGATGCGCCTTGGAATAAACTCCATCACCGTGTGATACCCATGTGGAAAGACTTCGGGCTGAAAGATTACGTGTCTCAAATCATACGGAAGGGTAACGAATGCGATACATTAGTTTGCCGCTTGCCCTATAATGCGCAAGTAATGCCCTATATGGAAGTCGATGCAGCGCCAGGTCGGTTGATAACCATCTTGACCGATCATTATCAAGGTGGTAGTGCCTATAATGTCCGTGCCGAGTATATTACGAAACCGGGCACGCAACGCTATGAGAATAAAGGTTGGATGAATGGAGAAAATGTTTACTACGTCTATCCTAAAGATATAAAACTCAGCAAGGTTCAGTTTCGTGAAACAGGTTACGATACCGAGTTCGATGGTTATTTCCATTGCAATGATGCTTTCTTGAATAAGATGTGGGATAAATCCCAGCGTACCCTTTACGTCACCATGCGCGATACTTATATGGACTGCCCCGACCGGGAGCGTGCTCAATGGTGGGGAGATGAAGTGAATGAGTCGGGCGAAGCTTTCTATGCGCTTTCCCTTAGCAGCCACCTGCTGATGAAGAAAGGCATGTACGAGTTGATAGGTTGGCAGCGACCGACAGGAGAAATTTATGCGCCTATCCCTTCCTCCAATTATCATACCGAACTGCCTGGTCAGATGCTGGCATCCATCGGATACTTCGGCTTTTGGAATTATTATCTGAATACGGGTGACCTGCAAACTATAAAAGACCTCTATCCCGGCGTAAAGAAATATATGAACGTATGGCAAAAGAATGCCGATGGCACAATCAAGTTTCGTGCAGGTGAATGGACTTGGGGAGATTGGGGCGAAAACATTGATATAAAGGTACTTTTCAACGCTTGGTACTATATCGCCTTGCAAGGACAGCACAACATGGCCCTCGCTTTGGGGTTGACCGATGAGGTCGAAGGATTGGCACAGGAGATGAAAGAACTGAAGATTGCTTTTAATAAGGTATTCTGGAATGGTAAAGAGTACCGTCACCCCGACTATAAATTACTGACGGATGATCGTATTCATGCACTTGCCATAGTGTCCGGTCTTGCCGATAAAGAGAAATATCCGGCTATCCTGAATGTACTGAAACGTAGTGAGCATGCCAGCCCTTATATGGAAAAGTATGTGATTGAAGCCTTGTTCTGTATGGAGCAGGGCAAGTACGGCATCGAAAGAATGAAGAAAAGATTTGCCGAGATGGTGAACGATCCCGAACGATCAACCCTGTACGAAGGTTGGGGAATAGGTCCCAACGGATTCCCCGGTGGAACTACCAACCACGCATGGAGCGGAGGTGGATTGACTATTATGTCCCAATATGTATGCGGCATTTTTCCTACAAAGCCCGGTTATGAGGAATACAGGATATGCCCTCAACCGGCAGGAATTAAGCACGCTGAAACTTTAGTACCCACTGTAAAAGGGAATATCCAGGTTTCTTTTACCGATGATGCCAAGGAATTTGCATTGAATGTTTCATCTCCGGATGGAATGAAGGCTATTATTTGCTTGCCATCCACCTCAAAAACAATATCGTTGAATGGCGAAGTTATATGGAACAAAGGCAAACTAACAACTCATGCTGCAAATGCTGTATTAGCTGCCGATAAAATGAACTCATCTACCATCGCATTTAAGATGAATGGGGGAGGCAATTGGAAATTCGTAACAACAAAGTAACCCATGAATCACAAAACACTATTTATACTATGGATACTGACGATTATTAGCTTGGGCACTCAAGCTGATAATCTATCCATTATTCCCTATCCTAATTCGGTAGTTACGCATCCGGGAACCTATAAGTTCGAAGTTTGCCATCTTTCGTTTGACAAGGGATTGAAAAACGAAGCGACGTACCTGGAAAGTATGCTTAAAGAAGATTTCGATTTAAGCAGCACAACTGTTAAAAAGGGAGCGAACATCCGCTTACTTCTCTCTCCTCAATTTAAGAATGTCGAAGCCTATCGGTTACAGATAGACAAAGAAGGAGTCACGATTACCGCTTCTTCTCCACAAGGAGTATTCTATGGCATACAAACCCTGCGTCAGGTATTGCAGATGCGAGGCAATAAGCTTTGTGCCGATTACCTCATTATTGAGGACGAGCCTGCTTTCCGATGGCGTGCCTTTATGCTGGATGATGCCCGTGCCTTCAAAGGAAAGGTGGTCGTGAAGCAACTGCTGGATGAAATGGCAATACTCAAAATGAATACCTTTCATTGGCATCTCACTGAAGACCAAGGGTGGAGAATAGAAATCAAAAAATACCCCAAGCTGACGGAAATAGGAGGTACCAGAGACTCCACACAACTGAACTGGTACGAAAGTACTACCTTCGACGGCACTCCTCTGACCGGTTATTATACGCAAAAAGAGATCAGAGAGATTGTACGTTATGCTGCCGACAGGCACATCACTATTATTCCTGAGATAGAAATGCCCGGGCATGCTTCGGCAGCAATTGCTGCTTATCCCTGGTTGGGTACTTCAGGCAAAACGATTAAAGTGCCTTGTGCTTTCGGCGTGTTGTCCGAAGCGTTTAATGTAGCCGATCCTAAAGTTTTGAGTTTCCTCGAAGATGTGCTGGACGAGGTAATCGAGTTGTTTCCTTCAAAGATCATCCATATCGGAGGCGACGAAGTGAAGTATGAGCAATGGAAGAACTCACCGGTGGTGCAACAATTTATGAAAGAGAAGCATATTGGCTCTCCTGCTGAGTTGCAAGTGTGGTTCACCAATTACATCTGTACCTATCTGCAATCTAAAGGGAGGCGGATGATGGGATGGAACGACGTCACCGGCGATAAGTTGCATCACTATCACGACTCGGTGGAAGGCAGTATGCAGCAGAAGCTTTCTTCGGATGCTCTTGTGCAGTTCTGGACAGGCGATTTGCATCTCTTGCAGAAAGCTGCCGAAAGGGGGCATGAAATCGTAAATAGCTTTCACGAATATACTTATCTGAATTACAATCATGACAAAATTACGCCCGGATTGGAATATACCTTTGCTCCCATTTCCTTGGAGAAAGCTTATTCCTTCTCTCCTATACCCAAAGATTTCCCCGTTCAATGGAGAAATCAGATTATAGGGATGGGCTGCCAAATGTGGGGTGAATGGATTCCTACAGTAAGAAGTATGTATAAAATGGTTTATCCTTATTGGGCTGCTCATGCTGAAACCGGTTGGACGCGGGAAAGCAAAAAAGACTATATTCGTTTCAGGAATGCTTTGCTTTACTTCATAACCCGTTGGGTAGGTAAGGGATATGTCTCTGTTTCAGATAGATGGATGCAGATACAACATAAGATGGAGAACCAATTTGGACCCCAAATGGAGAAGGAGGAACTAACCACTACATACTTAATCCCTAAAAGGGTTGTCTGGACATCGGACAGTACACAAGGTGGTATCAAGTTCAGTGAAAGACTTCTTATCCCCAATTCCGGGCAAACGTATGTGAATACTGATAATTGCTGCATACTGGATAGCCGTAAGGATGCGCAACCGGGCATTCTTCTTGATTTCGGCAAGGAACTGCAAGGAGGTTTGCAGATATCAACTGGCATACGCCCCGACACGAAACCAGTGAAAGTAAGGCTGCGTTTTGGCGAGTCGGTAAGTGAAGCAATGAGCTCTGTGGGCGTAGAAAGCACGGGATTGCTCTCTGCTACCAACGACCATGCCATACGCGATATGATTGTTGAATTACCTTGGCTGGGGAACTTGGAGATAGGGAATACCGGCTTCCGCTTTGTGCGGATTGACTTAGTTGATAAAGATGTGACTCTTCCTCTAAACTCCGTTCGAGCAATATTTAAATACAGGGATATCCCTTATTTGGGCTCGTTTGTCTCTGATGATAAACGGTTGAACAAGATTTGGGAAACAGGGGTATATACGGTTCATCTGAATATGCAACAGTATCTGTGGGATGGTATAAAGAGAGATCGTTTGGTGTGGATTGGCGATCTTCACCCAGAGGTAATGACTGTGAATACGGTCTTTGGCAATCAGCCTGTCGTTGCTAAGAGTTTGGATTTTGTCCGCGATAACACCCCTCTGCCCGGTTGGATGAACGATATATCTTCTTATTCGCTTTGGTGGATCATCATTCAGCGGGATTTATATCTTTACCAAGGCAATAGCAAGTATCTGAATGAACAGAAGAGCTACCTGAAACTCTTATTGAAACAAATCGAAGCAAACATAGATGCACAAGGTCGCGAGCAATATCCTGCTGCCAATCGTTTCTTGGACTGGCCTACCTCCGGCAATACACAGGCTATTCATGTGGGACTTCAATCTCTTACGGTATGGGCTGTAATGGCTGCCTCACAGATAGCGGAATGGTTGCAAGACAATGAGTTGAAAGATCATAGTAGCCACCTGTTGCAGAAAATAGAAGAATATACCCCCGAGATACCTCATAACAAACAAGCGGCATCTTTATCAGCTCTTTCAGGTTTGGCGGATGTGCAAGAGATGGGTAAGGTGGTATTGGAGAATGGAGCGAATGATTTCTCTACATTCTATGGCTACTATATGCTGCAATGCTTGGCAAAGGCATCTCGCTATGAAGAAGCTTTAGACCTCATTTCTGATTACTGGGGCGGGATGCTCGATTTGGGGGCAACTACCTTTTGGGAAGACTTGAAGTATTCCGATTTGCAAAAGGCAAGTCGTATAGATGAAATAGTTCCGACTGGCTCATACGACATACATGCCGATGGTGGCGCCTACTGTTACAAAGGTCTAAGACATAGCCTTTGTCATGGATGGGCTTCAGGACCTACCTCTTGGTTAAGCCAGCATGTGTTGGGCATTACACCCTTGGAGCCGGGATGCAAAGTAGTAAAGATAGAGCCTCATTTAGGACATTTAAAGTGGGTGAAGGGTACTTTTCCTACCCCTTATGGAGTGATAGAAGTAGAACATCGTAAGTTGGGAGATGGCAGCATTAGTTCGGATATTAAAGTTCCTGCCGGAGTTACTTACTTAAAAGATTAAGAGTATGAAGAATTATATATTAATTGTATGTTTATGTTGCGTAAGCATGGTCTGTGCACAAACCAAGATAGAGGTTCCGTTGTGGGCTGAGAAAGGAGGAAGCTATGCCGATTATCCGCTTCTGACGGTTTATCTTCCTGATTGTGGAAATGGGAAAGCCATCATCATGTGTCCGGGTGGTGGATATGGAAGCTTGGCAGTAGATCATGAAGGACATGATATGGCTGCTTGGTTCAATAAATTGGGATATGTTTATGCTGTTTTGCAGTACCGCATGCCGGAAGGTCACAATGACGTGCCTTTAGCAGATGCCGGGCAAGCTATGAAAATTATGAAGCAGCACGCGGGTGAATGGAAGGTTCGTGCAGATAAAATAGGCATTATGGGAGCTTCTGCCGGTGGACACTTGGCTTCTACCCTTGCCACACATACTGTAGGAGAGCTTTGTCCTGCATTTCAAATTCTTTTCTATCCCGTCATTACGATGAAGAAGGAATATACTCATGCCGGTTCTAGGCAGAATTTGCTGGGCACAAATCCTACGCAAGAAACTATTGACGCTTATTGCAATGAGTTGCGGGTAACTGCCGCTACTCCACCGGCTTTTATAATGCTCGCTGGAGACGATGACGTGGTACCTGTTCAGAATAGTTTTAATTATTATTTGTCCTTGTTGGAGCATAAAGTTCCCGCTGAGATGCATGCATATCCTTCGGGCGGTCATGGCTGGGGCTATTTGGATAGTTTTAAGTTCAAGAAGCAGTGGACCTTTGAACTGGAAGAATGGTTGAGGAATTTAGAATGAAGATACTTATGAGAAATTTAGTCATATTGATTTGTCTCTCCATGTCTTTGTGCGCATGGAGTAAAGAAGTGAAACTTTATCATCAGGCTGATGATTTGCTTGATTTAAGCGAGAGAGTTTACGAACGTAGTGGCAGGGTAGTCGAGCAAATCGACTCTATAGATCTGGACCGTTCCTTCTCAGTCTTTATACATGTTAGAACAGATGCTGAGCAGTTAGGAGAAAAGGCTTTAGTTACAAATAAGAAGGTACTTAATCTCCAAGAACGTGGCTTTATCATCGGCACCCAAGATAATGGCTCTTGGATGGTTGGCTTTTCAGATGGTAAGAACGCCCCTTGGGAGTATAAGCCAACAGTCCAGCGGCAACCTATCAATGATGGTAAATGGCACTATATCGGCTTGACGCACGATGCCGATAAACAAGAAATGCGGATGTATTATGACGGCAAAAATGTAGCAATCTACTGCACTAATGGCAATAACAATTTGGCTACGCACAATCCTTTCCGCTTGGGTTGTATAGACGATTCTCAATGGCATGCCTTTAATGGTTTCATGAAGGACTTTTACTTCACTGATAAGGTTCTTGACGAAGAAGAAATCCAAAAAGAATGCGGAGGATTACCTGCAAACTTTCAAGAAGACTCACTTGCCCAGTCGGTTTCTGATATCAAGTTAATGGCTTTTAATATTTATCATGGCGGTCATGAACTTGGGCAGGAAGTGGGAGTAAACAGAGTTGTTGAGGTAATAAAGAATTCCGGTGCAGATATCATAGGCATGATAGAGACTTATGGTTCGGGAGCAATCATTGCTGATGCATTGGGGTATTACTTATATCTGCGAAGTTCCAACCTTTCCATCATGAGTAAGTATCCGATAAAAGAAACATACGACCTGTTTGACTCCTTCAATTGTAGTGGAGCAAGTCTTCAAATCAGTCGTACACAAACAATTAATTATATCAATTTGTGGCTCGACTATCGGCCTATCACTAATGACCAACTACTTGCTAATGAAAGTATAGAAAACATCCTAGCGGGGGAATGGGAGATGCGGGCAAAACAACTACAAACAATCCTTGGAAACATGAAGCCGTTTCTGCAACAAGATGAAGTTCCGCTGATTGTTTCCGGAGACTTTAATAGTGACTCTCATCTGGATTGGGGCGAGAATACCAAGAACCTGAATGGACACAAAGGCTATGTCATAGAATGGCCTACCAGCAAACTGATGTTTGCTGCCGGCTTTAAAGATTCTTATCGGGTGTTGTATCCTGATGTTATTAAATATCCCTGTCTCACTTGGTCCACTATGGCTAAAAATGAATTGCAGTACCGTATAGACTTTATTTATTACAAAGGAAAAGGCATTAATGTGCTCAACTCTGAAATGATAGATAAGCATCGGGTACGCTTCCCTTCTGACCATGCCGCTTTGATGACAACGTTTAAAATAAAATGATTATGATGATTCGACAAACAATAATACTTTATAGTTTCCTTCTAATCTGTGCTTTTTGCAACTCTATAGCAGTCAGTGCGGATAATCAGGATATCAGGATACTCCCATCGGTGGACTCTCCATTGAATTATACCAATTACGAACCTTCCTCCCAAGTACACTTAGATATGGTACGAGGGGAAGTGGAACATTTACAATTCGTTTTGAGATGTAATCCCGGAGATAAGTATTCTTTTAAGAAGGGCAGTTTGATGAAAGGATTGAATTCTTCCTTTAGGGAGTTGAAGTTGATAAATGGTTATTACGATGCCTTAGTGCCTATAAATGGAGAGCTTGTTTGTGAAGATACGCTTGCCGTTGTCTGGATTACTTTTGCCTGTGATTATAAGATAAAGACCGGAGAATACAAACAAACAGTTGAGATATCGGGGAAACAGAATTCTGTTATTGAAATAACCCTCGCTATCCATGATATTGATATACCTCGCTATTCTTCCATTCCTGTTACGGTGGGAGTAGAGAACAGATGTATGACCGAAGGACTTACCGGCAAGGAAGCCGATAAAGAGAGGCAACGCTGGGTTGATTTTGTATTGAGTTATCGTATGACTCCAGTCTTTGGAACTCAAGTAGCGCCTGAACGTTGGCAATATGACCATTCTTTTTCACCTTGGAGTTGGAACGATAAACGGACTTGGGAGTTACTTGATGATGAAAGATATTCCTGTTTCATACTTCCCTATTTTGCTTTGTCTCATGAAGAACTTAGTCAGATGTTGAAGGAAGTTCAGAAGAGAGATAAACTGAAGAACTGTTTGTTCTATATTTGGGATGAACCGGCGTATATGGATGATTATAAGCAGATCATAGCTCGGGTTGATACCATTCGTAGGATAGCTCCTGAAACTAGAATACTGACGACTTTCTTTTGTGGCCCTCGTGATGGCGATAGAAAAGGGGATTTATATGCTGTTTATGATTACCTGAAGGGAACTATTGATGTTGCTTCTACCAGCCTTGCACCTTGCGAAGGAAAGGAGGAAGAAGTTCAAGCCATCCGTGAGCATGCCCCTGAGAATATGGATTGGTGGAGCTACATCTGTTGGGAGCCGGGAGGCTTAGAACCGAACTTTCTTTTAAACATGAAAGGTATTCAACAACGAGCTATTATGTGGCGTACCTGGAAGAATAGAAGTGAAGGTTTCCTCTACTGGGACTCAAATATTTATCATAAAAGAAAACCTTTTACCTACATTACCGATATGCCTCACGGAGATGGAATACTGATTTATCCCGGAGATATATTTGGTGTTCAAGGACCGGTTGCTTCTGCCCGACTGGAACGTTGGCGCGATGGGGCGGAAGAAATGGAATTGCTTCGTTTGTTGGAACAGCATACAGATAGGAAAGTTGCCGATAATGTATTACGAATGGTTTATCACTCTCCAACTGATTATATAGAACAGGCTGATAATATTCTATTATTCAGAAAACGATTAATTTCAGAAATAGAGAAAAGCAGTAGATAATGGGAATGAGGTGAAGATTCGCCGGGTTTCATAATAGGCAAAGGGGCTGTCACACTTTTGAAGTGACCCTTAAAAGTTGGACAGGTTAAACATTATCTCGTAATAGAAAGAGTCCGGTATTGCACCGGGCTCTTTCCATTTAACCGGGTTTTGATTCTTTTATTGTTATAATATTCGATATAGTAATCTAACGCTTTTATGACGTCATCGGCCGACTTAAACAAATATTTTGCTTTTTACCGCTAAATCTCTATTTTTGCAGCCATTTTTTTTAATATTAAAAATAGGTTTAATAACTAAATGATGAACAAACGATGAGAAGAAAACTGCTAACATCCCTTTGGACACTGATTTGTTTTTTTACACTATTTCTGACTGGTTGCAGCCAAGAAGACCTGCCTACCGTTCCCGTAGAAGACCCCACTCAATTCCCTTTCAGATATTCGGAAGCCAAGTACAACTCCGACAACACCTATTATCTGCTAAACGACCGGGAAGCTCCCGAAATCTACTTCGACCAGAAGGAACGCAGCTTCAATGTCAACCGTCCCCTGCAAGTATCCGTCACCGACGATCTTTACTTCCAGCTCCGTTTCTACTGCCCCCGTGCCATCACTAATGTCACTATCTGGGCCAAGATCGCTGGCATCGACGAAGAAATCCGTCTTATTGAACTCGAAAAGGTAATGCCCTTGCAACAGCTTCGCATCCTTCTGCCTTTTGCTACCTTGGAGATGAAAGCAATCACCCGTAGCGGCAAGAACATTGTGATACCTGCCAACCCTGAACTGAAGAATACCGATATCAGTCTTCAGATAGAGTGCGATAACCCTGTCTACAAGATGATGACAAGTGCTCTACCCCAATGGAAAATATGGTTTGGCAAATATGCAGGCAGCAATTGGGGCGAATTCAAACCCATCCATGCACGCGAAGCAGTGGCATTAGCCCTGAACCTGGCCACAATGTTCTCTAGCTCCGAATTTGAAGAAGAACTGGAAAGCTATCGCGGCAAGCTCATCAACAACGGCGCAACCGTTGATGTGGATAAACTGAAAGAACAACCCCGTAAACACTCCGGATTCTGCTTCGGGCGCGTTGTCAATGTCGTAGGACTGGGTGGCGGCAACACTCTTGGCATTGCCGAATACGCCTATCTTGGCATGTATGCCGATGATGGCGGGTCAAGCGATGTTCCGTTCCATGAGATCGGACACTGTATGGGATATGGCCACAGCGGAAACATGACGTATGATAATCAGCAAAATCCCGGTTGGGTTACACTTTGCCAAAAGGTATTTCGCGAACTGGGCTCACAGAAGCGTCTGCCCATCTACTCACGCCGCTTCCTCAGCTCCCGCAAGAGCAAAGAACTGCTTGAAGTGAAAAGCCCCTATGGTTACTCCTGGCACCCCTTTGAAAACGATCCCGAACTCGATGCCCTCGATGGCGGACTCACACCCCTGAAGGGCACTACCGATCAGGGTGGAAATGATGGTGACGCTGTCTCCTTCAAGCTGGACTATACCGTTGTGCATCAGGCCACAGCCGCCACTTTCCGTCCCAAAGACGTATATGTATATGGCGACACGCTCTATGTAGTGAACGATGCCGATAAGAATTACAGCCTCGAAGTGTTCAGCCTGAGCAAGGAAAACGCTCCCCGCCGCTTGAGCAGCATCAATAGCTGGAACCGCAACAACGCCCCCGTTGGCTTTGAAGGAAAGCCCAATAGCGTGACCCGTTCTAACGGTAAGATTTATGTTACTCACGAGTCGAGCCGCACCGAGATTTTCGATGCCCACACCCACCAGTACATTACCTGTATTGGCAATGGCAAGTGGGGTACGAATGGCAACCAAACAGTACACGCCTATGATGTAGTGTTGTATAAGGGTGTGATCTTGATCCACGACAAACGACAGCTTGCATTGGCCGAAGAACGATACGTAGACAATGAAGAGACGGTATATATCTACACCCGTTCAGAGAATCTGGGCGAAGCATTTGGCACCTATGGCATGGCTGTCAATGAAGAACAGCTATACACTACGCATCAAAGCGGCAAACGCATTGACATATTCTCGTTGTCGGACTTGCGCGAGGGCGTTACGCTGAAACGTACCCATACACTGACGTACAAGAACAATCCCTTTGCGCTAGACTTCTACAAAGGCCGTCTCTTCGTTACATCCAACGGTAAAGAGAAGTTCTGCGAGGTGAATCCTAAGACCGGGGAGATCATCAAGGACTATACCACCATCGGAGGTATCACCCTGCAAGCGCCCGAGAAGTTCTGCATCCGTCGCAATACACTCTTTATTGTAGACAGAGTCAGTGCCGGTAGCTGTGTGTATGCCATACCGATGAACGAACTGTAGGTCGTTACGCATTGATATACAAAAAGAAATTCCCCTCGTCACTTCAGAGTGTTGTGACGAGGGGAATTTTATCAGTTATTCTTAATAACCATCACCTGCTGCGTTACCTTATTGAAGTACCACTTAATGGTGTAGCTTCCTGCTTCCGATACTTTAAAGTTACCGTCACCGGCATCTTCAAACTCACCTTGTACAGCGCCGGGAGCGATGTCGTTCTCCCACTTCTCATCGGGACGTATTTTCCATTTGCTGTTGGCTGCCATATTTACGGTGGCTGTCAGATAATATTGGAACTTGTTGTTTGCGTCGGTTTCGGTAGCTAAAGTCATTACCGTATCACCGCTTCCCCAGCTATTGTAATCGCCTACGATACCCCATGACGTGTATGCTTTGGATACTTTCAGTTCACCGGTGGAGTTGTTGAATTCCAGGTAATAACTGTTCTTGGCGTATGCTTTGATGTCTCCGCCATTTCCCGATACAAGGGTGACAGGAGACTGTTCGTCGGTCATCCCTTCGGGTGCCCCCCAGTTATCGGTGCTCCAGTCATTGCTTCCGCAGAACTTCCAGCCATTCTTTGCTTTACCGTCAAAGTAAACCATAGCGGCGTATTTATTGTTGGAATCCACTGAATATACCTTCTGGCTCTTGGCAAAATCCCAACCATTGTAATCTCCGCGCAGGGCGATAGACGGATATTCCGGTTCACCTTGATAGGGAGTGATGGTAGTTGATATCACGTTAGAGTAGAGTGTATCGGCAGCAGCCGAGATGGAAGAAGAAATGCGAAGCTCTACAGCTACAGGCTCTGCCTCCATTTCATACTTCTTAAGTAGGGAGATGATTTTGCTGTTCAAATCACTTACGGTAATGCTGTAAGACACATCTGTTTTGGATGAGGCCAGTACTACTTTATTGTTGGTGAAGTTTTTGCCCTTCACATCCATTTCCAGTGAATTGATGATGCTTGCCTGGTATCCCATTTCGGGCTTTGTCCAGCTGATGGTGAATGCCTCTTGGGCGGCATCCTTCGATTGGAGTATATACTGGTCTTTCAGCGGTGACAAAACAGACGGGGTAGCGTCACCCGGCTTATAGTATGTCTTGTCAAGGTCGCTTTCGCAAGCCGTGCAGAGCAGTAGGGCAAAGATAGAAGCTGATATGCTTTTTATGAGTTTCATGATGATTTGCTTTTGATTAATAACCTTCATTTTGTTGTAAGTTTCCGTTTACCGTCAGGTCGGTCACGGGGATGGGGTACACGTTGTATCGTTTGTTTACTCCTACACCTGTGCTGATACCTCCTTTGAAGTCCCAGGTATAGGAAGAAGAAATCAGCAGGCCGAAGCGTACCAAGTCTGTACGGCGTACACCTTCCCAATACATCTCGCGACCGCGTTCGTCCAGCAGGTTGCGGAAACTGTTCTCAGTCAACCAGCTTTCAGAAACCTTGTGAAGTTCGTCGCCGTAAGCACGTTTACGCAAATCGTTGATATAGCCCACAGCGGTGCTTTTGCTTCCTTCTCCACCACGAGCCACAGCTTCGGCATACATCAGGTAGATATCTCCTAGGCGGAACATGGGGAAGTCGGTATCCACCCATAAAGTATTCTTGCCCGGCGTGCCATCGCTGCCCAGGTTGCTGAACTTATACACACTCCAACCTTCCGTCTCGAATGTACCTGCCACAGAGGTAGTGATGCTGATGGAACGTCCTTTATCTTCGAAGATACCACGCTTGTCCAGAATCTCGGAAGCTTTGGGCGCCTCATTGTTCTTGTAGTCGAAAAGCTTTACCAGATTGCTGGTACCACGGAATCCCGACCAGCCTTGGTCTACTCCGCTATGAGCAAGCAGCACTTCTTTGTCCTCTTTTCCGCGTGCACCGATGATGATGGCGGCCATACCCCATGATTGAACTGTTTCTCCGTCGAAGATAATGGGGTAGATGATTTCCTTTCTAGTATCCTGGTTCTCGCCATTGTCGGCTCTGAACAAGTCGGCATAGTTGTCGGCCAGTTGGTATCCGGCTTTGATAACCTCGTTGCAGGCATTTACACAATCGGTATAACGTGCTTTGCCTGTGTAGACTTCGGCATTGAGATACATACGTGCCAGCAGGGCATTGGCTACTGCCTGGTCTGCTATGCCATACTTGGTGCGTGGAGCGGGCAGACTGGATTTTATTTCGTTCAATTCCTTCTCTATCCAGTTGAACAACTCTTCTCTTGACAAGGGAGCGGGTTCAATGGAGTAATTGGCTTCGGTAATGAACGGTGGCAATGCGAACATATCCATCAGTACGTAGTAAGCGAAAGCACGGTTGAAACGCGCTTGGGCGGTATAGCTCACTTTGTCCACTTCGGCCGGGGCGTTCGGTATATTCTTCAGAAATTCGTTTACCAAGGCTACGATGTACATGCAACGTTGATACACACCTTCGATGGGTTCTACTTTATTGGTAGTCCATGCAATGTGGTTGATCTCGGTGCACCAGGCATCGTTCCAGGCATTCTTCATCTCATCGGTGGGTTGTTCCTGCAAAGTCCACCAACAACGCAGCAAGGCTGTGTTGCCCGGGTCGAGGCCCGAAATGTCCGAGCTGCTGCTACCGTCTTGTCCCGATAGTGCCCATACCGAATAGATCTTATGAAGTCCTTTCGTATAGCTTGCGGCATCGGTATATGCTTTGTCTGCCGTATCCACGGTGGGGTCGAGCGGTAAGACATCCAAGTCGCTGAGGCAGCTTGAGAAAGACAACAAGCAAGTTGCCAAGGCTGCGAAGATATATTTTCTTGTTTTCATGTGTGACTGTCTTTAAAAGTTAAGATTTAAACCAAGGGTATATGTGCGGGGACGAGGCCAGATGTTAGAGTCTATAGCTCCACATTCGGGATCGAGTCCGCTGTATTTGGAGATGGTAAATACATTCTGTACCGATGCGCTGATGCGTCCTGATAACTTAGCTGCAAACAGGTTGCGGAAAGAATATCCTACAGTGATGTTATCCATCTTGAGGAACGAAGCATTCTCCAGGAAGTAATCGCTCGCCATTTGCTCGCTGCTATTGAGCAATGTGAAGCCTGTATCTTGGAATCCTTTGTAAAGATTGGTCAGGAAGCCCTTTCCACCGTAGTTGTTGGAAGTACTGTTGCCCGATGCTACGCCATTGTATACATAGTTGCCCAGGTTGGCACGCAGGTTGAAACCTAAATCCCACTGCTTGTAGCTGAACTGAGAGCTGAAGCCCATATAGATCTTCGCCATCGGACTCTTGTGAGTAAGGTAGCGGTCGGCTTCGGTGATTTGACCGTCATTGTTGCGGTCTACGAATGCATTCTGAATGGGCTTGCCGTTCTCGTCATATACTTGTTGGTATAGATAGAAAGTGCCGGGCATTTCGCCTACCTGGTGCTTTTGGTTTGTACCTGCATCGATGCCTTGATAATCGGGATTGAAGGTAGTGGTCAGCTTGGTAATCTTGCTGTCATTCCAAGTGATGTTATATCCCAGTTCCCAGGTAAAGTCTTTGCTTTGAATGGCTACGGCGTTAATGTTGGCTTCCACACCTTTGTTTTCCATCTTACCCACGTTGGCGGTAATCAAGTTGACGAAGTTGGTTCCGGCTGCGGCGCTGATGGTGTTCAGCAAGTCTTTGGTATGCTTCTGATAATACTCGATGCTACCGTTGATGCGGTTGTTGAGGAAACCGTAGTCGATGGCTACATTGTACGTGGTGGTCTGTTCCCATTTCAGGTTGGGGCTATAACCGTTAGGTTTCAGCAGCATAGTACCCAGATAGCTGGTGTTGGGGTTGGTGCTGAGTGAATAAGAGGTGATGTATTGATAATCTCCGATTTCTTGCTGACCGGTTACACCATAGCCCAGGCGCAGTTTCAATTTGGAGAGCACATCTTCGGTACCTTTCATAAACGGCTCGTTGCTGATGGTCCAGGCGAGGGCAGCCGAAGGGAAAAGTCCCCAACGGTTCTTTTCGCTGAATCTTGAAGAACCGTCACGGCGCAAAGTGGCAGTCAGCAGGTAGCGGTCCATGAAGTTGTAGTTCAAACGACCGAAGAAGGAGATCAAGAAGTTCTCGTAGGGGATGCGGCGGTGGTCGGTGCGGACATACTTCTTCTGGTCGGCATCATAGTTATATCCTACCTTGTCGCCGATGTTTTCGGTGATGTTCGAGAATCCCATGTCATGGTTGGCATAGTAGAAGTGCTGCCAGGAGTAACCTGCCATTACGTCAATGTTACTCTTGATGGATTCGATGTTCTTGGCATAGTTCATATAGAAATCCAACAAGTGGTTGCGGCGCAGGTTGTTCCAGGTGTTGCCTTGTCCCAGTCCAGTGAAGGTCTTGTCCAAAGAACTCTGTACAGAACCGGGGTTCACGAAGTTGCTTCCGGTGGTCTTGGCTATGTCGTAGCCTAAGTTGAGGTTGGCGTGCAGGTCTTCCAAGCCATGGATCTTATAGTCCAGCTGGATATTACCCAAGCTACGTTTGGTAGTACCGTGGTTGTCTTTATCGTAGAGCAAAGACAATGGGTTTTGGGTAGCGAGGTCGGCTTGTGCTCCCGATACGATTCCCCAGTTCCAGTAGCCGTTGTAACGTTGTTGGTCGTCGTAGATGGGCTTGGTAGGGTCGAAGAAAGCGGCTGCACCAACGGCGCCTGAATCTGCGAAACGGTTGTTGTTGATAGTACCCTTTACGTTGATATCGACGCTCAGGTGGTTGTCGAAGAACTTGGGGCTCAGGTTAAAAGAACCTGTATAACGTTCGTACTTAGAGGTTTTCAGGGTTCCTCTTTCGTTATTGTAGCCCAAGGATACACGGAAAGGCATAAACCCAGCCTTACCGGCAATGCTGATGTTCTGGTCGGTGCTTAAACCGGTCTGATAGATGGCATCTTGCCAGTCGGTGCTTTGATTGGGATATACATTCAGAATGTCATGGATAGTAGTTGTTTCGGGATATTGTGCCAACATTACTTCACGGAAAGATTTGGCATCCAGTGTTTCAATGCGGTTATAAGGGTCTTTGGCTGTGAAAGTGCCCGAATAGCTCACCTTGATCTTGTCCTGTGTTCCCTTCTTGGTCTGGATGATGATGACACCGTTCGATGCACGCGAACCATAGATGGCGGTTGCCGAAGCATCTTTCAATACGGTGAATGTCTCAATGTCATTAGGGTTGATGGTAGCCAGCGCATTGGGTGTGCCGGGGGCTGCATCGTTCGATACGGGGATTCCGTCGATCACGATCAGCGGGTCGTTGCTGGCATTCAAAGAAGCTCCTCCACGGATGCGGATGGTTGAACCCGCTCCCGGGGCACCATCGCCCTGGCTGACTGACAAACCGGGTACTTTACCCATAATCAGTTCCTGCGGAGAGGTAACGGCACCTTTGTTCAGCTCTTCGGCTTTGATGGCTACCACAGAGCCACTGAGGTCATTCTTCTTTACAGAACCGTAACCGATTACAACTACTTCATCCAAAAGTTCGGTATCGTCTTTCAAGATAATATTCAGGGAAGCCGCAGCGGGCACTTCCTGGGTTTTAAATCCGATGAATGAGACTGTGAGTATATCACCTTGGTTGGCATTAAGGCGGAAAACGCCGTCCAAGTCGGTGATTGTGCCATTTGTAGTGCCTTTCACTACCACATTGGCGCCGATAATCGGTTCGCCTGTAGAGTCTTTGATCAGTCCTTTGACCGCCACCTGCTGGGCAGATGCGTCGACGGATAAGAGCAGTCCTACTATCAGGATAAGTAGGGAGTTAAACAAAGTGCTTCTTTTCATTTCTTTTGTGATATCTAAGTTCTTTTTTCAGTGTTTTTTGAAGGATAATTGGGGGGTTGCGGGATGTATATATCCAGCGTGCTGCATCTATATATCCCGTCTGCTGCATCTATACTTCCAGCGTGCTGGATGTATATATCCAATAAATAGGGGATATAACCCCCTGGAGCAGCCCTCTAGACACCTGTTTCAGAGTACATAAGGAGTAACTTCATTCCCCTCCTCCTGGGAGGAGGGGTGCCCAAAGGGCGGGGTCTG
>USLU01000033.1 GCA_900555635.1 uncultured Bacteroides sp.
ATGCCCAGATGGCGGAATCGGTAGACGCGCTGGTCTCAAACACCAGTGGATTCACTTCCATCCCGGTTCGACCCCGGGTCTGGGTACTGAAGCGGAGAAAGTTGAAAAACTCTCTCCGCTTTTCTTTTCTACTCCTCGTAACTCGTTGGTTTGCTGATAGATTTATTTAACTCAATATCGGTATATCGATTGTTTGGCTCGATTCATTCCAGTTGTCAATAGTGAAATTGCCAGAAGACTCCTCAGAGAAAATGTCTCCTAAGGTTAGGGTGAGGGTCAATTTGGTATTAGCGGTTAAAGGGTTGTCTAATGTCTGTTTAAACGTTTTTATAGTCCCGTTCTTAAGCATAATTGTTAACTGAAACTCCGGTTTTCCGATGGATGGAAAGAGCATAACGGTGGCATTGCTCATTTGTGTGCCATCTACCGAACGTACTAATGGGAAAGATACAGTACGTGGATTTCCCTGAGGATATCCTGTATAGGCATTCAACTGTTCTGAAATGTTAGTGATGCGAACTACCATACTGTCGATACTGGAACTGAGAATGCCATTATCTTTATTCTTGACGGTTACTTTAAGTCCGGCAACTACACGATGGAGAGATGCTTTTAAATCTTCTGTACCAATGATAGCAGGCTGAATAGCATGTACTAAGTCGAATACAGGATAATAAGTAGTGTCAGCGCCTATTTTGAATAGCCCAAAAGCTTGTTTCAATAAGTCTACTCCAAGAGTATAAGATGGTTCTTTTACCGCAGGAAAAGCATAAATAGGATTTTCATATTTAGGTGTACCCCAATAAACCATGTTGTAGGTTCCGGTTGGCAATGATAACTCTCGATTGGTAGCATCGTCGTAGAATGTACCGTCTTTTACCTGATAATAGGCATAAAGTGGAGTCAGCTTATTATTAACATAATTACCGAAATATATGGAAGTTCCCGCATTGCATGGTGATATAGTTAAGATACCAGTCAAGGGGCTTTGGCCACTAGCGGTAACTACATCCATAAAAATTTTAGGAGTAATTAATAGGTTATCTTCCGGACATGTCGTCGAATCATCATCTGCACAGCCAGCTAATAGTACAGCAAGGACTGCATATGTTACTAATTTCTTCATTCTCAGTTAAGTTTTAGGTTATTAGTAACAGAGAACAGCATACAGGTTAAAAAGTTCTGTAATTCTGTAAGAAAGTAAGATCGGACCCATTCCATTACTATGTTTTCTTTGTCTGATAACGCAGTTGGTAATATGATAGATATGTGATACGTTTAGATGGATGATTTGTTTAATAAACGCTTCTTGCCAAAAAAATAGTGGGATAAGTTTATCTTATCCATGCACCATGCTATAAATAGGCTGCCGCTGATAACGAAGGCTACTGATACGCATAGAAAACATAAACCGGATGGATCAAAATGAAATAGAGGGATTAGAACTTTAGAGGCTAAAGTAAAAATAGGGGAGAATAATAAGATAAATAAAGTATTCTTTCCTATAAAATGCAAAAGGTCTTTTATTCTGGTGGGTATATAACGGTATACTTTTAAGAAGAAGCTTATAGAAAGATACGTAATGATGATTCCTGCTAAAGTGGATCTATTCAGGTTCATGGGAAAATAGCATAATATCAAGAATGGGAATATGCTTAGAAAAGAAGGTTGGAATACAGAAAGAAAATTTAGTTTGCACTGTCTGATAATAATACCTATCATTAAATAGATAGCATTATCCATTGAAATAAGATTGAACCTATTTGATAATAGCCAGAAGTTGATTCCTAATAAAATAAATAAAGAAATCTTATTTATTCGAGAACAGATTTTTCCTGTTGCATAATATATAGAATAGCCAATAATCAAGGTGTGCAAATACCAATAAGGTCCCATTGGAGAAATAAACACTTTATTTAATAAAAGTGATATAGAGATGTTTTCTACTTTTTCACGTACAGGTAATATGGCAGACATAAAGACATATCCAGTCTCCATTATTGCATAAGGAATGAACAACCACAATATTGAAATAAAAAACTGCTCTTTCTCTTTTTTAAAGTTTGTCAGGTAACCTGAAATGATTAAAAAGGCGGGCATGTGAAATGTATAAACGATTTGTTTGGCATATGGGTATTTGTCACCGATGTATGCCAGATGGAAGATGATCATAAGAATGATAAACACACTTTTTAGATAGTCTATCGAATAAATTCTATTTTCCATGTCTGCGTGGTATATGTATTTAGTGTTCTGTTTTCTTCAAGATATAGAAGCAGCTTGTACTAAAGAAATTCCTCAGGTATGGAATGGAAGAGATTGTTTTACTCAGTTTTCGTGGACTCAAGCCAAACTTGACTTCATAATGTGGATTTATGAAATACAGTTGTTGGTTTATAATCTGGTATCCTGTATTCTCTACTAGCTTTCTGAATATCTCAATAGTGCACTTTGTAGCTTTTATATTTAATAATTCTTTCACAACATCCCTTCTCTCACCACATACTTTCAGCATCCATTTATATAATATACCGGGAAGCAAATGAATGAAAGGAAAATGAGAAATGAATTTTCCCCGGGCAATCTGCTGATGCCCGCCAAATGGCATTTGCCAGGCAGGAAAGGCGATAAATAGGACTCCATCTGGCGATAGATAACTTTTTATGTCGGATAGGAATTGAGCTTTGTTCTCAATATGTTCAATTACGTCATGTATCAGGATAAGAGAAAAGTTGTTTTCTAATTCTTTTAACTCAAAAATGTCAGAAGCTATAAAGGTTCCTTTTTGTTTTTTTTCTGTGGAGAAAGTCCAAGCCTGCTTTATTCGTGAAGCGTCAATATCAACCCCAACAGTCTCACAACCCAATTCGGCAAAAGGAAGCAGATTGCCTCCTTCACCGCAACCCACTTCCAGTACTTTAGTTGGAATGTACCCGACGACTCTTTGAATATAAGGAATATAGTAGCTCTTGCTAGTCCGTGATTGTTCTTCAAAATAACGCTTGCGGTTAATATGTCTTTCCTGCATTTTACTTTCTCCATTTTATCATTACTTATTAATAGGATAAACTTCTGAGCGGAAGACTGCGTAGCTGAGTATGATTTGTATCTTACCAACTGAAACGTACACCGACCGGAATAGTAAATGTTACCGGATGCTCCTTACGAATGGTACGTAATTCACTTCCGTCAGGGATATAATAATTGATTGTGGGTTCTATATAGAAGCTGGTATGGGGTGTGAAATGATATTGCATACCCATGCTTGCATTAATCGACCATTGTAATGGCACGTCCAATGCCTGCTTGCTTATGTTCATAGGTATACTATCTGTTATGTGGTCTGTGCGAAGACTTCCTTTTAGTGGAATACCCACTTGTACCCCCGCTGTAGAGTAGAATGAGAACTTTCGGAAACTTCCCCAACGATAAGAAATACGTAAAGGGATATCTACATAATGAATCTTTTGTGTCTCTTGAATACGATATTCTTCGCCTGTGGTAAATTCTGATTTCAGGAAAGTATATTGTAATCCTGTTTCCAGACTCCAGCGTTCATTAAGCTTCTTGTTTACTGATAGCCCGATGGTGATAGGAGCATCATGGTGTTGATGTTCTATAATTTGCCCCTTGTTATTTTTGGCAATCTCCATTAATGCAATTGAGTCTCCCAAAGTACCTTCTTGATAGCGGGTATTCAGATACGTGTAATAATCTTCCCATGTGCTGACTTGCTGAGGAAAATCGGAACCGATTCCATCGGAATGTGGGGTGGCAATTAGTTTATACAAGCTCTGAGCTAGTTGCGGACCTACTGATCCAGCCAATATAAGCTTCCACTTCATCATTTTCTTTTTTCGATGCATGAAGGTGAATTTATCTACCGGATGAGGATTGGAGAGGGTGACTTTCGATGATTCGGAAGTATAGGTGGGTTGGATAGCGGATGGTACGGTTGCCACAATATCTTTTGTGGATAGAGTAGACTGAGCTTTCTCTGTATATACTGGTAGGGGGGCAATGGTTAGTGCCGGTAGTTGTGTGTGTACATCCTTCCGGCAGTAAATTTCCGGTAGAGGAGAATTTACTTGTGTATTTTCTGGTATCTTTTCTTCCTTTAAGTAGGGTGTTACTATCTTCAAAGAATCATTTTGCCTCTTTTTTCTATAAACAGGATTATAAAACAATGGTATGAGCAATAGCAATAGTAAGATAAGAATGAAACGGTAGTTGAGAATCATCTTTTTCAGCATTACTTTGGCACGGTATAGTTGTGAAGACGATGAGTGGGGAGCAATATTTAATAGATCACCTATCTCTTTATGAGGTAAACCTTCGAGTACTGCTAGTTTGAATACTTTAGAATAGCCTTCGGGTAGGCGTTCCACCAGTTCTATCATCTGATCGTATGAAATAAAATCGGTCTTAAATGGATTTTCTAGTGGTTCATCTTCTTCGGATATTTCTGATAAGGGTATTGTGTGGAGGGCATTATTCTGGTTGAGATACCGGAGTGCAATGTTCTTCATTATGACGCCCATCCAGCTTTCCAGTTTTTCGGGATTGCGCAAGGAACCGATAGAAGTGAAGATCACAATAAAACCATCATGAAGCAGGTCTTGTGCAATTTGTCTTTCGGGTACGTAGTTCAGGCATATTCTCATCATCTTTCCTGAATATGTTTTGTAGAGCAAGTTTAAAGCCTGCTCATCTCCTTTCTGACATCGTTCTACAAAATCCTTTTTATCCATATTTTAATAAGATGCGTAAAAGTAGAAAAGACTGCATGGCTTTTCTGCTTTTAACATCTTAAAAGTAATAATGCAAAGACTAATGGGTAAGGTTTATAACTTCAATAGCTTACCCCGTTCAGAAGGTGCTTTGGAATGGATGGAAACAAATTATACCTTTGTTAGTAACATTTCAGGTGTATGGCTTAACCAATCTGTATCCTATAAATAACAATTTTTCAGTTCTCTTCTTGCATACATTCATACATTTGCATCGGATTTCTTTTGCATATAAAAAGCAAGCAATAAAATCTTTGATATTAACCATTAAACAATGTACAATGAGAAAGACATTCTTGGAAAAGTGCATAAATCTGCATTTATGCCGTGTTGCATTGGTACTGCTGATGCTGGTACCTGTTAGTCTTTGGGCTAACCCTTCTCAAAACAAAACCATTACGGGAGTTGTGACATCCGGTACAGACAATGAACCATTGATTGGTGTCAGTGTCCAGGTAAAAGAAACTTCTACAGGTGGTATCACCGACATGGACGGTCGGTATTCTGTAAGTGCCCAATCAGGGCAAACGCTGGTATTCTCGTATATCGGCTACACCTCTCAAGAAATTAAAGTAGGTGCTTCTTCTGTTATCAATGTTTCTTTGAAAGAAGATACGGAGATGTTGGATGAAGTAGTAGTAGTGGGCTACGGTGTTCAGAAGAAGAAACTGGTAACCGGTGCTACTGTTCAGGTGAAAGGTGATAACATTGCCAAACTGAACACTACGAATCCTTTGCAAGCTATGCAAGGACAGACACCGGGTGTTAACATAGCTTCTACTTCCGGTCAGCCGGGTGCTGACATGAAGGTGACTATCCGTGGTCTGGGTACTGTGGGCAAGTCTGGTCCTCTTTATTTGATTGATGGTGTGGGTGGAGATATTTCTACTTTGAATCCCGCTGACATTGAAAGCATTGATGTACTCAAAGATGCGGCATCTGCTGCTATTTATGGTGCACAGGCTGCTAACGGTGTGGTATTGATCACTACCAAACAAGGTAAGGAAGGCAAGGCGATGATTTCGTTCGATGCTTATTATGGTGTACAGAATGTTGCGCGTAAAGCAAATATGCTCAATGCGGAACAGTATAAGGTGATTATGGACGAGCAAGCATTGAACTCTGGTAATGCACCCTATAATTGGGATTCATACAAAAGTATTTATAATGCAGACGGTAGTTTGATTGATACAGATTGGGTAGATGCTATGTTTAAAGATAATGCTACTACTGAAAGCTATACACTGGGTGTTACCGGTGGTTCGGCAACCTCTACTTATGCTCTTTCTTTAGGATATCTGAATCAGGAAGGTGTGGTAGGTGGAAAAGATGTATCTAACTATTCACGTTATAACTTCCGCATCAACTCCGACCATAAGTTGTTGGGCGATCTTTTGAAGATTGGCGAGCAAGTAAGTTTTGTATATAAACAAAATAATGGTGTCAGTGTAGGTAATCAGTATAATAATACACTTCGCGGTGCATTTGGAAGTTCTCCATTATCTCCTATTTACAGCGATAACGGTTACAATGGTAGTCCATATAATGATACTACCAATTCCGATTGGTACAATGCCGATGGTAACCCTTATGGAGCAATGATGACAAATACAAATAATGAAAATAAGAATGCTACTTTTGCCGGTAATATTTATGCGGAACTACAACCTATTAAGAACTTGAAGATCAGAACTGTATTTGGTGCGGTTTATGGCTCATCAGAATATCGTAGCTTTACTCCAATGTATCAATTCTCTATTTATTCGTACAACACTACCCGTACAAAGGTTTCACAGAATATGAATACTAGCCTGGGTATGACATGGACGAATACGGCTTCGTATGACTGGACCATTAAAGACCATGCATTCAATGCATTGATCGGTATGGAATCTTATCGTTATGCAGGTTCATATGTTGGTGCACAGAATGGTAGCTTGAAAGAAGGTTTCGACGATTGGGATCATGCTTGGGTTAATAATGGTACAGCGACTAGTCAGGACGATGGAATGAAGGCAGAAGGCAATCCGCATGACCAGTCACGTAGTGTGTCTTACTTTGGTCGTATAGGCTGGAACTGGAAAGAAACTTATATGATTAATGCAACTTTGCGTGCAGACGGTTCTTCTAAATTCGCCCGTGGTCATCGCTATGGTTACTTCCCTTCAGTATCGGCTGGTTGGACTATCTCTAACGAGAAGTTTATGGAAAGTACACAAAGTTGGCTCGATTTCCTAAAAATACGTGCTAGCTGGGGACAAGTAGGTAATCAGAACATCTCTAATTACCAGTATGCCGCTCCTATCAAATCCGATCATACTTATTATATTTTTGGTACGCAGTATGGAGCATTGGCGCAATCCGGTTTCTGGGGTGCATATCCTAGCCGCTTGGCTAATGAAAAAATCAAATGGGAAACATCTGAGCAAACTAACATTGGTCTTGATGCACGTTTCTTGAATAGCCGTTTAGGTTTGAATGCTGATTTCTATGTGAAGAAAACAAAAGACTGGTTGGTTCAAGCTCCTATTTTGGCTACTGCCGGTACAGGTGGTCCGTTTATTAATGGGGGTGATGTAAAGAACACAGGTCTTGAACTTGCTCTGTCTTGGAATGATAATATCGGTAAGGATTTCAACTACAATATCGGCGTGAATGGTGCTTACAATAAGAATGAAGTAGGAAATATTCCTAGCGAAGATGGTATTATACATGGTTCAACCAACCAGTTGTATGACAATACTCCTGAATTCTATCGCGCACAGAACGGACATGCGATCGGTTACTTCTGGGGGTATCAGACCGCCGGTCTCTTCCAAAATAAAGAACAGATTGCTCAATGGAATGCTGATGGTAAGCATGGAATTTTGCAGGCAAATCCACAGCCGGGTGATGTTATTTTTGTAGATCAAAATAACGATGGTATCATTGATGATAAAGATAAAGTAGATCTTGGAACGGGTATGCCTGATTTTACTTATGGTTTCAATTTAGCTTTTAACTATAAAAATTTCGATTTCTCTCTAGTAGCTAACGGCTCTGTAGGAAATAAGATCGTTCAGTCTTATCGTAACCATACTAATAAGGTGTCTAACTATACAACAGCTATTCTTGACCGTTGGACTGGTGAAGGTACTTCCAATCGTATTCCGCGTGTTACAGATACTAATATAAACTGGCAATTCTCCGACCTTTATGTGCATGACGGTGATTTCTTGCGCATTAGCAATATCACAATCGGATACGACTTTGCTAAACTTATTAAGTGTAAGGCAATCAGTCAGGCTCGTTTGTATGCTCAGGTACAGAATGCCTTTACATTCACCAAGTACGATGGTATGGATCCGGAAATTGGATATGGTACTGAAGACAATGGTTGGGTATCGGGTATTGACTTGGGCTACTATCCTCGTCCACGTACTATTCTTGTGGGTGTAAATCTTAAGTTCTAATTCTAAAACATATAAGTATGAATAAGTTTAAATTAAACATATTGGCGTTAGGGTTTGCAGGTCTCGGACTTACTGCCTGCTCCGAAAGTTTCTTGGATGTGGAGTCCAAAACAGAATCTTCTACCGGTAACTTCTACAAGACAGAGGGTGATGCTTATCGCGCTTTGTTGGGGTGTTACGATGGTTGGCAATGCACTGTTGGTGGGGTTAGCTTCTATATAGCTTCTGAAATAATGGCCGATGAGTGCTTCGGTGCTACCGGTAATGCCGATGGTAGAGGCTATCAGGCGGTAGATCGTTTTGATATCTCACAGTCTACTGCTGATTTGAACATATTTGAATCGGATTGGAAGAACTATTATGCCGCTATCTATCGTTGTAATGAGCTGCTGGCACACGAAGAACAAATTGCTTGGAATGGTACGGAAACCAGAGGTGCATATATCGGTGAGTGTCGTGCTCTCCGTGCAATTTGCTATTTCGATATGGTACGTTTATGGGGCAATATTCCCCTCTTTACCGAACCTGTAAATGAAAACCGTGCGCAAGCCAATCCGGATGAAGTATACAATGTTATCTTTGAAGATTTGAAGTATGCTGCAACAAATATTCCTGTAGACAGATACCCCAAATCGGAGGCTGCAACAAATGACGGTCATATCACTGCCTATGCAGCAAAAGCGTTGTTAGCTCGCGTGTATCTGTTTTATACTGGATATTATGGAAAAGAACCTGCCAACATAACGAAAGCAGAGGTTTTGCAAGGATTGGAAGAATTTATTGGTGTAGCAGAGTCCAAAGGTTATGGTCTGGTAGAGAGTTATAAGGATCTTTGGCCTGCCGCTTCTTCTTCATGGGTAAAGGAAGGGAACAAGTATGTGCAGACTAATACGTATGTCGGTGATGGAAATAAAGAAACTGTATTGGCACAGAAGTTTAACTATACTCAGAACTATAATGGTGACACTGATGCTAACCGCTGGTTGGTGATGATGGGGGTTCGTGGTGTTATTTCTGCTCCTTATGGACAAGGTTGGGGAGCTTGTACCGTTAATCCTAAAATTGTGAACGCATTTGGTAATGGTGATAGTCGTAAGACTGCTTCGGTCATTGATCTGGAAGGTGAAGGTATTACTAAAGGGAAGGATTTCGAGAAAACTCATGTAAAAGACCAACGCGAATATACGGGCTTTACGGTGAAGAAATACACTCCTATGGGTGAATGGAGACAAGATAAAGACGGTGTATGGAGTCAGGTTAATGCAGTGCTCGGTTTGGGTGAAGGTGACTTCCAAATATCTCAATACCAGGACTTCGTGGTAATGCGTTATTCGGATGTATTGTTGATGGCAGCGGAATTGGGTAGCCCGAAAGCAAAAGAATATTTAAATCAGGTGCGTCGTCGTGCTTATACAGTCGCGGGCAAAGTGTCTTCCTATTTTACTGAAGTAGAAGCAACCAAAGAGAATATATTGAAAGAACGTATGTTGGAATTTGCTTTTGAGGGACAACGTTACTGGGATTTGTTGCGCCAAGGCATTGACTATGCTGCTGCACAGATTGCCGGAACAACGAATGTTCTTAGTGGCAACAGTCCTGATGTAGTATCTATCCAGGTAGACAAGATTAAGGCAACTAAAGGATTGTCCCAGATACCCTATAACCAAATTACGCTTTCCAATAATGTGTTGAAGCAAAATGCAGGTTGGTAATAATAGTAATAACAACTTAATAATCTAAGAATATGAATTTGAAATATATATATTCATTTATTGCAAGTGTGATGCTGCTGTTCACTGCTTGTTCACCCGAAGATAATAACTTGGGTGATGTTGATGTGAAGCCTGCAGATTTGGTCGAAGGCATTGCTTTCTCAATAACTCATGATTCTCAGAATCCGAATATTGTATATTTGGAGAGTAAGATGCCGGCGAAGTATCAAGTATTATGGGAACATCCGCAAGGACGTAGCCTTGACAATAAGGTTACTTTAAAGATACCATTTGCCGGAGAATATGAAGTAAAATTCGGTGTGCAAACTCGTGGTGGCTATGTGATGAGTGAGATTACTAAATTCACCGTTGATGATATGTGTGCCGAGTTTATCAGTGACCCAATGTGGGAGATGGTTTCCGGTGGTGCCGGTAAGTCTAAGACTTGGGTGCTCGATTTAGATGCTAGTGGACTTTCTCGCCACTTTTTATCACCGATGTACTTCTTTACTGCAGGTTATTGTTGGGATAATCTTCATAATGCGGCAGGTGGCAACTATTTGGATTCTGATCCTTGGGATGCCAACTCGGCTATTGTTCCAAATCTTACGGATGGAAATGCCACGTGGTATTGGTTAGCCGATTGGCCTGGAAACAGCTGGATGTGTAAAGCTGCAGATTTTGGTTCCATGACTCTCGATTTAATCGGTGGTGCCAATATCGTAACCGATCAAACAGCCTATGGTCTAGGTAAAACAACCGGAGGCTATATGCTCGATACAGAAGCTCATACTATCAAGTTCTCCGGTGCTTGGCCGCTTTGTGTCAGCGAACGTAATTCGGAGATGCAAGAAAATGCACCCGGTCGTGTGTTTAATATCCTTTATCTGACTGAGAACTTTATGCAGTTGCTTGTTCCTGGTTCGGGAACTTGCTTTAACTATATCTCCCAGGATTTTAAAGACAATTGGACTCCGGGCGAAGTTGCTGACCCAGAACCTTCTCTTCCTGATGGCTGGAAAGATGATGTTTCGCAGATTGTAAACACATCCGTAAAATGGACTCTTTCGGAGAATAACCCGATTGACTGGTGCAAGCTAGACGGTTCTCGCATGAATGGGTGGAGCAACTTGACTGATTATCCTGATTGGTTAGGCACTCCCGATCCCGCTGTTTACAAAAGTTTCTCAATGACATTGAATTCTAAAGAGAATATTGCTACCTTTGTAAGTGCAGCCGGCACAACAACTTGCAAATATACTTTGGATGAGAAAGGTATATATACTTTTGAAACCAAACTACCTGCACAAACTATTGTTAGCTGGGTAACATTTGGTGCCGACAGCAAGAATCAGTTGCGTATTATGAGCATCGAAAAAGATGATGCTGGCAAGGTTACAGGTATGTGGCTGGGTGCCCGTAGTGATGAGAAAGAAGAATATATGGGATATCATCTGGTTCCTTAGCAAATATCAATGAAATGAAGAGGTTTATATAACTTTATTTCTGAAATATAGCATTCCTACATAAAGTAAGGGGGATACCTTCATTGAAGATATTCCCCTTATTTATTAGATATTAACCTAGGGATAGATGCTCCTGAAAGGTATTGTTCCATTCATCTTATATATAATATGAAACACAAACTATTGTTACTCTTATCACTGATCTTACCTGTTGGTTTATACTCACAGCAGAAGCCTTTTCTAGAGAATCTTTCTTATTACATCGACAATACGGCTGTTTTTGAAAAAGGGCAGGAAGAAGGACGTGCGGCGCATATACCTCAAAAGAGTATATCGCTGAATGGAAAGTGGAAATTCTTTTGGTGTGATACACCCGCAGGAATACCGGACAATTTCTTTGAAGAGAATTATCCGGATAAGAAGTGGGGGCTGATTGAAGTCCCGTCCAACTGGGAGATGCAGGGATATGGCGATAAGCTATTCAGGAATGTATCTGCTCCGTTTCAGGCAAACCCTCCTTATGCTCCTAAAGAGTATAATCCGACGGGATTATACCGGCGTACATTCAGATTGCCGGCAGACTGGAAGCAAGACGAACAAATCTTTCTTCGTTTTGAAAAAGTGGCATCAGCTTCTTTTGTTTGGATTAACGGCAAGGAGGTAGGATATAATGAAGGTGCTCAGGAACCTGCTGAATATAATATAACCCCTTACTTGAAACCGGGAAAGAATACGCTTGCAGTTTGTGTGCTCAAATATTCGGATGGTTATTATCTGGAAGGGCAAGACTATTGGCGATTGGCGGGTATATTCGATGATGTGTGGCTGTATGCAGCACCTGCGGTCAGAATCTTCGACTGGCAGGTTATTACAGATTTCGATCCTACCTATACAGACTCGGAGTTGAGTGTGAGTGTCAAGGTGAAGGATTATAAAGAATTGCGTGGTAAGGGATATCGGTTGAAAGCGTGTATTACCGATAAGAACGGCAATGCCGTGAAGGAAATCTTTAGTGCGCCATTCGATATGAATGCTTCCGACCACACTGTACCGTTGCGTGCTACTGTGAAACGTCCGTTGAAGTGGACTTCGGAGACGCCCGAACTTTATCGCCTGCGATTGGAACTGCTTACAGCACAAGGCAGTGTGCAAGATTGCATAAGCACTAGCATCGGTTTTAAGAAGACCGAAATCAGAAACGGTGTTTTCTACTTGAATAGTGTACCCTTGAAAGTCAATGCACAGAACTCGCACATGCAACATCCCGAAGGAGGACATATGGTCGATGAAACCACTATCCGGAAAGATTTTGAGTTGCTGAAGCAATTCAACTTCAATGCTATACGCACCTCTCATTACCCTCCGGTGAGCAGATACTTGGAGTTGGCAAACGAGTATGGCCTTTATGTAATAGACGAAGTAGGCGATGAGGCTCATGCTACCGAATGGGTTTCGACGAAGCCCGAATACGAAAAGATGTATCGTGAGCGTTGTCGGAAGATGGTGTTACGAGATAGAAACTATCCTTGCATCTTGTTCTGGAGTGCTGGAAACGAGAGTGGCGAAGGAGAGAATATAACCAAAGTCATAGAAGAAGGGAAATCGCTTGATCCTACCCGTTACTGGATGTATGGCGGAAATGCGTTTTCGCATCCGGCTGAAGATATTATTGGTCCGCGTTATCCCTCGCCTATGGAGTTGGAAATACAAGTAGGTGTAGGTGCAGGTACCGACCGTCGTCCGTCGTTTATGGATGAATACTTATCGGTAGCCGGAAATGGTGGCGGCGCGCTGGATGACTACTGGGACGTGATCTATCGTCATCCGCGATTGATGGGTGGAGCGATATGGGATTTTGTAAGTCCCGGACTCACCGAAAGAATCAGAAAGGTACAGGACTCCTCTCCTTATCAAACGCCTGTACACTTGATGGGGAATGCCCGACTGGTAAAGGAAAAGAAAAACACCGTGCTCGATCTTAACGGTCACGACCAATGGGCAGAAGTATACCGCTCGAATAATGTAGAACTGACCGGAGACGAGCTGACGCTTACCTGTAAAGTATATCCGCGCAAGCTAGTCAGCAGTTGCGGTTCGTTCATAACGAAAGGCAATTATCAGTTCGGATTGCAGCAAAAAGGAAAAGAGACCTTGGAGTTCTATCTTTATACCGATAAGAAATATGCCATTTATGCCCCTCTTCCCGCTAACTGGGAATATAACTGGCATCACGTGACTGCTGTTTACGATGGCAAAGAGATGGCACTTTACATAGATGGAGAGAGAAAAGCTTCGGCACAAGCAACCGGCACCCTCCGCAACTTCCCTTATCCGGTGAACATCGGACGGAACGCTGAAGCTCACGGGCAGGAAACAAGCGTTTACATCTGCGATGCCATGATGGATGAAGTGGGTATTTTCGATCAAGCAAAAACATCCGGCTTTGGCCCTCAAGACGCTAATCTCTGGTTGGACTTTGAGGGAGAAACAGATAGCGGTACTTTCTACAGCTACGGCATCGGTGCACGTACTTATGGTAGCATCTGGCCGGACAGAAGTGTGCAACCGGAGATGTGGCAGATGAAGAAGACGGTTCAACCCATTTCGTTTCGTGCGGTTGATGCAGAGAACGGAGTATTTGAAGTGTGGAACCGTAATCATTTCCTTGACACTTCCATCTACGACATCCGCTGGGAACTACTGGAAGACGACAAACCTCTTCAAAGCGGAACACTGGCACTTGCTACAGCCCCATTGACCCGCGAACGTATCACATTGCCTTACAAGAAACCTGCAATCATCCCCGGCAAGGAGTATCGCCTGCTAGTGCGTTCTCTCTTGAAGAAAGAAGAACTGTGGGCGCCTGCCGGTCATGAAGTGGCATGGGATGAATTCGAACTACCTTGGAAAGAATCAGTAAAGGAAGTGAAGAAGATCACTGCTGCACCCGTCTATGAGTACACAGATACCACACTCATTGTATCGGGAACTAATTTCCGCTATCAGTTTAACCGGAGGGACGGGCAACTGACATCCATTGTCTATCAAGGCGTCGAGATGTTGAAATCTCCCATTCGCCTGAATCTGTGGCGTGCACCGCTGGCTAACGAACTGGACAACTGGAATGCCTCGAATGCCCATTCCTCAAAATGGAAAGAGGGCTTTGGCTATACTATGGCTACCGAGATGTACTCTGCCGGTCTGAACAACCTGACGCTTCAGCCTCTCTCTTTCTCCGTATCCGAAGTGAAGGGACGGGTATGTGTCAGCATCGTCAATACTGAACTTATGGGTAAAGGCGAGAAAGAGAAGAAAGACTTATATATAGAAGGTGTGCAAAGCAATGGTATCTTGAACAAGTATGAGTATGTCATCTACGGTGACGGAACTATTGAAGTGAACCACACTTTGAAACCCGAAGGCAGAATGCCCCTTTGGTTCCCTCGTGTGGGACTGACGCTTACACTAAACGATGCCCTCAACTCTGTGCAGTGGTATGGCAGAGGCCCACAAGAGAACTATCCGGATCGGAAAACCGGATATCGTATCGGAAAATATACTACTACCGTTCAAGATATGTATGAACCCTATCTGATGCCGCAAGACTATGGATTGCGTACCGACGTCCGCTGGGTGCGCTTAACGGATAGTCAAGGAACAGGCTTGCAATTTGAGATGAATGAACTGTTCAACTTCAATGTCTATCCTTATAGCACAGAGAACCTGACAAAAGCAATGTACACCTATCAACTGCAAAAGCAGGAAGGAGTCACCCTGAATCTGGATTATGCAACTACCGGTGTAGGCTGTACGGCCCGTGGAGTGTTCAACTCATATAAAGCACAGCCCACTGAATATAACCGAAAAGTAACAATAAAACCAATACTAAAATAACGTCAGTTCAATGAATATACAGTGATACTCGTAGTAACTCAATTCCCCTCCTCTCGGGAGGAGGGGTGCCCAAAGGGCGGAGTGGTAGGTGAATGCACAGGCTGAATTATCCTCTCATAGGTATGAGTTCTACCTACCACCTCCCCCCGTTGGGGTACTCCTCCTCCCGGGAGGAGGAGAATGAAGTTACTCCAAGTATTCGCTGCAAAGTATCGTATTCACATTATAATAAACTATTAAGTATATGAAGACAAAACTTAGTATCCTCTTATGTATGGCTTTACTGGCCATTGTACAAGCAAAAGCGCAATATGTGTTCGAGCAGCCCTTGTATGGCGCCGCCTATTATCATGAGTATATGCCGAGCGAGCGTCTGGACGAAGACATCCGCCTGATGAAGAATGCCGGATTGTCCATTGTGCGCGTAGGTGAATCTTCTTGGGGACTCTTCGAACCACAAGATGGAACCTTTCAGTTTGAGTGGATGGACCGCGTCATCAACAAAATGCACGAGGCTGGTATCAAAGTAATACTAGGTACGCCCACTTACTCCATTCCCGCATGGTTGGCATACAAGCATCCCGAAGTACTGGCCGAACATACACAAGGCCGGAAAGCTTACTATGGCATCCGCCAGAATATAGACTTCACCAACCCTACATTCAAGTATTATAGCGAACGCATTATCCGCAAACTGATGGCGAGATATGCCCAACATCCGGCTGTGATAGGATATCAGGTTGATAACGAAACCGAAGCCCGCGGTGTGAATAACCGCGACTACTTCTTTGGATTCAGAAACTACATCAAGCAAAAGTTCAATAACGACCTGAACTTGCTCACCAAAGAATGGGGCATGAACTACTGGGGTATGAATATCAATACTTGGGAAGAGTTCTACCCCCGCGACGGAGTAACCAGTCCCTCTTATAAGAACGAGTGGGAGAGATACAACAGAAAGCAAGTAGCCGACTTCCTGAACTGGCAATGCGATATCGTGAACGAGTACAAGCGTAAAGACCAATTCGTAACGCACTGCTTCATGCCCGATTTCCAGAACATCGACCAAGTGGAGAGCTTCCGCCAAATGCAATACCCGGCTATCAACGTCTACCACGATGTACAAGACAAACAAGACGGACAACGCATTGCTTATGCAGGCGATTTTGTACGTACCGTGGGGCGCAACAACTATATCGTGATGGAAACCAATGCTCAAGGCATCGGCTGGGATGCGAAAGGCCAATACCCTCCTTACGACAAACAACTGAGACAGAATGTGTACGGACATTATGCCTCGGGAGCCAATATGGTGGAGTACTGGCATTGGGCAACCTTGCATTACGGTCAGGAAACTTATTGGCGTGGTGTGCTGGGACATGACCTCCAGCCCAATCGTGTATATAATGAGTTTAAAACAACTGCCGAAGAACTGAAAAGAATAGGCAACCGTCTGGTGAATCTGAAAAAGAAGAACCGGATTGCCATTCTATACAGTCATGACTCTTACCATGCACTTAGCTTTATGCCTTATACCAATAAGAGCAATTATCCTATCGACATGGTGCACAAAGCATTGTACTTCCAAAACATAGAGACGGATATCATTCCTTGCGATAAGATAACAGACTTCAGCCAATACTCCATGCTGGTTATTCCTCCGCTATATGTGGCAACGGATGAATTGTTGGCTGCCATCGATCGTTTTGTCAGCGCAGGCGGTCATGTAGTGATGATGCATAAAAGCGGATATTGCAATGAACACTCGGCAGTGAGGGCAACCTATGCACCAGGACCCCTTCGCAAAGCATGCGGTTTTTATTATCAGGAGTTTTCAACCATCGGCAATATGACCTTGAAAGACAATCCTTTCAACCTGAAGAACTCGGGACAGATAAGTGAGTGGTATGAGTTCCTGATACCCGAGACTGCCCAACCGTTGGCTTACGCTGAACATCCTTTCTTTGGCAAATGGCCGGTGATTACGGAAAATAAATATGGCAAAGGCTCGTTGACTTATATAGGCACTTACCCCTCACAGGAGTTGCTGGATGCCATTGTGAAGAAGACAGCGGTAGAAGCAGGAGTTATTCCGCAGGATAACTACTCTTTCCCCATCATTCTGCGTTCGGGCATAAACCAATCGGGCAAGAATATCCGCTATGTATTTAACTATAGTGCTGAGGCTAAAGAACTATCCTATATATATCCCAACGCTAAAGAATTGATTACAGGCAAAACTGTTAAATCGAGAGAGAGTGTTACTGTAGGTCCTTGGGATGTGCTTATTTTGGAAGAGAAGTGATTTAAGTTTTTAAAGTAACTCTTTCCAGCTACATGCTTTGTATGAATGTGCATTTAGTTGATTTGCAATAGTAACTTGAATTAGTAAAAAGATTCGGGTCACCTTGGATGGTCTATAACTAATAAAATTACTTTCGAAACTTAAATAAAACAGTATTTCCGATGCTTTAAAAAAGCTCGATGCAAACTATTAACTTCGTGTACTACAATTTATTTATTTCGTGTTTACACGAAATAAATAAATTGCAAGCACGAAATTAACTTCTTGAAATCCGCCTCATTAGCCTATATGCAGGCTAAGTTTAAAAGGCTGATAACTACTATAACTTCTGCACTTCCGAAACTTAAAATAGTAATAGCTTTTACTGTTAAAAGTAAGGGGGTATGGATAATGTAGATTTAATATCATTGAACGAACATAATTGGCAGTAATCGGAAACATTCATGCCCCACTGTGACGATTGAGTGGCTCCTTTTGAAATCATGCCGGATGCAATATTTCTGTTTTTTTTCAGACCTTTGTAGGAGAAACATTAATTTTATAATAGTAACGACAATGAAAACCATTTATGCCTATTTTAACTTGCTATCAATCTTGCTGCTTCCGGCAAGTTTATTAATCACGACTCCTGTCTTTAGCCAAAAGACTTTTAAAAATCCTATAATAACAGGTATGAATCCCGATCCTACAATTTGCAGGGTAGGCGATGACTTCTACACGGTAACTTCCACCTTTGAGTATTTCCCCGGTTTACCCATCTATCATAGCAAGGACTTAGTCCATTGGAATTTGATAGGTCATGCGTTGTCAACACCCGTAAACAATCCTTTAATGGGATGCGTGGCGGCGACAGGAGGGCAATATGCGCCAACCATCCGATACAATGACGGAACTTTTTATGTGATTGGTACCAACTATGGTGGTAAAGGCTCTCAAGGAATTTCCTATGTGACCGCTAAAGACCCCGCCGGTCCATGGTCCGATCCTGTTTGGATAGGAGAATGGTACGTCGACCCGTCGTTGGAGTTTATAGATGGAAAGATGTATTACCTGAGTCCGGATAACGCGGGTAGTTTCTTACTGGGCGTAATTGACCCTGAAACAGGCAAATTCGTCGAACCGCTGAGAAAAGTTGCTGCCGGTTTAGGTGGGTCAGCTCCCGAAGGTCCCCATTTCTATAAAGTGAACGATTACTATTATATAATGTCGGCCGAAGGAGGAACTGGATACGAGCATCGCGAAGTAATCCAACGCAGTAAATCCCCTTGGGGACCTTACGAACCAAGTCCTATCAATCCGCTACTGTCAAATATGAATGTTCCCGATCATCCTTTTCAGGCAATAGGTCATGCCGATTTGGTTCAGTTAAAAGACGGAAGTTGGTGGGCGGTTTGCTTAGGTATCAGACCTAAAAACGGAAAATATCAGCATTTAGGACGTGAGACGTTTCTGGCACCTATCACATGGAACGAAGAAGGCTGGCCACGAGTTGGGTCAGATGGCGTTGTGAAGGAGGAGTTCCCTTTACCTTCTCTGCCTCCGCATCCTTGGAATGATTCTGCCACGCGAGATGATTTTAACGACAGTGCCTTGAATCTGCATTGGAATTTCCTTCGGAACCCTTATTCACAAGATTGGTCGTTGACGGAGAAGCCGGGATATTTACGGCTAAAAGGCTCGAAAGTGAATTTCACAGGCAATGATTCTCCTGCTTTTATAGGCCGTAGACAGACTGCTTTTGATATGGATTTTTCGACACAAGTAAGTTTTATACCTTCTGCTGAAAATGAAGAAGCGGGCTTAGTAATACGTGCCGACGACAAGAATCATTATGATTTACTCATCACGAAGCGCGATGGAAAAAGAGTTGCAATGTTCCGTCAATACTTGCAGGATAAAGTAGCACAGGTAATCTATAAGGATATTCCCCACAAAGGAGACGTTGTATTGGGGATAGTGGCTGGTGAATCGGAATATACATTCTGGTTCAGCAAACCAAAAGGTAAGCGTGAGATAATAGGAAAGGCTGCCACAAAAGAACTGTCTAATGAAAAAGTCGGAGGATTTACCGGTGTATTTATAGGCATGTATGCTTCGGGAAATGGGAAAGCGAATGTTAATCCCACTGATTTCGCATGGTTTGAGTTCAACGAACGTTGATCTTTATTTCATCATATTCAAAGACCGTTCAAACTCGAATCGGCTAAGATCATCTGTGAAACACATAATTGCCCCACATAAAAGACATAATGACCTTTATGTGGGGCTGTTTGTATTTGGTAAATAAAAGGAATACTTTATCTTTGTTACCTGGTAACCAGACTTTAATATGTATATAGCAATGAAGCAATTTGGTAGAGAAATATGCACTTTCATTCTTTTTTTCTTGGCTGTTCTATCGGCAAACGGACAAAACTCTTATTCATTTCATCATTTAAAAACCGATGACGGCTTGTCTAACAGTAACGTAAAAGCTGTACTGAAAGATAGTTATGGTTTTTTGTGGGTAGGAACACAAGCCGGACTGAACCGTTACGACGGTTATGGGTTTAAAATATACAACGTACGCCCCGAGCAATCCAAATCTTTTTGGAGTCAGGATATCTGGGGGCTATCCGAAGACGGTTTGGGAAACATCTGGATAAATAGTGGTTATAACTATTTTGTATACAACCGTGATAAAGACAATTTTATATATGATATACCCGATTTTTTGAGTAATCTGGGGATTAAACTGGATGACCAGTATCATAGAATATACATTGATAAGAAGCAAAATCTGTGGGTTTTGAATGGCAAAATGGTTCACTTCTATGATATCCCGATAAAAAAACTTAGCTCTTTTAAGATTGATATGCTTCTTGAAGATGGAAAAGATATTGAATTAACTGATGATGGAGAAGATTTATATATTATTCAGCGATCAGCCAATCTTTGGCAACTCAATAAGAATACCGGGAAATTAGTATCTATAGAACTCCCCGAAAACGTTCAATGTGAAATTCACGGAAGAAAAAATCGAATTTATGCAGACTATAGAAAAGGTTTATGGCTCTTCTCTGAGAAATCGGAACTTCTCTACTACCGGAGTGAACCGGATCAAAATTGGAAGAAACTGTCTTTGAAATCTTCCGTCGATACACAAGGTACTCTTGTTCGTTCCATCATCGACGATGGAAATGGGCATGTATGGATCGGTACCGATCATAAAGGAGTATTTGTTTATGATATTGCAAAGAAAAATCTAACTAATTTCATAAACGATCCGTGGCTGACAAACTCTATAGCATCAAATAATGTAGAACACATATATTGTGATGATAATGGAATGATCTGGCTTGGTCATAACAAACAAGGCTTATCCTACTATCATGAAAGTTTCCATAAGTTCGTGAATGTTCAATATCAGGACTGTCAGGATATCAGTGTTATTATGGAAGATAGGAATGGGAATATTTGGTTGGGAACAGATGGAAACGGATTATTTATAAAAGAAAAAAACAGCGAGAAGCTTCGTAAGCTTCCTATCCTTAATAATCCCATTGTATCCCTCATCGAAGATCAAAAAGGACGGATATGGATTGGAACTTATCAGAATGGGCTTTTTTGTTACCATAATGACGCAATACGCCAATTCACTCCGGAGAATAGCTCATTGGTTGGATATAGTGCATGGAATCTTTGCTCGGACCGCTTTGGCAATATCTGGATAGGCTCCTCGATGGAAGCCTTACAATGTTTTGATCCCGACAAGGAAACCTTCGTGGCTGTACAAACACCCGATGGTCGGAATATATACCCCATGACAATACATTATGATCAGGGAGATAAATTATATGTAGGTACCTCAAACGGACTTTATGTAATAGATATTATTACGGGTAAACAAAAGTTTTGTTCGGGCAATAATAAAGGAGTCCAGTCTTTCGATCAAATGTTTATCGCTACCATCTATAAAGATAAGAAGGATATTTTGTGGCTTGCTCATTCGCAGGGTCTTACAGCTTGGGACTTAAAAACCGATTCTCTTTATTATATGGATAAAGAAGATGGGCTGTGCGATAACATTATACAAGCCATTACTGAGGATAATCACCAGAATATATATTTGACTACCAGTGATGGTCTCTCTGTTTTATCTGTTGAGCGAGTTGAAGGAAAACTATCTTTTACTATCCGGAATTTCTCAACCAGTGACGGTCTAAAAAATAACTTTTTCAATAAATACTCAATATGCAAACTTCATAATGGTGATATTCTGCTAGGTAGTACCGATTGCTACACGTTGGTAAATCCAAATAAAATGTTGGAAAAGAACCAACCTCTGGCTAAGGTCATTTTTACGGGTTTAACCGTAGGAAACCAACCCATACAAGTAAATCAGCCTTTTAATGGTCGAAAACTACTAGCGCACCCGATGGAACAAACAAATGATCTGGAATTTAGATATAGCGACAAATTGATCGGTATAGAATTTACCACCGGCGATTTACTGAATGCCAATAAAGTAAAATATGCCTATCAGCTAGAAGGTCTAAACAAACAATGGTATTATACTTCTGAGAATCGAATTGTATTCACTACCCTGCATCCCGGCAGTTACCGTTTACTCCTTAAAGCCTGTAATAGCGATGGGGTTTGGAACGATGAACTAGCCCAACTTACTTTACTGGTTACCCCACCCTTCTATCTGTCCAACTGGGCATTCCTGCTTTATACGTTGTTACTCTTTCTTTTGCTTGTCCTTGCTATTTATCGTACTCGTACGCATCGTTACAAAAAAATGCAGCAGCAACTTATGCAATTGGAACACGAGCAGAAGATACAGTTGAATGAAATGAAGCTTAAATTCTTTACCAACATCAGCCATGATCTTCGTACTCCACTAACGCTGATTATTACCCCATTGCAAATTATTATTAGTGAAGTAGTTAACGAAAACTTACGCAGAAAGTTACAAACAATATACAAGAATGCTCAACAATTAATGGAACAGATCGATACTTTACTTGATTTTCGTAAACTCGATGTTGGAGCAGAGACTTTGCATTGCAAAACTGGGGATATTATTCGATATATGAACGAAGTTTGCGATTCCTTCCAAGACTATGCTATCGATCGCCATATTGGTTTATCTTTTAACAGCGAAATAGAGAGCATCTCTATGCCATTTGACCCTGATAAAATTCGAAAAATTGTAAACAACCTACTTTCTAATGCATTCAAATACACGCCTGACAAAGGAACGGTTGGTATTCATGTTTATATCTGCGATGACCAGTTAAACATAAGTATAGCCGATACAGGCAAAGGAATTGATAATGTTGATAAAAAAAACATTTTTGACCGCTTTTACCAAACGGCCAACCAGCAAGAAAAAACCGGAAGCGGTATTGGTTTGCATATTGTAAATGAATATGTTCATTTACATGGTGGAGAAATCTTTGTCAGCGATAATACACCACAGGGATCAGTATTTACCTTTACGATTCCTTTAGTCGAATCTGATGAATTAAGTCAACCTCTTTACAAAGATCAATCTGTAACACCCACTTCTCATCCGGTGTTATTATTTGTCGACGATAATAAAGATTTTTGTGAATTCATGGCCGATTCTCTTTCGGACGATTATACTGTACTGACAGCAGAGAATGGACAAGAAGCATTAAACGTGTTGAATAATAACGATGTAACCATTGTAGTGAGTGATGTAATGATGCCTATTATGGATGGCACTGAACTTTGCAGGCAAATAAAGACAAATATTCAATGGTCGCATATCCCAATCATTCTGCTGACGGCCCGCACTGCGGAAGAATCCAAAATAGAAAGCCTGAAATCAGGAGCCGATGATTATATAACCAAACCATTCAATTTCAATGTACTGAAATTGCGTATTAGCAAATTTATCGAATGGACGGAAAAGTGCCATCATGATTTCAGTCAAAAAGTAGACATTTCGCCTAGTGAGATTACAATTACCTCATTGGATGAGCAATTGTTAAAGAAAGCCATTCGGATAGTGGAAGAGCACCTTACTGATTCCGATTTTTCTGTAGAAATACTTAGTGAAACATTAGGACTCAGCCGTAGCCATCTCTATAAGAAGTTAATGTGTATCACAGGAAAGGGACCAGCCGAATTTATCCGAATTGTTCGCCTGAAACGAGGACGGCAACTCCTGGAAAAGAGTCAGATGCAAATTGCGGAAATAGCTTATGCAGTAGGCTTTAATTCACCCAAAAGATTCACTCAGAATTTTCGAAATGAATTCGGAATTTCTCCTTCTGATTATCTACGAAGCTTAAAATAATACATGAAGCAACATCAAGGGGTGTTATGTAGCACAAAACACCCTCTAAATGTGTTTGCTAACCAATATCTTTGTTCCGATCTTAATGATTTAGTTTTGAATGTTTAACTTTAAATTAAAAGTATTATGGAGCAACAGAAAAGTACTGGCAAAAAGTGGCGGTACGGAGAGAACCGTTTTTTACTTGCCATTTTATTGCAAATCCTAATTGTGATTCCTATGTATGGGCAAAACAGGCCAGTATCAGGAATGGTTAAGTCCGAAGGAAATGGAGAAGGACTTATTGGTGTTAGTGTTAAGGTGAAGGAAACTTCAAAAGGTGCCATTACCGATTTAGATGGAAACTTCTCTCTTGAGATGCAAAACGGACAAACACTTGTGTTTTCGTATATTGGATACAAAACACAGGAAATAAAAGTGAGTACTCAGAAAATCATTGAAGTGTTTTTGAAAGAAGACGTCGAACTTCTGGACGAAGTGGTGGTGGTAGGATACGGAACGATGAAACGAAGTGACCTTACAGGTTCGGTCGTTTCGGTTTCTGCAACTGATATGAAAAAAACTATTTCTACTTCTTTAGACCAAGCTCTGCAAGGACGTGCCGCCGGTGTGCAAGTTACGCAGAACTCTGGCGCACCAGGTGGAGGTATTTCGGTTAGTATCCGTGGTACAAACTCACTAAACGGCAATGAACCTCTTTACGTGATTGATGGCGTACCTATCTCTGGGCAGGCAAGCGACAATTCCAATGCGCTTTCATCCATAAATCCCTCGGATATCGTTTCTATGGAGATTCTTAAAGACGCATCTGCTACGGCCATTTATGGCTCACGTGCCAGTAATGGTGTGGTTTTAATTACTACAAAACGCGGAGAAGTGGGTAAAACGAAACTGAGCTATGAAGGATTTTATGCACTTCAAAGTATTCCTGAAAGATTGGATGTAATGAATCTGCGCGATTTTGCCATTTACAGAAACAAACGTGCCGTTGCGATGGGGTTTGGCGAAACACCGGAATTTAGCGATCCGTCTATTCTAGGCGAAGGAACGAATTGGCAAGATGAGATATTCCGTACAGCCCCCATGCATAGCCATCAGGTAAGTATTTCTGGCGGTAATGATAATGGGAAGTACGCTGTTAGTTTAGGCTATTTAGATCAGGATGGTATAGCGATCGGCTCCGGGTTTGAACGCTTATCTGGGCGTGCAAATATTGACACTAACATTACTAAATGGCTTGATGTGGGTGTGAACGCTTCTTTAAGTAGAACAACGCAGGTGAATACAATAGACAATGGTAATATTATATTTACCTCTATAGATCAACACCCCAGCGTTCCGGTTCGCAATCCGGATGGCACTTATGGGTATCAAACAGAAGATAATAATTTTGGAACCTTTTATCCAAATCCTGTAGCCGACGCATTGCTTCGCGAGAATTACAATAAAGGAACCAACTTTTATGGGAATCTCTATGCCGAATTTAAAATACTTAAAGACCTAAAGTTACGCGCCGAATATGGTGGCGGATTCAACTATCACAATAGTTACTATTATCGTCCAACGTATGATTATGGTTTCTTTGTTCAAGACTCAGAGAGCTCAAGAATCGCTAATAATGGGAAAAGTTACTTCTTCAAGACTTTTTTAAATTATGATAAATGGTATAAAAAGCATTATCTTAACGCAATGATCGGGCACGAAGCAAATGAAAATGAATACGAGTCTCTATCAGGTAGCCGACAGGATTATTTCCTGAATTCTGTTCATGAACTTGTAGCCGGAAGTTCTTTGACTGCCAAGAACAATAGTTCGAAAGGGTCAAGTGCGATGGAATCCTATTTTGGTCGTTTAAATTACAATTATGGCGACCGGTATCTTTTTACATTAACATTACGAGCAGATGGCTCATCTAATTTTGGCCCCGCTAATCGCTGGGGATGGTTTCCTTCCTCTGCACTTGCGTGGAGAATAAATAAAGAAAAATTCATGCAGAAGGTAACTGCTATTAACAATCTCAAACTACGCTTAGGGTGGGGAATTGTTGGTAATCAGAATGCAGGATCTTATGCTTACGGAACATCCATGAGCTCAAGCGCAACCATTTGGGGGGCGGGATTTTATGCTGGAAATTACGCCAATGAGAATTTGCAATGGGAAGAGACTGTTTCTCTCAATTTAGGTTTAGACCTGGCTATGTTCAATAATCGTTTAGAACTCATTGTCGATTTGTATCGCAAAGAAACTGATAATCTGTTAATGCAGGCTTCGCTTCCTAGTTATGTGACAGGCAATATTTCATCTCCCTGGGTTAATGCAGGGGCTATCTTAAATAAAGGTATAGAGCTGACGATAAATACAGTAAACATAGACACTCGTGACTTTACATGGAAAACGGGAGCGACTTTTTCTCTTAACCGTAATGAAATAACGAAACTTTATACCAAAAATTCCAGTATGCTAGGAACAATTGGAAATGAGACTTATACCTATACTGTAGTTGGAGAGCCTGTAGCTCAATTTTATGGTTATAATGTTATTGGTATATTCAGGGATGAAAGCGATTTTTATCAGAAAGACAGAAATAGAGATTTTCTCTTAGATGATAACTTTCAAAAAATCCCGGTAGCTATTCCGGAAAATAAAACAATCAAAGAAAATGAAATTTGGGTAGGCGATTATATTTTCGAAGATGTAAACGAGGATGGTGTTATTAACGAAGGCGACAGAAAGTTTCTGGGTAATTCGGAACCAAAATTCTCATATGGATTTAATACATCTTTTTCCTATAAAAATTTCGATTTGAATATCTTTCTGAATGGGGTATATGGAAATAAGATTTATAATTATTTGCGGCAACTCTACACAAATCCTATGCGCAATTCGAATCTGCTATCCGAAGTGAATAATTTGGCAAATGTAGAACTAATCAACCCGGACGGAGGACGAACAATCAATAATATGCATGTTGTTAATCGTGATGCTACAAATTGTAGGATTGCAACAGATGATTCTAATAACAATAATCGAATGAGCAGTAAATTCGTGGAAGATGGGTCTTATTTAAGAGTGAAAAACATTTCATTAGGCTATACGTTCCCTAAATCTATTGTAAAACGTTGTGGAATTGATTACTTAAGAATGTATGCCAATATTCAGAATCCTTTCACTTTCACTAAATACAAAGGTTTTGATCCTGAAATTGGTGCTTATAATTATAACGTGTTAACAAGAGGTATTGACTATGCTAGGTACCCTTCTCAACACATCTATACAATTGGAATTAATATAACGCTTTAAATTTGCTATTATGAAATATACATGTATAATTATATGCTTACTTGTAGGCTTATCCTCTTGTGGTGATAGCTTCTTAGAAAAATTACCTCAAGGAAACTATGTAGAAGAAACGTTCTATGTCTCGGATGATGCATTGCTAGCAGCAACCGCCGTGTTGTACAACAAACCTTGGTTCGAATACAATGGAGAACCTACGCTGGGAATAAGTCAGCTATGTAATGATTGTTTTGCACCATGGGGCGATCCTCAATACAACACATTCCAAGTAACGGGTCTGGATAATAAGCTGGCTAATGCGTGGAAGTCTTTTTACTCAGTCATCACAATGGCAAATTCTATTATCAGTGCATGCAATGAAAAAGCATCTGCTGACTGTACGGAGGTAGGAATCAAACGAGCCATTGCCGAATCTCGCTTAATGAGAGCTACTGCTTATTTTTATGCGCTTCGCTTGTGGGGACCGGTTATATTGTTTGAGGATAATAAAGAAATAGTAACCAACCCTGTACGGCATCGTAACAAGGAAGAAGATGTTTTTCAATTTATCATAAATGACCTGAGTTATGCGGCTACGAACCTGCCCGAATCGTGGACAAAAGGACGAGCTACATGCTGGGCAGCCAAAGCTCAGTTGGCTAAGGCTTATTTAGCTCGTTCTGGATGGAATGGTGGCTTACGTAATCAGGAAGATTTGGAGAAATGCAAAGAACTCTGTTATGAAATCTGCACAAAAAGTGGATTGAATTTATTAACTAATTACGAAGATCTGTTCAAATATAAGTTCAATAATAATGAGGAGTCATTATTTGCTATGCAATGGGTACCTCTTGGCGAATGGGGTACTCAGAACGCGCTGTACTCTGCTCTTACAATCTCTGATATTTCGGGTGGTGTAGGAGCGTGGGGGTCTCCTTTCCCTTCGATTGAAATGCTTGAGCTGTATGAGCAAACGGATACCATCCGCCGCAATGCCACCTTCATGACGCAAAATACATATTATCCATATTTATGCATAGCAGATGGCGGTTATACATATACAAATACTTCTACAAACATTAAAAAGGGAGCAGTAGGCGGACCGGATGATGATAATGATGGATACGTGGCACCAATGAGTTCTCCATTGAATACCTACATTATTCGTTTAGCGGATGTTTATTTAACATATGCAGAGGCTTGTTTAGGAAATAATGATGTATTGGAATCTGGTCCTGGTTTGGAATACTTCAACAAAGTGAGAGAAAGAGCCCAAATAGCGAATAAAAGCTCCATCACATTCGATGATATAATGAAAGAAAGGCGCATAGAATTCTGTATGGAATACTGCAACTGGTATGATATGGTGAATTGGTATAAATGGAAGCCTGCAAAAATGCTGAATCTTCTTAGTAATCAACAACGTGGTACGCGCGTGGATAAAACAACAAAAGATGAAAATAGTGTTTTGCACTTTGAAGGATATCTTTACCCTACGACTGAAGTCCAAGTAACTGCCGACAAAATATTCTTGCCTTATCCCGAGAATGATGTTATTCAGAACCCTCTTTTGAAGGAGGAACCGGTAGCTTATGAATTTAAGGAATAAAACACTAAAATGAAGATTATGAAAAGGAATATGAATTTTAAATTAATGATAATCTGTTTCTTGTGCACACTGTTTGTGGTTGCATGTAATTCGGATGATGATGACAGAATACCTGTTATTACCGGTGTTCGTTCTGTGGATGCCGCTAAGGCTGATAGTTTGTTTACTGATGGCGAGAGATGGCAATTAATCGTATTGGTTGGAAAAAACTTGGATGGCGCAAAGGAAATCTATATCAATGATCAAAAAATCTCTTTTAATTCTACTTATGTAACTTCTACGCATGTTATTCTTTCGATTCCGGAAAAATTAGTGCTCGTTGGAGAAGACCCTTCGTTGTCTGCCGAAATCAGACTTGTAACAGAACGTGGTATTGCAACCTTTGCGTTTCATGTAAATTGTCCCAGTCCATCCGTCATATCTTATACAGCGGAATGGGACGGCAATAACCCTATTTTGCCTGGACAGGAAATCAAGATTAAAGGTGAAAATCTTTACGAAATCCAACATATCTCACTTTCTAATGTCAACCCTCTGGAGAGGGATGAAAATGGAAATTTGATTGTTCCATCTATTCCGGTTGAAAGTTATGAAATAACCAATTATCAGGTAGATGACACCCATAAGATGATTACGGCAAAGATGCCAGAAATTATTTTAGAACGTGGTTATCTGGTTATTGAGTGTTATTCCGGTACTGCTGTGCTTGCTTTCCGCTCAACAAAGGGGCATAACCCCGAAATTTTGGAAATTACTTCCGATATGCCTATATTGGGTGAACCTTGCACGTTGTTTGGAAATTATTTTAATGACTTGGTTTCTATCATAATTGGAAGCAATGAAATAGTCGTTCCGGCTAAAGACATGAAGGTAAATGAAACAAACGATCAGTTAACATTCACATTACCCAAATTGCCTATTAAAGGAGAACGATTGATTCTTGTAACAGAAGAGGGACGTGATACCATTCCGTTTTATCAGATATCAAAAGTAATAGTTGATTTTGATAATTATGGAAAGTTCCATTGGGGTACGAATCAAGTGTCAAATGAGTCGGCTCTACATGGACCTGCGAATCATTCAGGAGTATACTATGGAATTGAAGGAACTACTGGAATTGGTGTAGGCTGGTGGGGACCGATGTATTTAGGAGAAGGTCATGTTCCTGATGTGCCTGATGGAACCTTAATTGAGAATATGGAGTTTCGCTACGAATGCTATATGAAATATCCATATATTGATGGCATGAATTGTTGGTTTAATCTTCTTGCTGATCATCTATATCCATTCTCTGGATATAAGGATCGATTAACCGGAAATTGTGAGGTTGATAAATGGATGTCTTGTTCAATTCCATTGAGTAACTTTACATCGGCAACAACTTACGGTGAAGTGAAGTCTATGTTGAACTTTGTTTATATGCACATGTGTAACGAAATCAATGCTCAGCCAATAGGTGCATATTTCGACAATTTCCGTGTGTATGTAAAGCAGTAAAACTTTAAAATCAAAACATGAAACATATTAAGTTTATCGTGGCGCTTGTTTACACCCTATTAGTTACACTGAGTGCATGCTCAGATAAGGATAAAGGTGATTCTTATGAAACTAATTTTGTTCTTGAAAAAGAATCGTTGCATTTCATGCAACAAGCCAATGAAAATTCTTTTCGGGTTAAAAGTTCCTATTTCCCAGAAGTATCCTGTGATCAGGATTGGGTAGATTTGAAAATTTCCGCCTTAACGGCAACGATTTATCAACTTGTTGTCAATGTGAAGAACAATAGCTCCGGGAATGATCGAACAGCAACTATAACGGTTAAATCAAGAGGTGAGTCGAAAGAATGTATCATTGAACAATCTGCTATTCAAGGTCGCTCTGCTTACGAGGTAGCCGAATGGTTGGGAATGGGATGGAACCCTGGAAATCAAATGGATGCTTATAAGAATGGTGTGGCCGATGAAATCTGTGATGGAGGCGTTTATCTCACTCAATTACTTTTTGATAAGGTGAAAGCAGCGGGATTTACATCAGTTCGCCTTCCGGTAACTTCATTTGGCCATATTGGTGACGCTCCAGATTATAAAATAGATGATAGGTTGGAGCGCGTAGCCGAAATTGTAGGTTATGCCGAGAATGCAGGTTTAAATATCATAATCAACATTCATCATGATGGCTCGGGAGGTTATGGCTATTGGCTCGATTTTAAAGGTGCTGCAAATAGTGTTACTAAGAATGCTGAAGTTGTAGATCAGTTTACTAAAGTTTGGACGCAGATTGCTGAGCGCTTTGTTGACACTGGCGATTTCTTAATTTTCGAGTCAATGAACGAAATTCATGACGGCGACTGGGGTTGGGGGGCTAACCTCACCGACAACGGGCATCAATACCGCCTTGTCAATGAATGGAATCAAGCTTTTGTCGACGCTGTGCGTGCAACAGGTGGTAAAAATAGGACTCGTTACTTGGGTATACCGGGAATGTGTGGCGGTTGGGAATTGATCGATCACATGGTACTTCCCAAAGATCCTACCGTAGGACGTTTGCTTGTGTCTGTTCACTGCTATGAACCGGGAGATTTTACTTCGGAATATATAGATGGAGATGGTAATCTATCTTATTATACCGAATGGGGGCATACTGCCTCCGAAGATAAAAGATCTCCAAATGGAAGAAATGAGGAAGATCTGAATGACATCTTCCGAGGATTGAAAGAGAAATTTATAGATAATAATATTCCTGTCTATATTGGTGAGTATACTTGTACCAATCGTGCAACTGAAAGAGAAGAGGCATTTCGGCGGTATTACTTGGAATATTTCTGTAAGTCGGCCCATGATAACGGCCTGTCTACTTTCTTCTGGGATAATAGCGGGAAAGGAACTGGCTTAGGACAAGGTGCTATTTTTGACCGTGCAACAGGCGAATTTGTTCGGGAAAACAAATTGGCTGTTGAAGGTATGCGACGTGCTGTTTTTGATAATGATTCTCAATATACTTTACAGAGCATCTATGAAAGAGCTCCCGAAAAGGTAGAATAATTATTATTTGTGTTTTAATTATCTTAAATCTGCAGGGAAAAGGTGTTTTATGGACAAACACTGAATAGCCTGTGGATTTAAAATAACTATACTGAACTTCATAAATTATGTAACATGAATAAAATTGTGATTATTGTTTTTTTATCTCTTCTTTGTGTTGGGATTCCAAGTAAGGCTGTCGAGCGAGTAAATGATGGATCGGTTGGTAGATACCAAGACACACCAAAATTGAATACTGCCAATGCAAATCCATTATTGGATTTTGTTTATTGTGCAGACCCTACAGCCATTGTACACGATGGTCGTGTGTATGTGTATGGTTCGAACGATCAACAACAATGTGATTCTGTGGGAATTGAAGTGAAAGATAACTCTTATGAATATATACACTCACTTGTTATGATCTCTTCCGATGATATGGTTAACTGGACTTATCATGGCGCAATTGATGTGGAAAAGGCTGCGCCCTGGACAGGCAAGAAAGGCGTGTCTTGGGCACCTTCTATCGTATCGCGTTTGGAAGCCGACGGTAAAACTCATTTTTATCTTTATTATGCTCATGGGGGTGGCGGTGTAGCTATGCTTACTTCCACGTCACCAGTTGGACCCTGGACAGATCCTTTGGGACGTGATATCGTATATTTCGGTATGTCGGGATTGGAGGATTGTCCTGCCCCCTTTGACCCCGGAGTTGTTATTGATGAACATGGGCAAGGGTGGCTTTCGTTCGGCGGAGGTACCGCGCCTCATGGCACAGACTATATGCCGGGCAGTGCCCGTGTTGTACGTTTAGGAGATGATATGAAGAGCGTTGTAGGTGATATTGTCGAAATTCCCGCTCCTTATTTTTTCGAAGCCAGTGAACTAAACTACATCAACGACACTTACATCTATTCTTATAGCACTAACTGGATCGAACGCAATGAGTGGCCGTATTCTACCATAGAAAAACCTACAACTTGTTGCATAGGTTATATGACCAGCAAAACTCCTTTAATCAAGGACAGTTGGGAATATCGCGGTAATATACTCAAAAATTCAGGCGAATATGATGGAATGTCTTGGGCCAACAATCACACCCATTTTCTTAAGTTCAAGGATAGTTATTATATGTTTTATCACAATAGGATATTAGAAGAAGCACGAGGCATAAAACCTGGCTTTCGCAGTATATGCGTTGACAAAATTGATTTAGATGAGGCCAACGCAACCATATCGCTTGGAACAATGACACGCAAAGGTCCTGTTCAAATTAAGAAAGTGAACCCATTCGAGTGGCAAAGTGCCGCTACCACTGCGGCTACGTATGGCATAAAGTATATCGAAGGAGCCGAACTGGGAAAGATGATTCTTCGGGCTGATGGTAATGGACAATGCTTTGAAGTGCGAGGGGTGGACTGTGCTAACTCTTCAAAGACGGTGGAGTTTAGAGTGAAAGGTAAAGGTGAAATAACCATTCGGAAAAATGGAATGGATGGAGAAGTCGTGGCAACAGTTCGCTTTGAATCAAATGATTGGGAAGTGGTTTCAACATATTTACTATCTACTCTGAATGGTGTTCAAAATCTCAATTTCGTATTCGGAAAGGGAGAACTATTGTTGGATGAGTGGAAATTCTCAAAATAAGTAAGAAAGGAATATTTTCTGTGGAATTACACTTGTACTAGTGAAAGGTCACACTCCTACAAGTGTAAGCCTACGCTCCTACAAGTGTAAACCAACGCTAGTAGGAGTGTAAAAGTTAGTAATTATGGAAGAGAAAATAAGAAACTCAAGGAGGATTTACAGGCGTTTATTTGGGGCTATTTGCGGTTTCCCAGAAAAGAACAAAGGCTTATGCCAATTTCACAAATTTAATTATAATCCGAGATGATGAATAAAAGAAAATTAAGTATTGCTCTAATCCTTGTTGTCATAGGGGTCAACATTGGAAATGCTCAAAATCCAATCGTGCAAACCAATTTTACGCCAGACCCGGCTCCGATGGTGTACAACGATAGAGTATATGTTTATACGGGGCAAGATGAAGATGGTGCTACCGGAAGATTTGTAATGAATAACTGGAGGGTTTACTCTTCATTAGATATTGTGAATTGGACAGACCATGGTTCACCTCTTTCATACAAAACATTCAACTGGGCTACAGGCGATGCTTGGGCAGCGCATTGCATACATCGCAATGGGAAATTTTATTGGTATGTAACGGTTAGTGATAAAAACACACATGCCGCAGCTGTTGGTGTGGCAGTTTCTGATACTCCCACAGGGCCTTTTGAAGATGCTTTGGGGAAACCGCTCATTGGCAAAACTTTTGGGGAGATAGACCCGTCTGTATTCATCGATGATGACGGAAAAGCTTATTTATACTGGGGGAATCCCGAACTTTGGTATGTAGAATTAAATGAGGATATGATTTCGTATAAAGGAGAGTTGCATAAGGTTGAACTAACAAAAGAAGGATTTGGAGCAAATCATCCGAGTAGATTTACCTCTTACGAGGAAGGATCATGGCTGTATAAACGAAATATGTTATACTACCTGATCTATGCAGCGGGAGGAGTTCCTGAAAATATCTCTTATTCCACCAGTTACACCCCTATAGGACCCTGGACTTATCGTGGAGTTATTATGCCGGTACAAGGAAATAGTTTCACTATACACCCAGGGATAATAGATTTTAAGGGAAATCATTACTTCTTTTATCATAACGGAGATTTGCCCGGAGGTGGAGGATTTATGCGTTCAACATGTGTTGAACAATTTAATTTCAATCCCGATGGAAGTATTCCGGAAATCAATATGACAAAAGAAGGAGTAAGGGCAGTTGGTAACCTGAATCCATATTGTAGGGTAGAGGCTGAAACCATTGCATGGTCTGAAGGTGTGAAAGCAAATGAAAATGAGACAACAGGTGTATATGTAACTTCTATTCATAACGGTGACTATATAAAAGTTAGGAATATTGATTTTGGTGCAGAATCTCCAACACTATTTACCGCTAGCGTTGCAGGGAAAACAAAAAGAGCTAGTATAGAATTACGGCTTGATAGTATGGATGGACCAATATTAGGGACATTAAATCTGTCGGCTACAGGTGGGTGGAATAAATGGAAAACAGAAAGTACAAAAGTAGGTCGAGTTATAGGAGTACATGATTTATTTCTCATTTTCAGAGGAAATACAGATGAGGAACTTTTGAATTTTGACTATTGGACATTTTCGCAAGACAATAAATAATAAACAAATAAAGTAATAATAAAATGAATGTATTACAACCAACCAAATGGGCTGTTATCATACTTTTGCTCATTAGCACACAAGTATTTGCACAAATGTCTAATGAGAAAAAGACATTTTCAAATCCAGTCATTTATTCCGATGTTCCAGATGTAGATGTAATTCGTGTAGATGACACTTTTTATATGATTAGTACTACCATGCATCTGATGCCGGGTGCGCCTATTATGAGGTCAAAGGACTTAGTTAATTGGGAAATCATAAGCTACCTTTATGATGAAATTAAGGATAGCCCATTTTATGATCTTGAAGGGGGGCATGTATACTCAGCTGGTCAATGGGCCTCTTCCATTCGTTACCACAATGGGAAATATTATGTGTTTTTTGCAACAAATAAGCCTGGGAAATCATATATATATACAGCGACTGATCCGGCTGGTAAGTGGGAAAGATTATCCGTGATGAACCAATTCCATGACGCCTCTTTACTATTCGATGATGATGGTAGAGTATATCTCGCTCATAGTGCTGGGAATATAAGAATAACAGAGCTTAAGAGCGATCTTTCCGGAGTAAAAGAAGATGGTTTAGAAATAACTGCTATTCACGGTGAGCAGCAAGGGTATAAAGGCTTGTTTGAAGGTACTCATATATTTAAGCATGACGGAAAGTACTATATGATGCTTATCTGGTGGCCTCAAAATGATATTCGTACGCAACTTTGCTTTCGCTCCGATCGGATAGAAGGACCATACGAGAGTAAAACAATATTGTATGATGTGATCGATAATCCGGGGAAAGGTGTAGCACAGGGATGTGTTATTGATACAAAAGATGGTGAGTGGTATGGCTTTTTATTTCAGGATTTCGGAGCAGTAGGGCGCACACCTGTCTTGACGGAATGTCGTTGGGAGGATGGATGGCCAATGCTAGGTGATGAAAATGGAAAAGTGAGTAAAGTTATGGAAAAACCTATTCAGGGATACTCCGAAAAGCCATTGGTTATCAGTGATGATTTCACCTCTACTAAACTCGCCCTAAACTGGCAATGGAATCACAACCCCGACAACAACCTCTGGTCATTGACTGAGCGCCCTGGTTACCTGCGGCTCCGTACAGGCAAGGTGGTACAAAACATCTTCGAGGCACGAAACACCTTGTCGCAACGCACCGAAGGCCCACTATGTAGCGGTATCATTTCCATCGACATATCCAGCATGAAAGACGGTGATATTACAGGCCTGGGAGCTTACAATGGCGAGCCCGGACTAATCTCCGTTGTAAAGGAAAAGAAGAAAAAATACATTGTTATGACCGATCGTGGGCAGGAGATGAAAAGAATAGAACTGAAAAAGAACAACGTCCAACTGCGGATGGATTGTGATTTCAATATCAATGTAGATAAAGCCCGGTTCTACTACAGCTTGGATGGTAAAGAGTGGATACAATTAGGCCCTGAATTTCAGATGATTTATTACACCGATCATTTTATGGGCATCCGTTTTGCCATTTATAACTATGCTACAAAGCATTCGGGTGGGTATGTTGATGTCGATTTTTTTGGATATAGCAAAGAACCACTGCAACAAACATCCCTCAAACCTCGGCTCGTTGTACTCACAGACATTGCCCCTGGAGACATCGAGCCAGACGATATGGAGTCCATGATTCGTTTACTCGTCCATGCCGATCTGTATGAAATAGAAGCCCTCATCGCATCCAGCGGATGGAACAGTAGCGGACGTCCTTATCCCACATCCTGGATAGACAGCCTGAAGACTACAATCAATGCATATGAAAAAGATCTTCCGAACCTGATGAAACGTTCTGAACAGACAGGTTTCCTCCCATTAGACATGGAGTGCAGACAGCAAAAAATAGGATACTGGCCGAGTGCGGAATATCTAAGAAGTCGTTTGATGCTCGGGAGCCTCCAAATGGGATATAAAAACCTGAGCCATGAAAACCGTTCCGCCGGGAGTGACCTCATTATCAAACTAACCGATGAGGTCGATGATCGTCCCTTGTGGATCACCATCTGGGGCGGCGGGAACACCTTGGCTCAAGCTATATGGCAGGTGAAACAAGAACGCACTGAAGAACAGTTGAAAGGCTTTCTGAATAAATTGCGTGTCTACACCATCACAGATCAGGATGTCCCCTGGGAAGACCGCCACATCAATTACCCTTTCAGCTCGCACCATTGGATGCGCCGCGAATTCGGGAAAGATCTTTTATTCATCTGGGACGAAAGCGCTTGGCTTTCCCAAAATGACTTCGGGGCCAAGAGTTGGAAAGAGTATGCAACCCACATCCAAAATCATGGAAACCTGGGTACCATATATCCGAAAAACAAATGGGGAGTGGAAGGCGATACTCCATCCTTCTTGCACCTGATGCCCAATGGACTGAACAATCCAGCCGTGCCCAATCATACCGGTTGGGGCGGCTATTTCGAATGGAACCAGGGAATGGACAACGAAACCTATTGCTACACAAATCACAGTGCACCGACAAAAGAAATCTCCCGGAAATACGAGAAATACTTTTATCCGGCCACGTTCAACAACTTCGCCGCCCGTATGGATTGGGCATCCGAAGGCAGGGGAAACCGTAACCCAGTTGTAATAGTCAACGGGGAAAAAGGCATCGCAATCCTAAAACTGCACCCCAAACAAGGTAGCGAAGTTATATTGGATGGATCCCAGTCGTTTGATCCGGACGCAGACTCAATAACTTTCAAGTGGTGGGTTTTACCAGAAGCAGGAAGCTATCCGGGCACAGTTACAATCGTGGATGCAAACATGGAAAAAGCCAAAATCAAAATCCCGCAAGATGCAATAGGAAATAGCATTCATGTTATTTGCGAAGTAACAGATTCGGGAAATCCCAGCCTTACGAGTTACAGAAGGGTTCTTTTTGAAGTAAGTGAATGATTGACAAGGTAGGTTTCGCGTCCCAGCAGGTGGTGTGGACAATGAAATTGCCTTTGTCCGATACATTGGTAGTGATCATATAAAAAAGGCCATCGTTGTAACGGATGGTAGGTGCATAGATACCTCCCCATGAGCTGGCATCATGTAGTGGTAATTGTGAGGGACGTGTCAGGCAATGACCTATTTGCTCCCAATGCACAAGGTCTTTGCTGTGGAACAACGGAACCCCAGGGAAATACTGAAAACTACTGTTTACTAAATAGAAGTCATCGCCTACGCGGCACACGCTCGGGTCGGGATGAAAGCCGGGAATCACAGGATTTTCGTAATCTTTCTGGTTTTGTGCAAAACAGGATAGGCTGGCTGCCAGTCCTAATGTTAACATCATCTTTCTCATATATATATTGTGTTTTAAATAGTTTATTAAATACGTGGGGGGGGAGAATGTTATACTCACAAAAATAAGATATTCTCTCATACGAAACAAACGAGATATCACCGATGTCTCTTAATGAAAACCTTTTATCCTCATTTGGAAACATAATATACCCTTCTGCATAACATTTAGCAAGGATTATCAGTTGTTTTTACACTACTTTTGTCATGCCGGCACTTTTGTAATGGTGAACCGTACTACCGGGGAGGTAAATGATAAATATACTTTTGAAGGAATAACGAAAGGGGCAAAAGAGGGACAATATCCTTATTAGTCTGAATTGTCGTTTTGCATGGAACTTTTTTAAGGATAGAGAGATAGTTTTCTTGATAGGTTAGGGGGAAGTGGTATCGGTGACGATATGCTTCCCCCGTTTGAAGTGTTTTATTTGGGTGCGTTATTATATACGGTTTCCAATGTATAAGAAGCATCTTCTGATGAAACGGCCTTCTTCATTGTTTCAATGATTTCTTGTCCGTTGTTGATAAAGTTTCCGGTGCCGTGGTCTATTATGCCGAAGCATTCATTTCCGGTGCCTTTGCTGCCATTGTCCCAGTAAAAGGGAGCGAGGCCATAAGTTCGGGCGGCTTTGAATACATACTCCATGTAGTATTTACGGAAGGTTTCGGCACGTGCATTATCGCGGTGCACAGCTCCCATTTCGCCTATATATACCGGGATACCTTTATCTATAAAGGCGGTTTTCAGGTTGCCGAATGTTTTCTTGACTTGTTCTTCATTTACATTCGGGTCTTTTTTGCCGGCTGCACCGGTATGTCCCCATTCGGAAAATTCGTCGGCAATGGCATATTTGAATGGGTCGTAGTAGTGTACTGAAACCATCAGGCGATTGGCAGGGTCGCGTGGAAGTACCAGGGTGCTGATTGTTAAGTCCGGATTGGTGCAATATCCAGGGATTCCCAGATAACGTCTGCTGTTTTCTCCACCCACATTGCGCACTGCGTCTACAAATAGCTGATTCCATTCATTCAATACCGCATATTGTTTGCCGCCATCTTTGAGGTTTTCGCCCCAGCCCCAGCCGCCGTCATGTATTTCGTTCATGCTCTCGAACATAAGGAATTCGCCTTTGTCTTTGAATCGTTCGGCAATTTGTTTCCACATGGCTTGTAACTGCGCTTTTACTTTTTGATTGACAGTTTCGTTTTTGGCAGCATTTTTAATGTCCAGCCAGTATTTACTTTCAGAACCATCGTGGTGGATGTTGATGATTGCTTTTAATCCGGCTTTTTCGGCATAACCTACACATTCGGCTACACGGTCCAGCCATTGTTTGTCTATGGTATATTCGGGAGCTTTCCCTACTTTGCCTAGCCAGGTAATTGGGATTCTTACGGAGTTAACTCCTACTTCGGCAAGTTTGTTGAAGGTAGCTTGGGTAGCCACGGGATTGCCCCATGCCGTTTCATTGGCTACTTCGTTGTTGCTTGCGTCCAGCTGATTGCCTAAATTCCAACCCAATCCGAGACTTTTGGTGAAGGCTTGCGCTTCGTTTTCATCTGTGCTGGGGGGAGTTGTTTTTGCCTGTTGCTTCACCTCAAATGCTTTGGTAATGCCGCCTGCTTTTACAGTTATAAGAGAAGTACGAATCCGTGTCTCTGTGTTTTCTTCGACGCTCACGGTGCATTTGTAGGTATCAGCTGTTGATTCTACAGAAAGTATTTTGCACCAGCTCTTTTCGCTGCTTACTTCGGGCTTTATGTTGGCCTTAATATTAAAACTTTGCTCTCCTTTCTGCATTTGGAAGTTGAGACCATTACTTAATAGGTCTGCGGGAACCGAAAGTTTTGGTTCAATAGGTTCCGAAGAGGAATTAGAACAAGCTGCAATAATAATGGTAAAGAGTGCAGCCAACATAAACAGATAATTTTTGATTTTGTACATACAAACTGTTTTTCTTTAATTGATTTAAGATGAACCAAATATAAGGATATTAAAGTAGTCTGGAATATTGATTCGGCAATAATAATGCCTCTATAATACAATCAGATACCCTATTCGAAACATTTTATCTGTGTCCGGTCTACTCCGACTCCTTATTCTTAAATAACTTGAGTGCGGGATAAGTGTATATAGCGGGAAAGACATGAAGCAAATCAAGAGCTATTGATTACTTGTTTGTGACTGTAATACACTAATTATAGCACATTGATAATCAGTTGCTTTGTACTGTACGACTTTTTATTTAAAGTACAGTGTCACTTTATCCCTGATAAAGTGCTACTGTATTACTGATAAAGCGCTGCTGTATTACTGGTAAAGTGTTACTGTATCCCTGATAAAGTGATGCTGTACATTCAGTAAAGTGATTGTACAGTGAATCTAAACTGATAATGAACAGGTTGAATATATTTGCTCTGATGAAGGCGATGAATTGAATATCATTTAGCCCAAGACGGGAAAGAAATGAAACAAATGATAAGCAGAACTAGTGATTAAGTGAGAGTAATGAATAAGAGTAACTTAATTCCCCTCCTCTTGGGAGGAGGGGTGCCCAAAGGGCGGGGTGGTAGGTGAATGCACAGACTAAATCATTCTTTCAAAGGAATTTATTTCTCCTACCACCTCCCCCCGTTGGGGTACTCCTCCTCCCAGAAGGAGGAGAATACAGTTACTCTCATTCATCATTTACACGTTACTCTTATTAATCATTGCGCTAATTAGCATTTAGCTCAAAACCCTACAAAAATGTACTATGTGTCCCTAATACGAGTATAGCATACCACACCTTAGGACTTAGTTCTAAGAATCTATGCATGTATTTCAAGAAGACTGACAACAAATGGTATCCCTTTCTGCAACATGCCACCCTTATATTCAGTATTTGTTTTCCTATATTTGCAAATTAAGAAAAACATAACAAATTAAATATTGAAACTGATGAAACACACAATTTTATTTCTAATCTCTCTTCTTATTGCTATTGGAGCGCAAGGCGTAGAATCTATTCCGCTGAATAATGACTGGGCATTTCATAGAGGATTCCAAGCTTCCCCGTCCGGTATATTGAGCGTGAATCTGCCTCATACTTGGAATGCGGCCGATGGAATGTTTGGCAATACCGATTATTATAGAGGCTTGTGTACATATAGCCGTAAGTTATTGTTTTCGCCGGAAGATGCCGGGAAGCGTGTGTTCCTGAAGATAGATGCCGCCCAAACTGTTGCGGATATCTTTGTGGACCATCGGTTTGTGATGCAACATAAAGGCGGATATACAGCTTTTGTTGCCGAGCTGACCGATTTTCTGATTCCCGGCAAAGAGAGCACGCTGGAAATACGTGTCAACAATGCCCAAACCATGGACATTGCACCTATCTGTGGCGATTTTAATACGTATGGAGGACTGAACCGGGGCGTACACTTGCTATTGACCGAAGATGTTTGTATCAATCCGGCATACTATGCTTCTTCCGGTGTATTCTTTACTCAAAGTGAGGTGTCCGAAGAAAGCGCACTGCTGAAAATAGAGACCTTGCTTTCATCCCGAAAGATGGGATTGAATGATTGTGAAGTTGAGTTTCAGTTATGGGATAAGAATAAACAAGTTTATAGGACAGTTGAGAATGAAATAACTGCCGATAATAAAGTAGTGATGTCTATGACCTTAAAGAAACCGCATCTGTGGAATGGTGTTGAAGATCCTTATCTATACAAAGGAGTGGTTATTCTACGCAAAAACGGCAAAGAGATAGACCGTAGGGAAGAGGAAATCGGTTTCCGGTATTTTTTTGTCGATCCGGAGAAAGGATTCTTTCTGAACGGTAAACCCTATCGGCTGAATGGGGTCAACCGACATGAGGATCGCTCTGAGCGTGCTTCTGCCTTTTATAATCGGGACCATGATGAGGACTTGGAACTAATCCGGGAAATGGGATGCAATGCAGTGCGCCTTTGTCATTATCCGCAGGCCAAGTATGTGCATCAACAAATGGACAGACAAGGACTTATAGCTTGGCCCGAGATTCCTTTCGTAAATGTATATGTCAATAATCGGACATTTGATGAGAACCTGCGTCAACAGTTGAAGGAGCTGATTCTGCAAAACTATAATCATCCGTGCATCTTGTTCTGGGGACTATTCAATGAGATTAATTCGGGATGGCTGGACCGTCCTTCTAAAATGACTAGCGAACTCAGCGCTTTGGCGCACCAGCTAGATCCAAGTCGCCCCACGATGGGAGCCAGCAATCAGGATGATGATTTTAACGGATTCACTGATCTGATCGCTTTTAATAAGTATTTTGGCTGGTATGGCAATACTATGGAAGATATGGGAGCTTGGATAGATCGTGAACATGCGGCACATCCTGAAAGAAAGATGGGTATTAGTGAATACGGAGCCGGTGCTTGTGTATTTCAGCAATCCGACTCCTTGAAACACCCCGAACCTTGGGGACAATGGCATCCTGAAAACTGGCAGACCTATTACCACATAGAAAACTGGAAGCAGCTTCAAAAGCGAGATTTCTTGTGGTGTAACTTCATTTGGTGTATGTTCGATTTCTCGGCTGCCGGACGTAGAGAAGGCTCTACTATGGGACGCAATGACAAAGGTCTGGTAACATACGACCGGAAAATAAAGAAAGATGCATTCTACTTTTACAAGGCAAACTGGAACACAAAAGATAAGTTTGTTTATATTGCCGGACGCAGAGAAGTGAACCGAACACAAAAGCTTGTGAATATTCAAGCCTTTAGCAATTCTGGTGAAGCTGAATTGTGGCTCAATGGCAAAAATATGGGAAAAGCAGCACCCAATCAGGTGAATGTATTGCAGTGGAATAATGTATTGCTGAGTGATGGAGAGAATACTATCGTGGTTAAAAACAAATATGGTATCGATCAATGTGTTTGGATTCTATCCTCACGAAGATAGTTTAGCTTAGCTGCTCAGGTTATCCTGAGCAGCTGAACTCCTGTTTCATTAAAATAAATCCAGCTCAGCCATAGAAGCAACTTTACTGTTGCCTGCAATGCGTGTTGCTTTTATGCTGATATATCTTGCTTTGACAGCTTGTTTGAAGAAGTGGCTTCTCTGCGTTGGATCATTGATTAGATTTCCAAAGATAAATGGCTCTACTTCTTGCCAATTACTACCATCCTGACTTATACAGAACACGCCCTCTTCAATCATACCTTCAGCATTATTGTTCTGTGGTGTGTAGGCAAATCCGTTCAGTTCTTCTTCTTTTCCTAAATCGATAGCTATGTATGGGTTGCCGTTTTGTTCACTCATCCAATAGCTGGTGGAATTTTCGTCAAAGACATTCGTTGCCGGATTGCCGGCTTTTGCACTGCTTGCCTTCAGTAGTTTCCAGTTCTTTTTTACCAGCCCGAACCGCCCGTGATACATGGGACCGGTAGCATCATCCAGCATTGCGATCGCTTTGATCTCTCCATTTTCCATAAAGAACGGTTCACTATACTCGGTCGAGGAGACATTCGGGGTGCTACCATCGGTGGTATAATATATCTTTATGTTTTCGTTGGAAGTCAGAGTTCCGAATTGTCCGTCGTAACTCCGCCAGTTGAATTTCTGCTTAATAGGCTCTATGGTAGTGTATCCGTCCAGGTTTCTTTGAACGCTTAACATGGGAGGGCGCGATCTGTAGTAATGGGCTGAAACACAACAGATGGCGGGCGTGAGGCGTGATTCCAGAATACGGATTCTAATTTTATCGGTGGTAATGTCCGGAAAGCGATGTATGCGCTTGTAGCCTATATTGGTAGCTTCCGAAATGTTTTGCCATTTACCGTTTATATAAGCATCTATGGCATGCTTCTCTACCCGTTCGCCCATTTGCGAGATAGGTTCCTGAATGGCAAGCCGGTTGATCGTTATAGGTTTGGGGGTGGATATTACTATCTCCTTGGCTTGTGCATCGAGTACGATGTAGGTTTCAGGATTGTTGTCGAGCACTTGCTTCGGACCTTTCGCATGATTCAGAAGGTTCTTTTTGTAAGTTTCATTGATGCGCTTTCCTGTTTCTTTCAGTACATTGACATCTGCATCCGAGAATCGGCCTTCGCGGTTGGGTGGTATGTTTAGTAAGAATATAGAGTTTCCACCTGTTGAGCGCTCGTAGATGTCGAATACATCATCTGCCGACCTTACTTTCTGGAAAGTGTCATCCCTATAGAACCAGCCTTCGCGGATGGAAGTGTTTGTTTCGGCTGGCTGATAGTGCAGATAGAAGGGCTTTTCTTTGCTGTAATAGACGCTGCGGGTACCGAGGTCGCCGTATAGGTCCATATAGTCGTTCATGGCGTGTGGATCGTCCATATAAGTAATGACGTTCCACTCCGTATCCCTGGTTGCACCGGCTTCGTTGCCACACCATCTCACGTCTTCCCGACCAAAGATAGTAGCATTGGGGGCAAGCGCTCTTATCAGTTTTCTCCAGGCTTGATAGTTGTATTTCTGTCCTCCTTTGGTTTTGGGATGGGCGCCATCGAACCATACCTCATGGATAGGTCCGTACTCAGTCAGTACTTCAAACAACTGATTGAGGAAATACTCATTGTAATCGTCTACTACGAACTTGAACTTGGTTTTATTCTTGAAAGGTCTGCCCGGCACCTCTCGTGGAATGGTTCTTTCAGAATATTTACTTAGATTTCCGTAAAGTCCTTGTGGACTTTCAATCTGGAATAAATCAGCGGGAGACAGGTAAATACCTAACTTTAATCCGTACTTCTTGCATGATTTTGCCAGGTCTTTCAGAATGTCTCCTTGTCCGTTTCTGAAGTTGGTAGACATTACACCATGCTCGGTGTATCGGCTTTGCCACAAAACAAATCCGTCATGATGCTTTGCGGTGAGAATTACCATTTTCATGTTGGCGGCTTTCATGGCTTCGCACCATTGGTCGGTGTCCAAGTCTTTGAGATCGAACACCTTCGGATCTTCCATTCCGTTTCCCCATTCCATCCGGGTGAAGGTATTGGGACCAAAATGTACGAAAGCGATAAACTCGTTTTGCAGGGCGCTCAGTTGGTTGGGAGTAGGTATAATGTGTGCTGACTTTTCAATAATTGTTTCTTTGGAATCATTTGCATCAACCTTGATTGTACTGTGAAAGTTGGTTTGTGGCTTCTGTGCCTGCATTTGCAGGAAGCATAAGGCACTGAACAATAAAATAACTTTCTTTTTCATGGGTTTGTATTTAAATAGTTTATTAGATTTTAGGTAAAATACGGTTCATGCAAAAATAGAGTATTCTCTTTTAATGCACAAACTTCATCAAGTATATATCGTTTATTGATAACCTCTTATTATTGAATGATAACAAATCATACCCTACTGGATAACATATAATCATGTTATTCAACACGACTTTCACTACTTTTGTAAACTGGAAATGCATTTTAAATTTAATATCAAAAAATGATGAAACACAAAATTATTTTCTTAGTAGTTAGCTTGTTCTTCTGTTATCATACATTGCATGAGAGAATAATTTGAATGAAACAAATAAGGCGGATAAAATCTAAAAAAAGCTGTAACTCCCTTGCTTTTATGTCTGCTTTTTGTTTCATTTGTAGCGTAAAATAAAATCTCCCCTCATCTCTAATAATATGAAAAAGTTGCAAATGCTCTTTTTATGCCTTTGGGGTATATGTCTTTCTGTTACTGCCCAAAAATATATGTTTAAACATTTGGAAGTGAAAGACGGATTATCCAATAATCAGGTAAATGCTATTTATAAGGATTCGAGAGGCTTTATGTGGTTCGGTACGGCCTCTGGACTGAATCGATATGATGGTTATGAATTCAAAGTATATCGTAACCAGAACAATGATGCCAAATCTTTGCCTGACAACTATATAGAAAATATACAAGAAGACGTATCCGGTAATTTGTGGATACGTACCAGTGCAGGCTACGTTTTCTATAATTCGTTTACCGATACTTTTGATCGTGATGTCGAGAAATGGATGTGGAATATAGGGATATCAGGAAACCCTTCTTCTATTTATATTGATAAGCACAAAATATTCTGGGTATATGTCTTAGGTAAAGGCATTTACCGGTATATCAATGGAGAAAAAAAAGCAGAGCGTGTGAATGTAAAAGCAGAGGCGTTGCTCAATGCGGATATTGTTGATATGATAGAGAGCAATGAAGGTATTCTGTTGATATATAATCATGGAGTATTAGTATGCCTTGATAAAGAGAAGCTAAATGTAAAATGGACAATCAACGACATTTCTTCTGATATTGGTAAAGAGACTGTGAATGATTTTTCATTGTTTATAGATCAAAAAGAGCAGTTGTGGATCTATGGTGTGTTGGGCATGTGGATTTATAATTTGCCACAAAAAACATGGGAACTGCGTTCTCCCAAGGATGATTCTTATAACAGTGTTCGGGCTGTGGCTCAGGATAAGCGTGGGCGCATGTGGTTGGGGAAAGATCAAGATGGTGTTGAATTGGTGGATGTTCAAGGTAACCATATACATTTGATCAATGTGCCTAACAATGAACGTACCCTCTCAAACAATACAATAACGGCTCTTTATGAAGATGCAGCAGGCACGATGTGGGTAGGAACATATAAAAAAGGCATTTCATATTATAACGAAAGTATTTTTAAATTCGGGATTGTCGATATTGGAGATATCAATTGTGTGGAGAACGGTCGCAAAGATGTGGTTTGGCTGGGTACCAGCGGCAGTGGTTTGATATGCTGGAACAGGTCTACCGATGAACGGAAGCTATTCTCTCATACTTCCGATCCTCATTCTATCTCAAGTGATATCATTGTATCTCTTTTATTGGATAGTAACGACAAATTGTGGGCAGGAACTTATTGGGGTGGTCTGAATTGCTATGATGGTAACCGCTTTATACACTATCGTGCGGGTGGAGAAAACTCGCTGGCTTCGGATAATGTATGGGCTTTGGCAGAGGACGCTGATAAAAATATATGGATTGGTACATTGGGCGGGGGACTGCAATGCCTGAATCCTGCAACAGGTGTGTTTGTTACCTATTCTTCTAATAATTCAAATCTTGTTTCCGACCATGTATCTTCTCTGTGCCTAGGGCGTAATAATACTTTGATTATCGGCACTTCGGTAGGTGTGGCAATAATGGATTTGACTACACGTAAGATAACTAATTTTGCCGGTAACCGTTCGGGAATGCGACAATTCACTAATCAGACAGTCAATCAGGTATATGAAGATAGCAGGGGATTGATTTGGGTGGGAACCCGGGAGGGACTGAATGTGTATGACCCAAAGCAGGATGAGTTGTATGAAGTGGCTGTAAAACCTAACTTTTCAGAGTTCTATATATTAGGTATTACGGAGGATGAGAATAAAAGTATGTGGGTCAGTGCCGGAGGAGAACTGATTAATGTTACTCTCTCAGTTGAAGGGAAGACTGGCAAATTGTCTTTTCGTTGTCATACGTATGATGAAAGGGATGGCTTGCAAAGTTGTGACTTCAATCAACGTTCTTTGAAACGCCTGCATTCCGGGGAAATCGTTGTGGGAGGATTGTACGGACTGAATAATTTCCGATCTGACAATATTAAATACAATCGCGCTTTGCCTAAAGTCATGTTTACCGGTTTCCAGCTTTTTAATGAAGAAGTCAAGGTAGGTGAGGAATATGATGGGCAGATAATATTGAAGGAGGCTTTGAATAAAACAAAAGAAGTGGTACTGGGCTATAAGCAAAATGTTTTTACCGTTCTTTTTGCTTCGGATAATTATGTTTTGCCCGAGAAGACCCGTTACCACTATAAATTAGACGGATTTAATGAGGACTGGTTGATAAGTATGGCCGACCAGCACCGCGTTACATATACCAATCTTGCACCGGGTAGTTATTTGTTGAAAGTTAAAGCTACGAATAGCGACGGGTATGCAGGAACGGAAGAAGCTACTTTGAAGATAGTAATTCTTCCTCCTTTTTGGATGACTCCGTGGGCTTATGCTTGCTATATCTTCCTGTTAATAGGAGGTTTGTTCCTGGCATTTTATGCAGTACAGCGTAGAGAGCGTAATAAATTCAAGATACGTCAGATGGAACAGGATGCTCAAAGGGCAGAGGAGGTAAATCAGATGAAATTCCGATTCTTTACGAATGTCAGCCATGAATTGCGTACGCCGTTAACTTTGATCATTTCTCCGTTGGAAGGAATGATAAAGGAGACAAAAGAGGCGAAGCAGTTGGATAAACTAAACCTGATGCACCGCAATGCATTACGCTTGTTGAACTTGGTGAATCAGTTGCTCGATTTCCGCAAGAATGAAATGGCGGGCTTGCACCTTTCCCTTTCCGAAGGAGATATTGTGGCGTATGTGCGCAATATTTGCAGCTCTTTCTTGATACTCTCGGAGAAAAAGAATGTACATCTTACTTTCTTCACGGCGGTAGAGTCGCTCAATATGGCATTCGATGAAGATAAAGTCGGCAAGATTGTAATGAACCTGTTGTCTAATGCCTTTAAGTTTACCCCGGATGGTGGTCGTGTGGATGTATCATTGGAGATACTGAAAGGTTCTCCCGAAACATTGGAAATTAAAGTTTCCGATACCGGCTCAGGCGTGAAAGATGAAGATAAGGAACGTATTTTTGAACGTTTCTATCAGGTGGAACACGAAGGAGAGAGTAACCGGTCTACCGGAAGTGGCATCGGGCTGAGTTTGGTACGTGATTTTGTTACTCTACATGGCGGTGCGGTACGTGTGTTTGATAATGTAGGCTCGGGTAGTGTATTTGTTGTGGATATTCCTGTGAAACATTCAGTTGTAAATGTAGCCACGCCTTTATCCCAAGAAGCAGCCGAAGAAGATGCAGCAGCTCTTGATACTGAAACGATTGAAGCAGATGAAGATACACAACCGTTTGAAAAAAGGAAGCCATTGGTGCTGATTGTCGATGACAACGAAGACTTTATTACTTTCATGAGAGACAGCCTGAGTTTGTATTTCTCCGTACAATCTGCCGTTAATGGGCGGGAAGCATGGAATATAATTCCCGAACTGATGCCGGATCTTATTGTCAGCGATTTGATGATGCCCGAAATGGATGGTAACGAACTGTGCCGCAATGTGAAGGCAGACAAGCGTACTCAAAATATTCCTTTTGTTCTGCTTACCGCCAAGCAGTCGGTAGAGAACAAGGTAGAAGGACTAACGATTGGTGCGGATGATTATGTAACCAAGCCTTTCAATATGGAGGTACTAATTCTTCGCATGCGCAAATTGATAGACCTGAGCAGTCGTAGTAAATCGCGTAACCGTATTGATCCTGAACCGAGTGATATTGTTATCACTTCATTGGACGAGAAACTGATTGAAAATGCTATTAAATATGTAGAAGCGAATATATCCCGTAGTGATTTGTCGGTAGAGGAGTTGAGCCATGAGCTAGGCATGAGCCGGGTACATCTGTATAAGAAGCTATTGCAGATTACGGGTAAGACTCCTATCGAATTTATCCGTGTTATTCGCTTGAAGCGTGCGGCACAGCTTTTGCGTGAAAGTCAGCAAAATGTATCGGAGATAGCGTATCAGTTGGGCTTTAATAACCCCAAGTATTTCAGCAAGTATTTCAAGGATGAATTCGGAGTTTTGCCCTCTGTTTACCAGGAAAGAGAGGGCAAATAACAAAAGATACCCATGCCTGAAACATATCGTCTTTTAGGTAATCAAAAGAGCCCTTTCGATTGAACATCAGGAGGGCTCTTTGTTGTAGAAATATCCTACTTTTACATCCGGAGAAAATAACATTAAAACCATTGATATGAAATTGAAAAACACTTCAGTTTGTTTGATTGCCGGGTTGATGTTTGCTGCATGTGCAGGAGGTGGATATCAGAAAACCGGAAACGGGGTTATTGTAGAAGTAAAGCAACAACAACCGACCGACGTACGTAAAGTACGAGTAGAAGTAATGGGTGAAAAACTCATTCATGTATCGGCTACTCCCGAAAAGAAATTTTCAGAGGAACAAAGCCTTATCATTGTGCCCCAACAGCAAAAGACCGACTTTAAAGTAGAAGAACAAGGAGATGAAATCTTTGTGAAGACTTCACAAGTCTGTGCTATTGTGTCTAAAACCACTGGTGAAGTACGCTTTACGGATGCCGCCGGCAAACAGATTCTGGCAGAAGACCAGAACGGAAGAAGTTTCGCTCCGGTTGAAGTAGAAGGTACAAAAGCTTATTCAGTACGTCAAGTATTCAAATCGGCAGATGATGAGGCTTTCTATGGTTTGGGACAGCATCAGGCAGACGAGTTTAATTATAAAGGAAAGAACGAAGAGCTTTTCCAATATAATACAAAGGTTTCGGTACCATTTATCGTATCAAACAAGAATTACGGAGTGCTTTGGGATAGCTATTCCCTTTGCCGCTTTGGCGACCAGCGTGATTACTCACAGTTGGGCGGTGTCTTCAAACTCTATGATAAAGAAGGTAAAGAAGGTGCTTTAACCGGAACTTACATTCCTTCTGAAAGAGCGAATGTTGAACCTCTTGTTCGTCGCGAAGATTCTATTTATTTCGAACACCTTAAGAGAGAAGATTTATCAAAGGTAGTAAATCTACCCGAAAACTTCCCGCTGGTGGGGGCCAAAGTAAGCTACGAAGGCGAAATCGAGCCATCGGAAACCGGAGCTTTCCGTTTCATCCTTTACTATGCAGGGTATATAAAAGTTTATATCAACAATGAACTCGTTGTTCCCGAACGCTGGCGTACCTCGTGGAATCCTAACAGTTATAAGTTTGCCGTTAACCTCGAAGCAGGTCAACGCGTTCCTTTGAAAATAGAGTGGAATCCCGATGGAGGTGTGTCTTACTGTGGCTTGCGTGCACTAGCTCCTGTACCTGTTGAAGAACAGAATAAACTGGCTTGGTGGAGCGAAATGAACAATGAGATAGATTACTATTTTGTTTATGGTGAAAATATGGACGATGTGATTGGTGGATACCGTGCCTTGACCGGAAAATCGCAGATTATGCCGAAATGGGCTATGGGTTACTGGCAGAGTCGTGAGCGCTATAAAACACAGGACGAAATTCTGGCTACTCTGAAGGAATTCCGTAATCGTCAGATTCCTATCGATAACATTGTACAAGACTGGAGCTACTGGCCCGAAAATGCTTGGGGTAGCCATGAGTTCGATTTGGCACGTTTCCCTAATCCAAAGGCAATGGTAGATTCTATTCATGCAATGAATGCCAAGATAATGATTTCGGTTTGGCCCAAGTTCTACGCAAGCACAGAACATTACAAAGAATTCGATAAGAACGGATGGATGTATCAACAGGCTGTGAAAGATAGCATTCGCGACTGGATCGGTCCCGGTTATATAGGTTCTTTCTATGACGCATATTCCAAAGATGCCCGCAAACTTTTCTGGAAACAAATGGAGGAGCATCTTTATTCACTGGGTATTGATGCTTGGTGGATGGATGCCAGCGAACCGAATATTCGTGACTGTACCGATATTCAATATCGTAAAGACCTTTGTGGCCCGACAGATCTTGGTCCTTCTGCCAAGTTCTTCAATGCGTATGCTTTGATGAATGCCGAAGCTATCTATGACGGTCAGCGTGGAGTGAACCCCGATCAACGTGTATTCCTCTTGACTCGTTCGGGCTTTGCAGGTTGTCAACGTTATTCTACCGCAACTTGGAGTGGCGATATCGCTACCCGTTGGGAAGATATGAAAGCTCAAATCAGTGCCGGATTGAACTTTGCTGTAAGTGGTATTCCTTACTGGACTATGGATATCGGTGGTTTCTGTGTGGAAAACCGTTATGTAGCAGGTCAGGCAGAGATAAATAAGACCGGTCGCGAAAATGAAGATTATAAAGAATGGAGAGAGTTGAATACCCGTTGGTATCAGTTCGGTGCTTTCTGCCCGTTGTTCCGTGCACATGGTCAGTATCCGTTCCGTGAAGTTTGGAACATTGCTCCCGAGGGACACCCTGCTTATAATTCTATTGTTTATTATACGAAGTTGCGTTACAACATGATGCCGTATATCTATTCATTGGCTGGTATGACCTATTTCAATGATTATACTATTATGCGCCCGTTGGTAATGGATTTTACAGCTGATGCGAATGTAAATAATATCGGCGATCAGTTTATGTTTGGTCCTGCTATGATGGCTGCTCCGGTTTATGAATATGGTGCACGTAGTCGTGAGATGTACTTCCCCGCAGGTTGTGGCTGGTACGATTTCTATTCCGGCAAGTATGTAGATGGTGGACAGAAGTTGAAGGTGGATGCTCCTTACGAGCGCATGCCGTTGTATGTTCGTTCGGGTGCTATTGTTCCTTACGGCCCTGATATGCAATATAGTGATGAAAAACCCGCTTCGGAGATTACACTATATGTTTATGCGGGTAAAGATGGTGCATTCACTCTCTACGAAGATGAAGGTGTGAACTATAACTACGAAAAAGGACAATATGCTACTATTCCGTTTGTTTACAACGAAGCTGCGGGTACTCTGACTATTGGTGACCGCGCAGGAGAATTCCCCGGAATGCTGAAAGAACGTACATTCAATATTGTAAAAGTAACCAAGGATAAACCTCAACCGTTCGATTTGAAAGCTAAGGGTACACTGGTGAACTATGACGGAAAAGCGCAAAGCGTGAAATTATAATTGATAATCAAGTAGTATACTTATTAATAATAAATAGTAGTAACTCCATTCCCCTCCTCCTGGGAGGAGGGGTGCCCAAAGGGCGGGG
>USLU01000034.1 GCA_900555635.1 uncultured Bacteroides sp.
GTCTTTTATTCTACTTTTACTTTATATACCGAGATACATCCGTCGGGACAAACGGTAGCGCACGATGAGCAGCCGTTACAAGTATCTTCTAATATTTGCTGGGAAAAATTATACCCTTTTATGTTCACCTCTTTGGTGAGGGCCAATACGTTGAGCGGACAAGCTACCACGCATAGGTTGCAGCCTTTGCAACGCTCGGTGTCTACTACGATTGCTCCTTTGATTTTTGCCATAATTTACGTTATTTATTGATTGAACATATCCTTATTGTAGAAATTCAGAATGTCCATAACCATTTGATGGGCATGTAGGGCGGGACCTTCGGGATTGAGGTCGATGGCGTATTGATAATTATTCAATGCTTGTTGCCAGTTGCCTTTTTTACGATAGGCATTTCCCCGCAGATAATAAGCCTCATCTTTACCAGGGAAATCAGTTTGTAGTACTTCGTCGAGCATTTGAATCGCTTGCTCTACATTTCCCTGATTGATTAGCTCTTTTATGGTATTCAGTTGCTCCATTTCATTCTGAGTTCCGGATTATTGAATCGCAAAGATAGCTTTTATTTGAAGACAATCAGCAACTTCTCTGTGAAAAATAAGAAAAAGGAGGAAATAAAGAAGCCCAAAGATTCTTGAAGTTCTATCAGAATGTCAAGACTTTGGGCTTCTGTTTTTATGAAATAGCTTGTTCTGCTTTACAAGCTTGTTGTTTATATGGCTATTTCTGGACGAAACGTCTTTTGTAGCTTTTATATTTGTACCGGTATCTTATCAATTCTCCTTTGATGGCGTCCGCCTTCAAATTGTGTATTGAAGAATTCGGTCATAATCATGTCGGCTTCTTCGGTACTGATAAACCGTCCCGGCATAACGAGTACATTGGCATCATTGTGCTGACGGGCCAGATGAGCTATTTCAGCTGTCCAGCATAATGCAGCACGAATACCTTGGTGTTTATTCAGCGTCATACTGATACCTTCACCACTTCCGCAAATAGCGATGCCCGGATAACATTCACCGGCTTCAACAGCAAGTGCCAACGGATGAGCGAAGTCAGCATAATCGCAACTTTCGGAAGTGTATGTACCAAAGTCCTTATAAGGCCAACCTTTGACCTCCAGCCAACCGCGCACGTATTCTTTCAATTCAAATCCTGCGTGGTCGGAGCAGATTCCAATAGTTTTCATTCTATCTACGATTTTAATATTGACTTATTATATAACGAATGGAGTTGCTTTTGGTTTTAAAGCAACTCCATTTCTTTTTTCTTATATTTTAAAGCATTGCTTTTACCTGCTTGTATACATTATCTGCAGTAAAGCCCAACTTCTGATCCAATACTTTATAAGGAGCGGAGAAACCGAATGACTCCAAGCCCCAAACCTTACCATTAGCACCTACCAATCCTTGCAAGTTAACAGGTAAACCGGCTGTTAAACCAAACACCTTAGCGTTGCATGGGAGGACACTTTCTTGATAACCCGGTGCCTGACTACGGAACAAACCTTCGGAAGGCGCTGATACGATACGTACCTTTACACCATCTTTGCGCAACAATTCAGCACCGGCTACCAATGTAGATACTTCGGAACCTGAAGCAACCAGAATAACATCCGGATTTTCGTCTGAACCTGCTACGATATACGCACCCTTAACTGCTTGCGCATAATCTGTACCTGCCGGCAACATAGCGATGTCCTGGCGAGAGAGGATCAAAGCGGTCGGAGTAGATGTATTCTCCATAGCAAGTTTCCAAGCTACAGTAGTTTCCTCTGCGTCTGCCGGACGAAGTACCAAAGTAGAGTTGTGTCCCTTATGGTTCTTCAGCTTTTCCATCAAGCGGATTTGAGCTTCTTGTTCTACCGGTTCGTGAGTAGGACCATCTTCGCCTACGCGGAATGCATCGTGTGTCCAGATAAACTTCACTGGAACTTCCATTAGCGCTGCCATACGTACAGCAGGTTTCATGTAGTCGGAGAATACAAAGAAAGTACCGCAAGCTGTGATAACACCGCCATGCAGAGCCATACCGATACAACAGCAAGCCATTGTCAACTCGGCTACACCAGCCTGGAAGAAGGCACCGCTGAAATCACCTTTCTTAAAGGCGTGGGTTTTCTTCAAGAAGCCATCGGTCTTGTCGGAATTAGACAAGTCGGCAGAAGCCACAATCATATTTTCTACTTGAGTAGCGAGTGCGCCCAATACAGTAGCGGAAGCGTTGCGGGTAGCAGCGCCTGCTTTCTGTTCGATAGCTGCCCAGTTTACTTCAGGAGCTTTGCCGGAGAAGAAGAATTCAAGTTTGGCTGCTTTCTCCGGATTGGCTTTTGCCCAAGCTGCTTTAATTGCATATTTCTCAGCTACAATCTTCTTTAATTCAGCAGCACGCTTTGCGTAAAGTTCGGCTACTTCGGGGAAGATAACAAAAGGATTCGTCGGGTCACCGCCAAGATTCTTGATAGTATTTACATAAGCGTCACCACCAAGAGGAGCACCATGAGTAGCACAGTTGGCTTCATAGCTGCTGCCGTCTGCCTTACGTGCGCCTTTACCCATCACAGTCTGACCGATAATCAGCGTCGGGCATTCTTTTTCTGCTTTAGCTTCATTCAGTGCAGCGCGGATAGCGTCAGGATCATTACCGTTAATCTTGATAACTTTCCATCCCCAGGCTTCGTATTTCTTGGCAGTATCTTCGATGGTTACATCTTTGGTTTCTGTTGAGAGCTGGATGTCGTTAGAGTCATAGAACATAATCAGGTTATCCAAGCCCAGTGCACCTGCAATACGTCCTGCACCTTGGGATATTTCTTCCTGAATACCGCCGTCGGAGATGTAAGCGTAGATAGTCTGCGGCATTACTTCTTCGAAACGGGCTTTCATAAACTTAGCAGCGATGGCAGCACCTACTGCGAAAGTATGTCCTTGTCCCAGCGGGCCGGAAGTGTTTTCAATACCACGAGCCAAGTCACGTTCAGGATGTCCCGGAGTAGGGCTACCCCATTGACGGAACTCTTTCAGTTCGTCCAAAGAGAACTTGCCGGTCAAGGCCAGCGTAGAATATAGCATCGGTGACATGTGCCCCGGGTCAAGGAAGAAGCGGTCGCGACCTTCCCATGTAGGGTTCTCAGGATCATATACCAAGAACTCTGAGAAGAGTACGTTTATAAAGTCTGCACCACCCATGGCACCACCGGGGTGTCCGGAATTTGCCTTTTCAACCATAGATGCAGCAAGTATACGGATGTTATCCGCTGCACGGTTCATAAGTTTGTTATCGTTCATAATTTTCTATTTTTTTATATATTTGATTACAAAATTGCGAATTGAGTTGCTACTTGTCAACTTTATCAGGGACAAAGATAGCTCTTTATACGTAAAACACAATATAGAAAGTGTGTCTTTTTTCTACCCTTTATCATTCGCTACTTGCTAAAATACATAAAGTATTTTTTTAGCTGCTTTATTGTAATTCAATAGTAACAATTGATTTTGCAGGGAGTTTTACAGTAAGAACTCCTTTATTAATTTTTACTTCTTTGAACGGAGCAAGCTTCACATTATTGGGTTTCTCAAATGAGTTGTAATCCGTCAGATTTGCTGAGGTAAGGATTTCACCCACTGCCTTTTTGGCTTGAATGCCGGGGAGGTTGATGGTTACTTCCTGTGCGTTGTCTGCGTCGATGTTTGACATAGATACGTGTACTTTGCCATTCTTGTCTTTCGATGCGGTAGCGCTTATCATAGGTACTTTACGATTATCGCGTACATCCATGATTTCGCAATTCAAGTCGAGGGGCAGGTGAGTGGCATCCTGATGTACGTTATACATCTTGAAGACATAGTAAGTAGGAGTGAGTACCATATCTTTGCCTTTAGTCAGAATCATGGATTGCAGTACGTTTACTACCTGGGCAATGTTTGCCATCTTCAAACGGTCGGTGTATTTGTGGAAGATGTCGAAGCTGAGAGAAGCAACGAAAGCGTCGCGCAATGTGTTCTGCTGATAAAGGTGACCGGCAATAGTACCCGGTTCTTCGTCCCACCAAGTACCCCATTCGTCGAGCATCAGTGCTACATTTTTGTCTTTATCGTACTCGTCCATGATGGCGCAATGCTTCTTGATAACATCTTCAATTTCGCGGCATTTGCCCATCGTCCAGTAATAATCGTCTTTGCTGAACTTAGTAGCGGCACCTTTGCTGCCACTCCATCCGGCAACGGTATAATAGTGGAGAGAAAGACCGTTCATACGTCCGCCTACACGATCCATCAAGACTTTGGTCCAGTTGTAATCATAGTCGCTGGCACCGCTGGCAATTTTGAAAAGACGGGTGCTGTCATAGTTGCGGCAATACGTAGAATAACGGCGATAGAGATCGGCATAATATTCGGGACGCATGCTGCCGCCACAACCCCAGCTTTCGTTACCTACACCGAGGTATTTCAATTTCCAGGCTTTGTCGCGACCGTTCTGACGGCGCAGACGAGCCATAGGAGAATCTCCTTCGGAAGTCATGTATTCTACCCATTTGGCAAGTTCTTCTACGGTTCCGCTACCTACGTTACCGCTGATATAGGGTTCAGTACCCAGCATTTCGCAGAGATTGAGGAACTCATGAGTACCAAAACTATTGTCTTCGATGGTGCCACCCCAGTTGTTGTTCACCATCTTTGGGCGGTTTTCTTTAGGACCGATACCGTCCATCCAATGATATTCGTCGGCAAAGCAACCGCCGGGCCAACGGAGCACGGGCACTTTGAGTGCTTTCAGTGCGTTGAATACATCGGTGCGATATCCTTGAATGTTGGGGATATCAGAGTTTTCGCCAACCCAAAGTCCACCATAGATACAAGTACCCAAGTGTTCGGCAAACTGACCGTAGATTTCTTTCGGAATGATTTGTTTACCTTGATCGGCTTGAATAGTAATAGTGGCGTTCTTCTGTGCGGATATGTTAAGTGAAGTGACTAACATTAGACCGCTGATAATAAGTTTGTTTCTCATAAGTATTATTTTTTAAATTTGACTGCTGCTTCTTCGATTGGTAATCCTGCTTTGTAGTTTTCGATGTATGCGTTAAAGCCGGCTATATCTTCGGCTGTTGGCGATACTTCAATGCCGGCATCACCAGCAAATACGTTCTCTTCGAGGAAGTCGGCCAGTGATTGTTGTTTGTTGTTGTTCACCAGATAAGACCCCAGCAAGGCAATACCCCAGGCACCACCTTCACCGGCTGTTTCCATCACGGAGATAGGGGAGTTTATGGCTGCTGCAAGGATACGTTGGCCTACTCCCTTGGTTTTGAACAATCCGCCATGTCCTGTAATCTTGTCGACTTTGATTTTCTCTTCATTGAAAAGGATGTCATTGCCAATCTTGAGAGCTCCGACTGAAGCATTCAAGTGGGCACGCATGAAGTTGGCAAGAGTGAACTTATCATTTGCCGAGCGCACAAACAGAGGTCTTCCATCGGCAAGGCCTGTAATCGGTTCACCCGAAACATAATTGTACGATACCAAACCACCACAGTCAGCATCGCCTTGCAGTGCATGATTGTAGAGTTTGCCGAATATCTCGTCCATATCAACGGGGAAGCCCATGAGTTCCTGATATTCCTTGAATAAGTTGACCCATGCATTGAGGTCGGAAGTACAGTTGTTGCAGTGCACCATGGCTACGAGACTTCCATCCGGAGTGGTCACCATGTCGATCATTTCGTATGGTTTTGACAAATCCTTCTCCAATACGATCATTGAGAAAGAAGAAGTTCCGGCTGATACATTGCCGGTGCGTTGCTTCACGGCGTTGGTTGCAACCATACCTGTACCGGCATCTCCTTCGGGGGGGCAAACAGGTACACCTGCTTTCAGATGGCCTGATACGTCGAGTTTCTTAGCACCTTCTGCTGTGAGGAAACCTGCATTCTCGCCGGCTGATAATACTTTGGGCAGGATGTCCGATAGCTTCCAGTTGAATCCTTTCGGAGCAATCAGTTTATCGAACTTAGCTACCATTTCGGCTGAGTAATTCTTTGTAGTGGCATCAATAGGAATCATGCCGGATGCATCGCCTATACCTAACACCTTCTCGCCTGTGATCTGCCAATGGATATAGCCTGCAAGAGTAGTCAGGAAATCAATGTCTTTTACATGTTCCTCGTTGTTCAGGATAGCTTGATATAAGTGAGAGATGCTCCATCTCAAAGGGATATTGTAGATGAACAGTTCAGATAAAGCCGCTGCTGCCTGACCTGTATTCGTATTTCTCCAGGTACGGAAAGGTACGAGAATTTCTTGTTTTTCATTGAATGCCATGTAACCGTGCATCATGGCGCTCACACCGATGGCTGCCAGTGTTTCTATCTCTGTGCCATATTGTTCTTTTACGTTAGCGCGCAGGTTTGCATAGCAATCTTGTAATCCATTCCAGATGGCTTCTACGCTATAAGTCCATAATCCGTCTACTGATTGATTTTCCCAAGTATGACTTCCTTGAGCAATGGGTTTATTCTCTTGATCGATTAAAACGGCTTTAATTCGGGTTGAACCGAACTCTATACCAAGGATGGCTTTGCCTGTTTCTATTGTTGATTTTGCATCTAGTTTCATAATTAATACCGATAATTTAAGGTACAACAATAATTGTATTATAATGAGAGGATGTGTCATAACTCACCACAGATAACACAGATTAATACAGATTGAAAGCAAGTTGTTGATTATCAATGTATATAATCTGCGATAATCTGTGTAACCTGTGGTGAAAAGTACTATTGACACACCCTCATGATTATCTGCTGATTAAGTGTTAGCAGAGAGCTTTGTTCAGCATGTAGTAAACTTCATTCATGCGCAATTCTTTCTTGAATTCGCTGATGGTAGTATTTTTGTTGATATGTACCATTTCGATACCGGCAATCTCGGCATAATCTTCCCAATATTCGGCTGTGAGGTCGTAAGAGAAACAAGAGTGGTGAGTACCACCTGCCAAGATCCATGCACCTGCACCTACTTCGAGGTTAGGCATCGGAATCCAAAGGGCGCTAGCAACCGGCAACTTAGGCAGCGGTTTCGGTTCGATACATTCTACATCGTTTACGATCAGACGGAAACGGTTACCCATGTCAACTACGGTAGCTGTGCAGCCTGTACCTGTTTTTGACGTGAATACTAAGCGGGCAGTCTGGCTCTTGCGGATACCTATGCCGAGAAAATGTACTTCCAGACGAGGCTTGTTGGCAGCGATCATCGGGCAGATTTCCAACATGTGTGATTGCAGGATAGAGCTGTTGGCACCGTCGAAGTTCAAGGTGTAATCTTCGAGGAAGGAACAGCCACGGGGAAGTCCTTGGTTCATCACCCAAACAGTACGATACAGTGCGGCCGATTTCCAGTCACCTTCAGCACCGAATCCATAACCTTCTGCCATCAGACGTTGTGATGCCAAACCGGGGATTTGGTCGAAACCTTCGTGTTCCAGGTCGCCCAAGTCATCGAAGTTGGTAGTGAAGCCTTTGGCACCTTTGTCTACAAGGATGGCACGCAGGGCAAGTTCTGCTTTGGCGGCATTCCAAACCTTTTGATAAGCTTCGGTTGATTTGTCTTCGAGAGAAGCATCGTGGTCGTAGTCGTTGAAGTAGGTAGCTACCAGGGCATCTACATCTTCGCTCTTGATCTTCTTTTGATATTCCATCAATTCGCTTACCGGACAATAGTCTACGTGGTAGCCCATGCGTTGTTCAGCTTCTACTTTGTCACCGTCGGTTACGGCTACGTTGTTCATTTGGTCGCCGAAACGCACGATGAGCATATCCTGAGAGTCTGCCCAACCTGCGCAAACACGCATCCAAACGGCAATCTTATGCAATGTTTCTTCTTCTTTCCAATAGCCTACCACTACTTTGCGACGGATGCGCATGCGGGTGCAGATATGTCCGAACTCACGGTCACCATGAGCCGATTGGTTAAGGTTCATGAAGTCCATATCCATGGTGTCCCAAGGAATTTCTTTATTGAACTGAGTGTGCAGGTGCATCAACGGTTTCTTGAGTTGTTGCAAACCATGAATCCACATCTTGGCAGGAGAGAAGGTGTGCATCCAAGTGATAACGCCGATACATTTCTCGTCATTGTTGGCTGCTTTGAACACGGCTTCTACTTCTTTTGAAGAGTTGGCTGTTCCTTTGTATACCACTTTCACCGGAAGCTTACCCGATTCATTCAGGCCTGCTACCATTTCGTTTGAGTGTGCGTCTACTGCTACTACTGCGTCACCTCCGTACAGAAGCTGTGCTCCTGTTACGAACCATACTTCATATTGATCAAATGCGTTCATATTACTTTAATTTTTTTGTTTATAACTTTAATTTATTTCTGTCCATAATAAGCATTAGGTCCGTGTTTGCGGCTGAAATGCTTTTCAATCAGCAACGGATTCATGGTTAGAGCCGGATTGGCGCTGAAGGCAATACTTGCCATTTTAGCTACCTGCTCCATGACAACTGCATTGTGTACAGCGTCGTGAGCATCCTTGCCCCATGAAAAAGGACCGTGGTTTTTAACTAATACTCCGGGAGTATGTACCGGGTTCAGCCCTTCAAAGCGTTTCACAATAACATTACCCGTTTCTTTTTCGTATTCACCTTTTACTTCTGCTTCAGTCATATCTGCCGTGCAGGGAATGGCATCGTGGAAGTAATCGGCATGAGTGGTTCCGATATTCGGAATGTCCAGTCCGGCTTGAGCCCATGCGGTGGCATAAGTAGAATGCGTATGTACTACGCCACCTATCTCGGGAAATGCCTTGTAAAGCACAACATGAGTAGGAGTGTCGGAAGAAGGTTTAAGATGACCTTCTACAACTTTACCTTCAAGGTCGACTACGACCATGTCTTCTGCTTTCATATCGTCGTAGCTCACTCCACTGGGTTTGATGACTACTAAACCTGTTTCACGATCGATAGCCGATACATTGCCCCAAGTGAAGATAACCAGACCGTGCTTCACTAAATCAAGGTTAGCTTGAAATACCTTTTCTTTTAATTCTTCCAGCATAATTCTATTTATAATTTAAACTTAGGCGCTTTTCGGTATGCCTTTTCATTGAATTTATACATGGCGGCCCCTCTTTTAGATCCCATTTTATCAATCTTGTCTGTTTTCTCTATATAGTCCATTTCGGCTATACGTTTGCGGAAGTTTCTTTTGTCGATAGCTTCTCCGTAGATAGCTTCGTATAAACTTTGCAATTGAGAAAGTGTGAATAATTTGGGTAAAAGATTGAAGCCGATAGGCTCGGTTGATGCCTCCTGCTGCATTAATTCCCGTGCTTGTTTCACCATTTGCGGGTGGTCGAAGATGAGTTCAGGCAGTTCGTTGATGTTAACCCAAAAAGCATTATGTTGTTGCACCAGATCTTTATCATATTCATTGATATTAATCAATGCATAGTAAGCAATGGATATAACTCGTTCACCAGGATCACGCCCTATGTCTCCAAATGAGCCGACCTGTTCCATATAAACATTATTAAGCCCGGTCAATTCATTCAGTACTCGTTTGGCTGCATCGTCGGCGCTTTCATTTTCTTGCACAAATCCACCCATTAAAGACCATTCGCCCATTGCCGGTTCGAAGTTACGTTTCAGTAACAGCAAACTCAACTCCCCTTCACTAAATCCGAAAATGATACAGTCAATGGCTACATAAAACTTCGGATTTGAACTATAATAATTGCTCATATACAATAATATGTTTTTATTTTACCAGAAATACCAATAGAAGGCTCCGGTAATACAGAGAATGATAATTGAATGAATGATATCCCATTTATCCCAACTGGCGCGTGTTGCGGCCTTCTGTTCGGGAGTAGATGTTCCGAATACCAATCCTTGTATCTTTTGTGCACTCGGAGCTTCAGTGAATACACTGACAACGATTACAACAATGATACAGAACAAGAACATCCAACCGCAGAAGAACAACCAGTTCATATCGTAGAACAAATACTTGAATAATGAGCTATCTGCAATAGCGGTATTGCTATAATATACTTTTGCGCCCAAGCGGGTTAAACCGATGACCATACCGGAAATCAATCCCCACATACCTCCTTGTGCCGAAGTACGTTTCCAACAAATTCCTAAAAGGAAAGCTGCTGCTATACCCGGAGCTAATACAGATTGTACATCTTGCAGATAAGTATAAAGCACGTCACCTACACTACGCATGATCGGTATCCAAAGAATACCAAGAATAACAATGACTACCGTTGCTGCCTGTCCGATACCAACCAGTTTCTTTTCGGATGTATCAGGCTTGAAGCGCTTATAGAAATCGATTGTGAAAAGCATAGCCGATGAATTGAACAAAGAAGCGAGTGAACTCATCAATGCAGCCAAAATACCACAAACTACCAGACCTTTGACACCGGCAGGCAATAATTTGGCTACTAGTGTTGGGAAAGCGGCATCTGCATTAGCAGTACCGTTAGCCAGCATAGGCAAGAATCCTTCACCACCAGCTCCGATGTATTTCTGATGCAGTGCAAATGCAATCATACCCGGAATCAAAAACAGGAATACCGGCAACAGTTTCAGGTATGCACCGAATATAGTACCGCGACGTGCTTCTTTTTCATTTTTTCCGGATAGAACACGTTGCACGATGAACTGGTCTGTACACCAATACCAGAAACCAATGATTGCAGATCCTATCAATGCTCCCAGCCAAGGGAAGTTCGGGTCATTATTACTACGAATGAGTTCGGTCATGGTATTGCCGTAATCGTTAACCGTTACTGCACCGCAAATTCTCATCATTTCATCCCAACCTCCCAACTCTTTAAAACCAAGTACAAGAATGATTAAAGAGCCTAAAAGTAGGATAGGAGTTTGTAATACGGAAGTATAGAGTACTGACTTCATACCTCCGAAGATCGTGTAAAGTGCAGTCAATACTACCAGACCGATCGCTGCAATCCAAAAGAAGTCGATGCCCCAAAGTTCTTTTATGCCGAATACCTGCTGGAAAACCAATCCACCGGCATAAACAGTAACAGCCACTTTGGTAAGTACATAACTGATTAGAGAAATTACTGATAATATGGTACGTGATTGCGGATTGTAGCGTCGTTCCAGGAATTCGGGCATTGTATATACCATACTTCTTGTATAGAACGGTACGAATACCCAACCCAGGATAAGGATCATCCATCCTTGAATCTCCCAATGAGCCATAGCCATACCACTGGAAGCACCGGCACCTGCCAGTCCGATTAAATGCTCTGAGCCAATGTTAGAGGCAAAGATGGACGCACCAATTGCAAGCCATGTAGCATCACGTCCACCTAAAAAATAATCTGCAGAGTCATTCTGCTTTTGTCTGACAACCCAGACGATAATTCCAATCAAAGCCAGGAAAAATATTCCAATGACTAACCAATCTAATGTTCCCACGATAATAATGATTTATAGGGTTAATAATTTATTTCTCTACAGAGAACTTGAATATACATTCGCTGTTGTAGGTTTGTCCCGGTTCCAGCACAACTGAAGGCCACTGCGCTTTGTTTGGGCTATCGGGATAGTGTTGAGTTTCCAAACAAACTGAAGCGCGTTGATTATAGGTAATGCCTTTCTTTCCTGTTACGGTTCCGTCCAGGAAGTTACCTGTATAAACTTGGATGCCCGGTTCATTGGTGTAAACTTCCAAAGTGATGCCACTTTCGGGAGATGTCAGTTTGGCTGCTACTTGGTTGAGGTCACCATTCGTGTTCAATACCCAGTTATGATCGTATCCATTTCCATTTTTTAGTTGGATAAAGTCAAACTTGGTAATGTCTTGTCCTATTGTCTTAGGAGTGGTGAAATCCATTGGAGTCTCCTTAACGGTTACAATCTCTCCCGTAGTCATAAATGTGCTATCCACTGGGGTATAGTTATCGGCATTGACATATAAGATATGATCGGTTGCCGGTTTAGCAGGATTGCCTGACAGATTGAAATAAGAATGGTTTGTCATGTTAATAACCGTCTTTTTATCGGTCGTAGCACTATATTTAATATCTATAGCATTGTCGTCAGTAAGTTTGTAGGTAACCTTTGCAGTAACATTGCCGGGGAACTGCTCGTCTCCGTCCGGTGAAATACGGGTAAGTTCCAAGGTTGCTTCATCAATCGGTTTCGCATCATACACTTGATATTGCCAACCTTTAGGTCCGCCATGCAGGCAATGGCCGAAATTGTTTTGAGGCAACTGTATGGTGTCTCCATCCAATACAATTTTTCCTTGATTAATGCGGTTGGCATATCGTCCGATAGAAGCACCGAAGTCGCTGGGGATGTTAATGTAATCGGCAATGCTGTCGAATCCTAGAACAACATCTTGCATAACTCCGTTTTTATCGGGTACCATAACAGATACAATACGTCCTCCAAAGTTTGTGATGCATACTTCCATGCCTGCCTTATTCTTTAAGGTATAAAGATGAGTGGCGGCATTGTTTACTGTTGCTTCGAACTTAGTAGGGTCAAGACCGGATAATGTTAACTCTTGAGCTGGTTTGCTGTTGCACGCAGAAAGCATCAAAGCGGCTACTCCTGCAAGTAGAAAACTGTTTTTCATGGTTCTGATTTTTAATGTAAATGAGACGTTTATTCTTTTATGGGTGTAAAAGTAACACTTTTATTTGGTGTGTGATGTACACTTCTTTATGTTGTGCAACATAAAGAGGAAAAAAACGCTTATTTGCTCTTCTTACCCCAGTAAGTTTTAGTCTCGGTATATCCGGCATAAACGATGGTATGGGTTCTGGGTGTTGCTTCCCAGTCTACTTCTCTTTGCAGAAGCAGCTCTATGCCGTTTACTGTTAATACTTGCTTGACCGGATCGTAGCTCCATGATTTACCTTTCCAGGTGCCCTCGGTTATACTGTGATTGGCGCCTAGTGTCATTGTAGAAGACGCTTTCTGCTTTCCATACGAATAAGAGAGGTCGATATGCTCCCATTTCCCAATCAGTTCGACTTCCGTAATGGCTACTTCGGGCACTGCGCCATAACGTTCGGGCATCACAACCGGCCATCCGCTGCTGGTCCAGTGTATTTTGCGGACATGTCCCATCATGATGGCGTTGCTATATGGATTGCCTCCTACGTTCTCAGGGAAGCGGCCTTGCGAAGCATAGTACCAGTTGCCTTTACCATCTTCAAAGATGGCGCAATGCGAAATTCCTACCCAGCCGTCGTTATTACTGAATTTGTAGGGATGCGTTACGACGGGAAGCATTTCGCCTCCATTTTGTGTCAGATTAGTTCCGTCGATGCCCATATACGGGCCATAGATATTGGTGGATCGGCATACGCGTGTATTATAAGGTACGCCAAGAGCGTCGTAGGCTAGGAAGAGGTAGTAATAACCGGTACTCGGATTATAAATAATTTCCGGTCCTTCCGAACCTTGCCAACGGTTACCTAGCTGGCGGCTGACGAGTAATTTCCCGTAGGGTAGGATGTCGTTGTCTGTTCCCCAAGGCTGAGGCAGGGCATTCTGGGGCTTACCACTGTCGGCATTCAGCTCCAATGCGGCAATGCCGCTGTGCCATGAACCGTAAATGAGATAGTGTTTGCCGTCTTTGTCTATTATATAAGAAGGGTCGATGGCATTCCATTTGAAGTAACAGTTGGCATAGTCGGTGGGGGAAACCATGTAATTCAGTCCTTTGTCCGATGCGTTGGTGATGACGTATCCCTTATCTACCCATCCGTCATTATTGGCCGGATTGCTATTCTCCATCAGGCCGATGAAGGCACGTTCACTCCAACTACCGGTGCCGTTGATGGTTCCGGGCACTACGATGGAGTAGTACATGCGATACAGTCCGTTTCTTACTTTACGTACACATGGCGCCCAATAGCCGAAGTCGTTCTCGTTGGGGGAAGCATTGGCAAGCCCCATAGCCTTGCGCAGTTCGTTCAGTTTGGGTATCACCCAGGTGGGTAACGACTGCATGGTGCCTCCCAGATACTCCCAGTTTACAAGATCCTTTGAGCGACGGCCGTGGAAATGACCTCCGGCGGTATGGGCGTTTCCATAAGAGGCGTCGGTCTGATACATATAATAATAACCGTCTTCGGCCAGCACTACGCTGGGATCGTGTACATTGGCCAGATTCCATTGGCTGCGATTAGACCAGTCGGCCAGGCTGACGTAATTGTCCGCATAGGTGGGGGGAGTGTAGTTGTCTAGTTCCGCGTTGGCACTTTGCGCCGTGGTGACGAATGAGATTTCTTTGGAATAAACCGGCTCACTGCCGCTGACCGTTACAAAAGCTTTAATATAATAGGTGGTTTCGGCTTGCAGTCCCGACAATACACAACTTAGAGTGCTTCCTGCATTGTTCATTTCCACAGTCTTATCCGAAATGTCTACATTAGCCTGAGTGGCATAGCAGAAACCTTTCTTCAAGATGACGGAAGCGTTATTGGTAGATAGGCTTGCCGACAAGCTGGCCTGATCGGAGGTAATATCCGATACGGCAGGGGTGGAAAGCTTGACGGTGGTTGTTAGTTCCGGTTCATTGGGATTATCGTTGCTTTTTCCACAGGCGCCGGAGAGGACTGAGCAGCCTGCAAGGAGGAATATCCATTTTATAAGTCTCATACGTTTAATTGTTTAGAGTAGTTTTTAGGAGTGAATGGCATTTCATATAGGAGGTAGATAGGTAGTATCGTATACTCTGGATAGTTCATGTTAAGGCTGAGTATAGAATCATACCGTATGATTCCTACCATCATACCATATGATTCCTACAATCATACGGTATGATTCTATACTTAGTCGTGAGGTCAGTGTATTTCAGTTTCTGAAAGAAGCTCCAACACTCCTACTATCATTTCGGCATCGGCAGAGTAGACCACTCCGTCAGGATAGAGGGTGGCGAAGGCACGGACATGATAGAGTGTATTATCCTCTAGTCCGTCCAACTCTGCCGTCATCTTTCCATTGGCGGGAGTTACTTTGACGGTAGCGTCATAGATGGTAGGATTGGTCTTGGTTCCGTAGCAGAAACCGTAGGACATAACCCGAATATTTCCCAGGTCGATGTCATCTTGGTTCACAATCACTTCCGCAGTTGCGGTTGCCGTAGGTGCGGTAATTTCGGTGAGGGTCGGTGTGCTCAGTTGCAGTTCACCGTTGCCGTTATTATCATCATCGCAGGATGCAGTGCCCATAAGCACTGCGCATCCCACCATGCACAAACTGATCCATTTTGTTAGCTTCATAATTCTTTTTCTTTTATTATTCGGTTGTTGTACTTTCGTTAGCAGAAGAAGTCGTCAATTCCCATCCCGGATTTTGCTTCAGATTAGGTGATTTCTTCACGTCCGAATCGGGTATCGGGAAATAATAGTTCTTGGGAGTGTTGAAAGCACGTGTAGGATGCTTTTGGGCGACGTCATACGTATACATAGTGCCTGCATCGGGAGTGATGGTCACACCGTAAAGGTTGTACACTTGCTGGTAGTACGGAAGACTCTTCTCGTTTGATACCGTCTTGCCCTCGAACAACTTCCAACGGCGTTCGTCGAAGAAACGATGATCCTCGAAGCACAACTCAATGCGGCGTTCGTTGCGGATGCGTTCTCTGAAAGTGGCTTGTGTCATGCCGCTGTAGCCGGGCATGCCTACACGTCCACGAACCTGGTTGACATACGCATAAGCGTTGGCCGGACCGGAAGCCTCGTTGATAGCCTCAGCCGCATTCAGCAGAATTTCGGCATAGCGGAAGATGGGACAAGCATGCAAATAAGTACTGGGTGATTTGAAGGACATATTGTTCAGGAACTTCTTGGTGTAATAGCCCGTAAGCGTGCCTCCGTGCAATGCCTGATAGTCTTTACCATCGGGGAAGGAGATGTCCACCGCACGTTGTTCTTCCTGCAAAGCATCTCCCCATATCGAACCGTGGTGCAGAATGGTCTGTTCCAGACGCGGGTCACGGTTGGCGTAAGGATTTTGCGGATTGTATGTCGGGTCTTGGTCGATGGGCAATCCGTTGATTGTCTCATAGCTGTCTACTAAGTTTTGTGTCGGATTGGTGCGACCTACGGAGTTGGCTTTACCGCTGAACCCACAAGGAGCGAGGAACAGTTCTATTTCATACGTACTCCACTCCGAGCGGCTCAAGATATACTCATTATTCAAGTGAGGTGTAGAGACGAAACACTCATAGTAATTCTTGCTCTTGTCATTGCCCGAGGTTGTATAGAGCTTGTACGGATTGGTTTGCTTGTCGTTCATTGTGATGAAGTCAGTAGCGGCTGTTGCGGCGGCAGTCCAATACGAAACATTGTTATCGGGATTATGAAGGGGCGAAGCCTTATAGAGCAAAGCTCTTGACTTCAAGGCGTATGCGGCTGCACCATTCACGCGTCCCCAGTTCTCCGTCTCGTTGGTATAGCGGAAGGGCAGGACATTTTTTATTGCATCACATTCATCGGCCACCCACTGCAAGGCATCGGCAGCAGATGTGCGGGCAATGTTCATCGCTTCGGGATTGCCCGATTCGAACACAATAGGTATTCCATTCTCGTCATTGCCTATCACAGGAATATCACCAAACCAACAGATCAGGTCGAAGTGGAAGATGGCGCGTAGTAAACGAGCCTCAGCCATATTGCGGGTATAGAGCTGATTGTCATCACCCGGTTTGCTGGCATTACCGATGACGCTCTCCCGTGCATTCTTCATAAACTGGTTGGCAGCACGGATACCTTTCAGGTCGCTGGGCCAGAAGCTGCTGGCAAAGGGGTGATTGGTGGCCGAGTAAGCATCGTTGAGCACGCTGTGGTAGTAATGCACATCCCAAAAAGAGATGGCATTATCCGTCATACAGTCGCGTGATGCACCGCGGAACTGTCCGTCTGTATAACCCACGAAGGGGTCGGGCAGATACGTATAAATATTGGCCAGGAAGCCACGGGTATTCTCATATTTGCTGAAGATCTGTTCCTCGGACAAGGTCAGGTCTACTTCCTTCTCTAAAAAGTCACTGCACGAGGTAGCTCCTAAAGCCAGCAGTGCAACAATCATATATTTTAAGTTCTTCATACTCTTTATAGTTTATCAGATTAGAAACCAACATTGATACCAAAGGTGAACGAGCGAGTCTTGGGGTACCACCAGCAATAACTCATCGGTTTTTCGGGGTCCAGACCATCGGGAACACTGCTCCATGTGCAGAGGTTGTAACCACTGAAGTACAAACGGCATTTAGTCAGGTTGGCTTTGGCTATCAATCGCTTGGGCAATGAATAGCCCACTTCGATATTGCGCAGTGACAAGTAGTTGCCGTTTACAATCCAAATATCGTTCATGTAGGTATTGGTAGAACGGTCACTGTCGATAGAATTGAAGCCACCATACGTAGGACGCGGATACATAGCGTTCACATTGCGTGAGTCGGTAGGATCATCCGTATAATATCCCCATGCCTTTGTCACCTCGTGAGTACCCATGTTACTCCATCCGCTATAGCTCACGGCGGGCGAGAGGAATACGTCACGATTCAAGTAAGCGGTCAGTACGGCGCGTGCATCGAAACCTTTCCATTCGAAACCGAATGTGAGCGAAGGAATCAGCTCGGGGATGATTGTATAAGTATCGGGTACCATGTCATTCGAGTCAATCTGACGGTCACCGTTCAGGTCTTTGAATACGGCTGTACCCAGTTGTTGTGTACCGTTAGAGCCGGAGTGGTAAGGATATTTCTCCGGATGGTCGATAGCGTCCTGATGGCTGGTAGCAACCAGATTGGCATCGCTTGCCCATTGTACGAATTTGTAGCGGTTCCATCCACCGACGGTGTTATTGAATGAACTCTCGTAAAGTGAAGCTACTGAGGTATAATCGTAGATGCGATTGCCGGTTTTCCGTTGCCACTCCACGTTGGGTTCGGTCTCGTCCATTTCGGTTATCTTGTTGGTATTGTAGGTCAGCATACCTTCAATGTAGTAATTGAACTTGCCGATGTTGTTGCGGTGTCCTATTGTCAATTCAAGCCCCTTGGTTTCGGCTTTACCATAAGAATCCTGTGCTACCGATACACCCATCAATGATGAGATATTGGAACGGTCGACCAAGATATTGGAACGCCATTCTTTAAACATATCGAATGATCCATACAGCTTCTTGTTCCAGAAATCAAAGTCAAGCCCTATGTTCACCATGTCGGACAATTCCCACTTATTGTTCAGGTTTCCGGCTTTACTTTCATAGAAACCACCGATGCCGGAGCCTGAATAACCGAACGTATAGCCTGTACCCGATGCATACGTACCTTGGTAAGGATAGCGTCCGGCACCTGTAGAAGATTGTCCGGAACGACCATACGAAGCACGAAGTTTCAAGAGGCTGATGTTTTTGTTTCTTAACCATGATTCTTCCGAAGCCACCCAGCCGCCGGAAACACCGTAGAAGTTACCCCAACGTTCGCTGGCCTCGAAGTTGTCGCAAGCCATGCGCGAGAAGTTTCCATTCAAGATATAACGGTCACCGTAGTTGTAAGTCAACTGCCCGTTGTAGGACAGGTAACGGTTGGAAGAGGTAGTACTGTTGTCGCGGTTCTGGTAAGTACGTATAAAGGCTTGTGCGTCTATGTTATGTTTTCCGAACTTCTGACTGTAATTCAGCCCTCCACGCATATTCATGTTGTAGTAATACTCACGTTGATTGGCACTGGGGTCACTCAATGCGGCATACGTGGAGTATTGGGTGTATTTGTATTGCGATACATCCGTAACATCCATGTTGGTATAATCGTAATTATAAGAATTGATGCTGTTGGTCTGAGTCGATTCAAAAGTTTCGTAAGAGTCGAAACTGACGGTTGCGTTCACTTTAAGTCCTCTCAGCAAGCTGCCCAAATCACCATTGACGCTCAAAGTAGTGTACAGATTGCGGCGGCGATTCTTTTCCTGTCCCGAAGAAGCCAAGTAGCGGCCGGCATTATTGGCGGTACTGGAGGCATAGATACTGCCGTCCGGGCAATAGACCGGTTCCATCGGATTGGCTTCTACCGCACCGAAAGTAGTCAGGGTGAATACGCCTGTGGTAGGCTGAGTGATGTTGTCGATACGTCCGCCCAAATCCAAAGACACGTTTAAGAACTTGGTTACGTCGATGTCGATGTTTGAACGTAAGTTCCAGCGGTTCAAGGTGTGGCCGGTGTTGTAGTTCTTGTTGTAGTTGGTCCATTTATCATTCCACATACCTTCCTGGCGCAGATAGGAGAAAGATACATAGTAGCGTGCACGCTCGTTACCTCCGCTGATTTGCAGATTGGTTTTGTACATAGGTGCAGTCTCTCTATACAGTTCGTCAAACCAGTTGGTGTCGAAGTATCTGTATTTATCCATGCCTTCCAGTGTTTCTCCGTTGGATACACGGCGATACTTTTCAATCTGCTCGTCGGTATACATGGGCGATGCTCCATCCAGGTACTTCACACGGTTGCGGGTCAAAGCCATGTTGTAAGAATTCTGTGTCTCCATCTTGTTGCTCAACATCTGGAAACCCACTTCTTGGGTAAAGTCGATCTTGGTTTTGCCTGCATCCCCACGTTTGGTAGTAACCAGAATGGCACCGTTAGCACCACGCATACCGTAGATGGCAGTAGCGGCGGCATCTTTTAAGATCGTGATGTTCTCAATGGGGAAGGCATCGAGGAAGGAGAGGTCACGCTCTACATTATCCACAATCACCAGCGGGGCACGCGCATTGCTGTTCATGGTGCGGATACCACGGATGTACATGGCAGTTTCCGTCCATCCCGGTTCGCTGGACCACTCGTAAGTCTGCATACCGGTTACGGTAGAGGTGAAAGCATTTTGCAATACGGTGATGGGGTGCTTCTGTAACTCTTCACCGGTCACAACCGATGTCGACTCGGTCACCAGCTTCTTCGCTTTTCGTCCGAAAGCTACCGGAGTGGTATGCAGATACTCGTCAAAATCTTCTTGCATCACTACTTTGAATCCATCGTTGAAGTCAACCGGGACCTGTGTGTTATGATAACCCACGCTACTGATGCATATTTCGTCCGAAGGCGATACGTTCTTCAAGTAGAAATATCCATCCTTGTCGGAGAGGGCGATACGGCTTTGCTCGGCTATATTTACCACGGCGCCTACAATCGGATTTCCTTCGTTATCCACGATGCGCCCTTTCAATGTTTTCCCACTTTGCGCCCATGCGGTGGCGGTAGCAAAGAGAAAAACTACCATTAACAGGAATTGGCTGATTCCCGTTAGTTTGCTTATGATGTTATTTATTCTATACATATATCATTCTATTTATAGATTACCAACCTGGGTTATTTTCAATGCCGGTCTTCCAATATTCACCTTCGGGTATTGGATAGAGGTACATTTTGCTCTCGAACACACGGTTTTGGGCTACTTTACGGGTAATGGTTCCGTTGGATGCCACGTCGATACCGATAATGTTACGTGCCAAAGCTTTTTCGGCTACGTTCCAGCGGCGCAAGTCCCATACACGGTGTTCCTCGAAAGCCAGTTCCACCGCACGTTCTTTACGGATGAAGTTACGCATCTTTTCCTTTGTATTCAGGTCTGTACGGTCCGCCATATTGCCGGTGATGCCCGCACGGTGACGGAGCAGATCGAGCTGGTCGTACACTTCCTGGCAAGGGCCTTCTACTTCGTTTACAGCTTCGGCATAGTTCAGCAGAATTTCGGCATACCGGATGATGGTCCAAAGACGATAGGAACTTCCGGAATGATTGGTGCCCAATATAGCTTCGGGAATATATTTGCGTACGTAGTATCCGGTGGGAGTTGCATAAGCGTTTCCAATCGGGTTGTCACGCTGCCCTTTAATTACATTGATGGTACCATTTCCCCATGTTACTCCATGATAAAGTACGGAGGCCGGCAGGCGTTGGTCACGGTTACTCCACATACTTGCTTCACTATATCCGCTGTTGGGGTTGATGCTCGGTGTTGTTCCGTTATATACGGGAGCACCGGTTTCATCGTAGTCTAGGAATGGCGAAGTACCATCGAGCATGTCGTACATGTCCACCAGGTTTTGTGAAGGACAGAGGCCTCCATTACCACCTTCACCCACAGGAGTGTCATTGGATATAGCTCCCCAGCCCACCTTGGCATCGTTGCGATAGAAGATAATCTCGGTATTCTCCTCTTCTTTAGGAATCAGTAACCATGAGTTGGTTAATGCCTGTACGGCGGTGGCAGGTACACTTATTTCTTTGGACATCAGTTTGTAGTTGGCGCCATAAGTATCAATAAAGGCTTTGGAAGCATCGGCGGCTTGTTGCCAGGTGATGCCGGACTCTGCACTGAAGCGGTCGCTGGCCATGTAGAGCATGATGCGCGAATAGAGGGCATTGGCAATGGGTTGACAGATGCGTCCGGAGATAGATTTGTCTACATCGGCAAAGGTCAATAATCCTGATTCACATTCGCTCAGTTCTTTCAGGACGAAGTCTACTACATACTCTTTCAGGGTAGGGCGGGTAGTATAGTCGCTCAATAAATCGCCATTCGGGTCCAATACTTCGGTAACGATAGGAATAGGGCCATAGCGCAAGAAGAGTTCCCAATAGAAATAGGCACGCAGGAAGCGAGCTTCCGATGTGTAATTCAGCTTGTATTTCTCGTACTTATCCTGGCTCAAGTCAGAACCTTTGGGTACATCGTTTATGCGGTTGATAATCATGTTGCATTTGCGTATGCCACGATAGTAATGTTCCCAAGTGTCGGTCAGTTCATTGGCACCGCTGTTACCGTAGTAATTGCCGATGTTGAAGGTGGTGCGTGTTCCACTGGCGGAATAGCTGGTTTCCGCCAGGTCGGTGGCAGCATCCAACCAAGAGTTATTGATACGGCAAGCGCCGTGACGCAAGAAGTTATAAGTGTCGAAATGGAATTGCTTCATCAATTCCCAGTCGCCGAATACTTCATCGCCTTTCAATTCGTTACTGGGTTGCTTGTCCAGGAAGCTGCCGAACATGTCCTCGCAAGAGGTGAGGGTAGTGCTGGCAATGCCCAATGCGAAAATGCTATATAATAATGTCTTTTTCATCTTCTGTTAGAATTTAATGTTTACACCAAAGTTAACGGTCTTCATAATGGGATAGCGGTTGGAGCCATTGCTTTCGGGGTCGCAAAGGTCGTCCAGGTGATCCCATGTCAGCAGGTTATTGGCGTTGACGTAGAGGCGGCAATCGCTCATGCCTGCTACTTTGGACCAATGGGTGGGAAGCGTATAGCTCAACTCGATGTTTTTCAATCTTACAAACGAACCGTCTTTCAGGAAGAAAGAGTTTTGACGTTGGTTGTGGTCGCCATAGCTATCATAATGCAGCAATGGATACTTGGCGTTGGCGAGGTTGTAGGACTCCGATTCGTTGGGGTTCCAACGATCCAGGTGATGCTCTTTAACTTTACCACCGTTCACGAAGGCATACATGGATTCGGCGTCATAGTAACGGCTCACGTGGTTCACACCTTGGAACATGACACTGAAGCCCCATCCCTTGTAATTCACTCCTAAGTTAAGGGCGAATGTATTCTCCGGTATATCACTGTAGCCCATGAAAGTCTCGTCGCGGTCGTCAATAAAGCCGTCGTTGTTCATGTCGCGATACTTCAAGTCGCCCACCTTCACATTGCCGAAGGTAGATACAGGTAGGTTGCCTCCGTCTATATCGGCTTGTGTCACGAAGCCATCGCATAGCAGACCGAAGTATTGGTTGATGGGGTGTCCTTCACGTTTGCGATAGGCGGTTTTCAAAGCGGGTTCATCTTTGGAGATGATTTCGTTGCGGGCATGAGAATAAGTAATGCCTACATTATAGGTAATATCCTTACCGATGCGGTTGTTGTGTTTCAACTCTATTTCGTAACCGCTGTTCTTAGTCTCGCCCAAGTTACCGGCAGCCATGGCTACACCTACCCATTGGGGACGGGTTTGATATTCCGTCAGGATGTCGTTACGTTTTTCGTAGAAGAAGTCTACGTTACCGTTCAGCAAACCGTTCCATAAACCGAATTCAAGACCTACATTGTATTTCTTGGCGCGTTCCCAAGTCACTGCGTAGTTGGGGTATTGAGTTTCGAAGATACCACTGTTTCCGGTTGTTCCGAAGTAGTAGTCATTGCCTATTTGGTTCCACTTCTCTTCGTAGAGGAAGCGTTGGTCTACGCCATTCACTTTATAAACGTCGTTACCGACTTCACCGTAAGAAGCACGGAGTTTCAAGTTGTTCAACCAGTCTTTAGTGCTTTCCATGAACGCTTCGTTGCTGATGCGCCAACCTAGAGAGAAAGCGGGGAAGAAACCGAAACGCTTGCCGCTAATGAAGTTCTCCGAACCGTTGAAGCCGAAGTTTACTTCTGCCAGGTAGCGGTCGTCGTAGCCATAAGTAGCACGGCCTACCAAACCTTGATAACGCTTGGCCAAGTCCGAGTTCTTGCGATAATCGTTCTGATTGTAAAGCAGCATACCCGTCACATCGTGTCTGCCGAACTTGCGCGAGTAGTTGATTTGTGCCTCCATATAGAGCTTGTAGATGGTGTCGGAGTTCTTTGAACCGACCAGTTCACCATCGGTATTGAACTTGTTGTAGGCATCGGCAGAGGTATAGTTTTCGCGGTCGTTCAGTTCATACGTAGCGAATGTGTTTGAGTACAGACGTTTGTAATAAGAATCGTAGTCGAATGAAGCCATACCTTTTACGCTCAGTCCTTCGGTCAGCCAATCGAGCTTGTAGTCCAGAATGAAGTTGGTTTCGTTGATGGTGTTGGTAGCACGATAATAACCGCCTTCTGCCAGTGCTGCCACGATGTTGTTCTGATATTGCGAACTGCCTCCGTACAGAGTTTTGGTTTCGCTACCGTTCTGCACTTCGTATGACACGGGGAAAAGCCATCCCGGTGTATGGTTCATTTGGTAAAAGATCTGACTGTAGTCCGCACGTTCGTCTGTGTTAGAGCCACGGCGTTCCTCGAAGCGGGTACCGAAGTTGATGGAGAACGTCAGGTCTTTCGTCAGGAACAAGTCCATATTGGCACGGAAAGCATAACGGCGGAAGCTGGGACTGGAAGAGTTGCCATACTTGTCGTTGCTCAGGTTCTTGATGAGGCCCCGCTGATCGTAGAACTCACCCGAAGCGTAATAACGCATACGCTTCGTACCACCCCGTACGCTGACGTTGTAGCGTTGGGCGGGAGAGGAGCTTTTCAGTACTTGGTCGTACCAGTCCACATTGGGGTAGAGCATAGCGTCGAGTCCGCTTAATTGTCCGTCACATGATTTACGATACATCTCTAAGTCGCTTGCCGAGAATTGTGAAGGCAGGCCATCGTTTGCCAAAGCCTCTTCGAGCAGGCTGACCGATTGATAAGCGTTCAGATAAGTGTCCTTGCGTGTGGGGCTTTGTATCTGCCAGTTAGCGGTCAGGCTAACTTCCGGCTTCTGCTCTTTACCACGTTTGGTAGTAATCAGCATGACACCATTGGCACCACGTACACCATACACGGCAGTGGCGGACGCATCTTTCAATACAGAGATGGTTTCGATATCATCGGGAGCAATCTGTGAGAAAGAACGCTCGATACCGTCTACCAATACCAAGGGCTGACCATCGCCTGCAAAGGTGGCACGACCACGGATATAAATCTGTGTATCGTCCGAACCCGGAGCACCGGAAGTCTGTGAAGTGATGACACCCGAAATCTTACCGGCAATGGCTTGCGATACGTTGGCAGCCGGTGACGAAAGAAGTTCTTTATTGGATACTTGCGAGATAGCACCTACAACACTCTCTTTCTTCTGGGCACCGTAACCTACCACTACCACTTCTTCCAGCATCTCGGCATCTTCTTTCAGAGTGATGACGAAAGAAGTCTTTCCGGTTACCGGCACGTCTTGTGTGGTATAACCTACAAAGGATATTTGCAGTACGGCTTTGTCGCTTACCGTCAGCTTGAAGTTACCGTCAAAATCGGTGATGGTTCCGTTTGTAGTACCTTTTTCTACTACACTGGCACCGGTGTTTTACAACACCTGTCACTTGCTTGGATTGTGCCCAAAGGCTCTGTCCCGTCAGCATGAAGATGACTACCGGTAGCCAGCATAGAAATTGCCGGCTCCACACGGTATTTTTATTGGTTTGATTATCGTTCATATATTGTTTGATTATTTAGTATGTTTTATTGAAAAGCATAGGTAACCTTGTTCGCCTCTTTTAATTCGAGGTAAGAACTGTCTACTATGAGGAAGGCGTTGATGTTCTGTGTCCCGTCACCGCACTTCTGCCAATAGGTTTCCTTATATACAGTGCCGTCTGAGCAGGTAGCTGTGGCGGTTACATGTACTTGGTCGGCGGAGCGGCTGATATTAATGGTGACATTGGCGCCTTCCATATCAATCCGGAACTTGTCCCAGTCACCATAACCTTCGTTCCCTAGATTGGCGGCATTGTAGTTGCTGTCTCCCCAGCCGTAAAGGTCGGAACGGAGGACGAAGTATTCGGCATAGCCATCTCCACCTCTTTCAGCCTCGGTAGTGACACCGAGATTCCAGTTGTTCCAGTTACCTGCACCCGAAGTGTGGTTGGTGAATTCTATTTCGAAGCTGCTCTTCGGTTGGATAGTGAAGTATTCTGAGAACGAAGTCCACCAGGCTGCACTACAGTCCGGAGTGCCTACAGTAGTTTGGGTGATGCTGATAGCATCCAGATAACTGGTGTTTTTCGTATCCATCACCAGATAAGAGTTATCTACGATGAGGAAGGCATTGATATTCTGTGTTCCGTCACCGCACTCTTGCCAATAGGTTTCCTTATAGACTGTGCCGTCTGAGCAGGTGGCAGTAGCTATTACTTGTACTTTGGAACCGGAGCGGCTGATATCAATGGTAACGTATGCTCCTTCCATATCAACCCGGAACTTATCCCAGTCACCATAACCCTCGTTCCCCATATTGGCGGCATTGTAGTTGCTGTCTCCCCAGCCGTAAAGGTCGGAACGGAGAACGAAGTATTCGGCATAGCCGTCTCCACCTCTTTCAGCTTCTGTAGTGACACCTAGATTCCAGTTATTCCAGTTACCTGCACCGGAGGTGTGGTTGGTGAATGCCAAGTGTAATGTAGTGCCGGGCTGTAGAGTATAGTAGTCCGAGAATTCTGTCCACCAAACAGTGGTACAGTCGGAAGTACCGATGGTTGTTTTGGTAGCCACAGGATAGGTAAAGGAAGAACCTCCGCTCGTACCTGGCATAGCTTGCTGAGTACCGGTAATTTGGTTACGGTAGATATTGAGGTCATCTATCCACATTTCTTTAGTGGCAGCATCTGCACCGTATCCTATATATATGTAAGGTGTATTTGCCATGAATTGAACGATTTTGCTAAAATCGAAATCGGTTTCTTCCTTTTCGATGCGTTGCAAACCGTCTACATAGATGCTGTAACCGTTGTTGCGAACAGTCACTGCTACATAATGCCATTCTCCGGCAGGTCTCAACATGCCGGTTTTAGTTTGGGAGGCGGCATTGGCTACGTACTCTCCGTCCACACCTTCATACTTCAGTTCTCCGTTGGCTGTGAGATACATGCGCTGGGTACCGTTGCTGTTCTGGAAGGAGAAAAGAGCACCTTCCACATCATTCTCTAATTCTTCATTGGTTTCTTCGTCGGTGAGGAGTGCTTGCTTTACCCAGAAGGTGAGGGAAACTCCGTTTTGTACTTTCACATTGTTCAGCGGATTGAACATGCGTGCGTATCCATCGGGCAAGTGTAGTACTTTGCCGTGATCTTTGTCACTTTCTACTACGGCAATGTCACCACTTTTGTAAGCATAGTAGTTAAAGCTTTCAGGATCGAATGCATCATCCTCGAAGGTTACGTTAGCTACTTGCTCCAATTTCGGATAGACATCCGTGCCTGCGGGCGGGTCCATTTGCCCCCAATCTTCGCAAGCTGAAAATGAAAGGACTGTAATTGCCGCCATCAAAATGGACGACCACTTTCTTGTCTTCTTCATAATACAGATATTAATAGTTTAACAAATTGTTTCTACTCACTAAGTAGTGGTGCAAAGATAAGGTCAAGCGTTTGGGAGAAGGTGGACAAACGAACATGAGAGGAGGACAAATGCATAATGGGTGTAGAAAATACATTAATATCGCGTTTTTTTATAAGATTAGCCTAAGAAGTTGTTGATAAGAGGAGTGGCTCATTCCATTCTGTTCTTAAAGTGTGTGCTGCTAACAGTTGCTCTGTTGATGAAGGGTAATAAAATTTCAGGGGATTAAGTTTCAGGAAGCAGATCACTTATCCTTATTCTATAGAACCCTTATCCTTATCACCGGAAGACCTTATTGATGTATTGCACAAGATGGCATCTTATACAACACAAGATGGCATCTTGTGCAGCATGAGATGGCATCTTGTGCAGCATAGCCATAAGCCTTTGACGAGCGATGGCATAATGCGGCAGATAATAGGGAGTAAAGAGGCAGATAAGAGGAAGCAATGTGCTACAAATGGAGGACAAATGCATCATCGCTATACTCAAAGACTCTTTTCTTCACTTAGCAATGAGCTGGGTTTTACATTGAATTCTTTGATAAAGCAACGGGTGAAATACTTCGGATCATTGAAGCCTACTTCATATGCTATCTCCGCCACGCTTATCTCCTTGTTGTTGCGGTGTTTTAAAATCAACTCACGGGCAAGGCTCAGGCGGTAGTTGCGGATGAAGTGATTGGGCGATTGCCCCAGCAGACTTTGCAACTTCTGATTGAGCAGCGTCTTACTGATGCCTGCAGCTTCACAGAAGTCGCTGACCTCGAAGTTCGGATTCTTGTAATGCTCTTTCACTACCTCCATAATGCGGTTGATAAACTTTTTGTCACTCGATTCTTCGTCGATATTCAGCGCTTCCACATCCATATTGATGGCGAACTTCCGTTGGTAGCGCTTGCGGTTCTCCAATATATTGTCGATGCGTGTCAGTAGCAATGTCTCGTCGAAAGGTTTCAACAAGTACTCGTCCACCCCCATGCGATAGCTGTCTATACGCGATTGCTGAGAAGTTTTGGCGGTCAGCATCAGGAAAGGAATGTGAGAGATGGCGAAGTTCTCCTTCACACGGCGGGATAACTCAATACCGTCCATTACGGGCATCATCAGGTCGCTGATAATGAAGTCGATATTCTGAGCAGTCAGCACGTTGAGGGCTTCCGCACCGTTGGCGGCTTCTACGACGTCGAACTTATCACGCAGTATAGAACGGATGTATCCACGCATGTCGGTATTATCTTCTACCACAAGGATGCGCAAATCTTTCCGCTTTTCGGAGGGCGTTGCAAGTGTGGTGCCTTCCGGGCTTGTTGCGCTGAGGCCGTCAATGGTTTCTTTTGCCAATCCTTCCTCTTCGGATAGTGGTATCAGTAACCGGAAGGAACAACCGGTAGACGGATTGTTGCGTGCTTCGATCTCACCGCCCAGCAATTGTATGATACGTTTACAAAGGTAGAGACCGATTCCACTTCCGGCTTGTCCATACATGGGATATTTCGTTTGGTTCTGCGACTGATAGAAGCGGTTGAATATCTTTGTGAGGTCATCTGCCGGGATGCCGCTTCCCGTATCGCTGACGCTGATGTAGAGTTTCTTGTTCCGATTGTCATTATCAGGAAGGGTAGCGATGAAGACCGACACGCAACCTCCGTTCGGGGTGAATTTTATGGCGTTGCTCAGCAAGTTGGTAAAGACCTTGTGCATAGCTTCTTCGTCGTAGAAGATCTCAGTTTCGGGCATTCGGCAATAGAGGTTCACCCGTATGTTCCGTTCGTGGGCAAAGGCTTCGAAAGGGGCAAGCAGTTCGCGGACAAACTGTGTGAAATCATTCTTCGCCTTTACTATTTCTATCTTTCCCGACTCTACTTTGCGGAAATCCATCAATTGGTTGATGAGTGACAATAAGTATTTGGAGTTACGTTCTACGAAGTGCAGTTGCTCGATGACCTGAGGGTTGTAACTCAACTTCAAGGCACGTTCAATGGGACCTATAATCAGGGTGATCGGGGTACGGAATTCGTGTGTGATATTGGTAAAGAAAGAGATCTTCTCTAAGGTCACTTCTTGTACCTTGCGCGTCATTTTCGCTAATTGTACCTTCTGGTGGGTAATCTTTTCGTTCTGTTTTGTCAACTTCTGATTCTGGCAGGAAAGTTCTTGAGTCTGCTCTTCCAAGAGTCGCTTTTGTTCGTTCAGTTCGTAGGTACGCTGTTCCACTTTGCGGTGCAGGAGTTCTTTTTGCTGCTTCAAAGTTCGGATACGCCATTGATAGAATTGCCATACACCCATTGCAACGATAATGAATACAAGGAGCATGAACCAGATGGTTTTGTAGAAGTAGGGTTCGATGGTGATTTTCAGTTCCGTCAGTGTGCTGCTTGCTTCACTATCGTAGGGGGTGTATTTTATTTGTAGGGTATAGTTGCCGGGCGATAGGTTGGTGTAGGAGGCAAAGCGGCGGTCGTTGGCCACTTCAATCCATTTGTCGTCGAAACCTACGAGGCGATAGCTATAAGTGGCTGTATTACTCGGCTCGAAGTTGAGGGCGGAGAACTCCACAGAGAACGATTTTTCTCGTTCATGGATGCTGATGGCTGTGGCTACGGATATGTCGGTGGGCATATTGCCGGGCAGTATCTCTTGGTTACCTATAGTCAGTTTGGTGAAGCGTAAAGGAGTAGTAAGAGCATAAACAGTGGGCAGGAAACCCTTGATGGAGGTTAGGCCTGCTACACTTCCAAAGTACAGTTCATTGCCGGCAGAGCGGAAAGCTGCATTCCAGTAGAATTGTGTACCCGCCAGTCCATCTTGCTGTGTATAGTTGATGAAGAGCTTTTGGGTGGGCAGGAAACAGGAGAGCCCATTATTGGTTGCTATCCATAAGTTACCTTTATCATCTTCGAGGATGGAGCGAGTACTGTTATTGGGTAGTCCGTCCGCAGTGTTGTAGTTGACGAAATGTTCTTTGCCTTGCTTGTCTACAGTCCGCTTGTAAATGCCATAACCGTTGCTGCCCAGCCACAAGGTGCCGTCTTTGGCTTCATAGATGTAACAAATCTTTTCTATCAGTCCCGAAGCTGGTTCGTCTAGCTTATACTTTAGCTGGCGATACTTGCAGCTGTTCTCTTTTTCCTGGTAGGAATGAAGATCTATGATGTAAACACCCTCCAAACAACCTATCCACAGTTGCCCGTTTCGGTCAATACACGATCCGATGCAACCGTAGATATTTTCGGTAGGTTGGTCAGCCAAAGGCGAATGTATTGTTTGAGTTTTAAGGTCGTAGAAGAAGATTCCTTGGTTAGCTCCTATCCACATACCATTATTAATAGGGTCGTAGGTCAGAGTTCCGACGAAGTTGATTGGAAACTTCATTTCCTGGTTTGTTATGAGAGTCTTCACTACATTGTTCGGCTTTTTCAAATTGAGTATGCTGATGCCTCCTCCCCAGCTGCCTACCCACAAGTGCCCTTCCGGATCGGCTGTAATGACACTGACGGAGTTATGACTAAGTTTGCCATTCTCATGGGTGTAATGGGTGAAATCGTTGCTGTTCGGCAGTTTCCGGTTGAGTCCGCCTTCAACAGTGCCTACCCATAACGTTCCGTTTGCTTCTTCATAAATGGCGTTCACCGGATTATTCGACAAGGTGGCGGGATCTTTCGGATTATTCCGGTAATTCTGTATGTTCAGGCGTTTGTAAGATAGCTTGTTGATGCCTCCACTTTCGGTACCAATCCAGATATGTTTGCCTTCAATATAGATGCAGTTGACAAAGTTACTGTTCAGCAGATTGCTTCCGGTGGGATAATACTGATCTCCTATACGGTCGAAGTTGTCTTTGATGGGATTATATATGTTGATACCCTTCAGACTGGCTACCATCAACTGTTTGTCATTGGTTACAGCCAGGCAACTGAGAAAGTTTTGTGAGAGTGAGTGCGGGTTTTTGGGGTCATGCCGGTATTGCTTGACTATATTCTCGTTCTTATTATAACGAAACAACCCTTCGTTGGTACTTATCCATATTTCGTTTTCCTTGGCTATGAAATCGGAACAAGACACATCCGGTGTGAATGTGAGGCATTGGGCTACGGGTTTCTCTTGTAGGTTTCCATTGGCGCCGGCTTCTACCTTATAAATCTTTCCATTCAGTCCGATCCATACCTTACCATCGCTCTCCACATCTTTAAAGAATACATCTTTCCGTTGAAGATAAGGGGATTGTAAGGATTGAATGTTGCTGATGCTGCCGTCAGGTTCGAAACAGATGCGGTTTAACCGATTGTCACAATGTACCCATATACATCCGTCGGCACTCCGTTCTACATGAGAGGCGGGACGGTTGAGTAGGGGAGTGAGTTTACCTTTCGGATCATCGGGCAGAACATTTTGCATGGTTTGCAAGTCTATGATATCTATTCCTCCTTCCGATACAATCCACAATCGCTGGAAATTGTCTTCATAAACATTGCTGATGAAGTTACTTTTCAGTTTACAATATGGGGTACTGGGTGAGAAGTTGATGAACTCGTAGCCATCGTAACGTGATAGTCCGCCGCTAGCCATAGAAATCCAAAGAAAGCCATGACTGTCCTTATATATATCGTCCACGAAATTATGAGGCAACCCCTCATTCATGGTGAAGTAGGTGATGTTGTAGTGATTGGTAAACGAATCTTGTGCCCACAGGGATGCAGGCAATCCCATGAGAATGTATGCAATGAGTGAAAGGTAGAAACTGTGTCTTTTCATATCTTAGGCTGTTGATGCCGGCAAAGTTAGTTGAATCCATGAAACTGTAAGCAATTCAGAGTCTCTTTTTATCGACAATGGAGATTTGTCCACCTTAAATGTTCGTTTGTCCACCTCCTCAATGCTGATAGGACGTACTTTTGTGGCGGAATCATTATCAATAATATTATGAAAGACTTATCGCATTCTTTATTCTTTATCATACTTTTACTATCAGAAAGTATATTAACGGCTTGTACTTCCTCCGTTTTTGCACCGACGGCTTCTCCCAATCCCTGGCCGGACGATTATACCGCGGTTGCTTCGATGGAGAACTATCGTTCATGGGGAACCTATAATGTGCACGACCCTTCGTGCCGCAAATTGGGTGATTACTATTATATGTATTCCACCGATGCTATTTACAAGGAAAACCGCAAAGAAGCGGAAGAAAAAGGAGTGCCCTTGGGGTTTATACAAGTGCGCCGTTCCAAGGATTTGGTGAAGTGGGATTTCGTAGGTTGGGCTTTTCCTGAAATACCGCAAGAAGCTGTACAGTGGGTTCGTTCTCATGCCGATGGCAAGGGAGCTACCAATATATGGGCGCCTTATATTATTCCTTATAAAGACAAATACCGTTTGTATTATTGCGTTTCTGCGTTTGGACGGAAGACCTCTTATATAGGTTTGGCAGAGTCCGCTTCACCCGAAGGACCTTGGATGCAGTTGGGGTGTGTAGTGAAGACGGATGATACGACTGCCATGAATGCCATTGATCCTACAGTTATCATCGACCCGGTTGACGGGAAGTGGTGGATGCACTACGGTTCTTTCTTCGGAGGACTTTATGCGGTAGAACTGAATTCCGAAACCGGACTTCCTGTTACTGAGAATGATAAAGGACATTTGATTGCCCGTCGCGCCAACTATCAGCATGATAATCTGGAAGCTCCCGAAATCTTCTATAATCCTGCGTTAAAGAAGTATTTCCTGTTCGTTTCTTACGATCCGTTGATGACTACCTATAATGTGCGTGTAGGGCGTTCGGACAGCATAGCCGATAATTTTGTCGATTACTTCGGGAAGGAACTGAAAGATACAACCAATAATTTCCCTATCCTGACGGCACCCTATCGGTTTGCGCATCATCAAGGTTGGGCGGGCACTGCTCATTGCGGTGTGTTCTCGGCAGACGACGGACAGACTTTTATGGTACATCAGGCACGTTTAGCACCTCAGAATCTGATGATGGATCTCCATCTTCGTCAACTGTTCTTTACTGAAGACGGTTGGCCGGTTGTATCGCCCGAACGCTATGCAGGTACTAAACCCCGCAAGTTTGTTGCTGCTGACTTAGAAGGTGAGTGGGAGATCATCCGTATTCAAGAACCTTTGTATGAACGTCAATTAGAAGCAGGTCAGATTATGTGGGGTGAAGGCGGATTACATAAAAAGGAATGGAACGAATCCAGTCCCTTGCATTTGGCAGCCGGAGGAACATTGGCAGAGGGCGGTAACTGGGACTTTTCAAAATCCAAGCAACTCCTCTCCTTGACATTAGGAACTGAAGCTATTGAAAACCTGATAGTTTTTGCCGGCCACGACTGGGAGAACGAGACAGAAACAGTTCTATTTACCGGATTGGATAACCGCGGACGCTCCGTATGGGGGAAAAGAGTGAAATAACAATATAATTCATAACTTAAATTTGTAATAGATGAACAAATACCAAGGACTTTTAGCTACTATTGCTTTATCGGTAGGTATGTCGCTCCAAGCACAAAACCATGAATTGGTGATACAAACCAAGAAACTGGGAGCAGATATTCAACCTACTATGTACGGCCTATTCTTTGAAGATATAAACTATGCCGCTGATGGTGGTTTGTATGCCGAATTAGTAAAGAACCGTTCGTTTGAGTTTCCACAGAACCTAATGGGATGGAAGACTTTTGGGAAAGTAACTTTGATGGATGACGGACCTTTCGAGAAGAACCCGCATTATGTACGCTTGTCCTATTCCGGACATCCGCATAAGCAGACGGGGCTGGATAATGAAGGCTTCTTCGGTATCGGAGTGAAGCAGGGCGAAGAGTACCGCTTCTCCGTTTGGGCACGTACACCCGATGGTGGTGAGGAAGGCAAAATTCGTGTGGAACTGGTGGATACAAAGTCAATGGGCGAACAACAGGCTTTTGCTACGGCAACGCTGACTGTAAATTCAAAGGAATGGAAAAAGTATCAGGTAGTATTGAAACCGGATGTTACCCATCCGAAGGCAGAGTTGCGCATCTTCCTGACTTCCAAATCGACTGTTGACCTGGAGCATGTTTCACTCTTCCCGGTTGACACTTGGAAAGGACATGAAAATGGGTTACGTAAGGATTTGGCTCAAGCGTTGGCTGACATCAAGCCCGGTGTCTTCCGCTTTCCCGGTGGTTGTATTGTTGAGGGAACAGACTTGGCAACACGTTATAATTGGAAGAATTCAGTGGGGCCTGTAGAAAACCGTCCGCTGAATGAGAATCGTTGGCAATATACTTTTCCGCATCGTTTCTTCCCTGATTATTATCAAACCTATGGATTAGGATTTTATGAGTTCTTCCAACTTTCTGAAGAGATTGGCTCGGAACCATTGCCTATATTGAGCTGCGGATTGTCTTGTCAGTTTCAGAATACGGATGCAGATGCTCATGTAGCTGTTTGTGATTTGCAAAGTTATATTCAAGATGCGCTCGATTTAATAGAATTTGCCAATGGTAGCACTGATACGAAGTGGGGAAAGCTACGTGCCGATATGGGACACCCGGCATCTTTCAATCTGAAATTCATCGGTATTGGCAATGAACAGTGGGGTGAGGAATACCCTGCACACTTGAAACCCTTTATTGAAGCCATTCGCAAAGTCTATCCGGAGATTAAGATTGTAGGTAGCTCCGGTCCCGACTCCGAAGGAAAACAGTTCGATTACCTTTGGCCGGAGATGAAACGCTTGAAAGCGGATTTAGTGGACGAGCACTTCTATCGTCCCGAAAGCTGGTTCCTCAGCCAAGGAGCACGTTATGACAACTATGATCGTAAAGGTCCTAAAGTATTTGCCGGTGAATATGCTTGTCATGGCAAAGGAAAGAAATGGAACCATTTCCACGCCGCTCTGCTCGAAGCTGCTTTTATGACGGGTCTTGAACGTAATGCCGACATTGTACACATGGCTACATACGCCCCGTTGTTTGCCCATGTAGAGGGATGGCAATGGCGTCCGGATATGATTTGGTTTGATAATCTGAATTCGGTGCGTACAACCAGTTATTATGTGCAGCAGCTTTACGGATTGTATAAAGGAACCAATGTACTTTCTTTAACAATGGACAAGAAAGCTGTTACGGGAGCTGAAGGGCAGGACGGTCTTTTTGCCAGTGCCGTTTATGATAAGAATAAGGGTGAATATATTGTGAAGGTTGCCAATACATCTGATAAAGCCCAGTCGCTGACTTTAAAATTGGATGGATTGAAAAAAACGGCTTCACTTTCTGACGGACGTTGCATCAAACTGACTTCACTCGATATGGATCAAGACAATACAGTAGAAAATCCTTCGGCAATATTACCGCAGGAAACAAGATTGCAGGTTAATGGACAAAGTGTAGACGTTGAGATTGAACCCAATACGTTTGCAGTATATATTTTGAAGTAAGAAGAGTGGTATCATGAATAATTTTTCTAAGGTAATAGGGTTAGGAGTAGTGCTTTTCGTGTTGGCAGTTCCGCAAGGACTGTCAGCACAAAAAGACACTACATTTGTTGCCGATGGCAATCCCCTGGTGAAATACAAATACACAGCCGATCCCGGTGCGATGGTGCATAACGGGAGAGTATATATATACGCCGGACATGATGAGTGCCAGCCACCGGCAGAACATTATTTGTTGAATGAGTGGTGTGTCTTCTCGTCCGCCGACATGAAGACTTGGACAGAGCATCCCGTACCCTTGAAAGCTGAAGATTTCTCTTGGGCGAAAGGGGAGGCATGGGCAAGCCAGGTGATTGAACGGGATGGTAAGTTCTATTGGTATGTCACAGTGGAACATAAGACCGTTCCCGGAAAATCAATCGGTGTTGCGGTATCAGATTCTCCTATAGGTCCATTTACCGATGCGCGTGGCTCGGCTTTAGTTACGAATGATATGACAACGGAACGTAGCAGTAGCTTTTGGGATGATATTGATCCTACCGTATTTATTGACGACGATGGACAAGCCTATTTATATTGGGGCAATAGTCAATGCTATTATGCTAAGTTGAAAAAGAATATGATTGAATTGGACGGCCCGATTATTCCGGTCGATTTGCCTCGCTTTACCGAAGCTCCCTGGATTCATAAACGGGGAGAATGGTATTATTTGTCTTATGCTTCTGAATTTCCGGAAAAGATTTGCTATGCCATGAGCCGCAGTATAACAGGACCTTGGGAGTATAAAGGAATCTTGAATGAATTGGCTGGAAACTCCAATACCAATCATCAGGCTATCATCGAATTTAATGGGAATTGGTATTTTATCTATCATAATGGAAGCATCAATCCCGCTGGAGGAAGTTTTCGTCGTTCGGTTTGCATAGATCATCTCTTCTATAATGAGGATGGAACGATGAAACGAATTCAAATGACAACAGAAGGTGTGTTTAAATAAGTAATAGGGTTGTTACTAAATTGAGGATCATTTCAGTAAAAAAGAAGAGGCATCTCCATTCGATTGGAAATGCCTCTTTACCTTTTATAATAGAATATTTATTCTACTCTGCGAGCACCATCACTGATGACTACATCATAAACTTTCGGGCTTCTGCCAAACTTCTCTTTGAATTGTTCTTTAGCTTTTTCAATAAAGGTAGAGTACAATTCTTCTTTTACCAAGTTGATAGTACATCCACCAAAACCGCCACCCATCACGCGTGAACCGGTTACACCACAATCAAAAGCAAGGTCGTTCAAGAAATCGAGTTCTTCGCAGCTTACTTCGTAAAGTTTGCTCATGCCATGATGAGTTTCGTACATCTTTTGACCTACAGTTTCGTAGTCACCTCTTTCCAAAGCATCGCAAACATCAAGTACACGTTGGATTTCTTCGATCACATACTCGGCACGCATATAGTCTTCAGCAGTGATTTCTGCTTTAGATTCTTCCAGCATTTCCATTGTACAATCACGCAAGAATTCTACATGCGGGTGCTTCTTTTGGATAGCGGCAACTGCTGCTTCACAGCTTTGACGACGCTTATTATAAGCAGACGATGCCAATTCATGTTTTACTACTGAATCTACAAGTACCAAACGATAACCTTTCGGGTCGAAGGGGAAGTATTGATATTCCAGTGAGCGGCAATCCAAACGGATAAGGCTGCCTTTCTTTCCAAATACGGAAGCAAACTGGTCCATAATACCGCAGTTAACGCCACAGTAATTATGTTCTGTAGCCTGACCAACTTTGGCAAGTTCGAACTTATCTATTTTGTTATCTCCAAACAGATCGTTTATTGCGTAAGCATAAGTACTTTCCAATGCAGCAGAAGAAGACATTCCGGCACCTAGAGGTACATCGCCGGCAAAAGCCGTATTGAAACCTTTTACATCTACACCCCGTTTCATCATTTCCCGGCATACACCGAAGATATATCTTGCCCAGCTAGCGCGGGGAGCATCTTCTTCATTCAAACCAAATTCCACATAGTCTTTCAAGTCAATGGAATAAGCTCTTACTGTGTTTGTGCCATTGGGCTTTACTTCAGCAACCATTCCTTTGTCGATTGCTCCGGGAAATACAAAACCACCGTTGTAGTCAGTGTGCTCTCCAATAAGGTTGATGCGTCCCGGAGAAGCATATACTGCTCCTGTTGTTCCGTCAAAGTGCTTAATGAAGCGGCTTCTTACGTATTCTATTTCCATGATATAATATTTTTATAAGGTGAATAAATCTAATTACCTATCTATGTCTTTTATCTTCTTTAGTCTACTGAAATATCCTTATTTACATTTTTGCAACCTACCAAACCGTAGAACAGCAGATAAGCCAATGCAGCAATGATAACCCAGTAACTAGGCATGAAACCAGCGATGTCAGCAACCAAACCTTGAATAACAGGCAGGATACCACCACCACAAACTAATACCATAAACAAACCGGAAGCTGCAGCAAGATATTTTCCTAATCCTTCTACTGCCAAGTTAAAGATACCACCCCACATGATTGAAGTACACAAACCAACTAATACCAAATACATTGCATTAATAGGCACTTCTGCAAGTCCGAAAGACAAACCACCGGTAGCACTTTGTTGAAGCACTGGCAAATTAACCAAAGAACCTGTTGATGAGAAAATAGCAAGGAGTACTAAGATTAAACCTAAACCAGAAGTAAAAGTAAGCATGGCTTTACTTGAAATTTTAGCACCTAATGAAGCACCTGCCAAACGTCCGATCAACATCAGGAACCAATATGTTCCTACTACAAAACCGGAGATAGTAGAAGGAATGCCAGCACCTCCCTTGTCAATTGGGTCAGTCAAGAATAAATTCAAAGTACCCGGTACACCTACTTCAATACCTACATATACGAAGATTGCGATAGCTCCTAATACGAAATGGCGGAATTTTAAAGCTCCGGACATTAATTTGCCGATAGGTTCTGTTGCTTTAGCAGTATTAGGTTCGGGTATCGGTACAAACAGAAGTACAAAGAATGCAAGAGCAAATACAGCCATTGCTGTGTACATTACTGGGAAGATCTGAGAAATAGTAGCTTTCTCGATAGCACCGGCAATAAGAATACCTACGAACATAGGAGTAATAGTTGCCATTACGGAGTTGAAAGATCCACCGACTTGGATAAGCTGGTTTCCTTTGTTTCCTTCACCGCCGAGTTTGTTCAACATCGGGTTTACAACCGTATTAAGCAAACACATAGAGAAACCTGCAATAAATGCACCAGTCAAATATACTGCAAATGCCATTTCAGGACTGGCATGGCCTGATAAGAATTGAATACCTACGCCTATAAAACCAACAGCAACTGCAATAAGTGCTGTTTTCTTATATCCTACTCGTGATAATAGAATACCGCTGGGGATTCCCATCACTGCGTATGCAATAAAGTTACCGAAGTTACCCAGCATACCTAATGCGTTAGATACAGAGAATTGGTTTTTCAATACAATTCCCATAGGAGCGGCAAGATTGGTAACAAATGAAATCATACCAAAAAGGAAAATCATCGTAATGATTGCGATGAGTTTACCATTCGTTTTTTGTTGTGTCATGGTTTTAAAAAAAATTATAAGTTTATAATTAGGTTAGTTATTTTATTCTTGTACACCAAATTTATAAATGGTTATTTGCTGATATTCATCACCCGGTAGTAAGATAGCTGATGGGAAATGAGGTTTGTTTGGTGTGTCCGGGAAACACTGTGCTTCAAAGCAAACTGCGCTTCTGGCAGGGAAAGTCGCTCCGTGAGCACCGGTAAAACCATTCAACCAGTTTCCGGTATAGAGTTGAACTCCAAGTTCGGTTGTATAGACTTCCATTGTACGTCCGCTGATAGGTTCTGTACAGGTAGCCGCAAGGCTTAATTCTCCATTCTCCGATTTGTTTAAGGCATAACAATGGTCATAACCTGCACCGTTTAGCATCTGCTGAGAATTATCATCAATTCGTTCACCCAGTGTATGCGGTGTACGGAAGTCCAATGCTGTACCTTCTACTTTCTGAATTTCTCCGGTAGGGATGGATACTTCGTCAATAGGGGTATAAAAATCAGCATTAATGGTAACGATGTTATTTAAAATGCTAGGAGAAGGATTGGCGATACCCGCCAGATTGAAAAAACCATGACTGGTCAAATTGACTATTGTAGCTTTGTCGGTTGTTGCTCGATATTCTATGACTAATGCATTGATTTCATCTTCCAAACGATAAGTCATTTCTACTTCCAGATTGCCAGGGAAGCCTTCTTCGCCATCAACTGATGTATAGTTGAAAATAACAGTAGACGCATCTGGTTGAGTAGCATCCCATACTCTGGTATGGAAACCGGTGGGACCGCCATGTAATGAGTTAGGACCATTATTGATTGCCAACTGATGCTCTTCGCCATACAAGTTGAATTTTCCTTTAGCAATACGATTGCCATAACGTCCGATGACCGTATTCAGGAAAGGTTCGGGGCTGTTAATGACATTATCAATACTGTCGTGGCCTAAAACTACATTAGCATATTTCCCGTTTTTATCGGGTACCATGATAGAAAGGATAGCACATCCGTAATTAGTTACTGCAACTTCCATTCCTTGGGCATTTCGAAGGATAAATAGATCTGTCTTTTTATCATTTAAATCCTTTTGAAAATCTTTTCTGTTCAAACCTGACAAATTATTTTCTGTTGGAGTAGTGTTTATCATATTATGGTATTATTTAAATTTCTTGCAAATAAAAAGAAATTCTTTTGTTCTCCCAAGCAATTGGAAGGAAATGTGGAAAACATTTTAGGAAAGTTTAGCGTTTAACAAATGGAAGACAAATTGATATTTTTTGTATGTTTGCTGCCACAATCTAAAAAGATCATATCATTAACTGAATGTTTTAAATAAAAAAAACGAATGTATCCTCTAAAATTTGAGTCTACCTTGAAGCAAACGCTTTGGGGAGGCGACAAGATTATTCCATTCAAACATTTGAATGAAGACCTTTCTAATGTGGGTGAGAGTTGGGAAGTATCAGCTGTTGAAGGTAGCGAGTCTATTGTAGCCAATGGAGCTGATAAAGGATTGACGCTACCGGAAATGGTCAGGAAGTATAAGGAAGAGCTGGTGGGCGAGGCTAACTATGCACGTTTCGGTTCTAAATTCCCTTTGTTGATAAAGTTTATTGATGCTAAATTAGACTTGTCAATACAAGTACATCCAGGTGATGAGTTGGCGAAGAAACGCCATAACAGTTTTGGTAAAAATGAAATGTGGTATGTTATTGCTGCAGACAAAGGTGCCAAGCTAATCTCGGGTTTTTCGGAACAAATAACTCCGAAAGAATATAAGGACAGAGTACATAATGGTACTTTTGCAGAAGTTTTGCAGACTTGTGATGTCAAGCCGGGTGATGTCTTTTATGTACCGGCAGGTCGTGTTCATGGTATTGGAGCAGGTGCTTTTGTTGCAGAAATTCAGCAGACATCCGATATAACTTATCGCATTTTCGATTATAATCGGAAAGATAAGGATGGAAAGTCACGTGAATTGCATACAAGCCAGGCAATGGATGCAATAAACTTTACTGACGTACAAGATGATTTCCGTACTGAATATGAGCAGGCGCAGAATGAACCGGTTGAGATAGTAGCGAGTCCTTATTTTACTACCTCTATCTACGATATGACCGAAGAAATAACTTGCGATTATTCGGAACTGGATTCTTTTGTCATCTTTATCTGTGTAGAGGGTGCTTGCAAATTGGTGGATAATGAAAAAAATGAAACTTCGTTGCAGGCTGGTGAAACAGTATTGCTTCCGGCAGCAATCCAGGAAGTAACAATCATACCACAAGATCATGTGAAATTACTTGAAACTTATGTCTGAGAATAGAATATAACAATCAGATAAATTAATAAAGAAAGGGCGCAAATAAAGTAAATCTTTGATTTGTGCCCTTTCTCTTTGTTTTCTGTACTATTCTTTCTATAGATGTCTTTTTCCAAATAAATTTCTGAATTTCCTCATTAATTTTAATCCCAGCATCACGCCATCAAAAACCGCCATACCTGTATTAAAAGCTCTCATCATAGAACTGGCTTTGTCTGTAGCCGGAGCGAGCGGGGCGAAAATATCCCTAGCAAGTTCATTCATAACATCTTTTTGTTCATGAATTTGCTCTAGTAATTCAGCTTTTTGTAGTGCAATGCTTTCTAAAGTGATGGGGAAGGTATGGGATGTATTGGTCATGGATATTCTATTTTAAATCAGATGAACCTAAAAATAGTTTCGCAATAAATTTTACAGTCGGGTTAATGATAAGCTGTTTGCGAAATATAATAAGTAATACGATAAGCAGAATGTGGAAACAAGCAATCAAAGCATAACTTGCCATTAATCCGCCTACTAGTGGTGCCAAAACATACACCAGTGCAGATGAAAGATGAAACAGAACCACTACGCTCAGAGTAACGACTAGTACTACTAAAATAAATGTAGAAAGCAATATGGAGAGTTTCTCGGTAACTTCCAGTTTTGTGTATTCCTTCTGAAGTTCCAGATATTTCTTGAATTCGATGAATAACTGTTGGATATTATCAATGCTTTTGTCGTCTGAAAACATAGTGGCTCTGTTTTAAATAATTTTATTCTGTTGCTTCGCCTTTAATTTCTGCAGCAATTTCATCTACCAGGTTTTCCATCTCATTTCGGTTTAGACGGATGCCTTTTTTACGAAGAATTTCCGCAATTTTACTACGAGTATCTTCTCCTTTTTCAGGAGCGAATAAAATACCGAGAGCTGCACCAACTGCGGCGCCGCCCAAAAAAGCAGCTAAAACATTTAATCCTTTCATAATGTATTCCTTTCTTTTAAGAGGTTCATATGACAAAAATAACAATAATTTTTGAAACTTTGTTCGTTATCTTTGTTTTTTTAGGAATAATTCTTTGAAAGATGATGAAATTTCTATTAATTTGCTGCCCGAAAGTATAGATTGTATAAATCGTGATATTTTGTATAGTTTATGCAATTCGGTTTTGAGATAGAATTATGTGTAGAATTTATTAACAAAAAAATAGAAAGAATGAAAAAACTAATTGTATTGGGAATGGGAGTATGCATAGCATTGGCATTCTCTTCTTGTAAATCAAGTGAAAGTGCTTATAAGAAAGCATATGAAAAAGCTAAACAACAAGAATTGGCAGAGCCGCAGACTACTGCTCCAGTAGAGGAGGTGGTTCCTGTAGTGAGTGCTCCTACAGAAGCAAGAGTCGTAGAAAGTTCTAATGCCGGTGTACGCCAAGAGAAAGTAACAGTTGTATCGGGTACTAACGGTCTTAAAGACTACAGTGTTGTATGTGGTAGTTTTGGAGTGAAGGCTAATGCTGAAAATCTGAAAGATTATTTAGATAAGCAAGGTTATGATGCATTAGTTGTATTTAACGCAGATGCTGCTATGTATCGTGTAATCGTTAATACTTTTGCTGATAGAGCTTCAGCTGCTAGTGCTCGTGATGCATTTAAGGCTAAATATCCTAACCGTAAGGATTTCCAAGGAGCTTGGCTGTTGTATCGCATTAATTAATAGAATTCTTTTTGGTAATACATAAGAAAGGGGTATTTTCCTCCTTTCATAGTTAAGGCAGTAACTGTGAAGTTACTGTCTTTTTTTGTAGGAAATGAATTTACAATCTTAACTTTGCAGTGTGAAAAGTACTTATAAACATCTCTTTATCGTTTAAAAGAAGTTATAAAAAGAGCATTGGAAACTTTTTGAGATAGAAAAGTTTTAATTTTGCACTTCATATTTGTAAGAATATAGTATGGAACGACGATATATACTGAATGCAATTGACGCCGCCCTTCGGGCCGGTGAGAAAATCCTTTCCATTTATAATGATCCTGCATCTGATTTTCAGATAGAAAGAAAAGCGGATAACTCCCCATTAACAATCGCTGACCGTGAAGCTCATAATGTGATTTGTGAGTTTTTGAATGCCACTCCTTATCCTATACTTAGTGAGGAAGGAAGACATTTGCCTTATTCGGAACGACGTAAATGGGAAACATTATGGATTGTTGATCCGTTGGATGGTACAAAAGAGTTTATTAAACGGAATGGAGAGTTTACTGTAAATATAGCTTTAGTTCATAATTCTGTGCCGATAATGGGAATTATTTATTTGCCTGTATTGAGGGAGCTATATTTTGCAGAAGAAAGTTTGGGCGCATATAAATTATCTGATATTACTGTACGTGGTGAATTATCTTTAGATGAGTTAATTGCATCTTCTAAACGTTTACCTGAGACTAGAACTGGTGATAAGTATGTAATAGTAGCTTCCCGCTCACATCTGACACCTGAAACAGAGACGTATATAGAGGAAAAAAAGAGTCGATACGGTGATGTAGAGTTGATATCAAGTGGTAGTTCGATTAAAATATGTTTGGTTGCAGAAGGCAAAGCTGACGTATATCCGCGCTTTGCCCCGACAATGGAATGGGATACGGCAGCTGGGCATGCTATTGCAAGAATGGCGGGTAAAGAAATCTATCAAGCAGGAACCAATGAGCCTTTAGTATATAATAAAGAAAACTTATTGAATCCTTGGTTTGTGGTAGAAAACAAACATTCATAAATGAAATAACGACTTATATGACGTTTGAAATATTGTTTGTGCTATTGGCACTGTTGGGCATGGTAATCGCTTTGGTACTGGACAAAATGCGTCCTGGTATGGTATTGTTTTCAGTGGTGGTATTATTCCTTTGTGCAGGTATTTTGACGCCTAAAGAAATGCTGGAAGGATTTAGTAATAAGGGAATGATCACTGTTGCTATGTTATTCTTGGTAAGTGAAGGCATTCGCCAGTCTGGAGCATTGGGACAAGTTATTAAAAAGTTACTTCCTCAAGGTAGAACTACGGTCTTCAAAGCACAATTCCGAATGTTACCGACTATTGCTTTTATTTCTGCCTTTTTAAATAATACACCGGTAGTGGTAATTTTTGCTCCAATTATAAAACGGTGGGCAGAATCGGTGAAGCTTCCGGCAACCAAATTTCTGATACCTTTGTCATATGTAACTATTTTAGGTGGTATATGTACACTGATTGGTACTTCTACTAATTTGGTAGTACACGGTATGATTCTGGAGGCTGGTTACGAAGGATTTACTATGTTTGAATTAGGAAAAGTCGGGATATTTATAGCCATTGCCGGTATCATTTATTTGTTTGCTTTTTCCTCCAAACTTTTGCCGGATGTTCGTACCGATGCAATCAAGCAAGATGAAGAACCTGAAGAACAGAGTGATCTCCATCGAGTAGAAGCAGTACTGGGTCCTCGTTTTCCCGGTATCAATAAGAAGCTTGGAGACTTTGATTTTAAACGGCATTATGGAGCGGACGTAAAAGAGATTAAACGAGGTGGCCAGAGTTTTACTCAAGATTTAGAGAATGAATATTTCCGCGAAGGTGATACGTTGGTAATAATGGCAGATGATTCCTTTGTGAAAACTTGGGGAGAATCTTCGGTCTTTGTAATGTTGGCGAATGGTAAAGATACAGAGCCCACGCCTGGTAAGGGAAAGCGGTGGTTTGCACTTATCTTATTGATCCTGATGATTACAGGTGCAACTGTTGGTGAACTTCCTACTGTAAAAGAGGCTTTTCCCGCTATTAAATTAGATATGTTCTTTTTTGTTTCCGTAACTACAATAATTATGGCTTGGGCAAAGATTTTCCCGGCTCGAAAATACACAAAATACATATCTTGGGATATTTTGATAACGATTGCATGTGCTTTTGCGATTAGCAAAGCAATGGTTAATTCGGGTGTTGCAGATGTTGTGGCACGTTATATTATTGAAATGAGCGATCATTATGGGCCTCAAGTATTATTAGCGGCTATGTTTATCATAACCAATTTGTTTACAGAGCTTATCACGAATAATGCGGCGGCTGCGCTTGCTTTTCCTTTGGCACTTTCTATCTCTTCACAGATGGGTGTAAGTCCGATGCCATTCTTTGTAGTCATTTGTATGGCAGCATCTGCAAGCTTTTCTACGCCGATCGGCTATCAGACAAACTTGATTGTTCAAGGTATAGGAAATTACAAATTTACTGACTTTGTACGTATCGGCTTGCCGTTGAATATAATTACATTCTTAATTTCTATTATATTAATCCCATTAATATGGCCGTTTTAATTGAATTATGACAGATAATATATATCCTATCTTTGATAAAATGTTGGCACGGCAAGATAAAGAGGAACTTCTTGGCCAACATAGTGTGATGATTTGGTTCACCGGTTTAAGTGGTTCCGGTAAGAGTACAATCGCTATAGCCTTAGAACGCGAATTGCATAAGCGAGGATTACTTTGCCGAATATTGGACGGTGACAATATCCGTAGTGGTATCAATAATAATTTAGGCTTTACAGAAGCTGACCGTGTTGAGAATATACGTCGAATAGCAGAAGTTTCTAAACTTTTTATAGACTCTGGCATTATAACTATTGCTGCTTTTATCAGTCCCAATAATGATATTCGTGAGATGGCTGCTAGTATTATCGGACAGGATGATTTCCTGGAAGTCTATGTCAGTACACCTATTGAGGAATGCGAACGTCGTGATGTAAAAGGACTTTATGCGAAAGCACGCAAAGGTGAAATCAAAAATTTCACAGGTATTTCAGCTCCATTTGAGGCTCCTGCACATCCGGCACTGACATTGGATACCTCTGTGCTTAGTTTGGAAGAATCCGTAAATAAGCTTTTAGAACTCATTTTACCAAGAATTCAGAAGAAATAATTTATAATGAAAGAAGAATATAAGTTAAGCCATTTGAAAGAACTCGAAGCTGAGTCTATTCATATAATCCGTGAAGTGGCTGCGGAATTTGAGAATCCGGTTATGTTGTATAGCATTGGTAAGGATTCTTCGGTGATGGTACGTTTGGCTGAAAAAGCCTTTTATCCGGGTAAGGTGCCATTTCCATTGATGCATATCGATTCTAAGTGGAAATTCAAAGAGATGATACAATTCCGCGATGAATATGCAAAGAAATACGGTTGGAACTTGATAGTAGAGAGCAATATGGAAGCTTTCCAGTCAGGTGTGGGGCCCTTTACACATGGTAGCAAGGTGCATACGGACTTGATGAAAACACAGGCTTTGCTTCGCGGACTGGATAAATATAAATTTGATGCAGCTTTTGGTGGAGCACGTCGTGATGAAGAAAAATCTCGTGCAAAGGAACGCATCTTCTCATTCCGTGATAAGTTCCATCAATGGGATCCGAAGAACCAACGTCCTGAGTTGTGGGATATTTATAATGCTCGTGTTCACAAAGGAGAAAGTATTCGAGTGTTTCCTTTAAGTAACTGGACGGAACTTGACATCTGGCAATATATTCGTTTAGAAAACATTCCTATTGTGCCGTTGTATTATGCAAAAGAACGTCCTTGTGTAGAGATCGATGGTAATTTGATTATGGCCGATGATGATCGTTTGCCGGAGCAATATAGGGATAAAATAGAAATGCGCATGGTACGTTTTCGTACGTTAGGTTGTTGGCCGCTGACTGGTGCTGTAGAGAGCAGTGCTGATACAATTGAAAAAATTGTGGAGGAGATGATGACTACAACTAAGAGCGAACGTACTACTCGTGTGATTGACTTCGATCAAGATGCAAGCATGGAGCAGAAGAAACGCGAAGGCTACTTTTAGGCAATTAAAAATTAAGAATTAAAAATTGAAAGTTGAGAATGGATAATAAGTTAGATATAAAAGCATTCCTTGATAAGGACGAACAGAAAGACTTATTGAGATTGTTGACGGCCGGCTCGGTGGATGATGGAAAGTCAACTTTGATAGGACGTTTATTGTTCGATAGTAAAAAACTGTACGAAGACCAATTGGATGCATTGGAACGTGATAGTAAACGTATGGGAAATGCAGGTGACCATATTGACTATGCATTGTTGCTGGATGGGTTGAAAGCCGAACGTGAACAGGGTATTACTATTGACGTTGCTTACCGTTATTTTTCAACGAACAACCGTAAATTTATTATAGCGGATACTCCGGGACATGAGCAGTACACCCGTAATATGATTACCGGAGGTTCCACTGCTAATCTGGCAATCATTTTAGTTGATGCCCGTATGGGGGTTATAACGCAGACTCGTCGGCATACATTCTTGGTCTCATTGTTGGGAATCAAACATGTAGTACTTGCCGTTAACAAAATGGACTTGGTAGACTTCTCAGAGGAACGTTTTAACGAAATTGTAAACGAATATAAGAAATTTGTAGCTCCTTTGGGACTTCCGGACGTCAATTGTATTCCTTTGTCGGCATTAGATGGCGATAATGTTGTAGAGAAGTCCGATCGTACACCTTGGTATAAAGGCATATCACTTCTTGATTTTCTGGAAACAGTACAAATAGACAACGATCATAATCTGTCTGATTTTCGTTTTCCGGTGCAATATGTATTGCGTCCGAATCTTGACTTCCGTGGCTTCTGTGGCAAAGTGGCATCCGGAATTGTGCGTAAAGGAGATGAAGTTATGGCATTACCGTCCGGTAAGAAGTCTCGCGTTAAAAGTATTGTCACCTATGATGGAGAACTGGATTACGCTTTTCCTCCTCAATCTGTTACGTTGACTTTAGAAGATGAGATCGACGTTTCGAGAGGTGAAATGTTGGTGCATCCTGATAATCTTCCCATTATGGACCGTAATTTTGAGGCCATGTTGGTATGGATGGATGAGGAAACTATGGATATCAATAAATCTTTCTTTATTAAGCAGACTACTAATCTTAGCCGTACACGCGTTGACAATATTAAGTATAAAGTAGACGTCAATACGATGGAGCATCTCTCTCTCGAAAATGGTAAGTTAAATAAAGAGACATTACCGATGCAGCTTAATCAAATAGCTCGCGTCGTTTTGACTACAGCCAAAGAGATGTTCTTTGATCCTTATCAGAAGAATAAATCATGCGGTTCATTTATCCTGATAGACCCGATAACCAACAATACCAGTGCAGTGGGAATGATTATCAATAGGGTAGAAGATAAAGATATGCATTTATCCGAAGATATTCCGGCATTGGATTTACCGAAATTAGGTATTAGCCCTGAACATTATGATGCTGTAGAAAAAGCGGTGAAAGAGTTGGGGCGTCAAGGATTTGAAGTAAGAGTCATCAAAGAATAGGCTTCATAGTTTATAAATCATAATAATAAAGCAATGGGGTTACTTGAATTCAATAAACTTCCTATAAATACATTGGTTGGTGCTGATTGGAAAACTTTTAAAGAAATAACCAATGGGCGGGAAATTGATGCTGCTTATAAAAGTAAGTATAGACTGACAAAAGCAGTTTGCCGTTTACTATCTACTTTAGCGCCAATTCAGGAAAAACGTTATGAAAAACTGTTGGCAGATAAACCACTGGAGCATGATCCCGTATTCATCTTGGGACATTGGCGTAGTGGAACGACCTTCGTTCATAATGTATTCTCCTGTGATAAGCATTTTGGCTACAATACGACTTATCAAACAGTGTTTCCGCATCTGATGATGTGGGGGCAACCTTTTTTTAAGAAAAATATGAGTTGGCTGATGCCTGACAAGCGTCCTACAGATAATATGGAGCTGGCAGTGGATCTTCCTCAAGAAGAAGAATTTGCCTTGGCTAACATGATGCCTTATACGTATTATAATTTTTGGTTTCTGCCAAAGTATCAGCAAGAATATGCAGACAAATATTTGCTATTTGATGATATTACGGAAAAGGAGCTGAAAATATTCGAGGAGACATTTACCAAGTTAATAAAAATCTCTCTTTGGAATACGCATGGGAGTCAATTCCTGAGCAAGAATCCACCTCATACAGGTCGTGTAAAAGAGCTGGTGAAGATGTTCCCGAATGCTAAATTCATTTATTTGATGCGTAATCCTTATACTGTGTTCGAGAGTACGCGTAGCTTCTTTACTAATACAATTCAGCCACTGAAGCTCGAAGATATCAGTAATGAGGTGATAGAACAAAATATTTTGTCTATTTATACGAAACTATATCATAAATATGAGTCTGATAAAGCGAGTATCCCAGCCGGAAACCTGATTGAAGTGAAGTTTGAAGATTTCGAGGCTGATGCAATGGGGATGACTGAGCAGATTTATAATACTTTATCAATCCCGGGTTTTGCGGAAGCTCGTGCTGATATAGAAAAGTATGTAGGTGGAAAGAAAGGATATAAAAAGAATAAATATAAATATGATGACCGCACAGTGCAGCTGGTTCAGGAAAACTGGAAATATGCATTGGAGCAGTGGAAGTATGATTTGTAATTTTTAAGTTTTCAATTTAATAAGATGATTCAAAAGAAAGTTTGTTTGTTGGGTATGTTGTCTGCTATGCTTTGTACCGGAGCAGTATCGGCACAGCAACATAAAGTTGAGATGATTCCTTTCGGAAATATGGATCAATGGGTAGATCGTCAGATTAAAGAATCCGGTATTATTGGCGGTGCTACAAAGAATGTATATGCTATTGGACCCACTGCAGAGATTCATGAGAACAAAGCATATAAGAATATGGGTGGCTCACCTTGGGCTACTTCTAATGTGATGGCACGAGTGGCTGGAGTAACTAAAACGAATACTTCTGTATTTCCTGAGAAAAGAGGAGATGGTTATTGCGCTCGGCTGGATACCCGTATGGAGAGTGTAAAGGTGCTAGGATTGGTAGATATTACAGTTTTGGCTGCTGGTTCCATGTTTTTGGGCGAAGTGCATGAGCCGATAAAGAGTACGAAGAATCCTCAGAAGATGTTGAATTCCGGTATTTCTTTCACAAAGAAGCCCATCGCTATTCAGTTCGATTATAAAGTGAAGATGTCCGATCGTGAAAAGCGTATTCGCGCAACAGGGTTCAGCCGTATAACAGATGTGGATGGGAAGGATTTTCCGGAGGCAAATTTATTCTTGCAGAAGCGTTGGGAAGATAAAGATGGGAATATCTATGCTAAACGTGTCGGAACAATGGTTGTGCGTTATTATGCGACTACAGATTGGCACAATAATGCTACCTATTCTATAATGTATGGTGATATTACAGGTGACCCTGCATATAAGCCTCACATGATGCGTTTGCAGGTAGAAGAACGATATGCTGTTAATAGCAAAGGAGAGAGTGTTCCTGTAAAAGAAGTAGCTTGGGGTACGGAAGAAGATGTTCCTACTCATTTGATATTGCAATTTACATCTAGCCATGGCGGTGCTTATGTCGGTTCTCCGGGTAACACGCTTTGGATTGATAATGTGAAGTTAGTATATTAAAGTTATTGTATATAAAAAAGTAAGGGCGGCTTAAATCCATCGATTAAAGTCGCCCTTTTTGAGTAGTTGTGCTAGTAGCACTAACTGTGTTATTGCTTATTCCAATATAACTACACGGTTCAAGAAGTTCTTGCCAAACATGTTGGCAGTACCACCGAATCCGATAAGTTCAAGTTGATCTTTGTTAACGCCTTGCTTAA
>USLU01000035.1 GCA_900555635.1 uncultured Bacteroides sp.
TGGAGGCCCCGACCGCCGCAACGCCGATCTTATAGCCCAGCAAACCGAAACGGAGGTTATCCCCATCAATCCGCTTGCCTACGACTGGCATGCAGAGATGCTGAATACAGCAAAAGCATTGGTGAAGCCGGATTCTAATAAATAGAAGTACATAGTAAAACCAGTATACCCTATGGATGTCCACCCTATTATCGATGTAAAGAACCTCAGTGCCGGTTACGATGGCCGTACCGTATTGCGTGACGTGAACCTGACCGTTTACCAACGTGACTTTCTCGGCATCATCGGTCCGAATGGTGGAGGAAAGACGACCTTGATAAAATGTATTCTTGGCCTGCTGAAGCCCACAGGCGGAGAAGTTATCTTCCATTCCAGCCGTCCGGCAAACTCTCAATTCACCATGGGCTATCTGCCACAATACAATACCATTGACCGCAAATTCCCCATCACGGTTGAAGAAGTTATCTTATCAGGATTGAGCAGCAAGAAGTCTCTTACTTCCCGTTTCTCAGCCGAACTTCGTGAGAAGGCTCACGAAGTGATAGCCCGCATGGGATTGGACGGTTTGGAAGAGCGTGCCATCGGCGCTTTAAGCGGCGGGCAGCTTCAACGTGCTTTACTGGGTCGTGCCATTATCTCCGACCCGGAAGTCGTTATACTCGACGAACCCAGTACCTATATTGACAAGCGGTTCGAAGCACGGCTCTACGAGCTGCTAGCCGAGATTAATAAGGATTGCGCCATTATCCTTGTCAGCCATGACATCGGTACGGTATTGCAGCAGGTAAAGTCCATAGCCTGTGTCAACGAGACACTGGATTATCATCCCGATGCAGGTGTTACGAACGAATGGCTGGAGCGCAATTTCCAATGTCCGATAGAATTGCTGGGACATGGAGCATTGCCACACAGAATATTGGGAGAGCATAAACATTGAGGACACCTAGGTACCACAATGCTTATGTTCTCAGAGTCCGATCTACAACTAGTGAGAAGCTATGAACTTCCACGCATCAAACTTCATATCCCCTTCTCCGATTGTAAAATACAGATCATGTATGCCCGCTTTGACTTTCTCCTTCAGCTTCGCGGAAACAGAGGACAACTTGTCCTTATCAAACTGAATAGAAGCCACAACAGGCCCTTCGGGATTATCGAGGCGCACCTCAATCTTCCCTTTTCCAGCCACTTGAACCTGAAGCTTGCCGGGAGCTTTAGAGAAATCAACTCCACGAACCAAGATGGAAGACTGCTTGTCCTTCGAACCTGTAACCACCATATTGCCCGGCTCTCCCATCGGCTCAAAAGAAACTCCCAAAGTAGCTGCTGTTGTCTCCGCCTGCTGCAAGACGAACGGATTCAACGGATTGATTTGGGAAACACCTTTCAGGGTAGCTTCGCCCATATTCAGTTTCAGTTCTTTCTCATCTACCCGGAGCTTATCCACACAAAGACTACGGAAACCACCCTTCGTACCCTTATAATCTTGCAGATACATGGCATGGTAGAACAGGTAATATTCCCCTTTATATTTGCTTAAGTGTGTATGGTTGTTGCTGAACGGCATTCCATAGTCACCCGGATTCTTAAAGTAGTTGTCTTGATACACCCAGCTGTCCTGATCCAGCGGAGTACGGCTAGTCATATAAGACATACAGCAACGAGTTGGTTTAGCCTGCTGATAAGGCCATTCCGTACGATCCTTCCAGTTTGTATTATAGGTATAAATCCAGGTTCCATTCAGGTAATTCAGTTCATTAGCTTCAAAGTGGTAGGGAGCCTTGAGTTCTACAATCTCACTATCCAGACTAATCATGTCCTTACCCAAACGGACTATACGGGTATTACCCGGCATATAATCCGTACCGGATTTGTTCTTATCACCCCCTCCGAATGACAACCAGCCCACACCATTATCATCGATCACTACTCCCGGATCAAAAGGAGCTTCACAATCGCCTAACCCCGGTGTAGAGCCACTGACAATGCATCTGCCCAGCGGATCGGTCCACGGGCCTACCGGAGAAGTGGCAGTCAGCACACCAACTCCCGCACCACTGTTGGAATAGTATAAATAGAAATGAGTTTTACCATCTTCCTCCACACGCGATACAATGGAAGGCGCCCAAGAGGCCATGCCCCACGGAGAAATAGAGGCGACATCGATCGTGCCATGGAAGGTCCAGTTCACCATGTCGTCCGTAGATAACATCACTAGCGAATGTATACGTTCATAAGTGTTTCTACCTTCTTTACCTACCTGCTCCAACTGCTGGTTATCGTTCGTACCATACACATAGAGTCGGCCATTGTATTCTATGGCTGTAGGGTCGGCAACAAACGTAAAGTCCGACAAAGGATTGGCATTCTTGGAGTAGAACTTGGGGGATTCCACTGATTCGGGGTTGCTATTACCATTCAATATCTTCTGAGACGCCATTACCATATACATAAACCATGTGGCATGTCCGCCCAGGCAATATTCGCCTTCCTGCCAGAGGAAGGGGAAACGAAGCAATTCGGGCAGGTCGGGACGGATCAGGTTTGTACCCGGAGCCACTCCGCCGGGGATGTACGACCAGTCGGCACGGTTCACGCCGTAGGCGGCTTTCATGGTTTCGGCACCTACACCGGTCACGAAAGCAGATTGATTGCGTCCGGGATGCATACCCAATAAGTATTGCATGGAATCGTAGATATAATCCGGTGCAAACAAGTCGGGATAGGCGGCATTCAAGTAACAGTAATTGTAGCCCAAGTGCTGCGGTTCCCATGAACCGGAGGAACGGTTACCCCTATCATGAGGTACGCCATACGGGGTTTTATTGCTATATTCCTGATACATGGCCTGCAATTGGGGCAATGCTTTACGAATGGCTTTGCTGAAACGTTCATTGCCCACCGCCTTATCGAAACGGCCGATGAACCAGCCCGTCTGATGGATATTCTTACAGATGAGGTCTTGTTGCTTCAAAACGAAATCACGGTACACGGCCTCTTTAGTTGCGAGGTAAAGCTCTACGGCGGCATGTATTTTCGTAGTCAGTAAGCGGTTGTTATCGCAACGGGTAATCTTGAACAGTTCACGGGCTATTTCGAGGCAATCGGTGCTCAATGCATCGTTATGTCCTTTCAAGACACGTGAAATACCTGCCATCCAAGCGGCAACTTGCAATTCGCGGCCGGGATTATCTTCCGTAAACACCCAGCGGTCATCAGCCGTTCCACTGACGTGGTCGGTATGGGCGGATGCATCTCCCAAATGCGCATATTGACGCACGGTAGGACAAAGGATACCTCTGTAGAGACGTCCCAACGCTTTCCATCCGGCTACTATGGTCAGTGCGCCGTTCTCTACTTGTTGCAGGAAGTCATTCTTCCCATCGGGCTGGTGTATCTCTACAATCTGCTTGTCGAAGTCGATGGAGGTTTCATCCCAATAGGCATTGAGGTTCTCGCAAGCCATCGCCAGGATATAAGCTTCGCCGGCTTGCGATTCGATGCGCAGGTCATAATCGCCTGCATCGTGCCAGCCGCCTTTGTTCAATCCCGGAACCCGTTCGCCCGGCTTATATTTACACAGGGTAGAAGGTCCTTGGGTATATCCGTCTATATGGTTGATATCCGTCTTTGCCATAAGGGCATCGTCCTGGTGGCAGAAGTCATGCCATACACGGTATTTCTCGTTGACACGCATGTGGCACATCTGTACCGGCAGGAAATACTCTATCTCTGCCTGCCAGATGCCTTTCTCCCAAAGATCATTTGCGATACGGAATACGGGGGAAGCCACATCACCGTACATTACCTGATAAAGCCCGCCTTCGGTCACTTCCGTAAAGTCGAACTGTAAGTAATGGTAACGCAGGAAATCACCCCAATCTTTGGCAGTCTGCTGTTTTACCAGTTCTCTGCCATCGGCGGTAATACGGTAAAGGGCGGGTTGCTTGAAGTTTGTATCACGCTTGTCCAGTTCGATAACGGCAAGCTTCTTTTGTGCAGGATGATAGCCTACTTGTGAGGTCTGCACCACCGGAGCATACCGCCACTCTTTGGTAACCGTAGGGCGGATAATCCACTTCACAGCACCCGACTTTGTTCCTGCGGGGAACTCCGAACGAAGCACAAACCAACCGTTATTGTGGTTTATACGACCATCGTACAGTTTTAAATCCCCTTTCTCACTCTCAATCGTGATCTTCGCCAGTTCGTCCTGCGGATTGAGCACAAACTTCCTTCCTTTGGCAAAAGGAGCGGAAACGATGTCATCGGCAATCATCGGATTATAAGTCTTCCGGTCTAAGAGCAACTGATTTAAGTCGGCCTTCCCTTCGGGATTGAAATCCCCGATATGCTGCATATTGGAGGTCTGCTTCATGGTAGGCCCCATAGCCTGATGAGGGAAAACTCCCGTCTGATTGTCCATAATCCACGGTTTGCCCAGCAGAGTAGAGGGCACTAATTCCAGATTGAATCCCAGTTTCCCGGCAAAGCGTTCAGGTACGGGCTGGTCCAAATCGACTGTCAATACCAGATAGTCCTTCTCTCCTTTTACCTTGATGGTGTAACCGAAAACAAAGTCCGGATAGATCATCGGATTGAAGCCCGTCATGTGCTTGGTTGAGTCAGGGTAACTCAGGGTGACACGGATCTCGTTGTTGGCCTCGTCCACGACGCGGCTTCTCATCTTGGGCAATCCTTGCCACTGTCCCTGCGATATTTCAAAACGCACATCGCCACCTGCGGCTCTGCGGTCTCCATTCAATACCAAAGTTACACCTCCTTGGTGTCCTTCCGGATAGACATCACTGAAAACCATTACATTGGCTCCCTGGTTCTCAAAATACCCCGAGGGGTTGATCTTGAAATCCTGAGCTTGCAAGCCTGCACAAAGCATCAGTGATGCCGCACCCATTATCAATTTCTTCATACGTATTATTTTAAACGGTTATTTACTTCTACTCCCAAGCGTACCGTGTGATACGGACAACGCCACATGCTCACTTTAGGTGCATCTTTTTTAGGTTCTCCATCGTAACAGTCGCTGTACCATTCACCATATTCCCTGTCTACCATGTTATTCTTTACAAAAGTCCAGACCGTATCGGCCGATTGCAGCCAAGTTTCATCGCCGCTGATTTGCCAGGCGTTGATACAGGCTATCATGGTTTCCACCTGCCCCCACCAAGAGGCATGCTTGGTTTTGCGGTTGCCTTTCTTCTCATAAATCATATAGCCTTTGTCACTCATACCTTCGGTGAGGCAAGCGCGGGTTACATCCAACGCAAGCTGGTTGGTCTGTTTTATCAGGTTCTGATCTTCCAGTGTACGGGCAGCCTCGCAAAGCAACCATCCCGCCTCAACGTCATGTCCGTAAGAATCCATCTCAACCAGACTGTTCCACCCGTTGTCGAAGAACAAGTTGAAATGCTTTCTTGAAGGATCATAGATACGGTTCATGAACAAATCGACGCAAGACTTCAGTCTTTCTCTCAAGCCATCGTCTTTCCAACATTGGTAAAGAAGAGTATAGGCCTCCAGTACATGCAGATGGGCATTCATGGTCTTGGGAGCGTTGTTATCATATTTGTCTTGTTGCTTCCAGTCTTCTGTAAAAGATTCCACATAGCCATCATGCAAGGGTTCACGTCCTTTTTCTTCCAAGATGCGATACAGGCTGATGGCGGTTTGCAAACTCTCTTCGTTACCCGTCGCCAGATAGTGTTCTGCCAGTCCATAGATGGCGTAGGTCATGGCGTAGGTATATTTAGAGGCATTCAGCACCGCACCGTCGGGATTGACGAGCCAATATACACCGCCGTTCACTTTATCTATAAATGTATCCATGAAATAACGCTGCGACCTGTTGGCGAGCCTCAGATAAGATTCATCGCCAAACATGCGGTATGCAGCAGAAAAACTCCACAGGATACGGGCATTCAATACTCCTCCCCGGGGTGCATCCGCTACCGGAGTTCCATCCCGTAATACGGCTCCGTAGAAGCCGTCGCCGGGCGCCACTGCATTATCCATCCAAAAAGTTATGACACTATCCTTGACATTCTTAACAACTTCCTTGCGCATGCGTGTTTGAATATCTGCCACCCCTGAACCAGGTTTACAACCAGTCAGGCAAATGGCAGCTAATAGCGCTATCCAATAAAACAATCTCTTTTCCATAACTATTCTCTAAAACTATCAACCTTTCTCTGTAAAAATCAAGGGAGTTTTATCCCGTTTGCCAGACACTGGTCTTTGTCGTGATAGACACTGGCGTTTGTCGCGTCAGGCACTGGTGTTTATCACGTCAGACACTGGTGTCTATCAGGTTAAAGACCAGTGTCTGACAAACAGGGAAAACTCTATTTATAAAATCATCATTAGTAGCTACTTAAGCTCACACCTACTTAATACCCCGGATTCTGGTCTGCCTGATTGATGAGCGGATTAGTCAGAATCTCGTTTGTAGGAATCGGGAATACTTCCTGATAGGCTTCATGCTCAAAGTAACGGAACGAATCACCCGTTTGCAAGCAAGCTTCCTGTGAAGAATTAGCTGCTGTCTTCGGATATTCAGCCTTGAACCATTCTTCGCACATACCCATGCGGCATAAATCATGATAAAGCGAGAACTCAGCATTGAACTCATGGCGGCGTTCTATAACCACTGCCACCTTCCATACCGGAGAAGTATAGCCTTTGGCCGCTTTATAACTTGTATAGTAGGTCTCGGCATCGGGAACATCCACCGTTTGCGTGTTCAGCATATCGGCAGGCAGGTCAATCAGTGTTGCTCCGATCTCCAGGTTACCCCAAGCGCGGTTACGTATCTGACGGATCATTTCCCATCCGGTAGGTTCATCACCTGTCTCAAAACAGCATTCCGCATAATCGAGCATGACACCCGCATAACGTTTCAGAGTCAGAGAAATAGGATTGAACACCTTATTGTTTTCACCCGGCTTGCATCGCCAGTACTTCAAGGAATAAACGGTAGGCATATTCTCAGAGCCCTGGAAAAGTCCGTCGAAGCCGCTTGTCACACCAACGGTTTGCTTCGTGATAGGATGTGTATCACCTTTGGCTACGGCAGAGTATTGGCGGCGTTTGTCACCCGGTTCAAAGGAGCGGACAAACTCCCAAGAGAGACAAAGAGATCCCCAGCCTCCCCATTCGGGAGCTGCGCACAAATATCCGTACCACATCATGGCATCCGAAGAGTTGTCGGCACCCCATCCCATGAAGCCCTGATCGTGATACATTACCTCAAATACAGACTCCTTCGTCCAATGTGTATCCCAAGCATGAAGATTACCAAAAGAAGGTTCCAACGAGTAGGTCCCGCTTTCTACAATATCCTTCAATTCGATCTTAGCATTATTGAAATCTTTCTTCAACATATAAAGCTCCGCCAAATATGCTTTGCAGAACCCTTTTGTGACGCGTCCATATTCCCCTTTCATCGGCAACCAGTCCAGATGGTCACGTCCGAAGATCAAGTCTTTCTCGATAGCCTCATACGTTTGATCTACCGATTCCGGGCGTGCCTTTCCCGCCGAGGTGGTATAGGTTTCACCCGTCAGGAGCATCGGTACACGTCCGAAGAGCTTGGTCAGGTACAGGTAATTATAGGCACGGATGGCACGAGCTTGTGCTTCGAAGATGGTTTTGGTATTGCTATCAGAAAAGACGGAAGGGTCCGCAGTCTCCAGTCCGGCAAGAAAACGGTTGGCACGGTCCACAGCCCGGTAACTCATCCGCCATGCGGTTTCCAAAGAACCTTTATCGGGTTTCCAGGCGTGGCGTTGCCACTCTGCATCCCATCCCGAAGCCTGGCAGTCCATAGTAGAGTGGTTGGCGGCAAATATCTGAGGCTTAAATCCCCATACCTCGTCATCACTACCACTGACGCCATGCTGGTCTGTATAGAAAGTATCGTACACACCATTCAGTCCCGAGAGTATATTCGCTTCTGTTTTGAACATGAAGTCTGCCGGAAGGATATCATAATGATCCACTTCCAGATAATCGTCACAAGATGTCAGGGCGCCTAAAGCCATTACCCCCACTAACAATTTATATAAGTTTTTCATAATCATCGTTTTATTATCCATTACATTAGAATTGTACACTCAAGCCGAAAGTAACCGACATCGGGAACGGATAACGTCCGCCGTCGAATCCTGAGAAGAGCACATTAGTGTCACCGACTTCCGGATCTCCAAACTTATTATAAGAAGAAATGGTGCATACATTGTCAACGCTGGCAAACACACGGGCATTCTCCATCTTTACGGGTTTCAGCAGATTCTTCGGGAAGGTATATCCTACCTGGATATTAGAAATCTTCAGATAATCTCCTTTCTGAATATAAGCATCGGATACACGCAGGTTCTTATTATAATCGGTCTTACTGATGCGCGGGTATTTAGCGTTTGTATTGGAAGACGACCATGCATTGTTTACATATTCTTTCAGTACATTCTGGTAACCGCCGTCGGGCCCATAAACAGATGTCAAACGGGCAGATGAGTAAGAAAGAATGTCCATACCGGCTACTCCATACAGGTTCATGGAGAAGTCGAAGTTCTTCCAAGAGGCAGTAAGATTCATTCCGTAGGTAAACTTAGGATATCCATTGCCGATAGTAGTACGGTCGGCATCGGTTATCTGTCCGTCGTTGTTGAGGTCGACAAACTTATAGTCACCGGGTTGGGTAGTAGGATCTTGGTATACACCGCTTGCCACTCCCTTTTCGGCAGCAAGCCTGTTCATCTCATCAATCTCAGCCTGGTTCTTGAAGATACCGGCTACCTTCCAGCCGTAGTAGGAACCTACCGGATAACCGTTCTTCGTGATAGAGTGGTTGTCCCAGTTATCTCCGTCCTGAGCCGAACGTGATTTGCTGAATATCGGATCGCCTACTTCAATCGCTTCGTTCTTCAGGGTAGAGCCGTTCAACCTGATACCGATGTTCCAGTCGTTAAAGCTCTTGTTCCATGCTGCGGTAAACTCAAAACCGGAGTTACGGATATGTCCTGCATTGGTATAAACATTAGAGAAACCGGTGGAAGGACGGATTTGACGATACAGAAGCAGATCTTTTGCATCACGAACGAAGTAGTCGGCAGTGAAGGAAAGCTCATTGTTCATAAACGCAAAGTCGATACCGACATTGGTCTGCTCATTGGTTTCCCACTTCAAATTGGTGTCGATCTCTTTTTGCTGGGCAATACCGGCGGCATTCACCACACCCATGCCATTGTATATCCAGTACATAGCATTGGCGGAAGATAACTGAGGCATGGATAAGTTGGTACCACCCCCTGCGTTACCGGTCTGCCCCCAGCCTGCACGAAGTTTCAGGTTGCTGAACAAGTTTAAATTCTTGATGAACTTCTCTTCAGAAAGACGCCAGGCAACGGAAGCCGAAGGGAATGTACCGTAACGATTGCCCGAACCAAAGTTTGAAGAACCGTCGCGACGTACCGTAGCAGTAACGATATAACGGTCGTTCAAGGTATAAGTGAGACGTCCGAAATAGGAGAGGAATCTTGTCTTCAGGTCCAAACCGCCGTCCGTTTGCTTGGAAGAAGGATCGTTTGTGAGTGAAATCAGGCGGATGTTGTCTGCCGGGAAGTCACTGGCGCTGGAGTTCACCCAAGCACCGTTCGTATCGCTTGTGGAGAAACCTACCATCGCATTCACACGGTGGTGGTCATTAGACCAGTCGTAATTCAGGAATGCTTCCAAACCGAGCGAGGTAGATTGGCTTTGATTCAACGAGAATGAGTCTTTGCGGTCTTGTGAACCGAAAGTTCTGTCATTATAGGCTGTATAGCCGTTATAACCCTTGGTATAATAGTTATAACTGGCAATTGTCTTAAAGGTCAACCCTTTATACAAGTCGAGTTGCAAGAAGGCGCTGGCAAGCAAGCGGTCCCACTTATTGATATTGTCGGCAGTCTTGGCAGCAGCAACCAGATTATCGGCTCCCTTGTTCACGTCACCATTACCTTCTTTCTTATAATGTCCCCAAGTACCGTCGGGCAGTACGATAGGCATGGAATAGAAAACACCGTCTTCTACATAATCCATAGTCGGGATGGCTTGTGCATAACTTCTCAGGTTACCGCCACCCATCTTTTCAGAATGGGAGTAGTTCAGGTTTAAGCCTACATGCATGAAGTCCTTTACTTTATGGGTGATGTTTGCACGGGCCGTCAAACGTTTGAAATTCGATTCAATGACGATACCTTGGTTGTTCAGATAGCCCAAAGACAAGTTGGCCTGAGTGTTCTCGCTACCTCCCGAAGCAGAAAAGTTATAATTCTGCTGCAAGGCTGTACGTGACATTTCATCTTGCCAGTCAATGCTGTTCAGCTTGCCTATGTAGTTCTCGCCGTATGCCAGGTTGGTCATGCCAATACCGTCATTCTTAACGGCAGAACGTACGGCACTTGCAAACAAATCAGCATTTGCCACATCAATCTTGTTTGCATTGAACTGGAGGGCATAATTGGCGGAGAAGTTAACCTTTGCCTTACCCTTGCCGCCACTCTTGGTGGTAATCATAATCACACCGTTTGCACCGCGTGTACCATAGATGGCGGTTGCCGAAGCATCTTTCAAGATTTCGATGGACTCTACGTCATTCGGATTCAGGAAGTCGATGGTAGTTCCCACCTGCACGCCGTCTACTACATAAAGCGGATCGGCGGAACCGTTAACCGTAGCCACACCACGGATACGGATGGAGAATCCACCTTCAGGATCACCGGAAGAACGGATGACCGAAACGCCAGCTGCCGCTCCCTGCAAACCTTGCCCCAAGTTCACCGGATTACGCTTCATCATCTCTTCAGCATTGACGGAAGCCACAGAACCAGTCAAGTCCGATTTCTTCATCGTACCGTAGCCCACAACTACGACTTCATCCAGTGTTTCAGCATCTTCCTTCAGAACAATCTTCAGGGTCGACACGTCGGGAGATACCTTTACTGATCTCGACAGATAACCAATGTAACTAGTCTTCAAAGTAGCCCCTGCCGCTGCCGTCAGAGTAAAATAGCCATCCAGATCGGTAATGACACCGTTCGTCGTACCTTCTACAATCACATTGGCTCCGATAATAGGCTGACCGGCCTCATCGAGCACTTGTCCTTTCACCGTAACTGCTTTCTGCTGCACAATGGCAACACTTGCAACTGACTGGCCCCCCGCAGCAAATGCGGGAGCGGCGAGTGTCAATGACATTGACACAACGCCCAGATACTTCCATACATTTTTCATAAATACTAAATACTTAGGTTTAACAAATCGAATAAAGATACCGGTTGATGGAATTAACTCATTTCTATGCAGTCATGAGTTAATTCCGCCAACGGATAAAAGATCAATAAAGAGAATGAACTTAGAAATTCAGTGTCGTGCCTTCCACTTGGTTCAAGAGTTGCGGCTTACCTTTCGCGCAATCTACTTTTACCGGCTGAATACGGTTATCCGTAGGCAAACAGATCAGCCCTTCCGCTTGCTTTTTGTCTGCGCTGTATACTTTCAGGCTTATCTTACTCCAATCCATCTCAGCAGTAGATTGTGCCAACTTCAGATGAGGCAGGACGGAACCGTCACGAACCAGCATGATAATGGGCAGTTCACCGGCTTCGATCGTTTGCCATCCGCCTTCATAGATCTTGTTGGTCTGGTAATCGAGCCACTTGCCTTTAGGCAGGTAAACCATGCGGCTGTTGATTCCGGTTTCCAGTAAAGGAGCAACTAATAGTTGAGAACCGAACATGTACTCATCTTCCACCTTCCATGCACCCGGATCATCGGGGAACTCTACAAACAAAGCTCTCAACATGGGTAAGCCTTTTTCGGTACACTCTTTGGCCTGGGCGTAAACGTATGGCATCAGTCGGTACTTCATCTCCGCACTTTTGCGGAAGACATCCTGTACCTGTTTGCTCTTATACAACCAAGGTTCTGTGGGAGGTGCTCCATGGGCACGGGTATGTGAAGTAAGGAAGCCGAAAGGTAACCAACGGCAATACAATTCATCGGGAGTGGATGTTACAAAACCGCCCATATCGTGACTCCAGAAAGAGAAACCGGAAAGACCGAAGGACAAACCTGCGCGAAGCGTACCCAGCATACCGGTATTCGTTGTAGCTGCGTCACCACCCCAATGCAACGGATAGCGTTGAGAACCTGCCCATGCTGCACGAGCCCATATCACATTCTCATTATGCAACTGTTTGGTGATTCCGGCTACTGCCATGTCATAGCGCAGCGGATAAAGGTTATGTTCATACCAGCCACTCTTGCCGGATGCATAGATACCGTTCAGCGGAGCAGCTTCTCCAAAGTCTACCTTAATAGCACTTACACCGATATTCAGCAATCCTGCCAGCTTGTCCTGATACCACTTCACGGTTTCGGGATTGGAGAAGTCAAGCACTACGTCTTCGTAAGGCAATTCACCGTTACCATTCTTCACGTACATATTCTTCTCTATCAATTCAGAGAAGTAATGGTTCTTCGGAGTGAAGTAAGGAAGCTGCCAAAGACTTACGTGGAAGCCTTGTGAACGGAGATCCTTCAACATCTTCTCGGGATTCTGGAAACGATTCTCAGAGAACTTATAGTCGCATTGCCAGTCTACATCAAACCAGCCCGTATCAAAGTGGATCACATCACAAGGATATTTGTTCTTGCGGATATTGGCGGCCACCTCATAACCTTCTTTTTCGCTGAAGTAAGTGATGCGGCTCATCCAAGTACCGAAAGACCATAACGGAGGCATACCCGGCTTACCTACCAAGTCGGTATATTCATCGAGGATTTCTTTAGGATCTCCAAAGAAGACGAATAAATCCATATTCTCATCTCCCATGAACATCTTGTTCAGACCGATATAGGTAGCACCAAAATCGCAAGTCACAGGTGCGGAAGTGTGCATAAACATTCCGTAGCCTCTGCTACTCATAAAGAATGGAATGGGTTTATACATCTGGTCTGTTTCGGGTCCCTGAGGATCGGTCACAAACATATTCACTTTCTGACCTACCTTATCCAAACCGGTAGCCGACTCACCACAACCGAAGATCATTTCGCCTGCTGTGAGAGAGAATACGGGATTGATGCGGCGGGCATTATCACTGCCGCGTTTCACAAAGCTGAAGGGGGTATACTTCACCTGTGTAGAGTCAGAATCACCCAATGTAGCGGTCTGACTCAAGATACGGCCGGACTTGTCTTTCAATATGATACGCCAAGGGTTCTTATCAATCTGAATCGTTCCATAATTGTTGGTATAGATTATAGAGTTATCCGTCTCGGTTGCTTTCCAGCTTGCATCCTTCCCCGGTTCTTTTGCCAGCATAATGGAAGTGGCAGGTTTGGGTTCTACGGGAGTAGTCAGCATACGGATGCGTACGGTACGCGGAGTGATAAAATCAATCTTGAACTTCAGGCTGGGATCGTTCTCGTAAGCGGTAAAAGGGAAATCGAGCATCTTCATTTTACGGGGTTGGGCGCAATTGGTGTTGAATGCCTGACGGGGTGTCAGGTGCCCGCGCTTCCAGTTTACCAATCCTTCACCGGACTTTGCATCGAAAGACTCCAGATGATCGGCAAAGAACAGTGTATTACTCAAGTCCAGGAAGTCGGCACTCATGTCCATGGCTTGATTCATCAAATAAGAAGTACCGTTGTATACCTGAGGCTGTGCCGAAGAGTTGCCACATACGGATAACAGTACTGCAATCGCTAAGAATTGTTTCTTCATACTATTGGATTTATAAAATTATCTTTTAACCTGAGTTTGATATAAGTATCCTCCTGCATAGTTTCTCCTCCTCCCGGGAGGAGGAGTACCCGTAGGGGGAGGTGGTAGGTAAATAAGTACCTTTGAGAGAATGATTACTTTGTCATGTATTCTCTACCACCCCACCCTTTGGGCACCCCTCCTCCCAAGAGGAGGGGAATTGAGTTACTTTCATTTGTATTATTCTTATATCAAACTCAGATTGTCTTTTGGCAAATGTATACGCTATCTTTCGGACACAGGTATCAGAAAACAGTCTTTTCCTACCCGGTTTTGTTTCATTACACGCCCGTAAGAAGGATAGGAAACAAAATGTATACTCATTTTCATCAAATGATAGACCTCTTACTTCTGCGATAGAAGAAGTCGCTCTTGCTCGTTCGGATGATAATGAGTAAGTTTGCATGTATGAAGTCGTTGTTACCCTATCTAATAAACAAAAACACTATGAAACGAGTATTTCTATTCTTCCTGTTCGCTTTGTCTTACTCCTTTGCTTCCTTTGCAAATCCAATGGAAACTCCCCCGGCAGTCATGTTCAAGCAACTCTCCACTACCGAAGGACTTTCCAACAATAGTGTCCGGAGCATCTTCCGTGATAGCAGAGGCTTTCTATGGATAGGCACGGAATCGGGACTCAACAAATACGACGGGTATTCCTTCTGCCAATACTACCGCAACAATTCCGAACTGCCGGATGATGCCATCAATGCAATATTCGAAGACCCCAATGGCAATATATGGATCAGGATGTCCAATGGTTACAGTATCTACGATTATAGAACCGGACGGTTCAACAACGACTACAGGCAGGTACTCGAAGAGATGAAAATACCTGCTAAGAATGTACTCATGGTCGGCATGACTCCTAAAAACGAACTATGGGCTTACGATCAGTCCAAAATCTACATCCGCAACGCGGACAATAACTCCATCAAGGCTTTCCCCCTTAAGATAGAGAATATATCCAACCTGATAGTAGGGGCACAAAGCATTTATATCATGTACACCAACGGCACTCTGTACAGTATCAATAAACAGACCTCCGAGACTCAGGAAGTGTCCATCCCGGCAATTTATAAACCTCAATTGGAAAACCACGAACCGTATGTATATGTAGACCAGAATGAAAGTATATGGGTTTATACCTTCCAAAACAGCTTGCTACTACATAGAAACAACTTCACTCAAACATGGGAAAGCATTGACCTGAGTGACCAAGGTATCCAATATAACCGGGTACAACGTATTCTTGACATGGGCGACAGTAATGTATGGATTCTGACCAGCCATAAGGGCCTGTTCATTTATAATACACTCAGCAAGTCGCTCACCAACCTTGTACATAACCCGTTGAAACCCCATACCATTGCCAGCAATAACCTGAGTACCATCTATCAGGATAAAGACGGTATTGTCTGGCTGGGAAACTTCAAGCATGGCATATCCTACTACAGTCCCATGTCACAGATTGTCCTGGGCAACAAGTCATTGGAATATGATGATGTGCTTACCTTCTGTAAAGATGCCGGGCACGAGTTCATCTATTATGGAACCGATGGAACAGGACTGATACGCCAATCATTGCTCACTGATATATACGAGAAAATACCCACTCCTGCCAATGTCGTTGTCGATCTATCCACCGATTCAAAGAACCGGATATGGATCGGCACGTATCAGAAAGGGTTAATCTGCTACTCCAAAGGACAAATCAAGCAATACACCACCTCCAACAGCCAACTCCTGGAAGACAATGTCTATACCGTAGAGGTAGATAAGGACGGATTCGTCTGGATAGGGACCATGAGAGGGTACATACAGCGGCTGAACCCCGAAACCGGACAGTTCGATACTATCCTATACCGCCCCGAAGAGTTCTTTGTTCGTGATATGTACTATGACAACGACCACCATCTCTACATCGCCACCAGTGGGGGCCTTATAGTGATAGACACAGAGAACCAGGCATACAACATCTATTCGGAGACAAGCCGCTTCAAGGAGAATACCATGCTGACCGTTTACAAAGATAGCCGTGACCTTATCTGGATAGGACACCCGCACGGCCTGAGCATCTGGGATCAGAAGACCGACTCCATCCACTTCATTGACCAGAATGACGGACTTGCCGCCAACCTCGTCCGTGCAATTATGGAAGACAACAACCAGCAAATGTGGGTTTGCACCGGCAATGGCATTTCACGCATCAACCCTGCCAACGGTGCATACTCCATCGTAAACTACTCCGTAAACGACGGGTTAATATGCAATGATGCAAACATACATGCCATTCTTAAACTGGATAACGGCAATATCCTGATAGGTACTCCCAAAGGATACCAGACCATCATCCCTCAGGATATCCTGACTACCGGCTACAACGCCCAAATCTACTTGACAGGAATAGAACTTAAATCAGAGAAAGTGCTTAAAGATGTACTGGGTGGCAACTCTTCCGAATGTACACAAAGCCTCACCCTTTCCGAAGAAAGTAACTCCTTCACACTATCCTTCTCCGCCCTCGACCTCATTGAGCCGGACAAGATAAAATATGCCTACCGGATAGACCAAAGCCACTCCAACTGGATCTATGCGGAAAACAACAAGATTAACCTATCCATGCTCCCTGTCGGAAGTTATACTTTATTTGTCAAAGTATGCAATTCACAAGGCGTATGGAGCCCCAATATCAAGACTCTAAAAATCGAGATACTTCCACCTTGGTGGCGCACCTCGTGGGCTTACATCCTCTACAGCTGCATCGTTCTATGCCTGATTCTGTTTATTGTCCGCTACCTGCGTATGCGGCAAAAGGAGAAGCAAATCCTGCAAGCCATCGAAGCTGAGAATGAGAAGCAACAAAAGATCAGCAACATGAAGCTTCAGTTCTTCGCCAATATCAGCCATGAGTTGAGAACACCTTTATCCCTCATCATCAATCCGCTCGAAGAGTTCTTCGAGAATTATCCCGAGCACCGCAAAGGCATACTGGACATGGTGAAGCAGAATGCCGATTACCTGCTGGAGCTTATCAACCAACTACTGGACTTCAGGCGGCTGGATGCCAAAGCGGAGACTTTGAAGTGTAAGCACGATAATATCCTTATCATCCTGAGCGAGATATTCCACTCGTTCGATCCTATCGCACAGAAGAGGAATATCAACTATACCTTGAATAGTCCGCAGCACTCCATCTTCATGGATTTCGACTACGACAAGATTCGTAAGATCATGACGAATATTCTTTCGAATGCATTCAAGTTCACACCAAACAAAGGAAGTATCTCGTTGAGTATAGAGCTGGAAGACACTCATCTGAAACTTACGTTTACCGATACCGGCTGTGGCATAGACGATGAATCCAAAGAGAAAGTATTCCTGCGCTTCTACCAGTCCGACAAGAACCAATCGAGCAGCGGGGGCAGCGGTATCGGGCTGCACATCGTGTCGGAGTATGTAAAGATGCACCAAGGCACGATACACATTGAAGACAATGAGCCCGGCGGGTCCATTTTCATACTCACCCTGCCGTTGCATCAGCACAGTGACAAAGAACAAGAGGTGGAATCTACCGAAAAGCAACCTGTTGACGAAACGCTTCATCCCTTCACCATTCTATTGGTAGATGACAATTACGATTTCATCAAATTCCTTTCGGAGAGCCTTTCCAAGAAATATCAGGTAGTGAAAGCCATGAACGGAAAGCAAGCCTTGTCTGTTCTTGAAAAAGAAGATGTGGACTTGGTAGTCAGCGATATTATGATGCCCGAAATGGATGGGCTGGAACTCTGCTCTACGATCAAGAACGACATTCGTTACTCCCATATTCCTATTATCCTGCTGACTGCCAAAGCAAGCGAAGAACATCAGCTCGAAGGTCTCAGCGTAGGTGCGGACGATTATATCACCAAGCCTTTCAACATGGATGTTCTTAAACTCCGCATCAACAAGATTATCGATATGAATGTGAAGCGGCAGGAGTTGTTTAATCAGGAGATAAGAATCGAGCCCAGCCGGATAACCATCACTCCGCTAGACCAGCAATTGGTTGAGAAAGCCATTCATATTGTAGAAGAGAATCTCAGCGAGACTGAGTTTTCCGTAGAAGAGCTTGCCGCCAGCCTGAATATATCCCGCAGCTATTTCTATAAGAAGATGGTGAAGATTACCGGCAAGAAGCCTATCGAATTTATCAGAACCATCCGCATGAAGCGTGCACAACAACTATTGGCGGAGAGCCAGATGCAAGTGGCGGAAATTGCTTATATGCTAGGGTATAACTCGCCGAAAGTCTTCTCCAAGCATTTCAAGGAAGAGTTCAGCCTCAGTCCTTCGGAGTTTATACGGCAACAGACGGGGAGTACGGGGGAGAATGCCTCGGTGGAAGAGGAGTAATATTTCCGTCTTTGCTGCATCTATATATGCCGCAAAGACGGAATATTTGAAATACCCTCTGCTAAAGGGACACCCAATTTTCAATCAGGATATTCTCAACTCTATTAAGGTGCTTCACATTTTCTGTTACCATAATGCAATCTGTGGCAACAGCAGTAGAACCAATCAGGAGATCTAAATCATCAATCAGTATTCCCTTCTTTCTTAGTTTTGCTTTTTGAGAGGCATATTCGGATAAAGCTAATCCCACAGGAATGACTTCAATATCAGCACAGAATGATAATACCTCTTTCTTATTGTCCTCTACATTATTACTGCACTCAGCACCGTACAATAACTCTGCAACTGTAATTTCGGAAATACAGCAATTACGCCAGCCCACTCTTTTAAGATGTTGCCGCATGCCTTTTTTGTCTCTAAGAATATAAACACAAATATTACTATCAAGCAAATATTTAGAAGATATGTCCATATCAATCAAATATTAATGGAGCTTTCGTTCCGGTTCGTCCGTCATATATATCTTTGATAATATCTTCGGCACTTCGCTCGTCTTTCCAGCTGCCCAAATGTTTCTCTATCATTTCTTCGGTATTATCTTTACGAGCTTCCTTGTTTGCTACAACAGAAGCTGTGAGCCGGGTAGCCAGCCGTAGTTTGATATCATCATTCAGCGACTTTAGCATCTCCCAATAAGTATCGGTTAGTTTTAATGTTTTATCCATAATCAACTTGCATTTATTTATCGTAGCAAAGATACTCTTTTAGTTCTAAAATGTAATCAACTCGTTTTCATTTTCTTACGATGATATTTCAATGATACATTAAGTTTATCTTCAGCAAAGTGTCAAGAGTGAGTCTTTAGAACACAGACACAAAGCTGATAGCAGGCAAATAAACCCGTGCCTGCCCATTCTCTACTTTCACTGTTGTTTCCTTCATGCAGTCTTTGGTATTGGTAACATAGACCTTAACCTCTTGCACCTCTGCCGGAAGACCTGAAATAACGGCATGGCAATCCGCTCCATTATTCACCATGTGAACGGCATATTCCCCACGGGTTATATTGCCGAATGCCGCACAATTTACATTCTTCTTATCGCTACTGACCGGAATAGCCAAGGCATCGGCAGGAGTAGACGCTAGCTGTTTGATATTCCAGAAGCGTTGTGTAGGACGCAAAGCACCTTTGGAGCCAAAAAGGCCATCACCCCACAACAGTGAATAGTCCGATGTCAGCTGCCATTGCAAGATGGATAACGGCTGGCAGATGGCGCAAATGCGGGTATAAAGGTTGATCTCGTAAAGCGCAAAGGTAGACTCATTAAAGATCTCGGCATAGTTGTGGGCAGCAGCATCCGTACTGCCTTCACCAATTATGAGAGGGACGTTTAGTTGCCGGGCGGCACCCGCCCACTTCTTCAAGGTGGCATCATCGCAACCTCGCCATGAGTGGAAGGAAACGGCACCGATGTACTTATGTGTTTCTTCATCTCCCAAAGCCGGAAGGATAAAGTCAAAAGTAGTTGCGTCCGAGTTATCGCCCAGTAACATGCGGGTAGGCAGATTCCGTTTCGCCAGATAGCCGCCAAACTCTTTGATAAACTCTGCATGCTGTTGGGGAGTATGAAGTACATCAATACCTAAATCGGACTCATTGAACGAGAACATGGAGAACTCGATGCCGTAGCGTTGTTTGGCATACTGTATATAATCCGCCATAGACTTATATATCTTCTCTTTCTTCTGCGGATTGAGACGGTAGGCAATGACGCCACCACGATATTGATAGCTGGCAGGATCACCGTCAATAGCCCACGTTGGAGGGAACCAGCAACTCAAGATAACAGGCATACCCATTGCTTTCAGCCGTTTCGCCATCAGAAGGCTTTGCTCTACACGCTCGTTCAATCCACCGTTTTGGGCGGCGGTAATAGGATCTGTATTTTCTTCGGGTTGCCACAATCTCCAAGGAAACTCAACTCGTCCGTAAGCTACACGCAGATTCCGGAGGCAATAATCTATCACTTTCGGATCACCGGTAGGATTCTGAAGACGGAAGTTTCCACCGAAGCCGGTAAACAGATTACCCGGATTCTGCCTATCGAGCACGATATTCACATCACTATGGTCGATGGTTCCCGAAGCACGAAGCTCTATATTCAGGGTGCTTATCTGGGATTTCTTCAATGCAGGCAATAGTTGGATATAGATAGCTGTACTCTCTTTGCCCCTTTCTATAAAAGTCTTTACAGATTTATCGAACTTGAATTCAAGTTTGCGGGTAGCAGATGTGACGGATACTTTGCGGCTACCTGCATTTATTTTGGCTTGGGCATAATTCTCCGCAGCAAGCGTGATGCAGTAATAGGCTGACTGGTTCAGGGTAGTGTCCGATGAGGCTTTGATGGAAACATCTACCAGTCCACGTGCCTTGTCGGTAACCTGCTGCTGAAACTGTACACCACGAAGGGTAGTAATCACTTCCTGCATATCTCCCTCCCGATGATAACGGGGACGGACTTGCCTTTCTTTTCCTGAGATTTCCATATCTCCTTTCAAAGTGCCTACACAGAGGGAAGACTCAAAGTCTATCAGTTCACCATCCACCCGGACACCGGTTATGTTACTCCACGCCATTACTTCGGTCTGCGCCAAAAGTGGCAAAGTCAAAGCACTGCACAAGAGTGCAGCCGCCCAAAACTGGAAAATACGTAAGTTCTTCATACGGTTCATGTTTGATATAAAGTGTTATTTTAATCTTGCTTCTATCTCAAATCCCATGCGGCTGTTGTGATAAGGGCAGTTCCACATGCTCGACTTGGGCTCCTTGTAGCGTGGAGTTCCATCTTCTTCAACGGTACGGAACCACTCGCCATATTCTTTGTCTATCATTCTCGATTTAATAAATTCCCACGTGCGGGAAGCGGCATCGAAGTAAGATTGTTTCCCGGTCAGTTGCCAAGCATTGATACATCCTACTACCGTTTCAGCCTGACACCACCAAGAGGCGTCTTTACGGATTTTATCTTTATGCCTTTCGTACATCATAGCCCCCATTGGGTTGATACCTTCGCGGAGGGAGGCGTCCACCAACTCTAAAGAGATCTTCTTGCACCTCTCTAGTATTTCGGGATCATTCAGGGCTTCGGCAGCTTCCATCAGCAGCCAGGAAGTTTCGATGTCATGTCCATAAGAGTCAATGTCATCAAGATTCTTCCAGTCAGAATCACAATATAGAATCAGATGATGAGTGCGGGGATTGTAGAGGTTGGTACTTACCATGTCTATTACTTTAGCAAGACGTTGGCGCAGATCGCTATCTCTCCAAACTTTATAAAGAGCTGTATAAGCTTCGAGCACATGGATATGCGTATTCATAGTTTTGGTGGCTACCCCTTCCCCATCGTAGCCCAGCTTCTCGGGAGTACCCCATGAGCGGGTAAAGGACTCGATGTAACCATCTTTTACGGGATCTTTTATCTCATTCTCCATAGTATGATAAATCTCAATGGCTTTCTGTAGGCTTTCCACATTGCCAGTTGCCCTGAAATGCTCGGATAGCCCATAGATGGCATACGAGCAACCGTAGGTCTGCTTGTCTGTATCTAGCGGGGTGCCATCGGCTTTTATCAGCCAATAGATTCCACCATATTGCGGGTCTATAAAATGATCGATGAAGTAGCGTTGTGCTCTATCCGCCAAGTCACGGTATTTGGCGTCTCCATACATGCGGTAAGCGGTAGAGAAAGTCCAGAGAATACGGGCATTAAGTACACCTCCTTTGGGAGCATCGGCTACGGGAGTACCATCACGCTCCAATGTGCCATAGAAACCTCCGGATGGGTCTACACTATGCTTCTCCCAAAAAGAAAGGATATTCTCTTTTAAGTCTTTGGTAATTTCACGGTGGAGTGTCCGGGTTGAAACAGATTGCGCTTTCGCAACAGGAAAAGCGAGTAATAGTAACATCACCCATAGAAGGAGAAAAGGACGGTATTTCATAATAAGACGTATTTAACGGGTTAACGAATGTGTGATATCACAAAAGTAAGCTTTTTCCGGGTCTTATCTATTGCCGATAAGTTTTTTCAAAGGTAGTAATTGTAACCAAATACGGGACTATTTGAATACTAACCCCAAATACAAGTGCTTTGGTAGGGTTATTAGTCCGTCAGAACTTTCAAATCTTACAAATTTTAAGTAGGTTTGCAGTATGCTTAAGCCCAATTATGCCATGAACTCATCCACGACATCTTTTGTATATCGCTTGATACTACTACTTAGCATGCTGTTTCCCTACTTTGCCCAGGCCAACCCTACGGAGCAAAGCATCATCATGTTCAGGCAATTATCCACTACCGAAGGGCTTTCTAATAACAGTATTTTTGCTTTGTATCGTGACAGCCGGGGATTCCTCTGGGTAGGAACCGCTTCCGGGCTCAACCGTTATGACTCTTACACCTTCCAGCAGTATTATCAAGGCATCGACAACTTGCCGGACAACAATATCACAGACATCTTCGAAGATTGGGAAGGCAATATATGGGTATCTACCAACGAAGGCATCGCCATCTACGACTATCAGACGGGGAAGTTCAATCAAAACAGCGATGAGGTGCTTCAACAGCGCAACATCACTTGCGACACCATTCCCAAGGCAGGAATGGATCGTAAGAAGAAATACTTCTGGGCGTACGATAATAGTAAGATATACCTATACGACCACCAGCAGAAGATGACGAAGATTTATCCTTTGATAGAAACTTCCATCACCAAGTTGTTTGTCACCGATGAATATATCTACTCCATTTATGACAGCGGGAAGTTATACTATACCAATATCAATTCGTCGCTTACCCAGGAAATCCCCATCCCTACCCAATACAAAAGGTATTTGGAGAAACACCTGCCCCGGATCTATATCGACAATAACGGTGGTCTGTGGATTTATACCTTCCAGAACAGTCTGCTCCTCTACAAGAAGAACCGACAAGCAGATTGGGAAGAGATAAAACTGCCTACCCACACCGAACAATTCAACCGCATACGTACCATCGAGGAAGATAAGAGCGGGAATATCTGGCTCATCACCAGCCACCTCGGAGGGTTCATCTACCAGCCACAATCACGAACGCTGATTAACTTCTCGCACGACCCTCTGAAGTCGCATACCATAGCCAGCAATAACCTGAACGCTATCCACATCGACCAAGAAGGCATTGTGTGGATCGGAAACTTCAAGCAAGGTATATCGTATTACGTTCCCCAATCGCAGGTATTCATTAACCAGAAGTTATGGCAGTATAGCGACATGATATCGTTTTGCGAAGATTCCCTCTCCATCTGGTATGGTACGGATGGCGGAGGACTTATGCGGCAAACTATCGATGCTCCCCTCCCCGAACGCATACCAACACCTGCCAATGTCATTGTAAACATCAAGAAAGATTATGAGAACAGGCTATGGCTGGGTACATTCCAAAACGGATTGATAGGCTACGACCGCGGAAAGATAACGCAATATACCAACGAAAACAGCGGACTGCTAGGAAACGACGTTTATGGCATACAACCCGATAAAGAGGGTAATATATGGATAGGAACCTTGGATGGTTGCATACAGAAGCTGAATGTGAAGACACAAAAGTTCCAAACAATACTCAACATGCAAGGCAAGTTAAACATCCGGGACATGATATTTGCCGATGACGATAACCTGTATGTAGCCACTTCAATCGGTTTGATGATTGCCAATATCAGGAACAACCAATGCAAGTTTATCCATCACAACCAGCATAAAACACAGGAGCTAAAGAAACAGACGCTGTATACCCTTTACAAAGACCATCGCAACATACTCTGGTTGGGAGGCACGCAAGGTTTGTCCTATTGGAATATGAACAACGACAGCATCTACCACATCGATCACAGCAACGGATTGCCCGCCAATCTGGTAACAGCCATTTGTGAGGACAACAACCATCAGATGTGGATAGGAACCTGCAACGGCATTACTCGTATAAACCTGACTCAGAAGTCTCCTTCGGTCAGCAATTATGACGTGAACGACGGCATCTTATCCAATAACGTCAACGACCGCGCCCTCTATAAATTGAAGAATGGAAATATCCTCGTAGGAACGTCCAACGGATATACCACCATTACTCCCCAGGAAATAGTGCACAATGCCTACAACGCACAAGTATATATGACGGGAATAGAACCCGGATACTATCCCTTATCCGAAATGCTGAACGGCAAGTCTCCCGAATGTGCTACTGAAGTAATTCTGAAAGAGGGCTTACCCTTCTTCCAGCTTCAGTTCTCCACACTCGACTTTATAGAGCCGGGCAAAGTACGTTACGCCTATCGCATCAAGGGGCTACAGTCCGAGTGGAACTTTACCACAAGCAATCAGATTGATTTCTCCATGCTTCCTTCCGGTACTTACGAACTACAAGTAAAAGCCTGCAACTCCGAGTATATCTGGTCGCCCAATATCAAGACCATTACGATCAAGATTCTGCCTCCTTGGTACAAGACATGGTGGGCTTTCCTCATCTATTCCGTCATGATCGTATTCTCCGTTTGGCGAGCCATCGTATACTACCGCACCCGACGCAGAAAAGCAGCCCTACAAAGAGCTGCTGAACTGGAGAGCGAACGCCAGCAGAAAATTACAGATATGAAGATGCAGTTCTTTGCCAATGTCAGCCATGAACTGCGGACACCGCTATCACTCATTATCAATCCTTTGGAAGAGTTTCTGAGCAAGTATCCCCAATACAAGAACACTTTATTATATACCGCACAGAATAATGCCCGGTATCTGCTGGAACTTATCAACCAGCTACTCGACTTCCGCAAGCTTGACGCAAGCGGAGAGACGATGCACTATATCCACGGCGATGTAGTAAGCCTCGTAAAAGACCAGTTCCAAGCCTTCGAAAGTGTTGCCCGCCAACGGGAAATAGAGTATCGGATACTTAGCCAGCAGCCTACTATACAGATGGACTTCGACTATGACAAAGTCCGGAAGATTGTAATGAACATCCTCTCCAATGCCTTCAAATTCACCGAGAACAAGGGAAGTATCGAGATCAGAATCCATATAGAAGGCAGCAACCTCGTCATGCAGTTCAGCGATACCGGATGTGGTATAGACGACACCCAGCAGAAGAAAATCTTCCAATGCTTCTATCAGGCGGAGCAGCAAGAAAACACGCTGGGCGGCAGCGGCATCGGCTTATACCTCGTAGCCGAATACGTGAAGATGCACAAAGGAAATATCCAGGTTTCCAACAACGTCCCCCACGGAAGTATCTTCACCATCAGCTTACCGATGCATGCCACTTTGCAGCCTCAGCTACAAGAGCAACAAACCGTAGAGAATACCCGTCCACCCGAACAATCCGGCAGTACTAACAAGCAGAATTACACCATCCTGCTGGTAGACGATAACTACGACTTCCTAGACTTCCTGAGTGCCTGCCTTTCTACTAACTACAATGTGTTGAAGGCTATGAATGGCCTGGAAGCACTGGAAGTATTGAATACCGAGAATGTAGATATCATCATCAGCGACGTCATGATGCCCAAGATGAACGGCTTGGAACTCTGTACGGCCATCAAAAGCGATATCCGCATTTCACATATCCCCATCATCCTGCTCACCGCCAAAGCCAGCGAGGAATATCAATTGGAAGGACTGAATATGGGTGCCGACGACTACATCACCAAGCCTTTCAACATGGAAGTCCTGAAGCTGCGCATCAGCAAGTTCATTGAGAACAACCTGAAAAAGCATGAACTCTTCAACGACGAGATAAAGATAGAGCCCAGCCGCATCACCATCACGCCCCTCGACCAGCAGTTTGTAGAGAAAGCCATCCGTATTGTGGAAGACAACCTCACCAACGCCGAGTTCTCTGTAGAAGAGCTGGCGGGACAACTGAACATTTCGCGTGGCTATCTTTACAAGAAGATGGTGAAGATTACAGGAAAGACCTCCCTTGAGTTCATCAAGGTGATTCGTATGAAAAGGGCACAACAACTACTGGCCGAAAGTCAGATGCAGATAGCCGAGATAGCCTATATGCTCGGGTATAATTCGCCCAAAATCTTCACCAAGCACTTTAAGGAAGAATTCGGGATAAGCCCGTCCGAGTTTATCCGTAGCCAAAAGGGTACAAATTAGTTGGAATACTGATACTAAACACATTTCATCACGCTATTGTCTACAAACAAACACCCTCTCTGTCTCATGAAGTGCGTACATTAGCGGAGAAATCAGTAACTCTAAATAAGACATACTATGAGAAAGAAACATTTCGTACTTGCATCGGCTCTCGCCTGCCTGTTCTCTAGCGGCACTTTGCATGCACAAGATTTCAAGCTGACGCCCTCGGGCTACTTCAAGAACCAAGGAGTGGATGTGATGGCTTTCGACGACATCTATCCCGAAGGACACCAGGGTGGAGTTTGCATCATTATGAACGGACACCGCATAGCAACCAACGGTGATCTCCGCCTGGAAGCCACTCCGGGACAATGGCAACCCGTACCCAAGCAACTGGATCGCAAGCTAGGCGACAACAGTATCACCGCTACCCTGTGTTATCCCGACTCCTCACGCCATCTTACAGGCTTCAACCCGATGATCTATCCCGATCTCAACCTGAAATATACCGTAAAAGTAGAAGCCAAAGGCAAAAACATAGAAGTGACTGTAGACTTAGACCGCCCTATCCCCCAAGAGTTTATCGGAAAGGTAGGATTCAACTTTGAGTTCTTTCCCGGCTCACTGTTCGGCAAACCCTGGCTGATGGATAAGAAAAGTGGTATCTATCCCCAACAACCCAATTCCCCCTTATTAACAACACAACCCAATCATCTACATACAGGCAATTATCACAATGGAAAGAGTTCGTTGGCCGATTATAACAAACTGATAGGCAAAGGATACAGCCCCATTGTAGCAGACGATATAATCAGTGAACCATACGCCGTAGGAACAAAGTTCACTTCTCGTCCCGATGATCCTTACAATAAAGTAACTATCGAATCTTTGAACGGTGACTTGCAGCTCTTTGACGGTCGCATGAACCACAACAACGGTTGGTTCGTGCTTCGCAGCAACATCAAGCCCGGTGTTACCAAAGGTGCAGTGAAGTGGATTATCACTCCCAACGTTGTAGCCGACTGGATGTACCAGCCTATCATCCAAACTTCACAGATCGGTTATCATCCGGCACAAGCCAAAGAAGCCGTTATCGAAATGGACATCCGTGATAATCGCCAGGAAACGGCACAACTCATCCGCATCGATGCAGATAAAGAAAACATCATCAAAACCATCACCCCCGCAAACTGGGGAAAGTTCCTGAGATACAATTACCTGAAAGTAGACTTCACCGACGTGAAAGAACCGGGTCTGTATAAGATAAAGTACGGCTCTTCTACTTCACCCATCTTCCGCATCGACACCGATGTATATGCCCGTGGTGTATGGCAACCGGTACTCGAATACTTCCTGCCCGTACAAATGTGTCACATGCGTGTGAACGAGAAGTACCGCGTATGGCATGACTTCTGCCACATGGACGATGCACAAATGGCTCCTGCACACAACCACGTTGACGGTTACGACCAGAAGGAAGGCCTGTCCAAGTTTAAACCGGGTGAGATCGTTCCGGGAGTGAACATCGGCGGTTGGCACGATGCCGGAGACTTTGACTTGCGTATAGAGTCACAAGCCGGAGAATCTTATATCCTTGCATTGGCATACGAAGCTTTCCATCCGGAGATTGACGTAACTTCTATCGACCAAATCAACCGTATCACCGAAATTCATCAACCCGATGGAAAGAATGACTTGCTGCAACAAGTTGAGAACGGTGCACTCAGTGTAGTAAACGGCTACCTTGCTTTAGGACGTTTGTATAGAGGTATTATTTGCAATGATCTCCGCCAGTACGTTCTCTTAGGCGATGCTTCCGCCATGACCGACGGTAAGATAGGCAATAGTGATGACCGCTGGATATTTACAGAGGATAATCCGGGACGCGAACTATCCACAGCTGCGCAACTGGCCGCTACTTCGCGCGTGCTGAAAGGCTTTAACGATACCTTAAGCGTGCATTGCCTCAACATCGCCCGCCAAATCTATGCCACTACCGCTACGAAGAACAACAGAACACTCTCTCCAAAGATTCAGGCAGCCGTAGAGCTTTACCTCACTACCAGCGAACAGCTATATATGGACTTCCTGCTGGCAAATCAAGATGCCATCATCCAGCAAATAGGACGCACCGGCTGGTACACCGCCCGCGTAGAGAAACAATTTGCGCAAATGAAGAACAAGAAAGCGAAAGCATTCTCTACCGCCTTCCGCAAAGCCCTGGCCAATTACGAAAAGGAGTTGAACAAACAAGTTCAGGAAACGCCTTACGGCATTCCTTACCGTCCACACATCTGGGGTGCCGGCTGGGATATCCAACGTTTCGGCTTCGAACACTATTTTCTGACAACTGCTTACCCGGAAATATTCCCGAGCACACCAGTATTCAGCGCACTCAACTTTATTCTGGGATGCCATCCGGGCTCCAACCAGGCTTCCTTTGCTTCGGGTGTGGGGGCAGAATCGGCAACGGTTGGCTATGGTTTGAACCGTGCAGACTGGTCATACATCCCCGGTGGAGTAATCTCCGGTACGGCACTTATCCGTCCTGACTTCCCCGAACTGCTTACCTTCCCCTTCTTGTGGCAGCAGACGGAGTATGTGTTGGGAGGAGGTTCCTCACACTATATGTTCCTAGTGCTGGCAGCACAACAACTGCTGAACAAGTAAAGTTAAATTCTAAGATAAGTATCTCACTGTTATTGCCACCGTGTTGGCAAGACTTTGCCAATGCGATGGCAAGGTCTTGCCAATACGGTGGCAACAGTTTGCCATCAGCTTGGCAAAACGCACCACAGAAGTATCCGGTATTTGCCACATTTCTCCCCCTTGTTTCCAAGCCTAGCTTATATTCTCCCCCTCAATCCATTTAAAAGAAATCCGATATACATCTTGTATACAAGTACTTGCATCTCATTTCGCATGCATTGTTTTGTACCCCTCCCCCCTTCCAGCATCTATAGATATTATCCCTATTTTTGCCAATGACATTTTAATTAATCACTAATTTCAATTTTAGACAATGAAACAAGCACATCAGTTTCAACTTATGTTGTTGGCAGTAGCATTGCTGCTCTCTTCTTGTGGAGGACAATCAGGCAAACGAGTAATTAAAGACGAAAGACTGGCAAGCTACATGCTGGCAGGTGTATATACCTTGACCGGCTATGAGGGAGAGGCAGAAGGAACCATCAAAATGTTCAAAGAAAACCTGCCCGACACATTAGCGAGTGATTTCCTTTCCCAAATGCAAGAAGGATATACGTATCTGCTTATTTTCCCTTTCAAGGAAGGTCACTCCAAATCGGACATCATGCGTGAATTTAAGAATTCATGGGGCATAGAAAACAAAGAAGATTTGCTGGCCACCCTGAAAGAACTGAAAGAGGGACTGCATCAGCCCAAATTTGAGAAATGCGTGCAAGCCGTAAAGGAAAACGGAGGAAAAGAAGCTGATATCAACGCTATCGACCTCGCCAAATATGATGTAGATAAAGAGGATGTAGAGTTTGTTATAAAGAACTTCGACACCATCTCCCCCTCCGGCATCAAGGCCTGGGACTATTCCCGATATGCCAACAATGTAAACATGGCGCAAGCCGCTGAGTTACTGACTGAAGAAGAATGTGATAACATGATGAAAGACCTGCTGACTACCGTTCGTGCCAACTACAATGATTGGAAGTCCTATTTCGCTGACTTCGATATGGGACGCCGCTTCTGGGGAGGTGATACAGAAAATGCGGAAATGTTCAGCCGCAATGCAGCCTTGCTGGGTTCGGACAATAGTTACCTCATCTATAAATACATCCCGCTTCAAGCAACAGAATAAACACGTTTTCCCTAACCAAAAATACAGGGTAAGAAGAAATAACCGGAGATAAATAATAATTAGTTTTAGAAGAAAGGCACTGCTCAAATAAGATACGGGCAGTGCCTTTGTTATTGTTTACCAGTTATCTGTACGGAATGGAATAGTAGGAAGTTCATTTCCACCAATCATTGTACCTATCTGGAAGTTGCGGAAGCAATAGCGTACAGCAACGGGCTTGGCTACCTTTTCAGAAGAAACCACCACCTCATTCGTCTGCCAATGCACCCACACGTTATCTGACGGATGGAACACACGGTCTTCACCAGCCACTTCGAAGCCTCGGAGATCATAGTTGCGGCAAATGCCCATTTCAAGATGGTCGAAAGAAACCCATGCCTCTTTGCCTTTGGCAGTCCAAGACTTGTATTGGGGGCTGAAACAATGTATCTGCTTACTTCCATAAGTGAGGTTCAACGCCAGATAGCTGAGGCGATGACCTACCATTGTCTTGTTACGAGGATGGATATTGAATACTTCATACGGTTCCACAAGGTTGTTGGTCGAAATCATGGCACTGTTGGGTATCAGACTCTGAGCCTTGAACTGTGCCTCACGCAAATAGGCTCCGGCGGTACCATTCCATGCGTCGTCATACGCATAAGGAGCAATTTCTACAAAATAGAAAGGAAGTTCACCCAGTCCCCAATCGTTGCGCCAAAGTTGCACCATATCGGCTAGACGTTGGGCATAAGTGTCATGGCGTCCTACGTTGGACTCACCCTGATACCAGATGAAACCTTTAATAGTATAGTTCTGAAGTGGTTTCAGCATGGCATTGTACATCAACATCGGGCGGTACATAGGATTGAGACGTTCGATAGAATCAGGATTGAGCGTTACATCGGGATAGGTTTCCAGAAGTTTGCGGCCTATCCATCCTTCTACAGTTGCTCCACCAAAAGAGCTATTGATAATGCCTACAGGAATTTGGAGTGCACGGCTCAATGAAGTAGCGAAGTGGTAGGCGGTAGCACTGAAGTTTGGTGCAGTTTCTATGGAAGCTACGTTCCAACTGCCCTCGCATTCGGTTTTGGGTTCGTAACTTTGGCTCTTGGGAACTGTAAACATGCGTACACCTTTATTATCGGTAGCAGCAATAATATCATCCGCTCCATTCATAATGCAACAGCCGCCGAATCCTCTCAACGGCATCTCCATATTACTCTGACCGGAAGCAAGCCAGACTTCACCGATAAGGACGTTCTTCACAGAAGTTTTCTCTGTATCGTCGAAAGTTATTTCATAAGGGGTATAACCGGCATTCGGAGTAGAGACTTTCAGCAACCAATTACCATCTTTGTCTGCACGGCAGGTAGTGGTTTTTCCACTCCAGGAAGGAGTTACACGTACTTCGGCTTTCGGGGTGGCTTTGCCCCATAGCTTTACTTCTGTTTGTTGTTGAAGTATCATGTTATCTCCCATCAAAGTAGGGAGTTTTACTTTAGCGCCTACAGATAGGGCGCAGAATAAAAAAATCAATGCAAAAGCTTTTCCTTTCATAGTATATCTGTTGTTTTGAGAGATACAAAAGTAGGTATTATCCGTAGAAAGACAAGCTTTAGAAACGTTTTTTTGCATCCCTATTTCTCCTATGAAACAAGTCCGGACCCATCAGACAATGAATCCGGACTTACCTATAATAAAGCAGGCTTCTATTTAGAGTTAAGATATGATTGGATTTTTTGGATATCCTTCTGCAAAGTGGTACTATTCATCCGTTCATAAGCAAACGGTTGCAATAATTTACGAATGGCTCGGGCATGTTTGGGGGTTGCCTTCAGCAGTTGTATTTTCTCGTACATCTGTATACCTTCTATCAGCTTTTCGAAACGGGCGGAAGAGACGTTCATCGGATAAACTAGATACGTGTCACCTGCCGCCCAAGTATGGAAACGGCTGTCTTGACAAGGAGACTCCACCCAACTGTTGTATGCCCAACGCAGGTAACCATCCAACCCGCGTTCTTCGGCTAACAGTCCGAGCACAGAAGCTTCCACCGGTTGTGAGAAGGTAAAGGTATTGGGAAAGGCTTCGGAGCAACAAGTATAGAGGGTAGTCAGTTTGCCTTTTGCTCTACGACCTTCTGCAACACCTTCAGGGTATGCGTCATGGTAGCCGATACTGTAATCGAATATCTCGTCATTCAGTTCTTCATGGTAAACGCCGGCAAGGGAGATCTTGAAGCCCGGATCTGCTTTCCGTATTACACGTAAGGCGGCTTCCATACTCTTCTTAGGACGTTCGTCCATGGCAATGATCGTGTTTTCAAACCAGCCCTTTTCCTTCAGATGAGAAGCAAAAGCTTGAAGTTTGGTTACCCAGTAAGCATCAAATTCAGGATCATCTACATTCAGTTTACGGTCTACCATTGAGTTCGTTGCCTGATCGTAGTAGCGGAAAGTCAACTCCCACGGAATTACCGAATAGCAATAGATAAGTGGACGAATACCACAAGAGAGCATGAACTCTACCCAACGATCGAATACGGTATAGTCATACCACCAGGTACCATCTGCTTTACGAACCTCGGTTATCATATTCTCGAAGTAATCGTACGTTTGTCCATTCCAAGGTTTATGAGTAATGGAAGTAGTGATACCGCCTTGTCCGGCTTTTGCCAGACGTTCCATCAAGGGGCGCATGGCATTAAAGTGCTCCTTGCTCCATAAAGGAACTTGTGCGATACGTGCCACAGCGAAAGGATTTTGCCAAAGGTCGAGGTGGAACTTCCGTGCACTTGCTTCGGGCAAAGTACGGCCGAGCACTTGTATGGAGTAACGAAGGGTACAAGAAGCATTCTGCTTGCTTTTTACCACTATGCTTCCTTTGTAAGATCCGGGAGTTGCATCCCGAGGGATGTCGAATGTTATCCAAACGGGGCGGACTGTTTTAGGTTCATAAAGAATAGAACGGATGGGGGCTATGCGGTCGGCTACGAGAGATGAATCAAACTCGGCTTTATTCGGACGGTAGCCGCAACCTCCTTTTCCATCCTTGGCAAGTTCATCGGTCATCACGTATGTCATGAATCCGGTAGTCGTTTCATCTACCCAACGCTGGTTGTCGGGTTCAGTAATAGTGAAAGATAGTTCGCCTTCATCTACCGGAGACCATACCAGTAGCTTGGCATGCACCCTTTCGCCACGCCAGGCAACAAGCGTTTGTGTGCCTTTTGGGTTCGTGGCAGACGGACAACTGAATTTATCCACCAGATAATCGGTATCTGCCCATGCAGCCTGTAACCGTGCGGGAGTTCTGCTCCACGCAAGGTCTTCTTTGGTTTTCGGAACGCTCAGTTCTCCACGGTTTTCTGCGAAAGTATCTGTACAGATGGAGAAAAGTAGCAAAGTAAAAAGAGTATAAGCGTAATTCTTCATAAGTTAATTATTTAAAGTTAGTTCTTTCCAAGTCAGAAGTGCTTTAGTACTTCTTTTGCTACTTCAATAGCATTCTCCTTCGCCTTCTCATCCCTGTGGTAAGGTTGATCTATCCATTTCTCTTCCAAAGCATAATAGTCTATGGGGCGGAGTTGCGCAGCATCCCATTGTTTCAATGTTTCATGGATATAGACTTGCCAACGCATAGCGTAGAAATCTTTTAGCAAGCCGCTCCATTCCCGGTGAGCATAATCATGTAAACCACCTTCATCGGCTGCGTTGCGGTTGCCCCAAGTCGTTATCTGTACCTTGGCATTCCACTCGTAGAGCTTCTTCTCTTCAGGTGTATTCCCTAAGTTATTGGCCCGCTCCAACCAAGTATCAAGAGTAAACTCCGGACGGGTAGAGAGCAACCGGTCTTGCAACATCAGCAGTTCCATAAAACGCCGGCTGCAATCCTTGAACAATGATTTTTCCTTTGCCTGTTTAGCGGCTATCATCATCTTATATACCATTCGTCCTTTTTCTGCCACAGCCTGACGGACAATATCAACCAAATCGTACTCGTAGTTATTATTCCCCCTGAATAAATCGGCTACAGAAGCAAACTGTTCCGCTGCCTGTATCACCTCCATCGGATTGTAATAATCGCTCATTTCCGACCAACTCGAAACTTGATATACCTCGCCGGAAGGACGGGCACAGAATACAGATTCGTGTGTGCCTTGCTGAGTAGATGCTACCGGGCAATTATAGATGGAATTACCCAAGCGGACCCATGCTTCATAAAGACTCTGATTGAAGCTACCGTAACGGGAAGTTACATAACCTTTCAGCCACTCGTCCTTAGAGAACTTCTCGCTATGCCAGGGTAATTCGCAAAGGAGTTCGTACATCACCGGATTGTTTTCAATACCTTCCATTGTGATGCCCACTCCCTTCAGTGTCTTGCCAAAAATGGTAGAGCGGGCTTTGAAATATTCGTCAATCACATGCTGCATCTTTCCGTGAAGTCCTACATTTCCACCATAATTCAGCAGCATGCAATAGATCCAGTTGTGACCGTTGAACCCTTCTTTCCGATACCAAGCCGATTCAGGATCACCCCATTGCGGACGGCTCTCAGAATAGAGGTCAAGCACAACCATGTCACCTTTATTCAGATTCTTAATCATTGCCGCACGAGGATTGGCTCCCCAAGCCTGTGCCACCCAGGCTGCTTTCGGATTACAACGTTTCATAGCCCCCATAATGGCTTTACCCGCTTCTTCCAGATTCACTCCTTCTATTCTTCCGCCTTCGTGGAAGGGGTCCATACTGTAGTAATTCGCTTTTCCGAAAAGGCGGGTCATCTCTTTATAATACAGTTCGGCTATTTGTGCAAACTTAGGATCGGTGGGCTGTAAAAAAGCCGGACGCCGATACCCGCACCATATGCCGGGATCGGTTACATTCAAACTTAACTTCTCTTTCGCATTATTGGGAACCATCCCCGAGTAGCCGGCAAAGACGGGTTCTATATCCAGCTCACGCATGCGGCTTATGATCTTCTTTTGCAAGGCAGCACGTTGCACATACCAGCTATCAGGATTAGGACCACCCCAGCCCTCTAAATTATTCATCAGCCACCAGGCAAAGAACCCGGGACCGCTGATAAACTCGTTAATCTCCTCACGGGAATATCCCAGCTTCTTGAGAACGTTGAACCATACACATTCCGTACCCGTTATTGCCAAAGGCATATTAATGCCGTGAAGCGCCATCCAGTCTATTTCACGCTCCCATCGTTCCCAGTCCCAGAAAGCCATGGAATAGGAATACGTGCAGTAATTAAGATCATAGCGAAGAGGAATATCCGTCTCATGACGTTCTTTTTCGGGAACTACAGGCAATACAGCCGGAAGAGTAATATTCATATTATTCCACGAAATATTGGCATGGACATAATACTTCAAGTACCAACGTACGCCTGCTGCCAGATTAACATACGTATTTCCCCGGACTACAATCTTATTGCCCTGGCTCTCCAGCTCAAAGAAATCTTTATCGGACTTTACCTTTTCGAGAATAAAATGCCGGGAGGCTCCTTTTTCCAATCGTTCCAAAAGATTCTCAACAGGATTAGCCTGAAGAACAAAGGGAAACACCAGCAACAATAGTAAGAGTTTGGTGATTTTCATAGCATGATTTTTTAGATTTATGGGTCAAAGATAAAGAATTAAACAAAATAATAGAGTCTAAATAAGCAGAAGATGAACATATTCGCTAAAATTATACATCCATGTATAATACATTCATGTATAATTTGTATATTTGTTCCATAATGAAGGAGGAAAACAGCTTATGAAATCACCTTTTCAGTATGGTACACTGGTCGATAAAGAAAGTTTTGTCAACCGGATAGAAGAACGCAAGCAACTGAAAGAGTTATTGGGTTCGGGCATCAACGTAATGCTTATCTCTCCACGCCGTTGGGGAAAATCCTCACTTGTAAAAGTGGCGATGGACGAGTTGATACATGAAGACAAGCACATTCGTGTCTGCTACATCGATGCATTCAGTATCAAGACAGAAGCTGAGTTTTATCGGACGTTCGCCCGTGAAATCATTGCTTGTGCTGCATCCACTCTTGAAAAACGATTGGAAGATGTAAGACATTTCTTAAAAGCCGTCTCACCCAGTATTACGCTGAAAAGTGACCCTACTGACACAATGTCTTTCGACCTAAAGTTTGAACTCGAAGAAAGGGATGTTATGGAAGTATTGGAACTACCCGAAAAGATAGCAGCAGCTAAAGGCATTCGACTGATAGTCTGCATCGACGAATTTCAGCAACTGGCACAGTTATCCGATTACAAAAGTATGGAAGGCAAAATGCGTTCCGTCTGGCAAAAACAACAGCAAGTATCTTACTGCTTCTACGGAAGCAAACGGCACATGATGCTGGATATCTTCAATAATTCATCCAATCCTTTCTATCGCTTCGGTCAGGTATTATTCCTGCAAAAGATTAAGAAAGAGGAGTGGGTACCTTTTATCGTCAATGCCTTTGAGCGAACGAACAAAGAAATCAACAGAGAACAAGCCGAACAATTGTGTGATATCGTAAAATGTCATTCATGGTATTTGCAACAGCTATGTTACTTCATCTGGAGCGGTACTTCCGATAAGGTAACGGATGAAACCATCGAAATACGCACCCGGCAATTGATAGATACCAACATGCCCATGTTTATGAACGACACTGAAAGTCTGACTGCCGCGCAAACAGCCATGCTTCGTGCTGTAGCCGACGGTGAATACCGTTTCAACTCGATCCCTATCATGCGGAAATATGAACTGGGAAGCGCACAGACCATCACCCGCAACAAACGTATGCTGACCGAACGAGACTTTATGGAGAAAGAAGGAGAAAGGTATGTATTCTCGGACCCGGTATTTGAGCTTTGGTTCAAGAGGGAATATCGATAAATTATGGTAGGTTCGATAAAAGATGATTGACTCAAATTGCTTTTAGAAATGAAGTAAATGATGTATTCTATTTTAGGCACGGATTACACGGATTACACGGTTTCATAGCTCTGTAATAGCGCCAGTTCCGTGTAATCCGTGCCCAAAAATAAATTCAAAACCCATCAGGAAAGAACTAGACTCTCTTCGACTTTATTTCCCGCTCAAAGCATCAAGCGCCGACGCCAGTCCCACTAGCGCTGCATTCCAGTTAATCGCTATTTCGTTGGAAGCATACGAGGGTTCGGTATCTGAGTATGACTCATCGGGATAATTGGAAGCATAAGCCACTTTATCTTGCTGCCCGGGATTGGGACCACCTACCAAAAAGCCGGGAATAGGTTCTTCTATCGCATCTGACGCAGCTAAGCGGTGATGTGGATTCATAGGACTCTTAGAGCCGAAACCGGTTACATAGCAATAACCTGTAGCATTCCGCCCGAGCATATAGTCCGAGTTACGGTAAGCATTCGTCAAAAACTCCTTATTCCCCGTCTGGAGATAGGCATAGACTAATGAGATTCCTTGATTGGCACAGCCTTCGGCAATGCAGCCCCAGAAAAAATCTTTTGCTTTATTGCCATAAGGAGAATGGAAAGAAGAAGTATCGGCTCCCGAAATAGCAGCTTCGCTATAAGTCAGCAACTTTTCTTTCAGTAGTCCGGCAAAGGTACGGTCGGCATCGTTCAGCTCCCTGCCCGGTTGTAGCCAGGCAAATACTCCTAATGCTGAAACACTGGGCCAACCGGGAGTTTGGAAAGTTTCAGGAGCTTTCGTGGTAGCGTCTTCCCGATAAGCGGCTTTTCCGGTAGTCAGATAGAGTTCGGTGGCTGCCCAGAAGAATTCATCATCAGCCTTGGTGTCTCCATAAGCTCCGGTAGTTACGGCAGGCTGGTATTCTTTGTTCAGTTTATCTTGTTCATAGTAGGCTTCAGGATTCTTCTTAGCCCAAAGATATGCCTTCTCGGCAGCGGCAATCGCACGTTTGGAGAAACCGGGATAATCTTCCTCATAAGGAGCGAAAAGACGGGATGCTTGTGCCATAGCAGCGGCAAAATCAAGGGTTGCCGTAACAGATTTCTTTACGATATAACGCTGTTGCTTGCAATCGATGGGCTTGATGAAGCCTTCGAAAGAGGGAGTGGTGAGTTTATGATAAACACCGCCATCCGAAGGGTCCTGCATGGTTAACATCCAATCGAGGTTATAGTACATCTCGTCCAATAAATCGGGTGTAGTATTAGCGCTTTCGGGGATGTTGACTGACTGACGGGCAAAGTAATCGGGGAAGAGTTCATAAATGCTTTGCATCAATCCGATGGAGTATGCAGAGTTTACAATGTACTTGTTATAATCGCCTGCATCATACCAGCCTTTCGGTGATGAGATGATGGTCCCGGCAGGTCGTTGAGGTGAAGCAGCATTGGGATGCACCATTACATTAGTATCCGGATGTCCAGCGGGACGGTTCCATTTTCCCGCATACTGTTCTTCAATAGGCATACCAGTACGTTGGTAATAGAATGCTTTCAAAGCGGCATCCGCCAAGGGCGCCAACACTTTATCTTTCACTTCAAAAGGCACCGAAGTACCGTTTACTTCCAGAAGATATTTTCCGGGAGTTACTATTTCGCTGAAGTCCAAAGTGGTGCGTGTCTTACCTGACCACTCGGAAACAGCACTACTCTTTGCCTTTCCTTTCAAGATTTCTTTACCCGAAGCAGCGTCTGCTATCGTGAATTGTTCGACTACGACACTATCCACCACTGCCACTTTCTCTTGGGAGGGATAATAACCTAATTGATTCACTTTGATACTCTCCGCCGGTAAATTACCAGTCGAAGTACTACATGCAGCGAAGATGCTACAAATGCCTACCAGCCATAAATGCTTTTGATTCATAGTATTACATATTTAAATTGGACTTGCTAAAAATAAGTCTTTTCAAATTAACCTATGATATCTAAAAGAGGAAATATAGAGGGTAAATACATTCCGATACCTCATTATATACAATTGAAGCCTATACTAAGCAGTTAAACGAGCACCTCCCCCAGCCTCCATGCTTGCACATGTTTGATTCCCGCACGTAATGGCAAACTGAAATCATCCAATGAAACGACCAGTTTTTCATAATTGTCGTCAATCATCTCGAGAGCAGAGTATTCTCGTTCTATGGTGTGTTCGTCAACCAACAGATAGGTACTCTGAACATACAACACCCTATCTCCCTTTATGGCTACAAAATCCACCTCCTTCTCTTTTATATTACCTGTGTAGACATCAAATCCGGCACGCAATAAATCCAGATATACCAAATTCTCCAGTTTATAGCCTACACCATATCCAAAGCCTGAATAAAGATAATTACTAAAGCACAAATCGTTGATGTAGTATTTACAGTTGCCGGCTATTGTATCTTTGCCCTTGATATTGTATCGTTCGGCTTTATGCACTAAAAAAGCCTCTTCGATATAACTAATATAGGCAGATACCGTATCGTAGCTGGTCTTGCGCCCCTTACTCTTAAAGTAATTGACAATGTTACCAATAGAAACTAGATTGGAAGCATTATTTACCAAAAAGACAAAAACATCTTCGAGCAATCGTGTATCTTTTATGCTATATCGCTGAATAATGTCACGCAGCAGAACGGTATCTTTCAAGGCCGATATATAATTGCGTTTTACCTCCTGTTGAGGTAGCTGAAACAGTTCGGGCATACCCCCATCTTGAAGGTAGTCCACATAGGAGACTTTAGAATGCTCTTTCTTCGTAATGCCAATATACTCCGTATACGACAAAGGGAAAATTTCGAAATTCACATACCGTCCCGACAACAGAGTAGCCAACTCACCGGACAGCAGCTTTGAGTTAGATCCACTGATAAACAGTTCATATTCGTCTACATAATCCTGCGAATAAGAGTTGACCAAACGCTCCCAACCTTCAATATTCTGTATTTCATCAATAAAAAGGTATACTTTACCTTGCGGTTTCACTCGCTCTTTATAAAGTTTGAACAGTCCATCCAAATCCTTGTATGTTTGCAAGAAGTCGAAATCAGTCAGCTCACGGTTGACGAAAAAGATATTCCTTTTATCTACGCCACTCTCTATGAACCGTAGCGCAAGCTGCCGTAATAAATAACTTTTGCCAACACGACGCTGACCTACAAGTACCTTCACCAGCCTGTTGCCTGCATAAGAGAATATCTTATCCGTATAGCTATTACGGATAAATCCTACTTGAGGAGTAGCACCACCCCACAAATTATACTTCTCTAAAGAAAGAAATCTATCGTCCATACTCGAAACTTTTGCTCAAAAATACAAAACTTTCGTCTATACTCGAAAGTTTTGATGCAAAAACACAACGCATGTCTCTAAATTTATGAGATGCACATGAAAACATAACCTATAGCTTCAATACTTGATACCGCTATCATAATCCGCCAACACTTCTTCTTCCATAACTCTAAATTCTCTTATTTGCAATATGAGCAATCTGACACTTTGTATTTCTATTCCTTCGAGAATGTAATATTTCCGTCCAACTACCGACGTGAACAGAAATACGAAAACGAAAACCGGTAAACAGCAGATTGAAAGGATGATATCGAAATAACGGCATTCCTATTAAAATGAAACAGCTCTCAAAAAACACACTTATAGGAGTGAAAGCCGACACTTATAGGAGTGTTACCTATAAGTAGTAGACCTTTTACCCGTAAGTAGTAACCATATCACCTATATGTAGTAACCTAATTGCCTGTAAGTAGTAACCCAAATATTGCATAAAAGCAAGAAAAAGCGGAAGAGTATGCAGTATTAGTGCATTTACATAAGTCCTTTATCCATGATATATTCTATATCGGTTCTTTTCTCAAATAGCATATGATACAACAACATTCAAATACAGTTCTTTCTGATATAAAACAAGGACAATCACAAGCATTATGACATACAACGACAAGAACAGTCCTAATTGACAAGTAACCATTTCCAAACGGGGACAAGTTCTATCATTACTCCATTTTCAGTAATGATAGTCTGTTCCTCATCTCTTAATAATAATATACATTCGCTTCAAGGGGAAAGCTGTATTTAGTTAAAAGGGCATCCACCTCCCAGTTTATTTGCTATTTAACGGTTCAACTTAACGGCTCAACATCTTGGCGTTATTACTGTTATAGAAACCAAGAATCCAATAAAACCGTTCAATCCCTTTAAAAAATCAATGTATATCTTTTAACCTATCCTAATAATCGGCCTTATTGTCACTTATTTAGAACTGAATTCATTATCTTTGCGCCCTTAATAAGAGTACTGCTAGTACCCGGCATGTCAAACACTGGTGCCTGACGTGATAAACACTAGTGTCTGACTCGATAGACACTGGAGTTTGACACGATAAACACTGGTGTCTGACACGATAGACACTGGCGTCTATCAACCGGGAGATAGAGCATTGATAATAAGAGAATTAACAAATAACGAATTTCATCTGAATGAAACAGTACAAAACCGTAAACAACCTGGTAGGTTGGATTACCTTTATCATTGCAGCGACGGTCTATTGCATGACCATTGAACCCACTGCAAGTTTTTGGGACTGCCCGGAGTTCATTACCACCGGATATAAACTGGAAGTAGGACACCCACCCGGCGCACCGTTCTTCATGTTAGTTGCCAACCTGTTCTCACAGTTTGCTTCCGATGCTTCGACCGTAGCCAAGATGGTGAACTATATGAGCGCCTTGATGAGTGGAGCCTGTATCCTGTTCCTCTTTTGGACAATTACCCACTTGGTGCGCAAACTCGTTATCAGAGATGAAAACAATATCACCCGCGGACAGCTGATAACCGTTATGGGCAGCGGTCTGGTAGGTGCACTGGCCTATACATTCAGCGATACATTCTGGTTCAGTGCCGTTGAAGGTGAGGTTTATGCCTTCTCTTCTCTGTTCACCGCCGTTGTATTCTGGCTGATACTGAAGTGGGAAGATGTAGCCGATGATCCTCACAGCGACCGTTGGCTGATTCTTATTGCTTACCTCACCGGACTAAGTATCGGTGTGCACTTGCTCAACTTGCTCTGTTTGCCCGCCATCGTACTGGTATATTACTATAAGAGAGTGCCCAATGCCAATGCAAAAGGTTCACTGCTGGCGTTGCTGGCTTCCTTGATACTGGTGGGGGTAGTACTTTACGGCATCGTACCGGGTATTGTAAAAGTAGGTGGCTGGTTCGAATTGCTCTTTGTCAACACATTGGGTATGTCCTTCAACAGTGGTGTTATAGTTTACATCATCCTGTTGGCAGGTTGCCTTATTTGGGGTATCTACGAAAGTTATACCGAAAAGAACAAGACACGCATGGCATTGTCATTCGTACTCACCATCGCCATGCTGGGTATTCCTTTCTACGGACATGGCACCAGCTCCATTGTTATCGGCATCATTGTGATAGCAGCATTGTGGTTGTACCTCAGCCCGGGCTTGCAGGCCAAGATAAAAGAGAAGTACCGCGTATCGGCACGTACACTCAACACGTCGTTGCTCTGTACCATGCTGATCGTGATAGGATATTCCTCTTACGCACTTATCGTAATCCGTTCTACCGCCAATACGCCGATGGATCAGAACTCGCCCGAAGACATCTTCACCCTGGGCGAATACCTGGGACGTGAGCAGTACGGTACACGCCCGTTGTTCTACGGACCTGCTTTCACCTCACAAGTAGCTCTTGATGTAAAAGACGGCTATTGCGAACCGCGTATCTCTTACAACGGAACTAAGTTTATCCGCAAGGAGAAAGCCGATGCCAACGAGAAGGACAGCTACGTTGAAATACCCGGACGCATTGAGTACGAATATGCTCAGAACATGCTCTTCCCACGTATGTACAGCAGTGCGCACACCAATCAATATTATGCTTGGCAAGATATCAAAGGCAATGATGTACCTTACGACAAATGCGGTAATATGGTAATGGTAAACATGCCTACGCAGTGGGAAAACATCAAGTTCTTCTTCTCCTACCAGCTCAACTGGATGTACTGGAGATACTTTATGTGGAACTTTGCCGGTCGTCAGAACGACTTGCAAGGAAGCGGCGAGATAGAGCATGGCAACTGGATTACAGGTATCGACTTCATTGATAACTGGCTCTTGGGCGACCAAACTCTGCTACCCCAAGAATTGAAAGATAATAAGGGACACAACGTGTTCTACTGTTTGCCGTTACTCCTTGGTATCATCGGTCTGTTATGGCAGGCTTACCGTGGGCAGAAAGGTATCCAGCAGTTCTGGGTCGTATTCTTCCTCTTCTTCATGACCGGTATCGCCATCGTGCTCTACCTCAACCAGACACCGAGCCAACCGCGCGAACGTGACTATGCCTACGCAGGTTCGTTCTACGCCTTTGCCATCTGGATCGGTATGGGTGTAGCAGGCATTGTCCGCCTGCTTCAAGACTATGCCAAGATGAAAGAACTGCCTGCATCTGTGATTGTTTCCGCAGTCTGCCTGCTGGTTCCTATCCAAATGGCCAGTCAGACTTGGGACGACCACGACCGTAGCGACCGCTACCTGGCACGTGATTTCGGTCAGAACTACCTGATGTCCATGCAAGAAAGCGGTAACCCGATTATCTATACGAACGGTGATAACGATACTTTCCCCTTGTGGTACAACCAAGAGACTGAAGGCTTCCGCACCGACGCCCGTACCTGTAACCTCAGCTACTTGCAGACCGACTGGTACATCGACCAGATGAAACGTCCTGCCTACGACTCTCCTTCGCTGCCCATCACATGGGACCGTATGGAGTATGTGGAAGGAACCAATGAGTACGTCCCCATTCAGCCGGATTACAAGAAGAGCATCGACGCCCTCTATGCCGAAGCCGAAAAGCAAGCATTGAACGGTAACCCCGAAGCTTTAGTCAACGTGAAGAAAGAATTCGGTGACAATCCGTACGAACTCAAGAACATCCTGAAGTACTGGGTACGCAACAAGAACCAGGACTTAAAGGTGATTCCTACTGATAGCATCGTCATCAAAGTAGACAAGGAAGCCGTACGCCGCAGCGGTATGCTAATACCCGGAGACAGCATCCCCGAATACATGCACATCAAGTTGTTAGACCCCAGCGGCAAACCCAAGCGTGCCCTCTACAAGAGTGAGCTCATGATGCTCGAAATGCTTGCCGAGGCAAACTGGGAACGTCCTATCTACATCGCCGTTACCGTAGGTGCCGAAAACCAACTGGGCATGAGTAACCACTTCATCCAGGAAGGTCTTGCCTACCGCTTTACGCCATTCAACACCGACGAGACAGGCGTGAAGATAGACACGGAAAAGATGTACGACAACCTGATGAACAAATTCAAGTTCGGTGGCATCGACAAGAAGGGTATCTACATTGACGAGAACGCCATGCGCATGTGTCACTCACATCGCCGCATATTCTCGCAACTCATCCAGCAGTTGATGCGCGAAGGCAAAAAAGACAAAGCCAAAGCAGCTTTGGATTACGCCGAAAAGATGATACCTGCTTACAACGTATCATACGACTGGCAGAACGGTGCCGCACAGATGGCGGAAGCTTACTACCAGCTGGGCGAAACCGCCAAAGCGGATACCATCATGAAAGCCCTTGCCAACAAAGCAGTGGAATACCTCACCTGGTATATGAGCCTTGATGAGAACCACTTCGCCATCTCCGCCCGTGAATTTGAATATCATTGGGCGGTACTGGATGCAGAAGTGAAAATCATGCAGAAGTACAATTCCAAACTTGCGGAAATCTACGAACCCAAAGTGGAAGAGCTGTACACTATGTATGTGGATCGAAGGAAACAATAAACTCCTTAGTTATAAGTTATTAGTTATAGGTTATTTGCTTATAACTAATAACTTATAACTAATAACTTATAACTCAAAAAGCTAGTGTTTATAGAACAACCTCCCGAGATATTTCGTAAATTATACCCCAGTGCACTTTGGAGAATGGACCCGAATGAGAAAGCCGTTTATCTGACTTTTGATGATGGACCTATTCCCGAAGTAACTCCTTGGGTGCTCGATTTACTCGACAAACACGGAATTAAAGCCACCTTCTTTATGGTAGGCGACAATATACGCAAACATCCTGAAGAGTTCCGAATGGTTGTTGAACGAGGTCACCGCATCGGTAACCATACTTTCAACCATATCCGGGGATTTGAATACACCGCCAAAAATTACCTGGGAAATACCGAACAAGCAAGAATTTTCATGGAGATGGGCGGCGATATCAACTGCAATGTGGAGAAAGGATTGTACCCGCTCCTATTCCGCCCACCACACGGACATATGTTTGCCAATCAGTATTTCACACTGAAACAGACCTACCGGATAGTAATGTGGGATCTCGTAACCCGTGATTATAGTAAAAAGCTCCGTGGACCACAAGTGCTTGCCAACGTCATGAGGTATGCACGCAACGGCTCCATCATTACCTTCCACGACTCACTGAAATCCTGGGTCAATGGAAACCTGCAATATGCGCTTCCGCGTGCCATTGATTTTCTGAAGGAAGAAGGCTACGAATTTAAACTGCTGTAATAACATAGCTATTACTACCTTTCAACATTGTAACTATATGAAATCTAAACATCTAAGGGCTCGCATTACCAATCTAAAAGTTACGGCACCCCTTTTGGGCATCTTTCTTGCATGTATTTCATTCTTTGCATTTGCATGTCATGAGAAAGACTATTCTCCTAAAAAGTATATGGGGTTGAAAGGAAAAATAGCAAGCATCCGTGATAGTGCATATAATTGTACTTTAAGAGGCTTCTATCCAGGTTCCGGAGAACTCAGTGAAGTACAAACTATTGATTTTGATACGGAAGGTAATGCTATAAGAATTGCCAAGTGCAATGCAGACTCCAGCTATGTTGTTATGACTGAATATGTTTACAGAGACAATGCTCTTTTCTCATCCAACCAACGAGTCCGTGTAGGGGAGGATGCCTTCACCAATACATCAGAACGTATCTCCATCGAAAATGACACTCTTAAGTATAAAGAGAGCAACGGTACCCAGCAATGGATAAGGGAAGTAAAGACTACCGGAAAATACCATCTGGAGCGCACAAAAGGCGAATACGGATATTCAAAGGAAGAAGCATGGGCTGATAACAATAATAATATAATAAAGACAAGGTATATGTTGGTAAGTAACGAGTTAGATTTTTCCAACGGCACCAACACTTTAGAAAAGATTAGCACTACAAAATTTGATAAAAACGGTGAGATAACAGAAACCGTCTATATCGAAAATAACGATACAGCCGTGACTGTTTACTCGTACCACCTGTACGATAAATATGGAAACTGGACCGAAGAAAGATCAGAAACAAACGGATACTTTAAACAACTTAAAAAGCGGACGATAAAGTATGTGGAATAGTACTTTGTAAATGAATAAACATTTGTTTCAAATGTTGTTTTATACCTATAAAAACGGCTACAATTCATCACAAACTGTAGCCGTTTCTTTTTGATTTTCCTATTTGACAGTCACCGTCAACGGATTGCGTACCTTTTGTGCAAAATCTGCCATATACTTGTTCCAAGCTTCGGCAGTCTTGATGTCTGCTTTATCCCAAGCAAAGCCCCAGTAGTACTCATAGGTAGCATCAGGCTCGTAGTCGCTGATAGCCAGCACATGACCGTTGGCATTGTTGCGTTGCTTTCTCTCCTGTTCTGAGAAATAAACAGCCTTAGCCTCTTTCACGATGGCAGGAAAAGCAGCACCTACAAATATCTTACCTTGATTGGGACCGGTAGTGGGATCTACATAAGTGATATAGCCATTAGCAGCATCTGCAACCACAGCGGCTGTGCTATCGGGTTCATGCAGCACAATACCTGTAACGATAGGCAATGTTTCTTTCAGATTGCTGTAAGTAATATCTGTCTTGTTGAGATGAGAACCGGCATCCAGGGTAATGATACGTGTTTCCACAACTGTAGTGTCACCCTTCACATTCAGAGGAGTAAACTCTAGTTTCACAGTGAAACGCAACGGACCGTTATCCAGAATCTCTTGAGTCTTGTAACACCAAGGATAGATAATAGTATCGTTTGCCATTAAAGCGGATATACCAGCACCCAATGTAGGTCCTACTGCGTAGCAGTCCATACCATAACCATGATCGATATGGTAGGAGATGGAACTACCCAACTCTGACGCAGCTTTAGGATCAGTCTCTTTCAGTTCGGCAATCTTGGCACGGGCTTCTTTGTCCATTTCCTTTGCATAGAACGATTCCAATACGGGTTCGGTAGTGTTGTACTTCGTAAAGAGATCATAGCCAAAGCCACGTTCACCTCTCGCCTGCAAGGCAGGACCATAAGCACGGAAAGCTACCAGGTCATTCTCCCAAGCTACATCGTCCAGACGTTCGGGGTAATACTTTCCGCAAGCTTTTACTTCTACATCACGGGGAGTACCTGTTTGAATGGTATAAGTCGCCGCAGAATTAGCAGCTACGGCTGCGGGGAAAATAATCTTATCGTCGTAAGTTATCTGGTAAGACACCTCTTGACCCTCAGCATCCAGCACTACAATTTGTGCCGTATCCGCCAAGTTCAGGCGATCTGCGATTTCAGTCATAGATAGTTCTACCATCTCGCCTGAGCGCTCCATTGCCAACGGATTGGTTACCGTCACGGTTACAGTCTTGCTCTCACCACATGCGAAGCAAAACAAAGCCGTCATTGTTAATAAAAGAAGTTTTCTCACTTACTACTATTTATTTAGGTTGTTTGCCAATGTAAGCCAGGATACCGCCGTCTACATAGAGAACGTGTCCGTTCACTGCATTTGAAGCTTCAGAAGCCAGGAACACAGCAGGACCGGTCAGCTCTTCTGCCTCTAACCAGCGACCAGCCGGAGTCTTGGCACAGATAAATGTATCGAACGGATGACGGCTGCCATCTGCTTGCGGTTCGCGCAGCGGAGCAGTTTGCGGGGTAGCGATGTAACCCGGACCGATGCCATTACATTGGATGTTGTATTCGCCATATTCAGAACAGATGTTACGAGTCAGCATCTTCAAACCACCCTTAGCGGCTGCATAAGCTGATACAGTTTCGCGACCCAATTCGGACATCATAGAACAGATGTTGATAATCTTACCGGCACGTTTCTTCATCATTGCAGGCAGAACAGCTTTAGCCATGATGAACGGAGCATTCAAGTCGATATCAATAACACGACGGAAATCAGCAGCTTCCATTTCGTGCATCGGAACGCGACGGATAATTCCGGCATTGTTCACAAGAATATCAACTGAACCTACTTCTTTTTCGATAGTTGCCACCATAGCCTGAACAGCGGGTTCGTTGGTTACGTCGCATACATAACCGTGTGCTTTGATACCCTTTTCGGTATAAGCAGCCAAACCTTTGTCTACCAACTCCTGGTTGATATCGTTGAAGCAAATGATTGCACCTTGTTCTGCAAAAGCTGAAGCGATAGCAAAACCAATACCGTAAGAAGCACCTGTAACAAGAGCTACTTTACCTTCCAAAGAAAAATTCAAAAACTTGTTCATGATATTAATTATTAAATAAATGAATATATTGTATTTACGTTAATACTGTTATAGATATACGATTGAGCAATCTTTCCTACTCAAAGTTATTTCAAGTCGGTGATTAGCGAGAAATCCTGATCGCCGTAATCCAAATTCTCACCGCCCATGCCCCATATAAAGGTATAGTTATGAGTAGCAGCAGCGGAGTGTATAGACCATTCGGGAGACAATACAGCCTGATCGCCTTTCATCCAGATATGTCGCGTCTCGTCTACCTCGCCCATAAAGTGACAAATGGCATGTTCTTCGGGGATTTCAAAGTAGAAATAGGCTTCCATACGACGACTGTGGACGTGTGCAGGCATGGTATTCCAAACGCTTCCCGGCGCAAGTTCCGTCATTCCCATTTGTAACTGGCAAGTAGGTAATACCTGATTGACCAGCATCTTATTTATATTACGGTGGTTAGAGCCTTCCAATGAGCCCATTTCAGCAACTACGGCATCTTTTTTGGTTACTTTCTTATCAGGATAATTACAATGGGCAGTTACTGAGTTGAAATAGAATTTTGCATTATGTGCGGCGTCTTTACTCTCAAAAGTTACTTTCCGGTCGCCTGAACCTAGGTAAAGTGCTTCTTTATAATTCAGTTCAAAGACTGCATTACCGGCTTTTACAATACCCGGTCCGCCTACATTGAAGATACCCATTTCACGGCGGGTCAGGAAGAAAGGAGCTTTCAACGGGGCGATAGCTTCCAAGTTCAACACTTCATCCACAGGCATAGCGCCACCTACCACCATACGGTCGTACATAGAATATACCATATTCACTTCATTCGGAGAGAATACTTTCTCTATAAGGAAATCGCGGCGGATTCTTTTTGTATCGTAACTTTTCGCATCTTCGGGATGCGCAGCATAGCGAATCTCATAGTTCGTTTTCATCATTCTACTACGTTTTTATAGGTTACAAATTAGAGTATAAAAACACATCGTTTACGTACACGGTGCAAATGTAGCAAAAGAAAACGGAGTAACATTGCAATTTTGTACCAATTATGTATCAATATCGTACAAAGGAACAAAAAAGAAAATTAATATGAAGTTTGGACAATAGAGTTATTATTGAACTTTCAATTCCTTCAATCGCAATGCTGCTTCAGCATTATTTTGAGCAGCAGCTTTACGATACCAATGAATAGCCTCAGCTAAATCTTTCGTGACACCTTGACCACATTCATAACATAATCCTAAACTCAATTGAGCCCTATCAAAACCTTGATCGGCTGATTTACGATACCAACGAATAGACTCAGTTAAATCCTTTGCGATGCCTCGACCATTTTCATAACAATCACCTAAATTTAATTGAGCCCAAGCATTGCCTTGATCGGCTGATTTACAATACCAACGAACTGCTTCAGCAGAATCCTTCGCGACATCTCGCCCCTCGTCATAACTTACACCTAACATGAATTGAGCGATAGCATTACTTTGATCGGCTGATTTACGATACCAGCGAAAAGCCTCGACAGAATCCTCCGTGACACCTGAACCATTGGCATAACATAAACCTAAATATAGTTGAGCATCAGCATTGCCTTGATCGGCTGATTTACGATACCAGCAAATAGCCTCAGTCAAATCCTTCGTGACACCTAAACCATGATGATAAAATAAACCTAAATTAAATTGAGCCGTAGCATTGCCTTGATCGGCTGATTTACGATTCCAACGAACAGCCTCTGCAGAATCTTTAATGACGCCTTCACCATTGGCATAACATACACCTAAACATAATTGAGCCCTAGCATCACCTTGATCGGCAGATTTAAGATACCAACAAACAGCCTCTGCAGAATCCTTAGTGACACCTTCACCATTGGCATAACATGCACCTAAATATAATTGAGCCTCAGCATTGCCTTGATCGGCTGATTTACGATACCAACGAACAGCCTCTGCAGAATCCTTAGTGACACCTTCACCATTGGCATAACATGCACCTAAATATAATTGAGCCTCAGCATTGCCTTGATCGGCTGATTTACGATACCAACGAACAGCCTCAGCAGAAT
>USLU01000036.1 GCA_900555635.1 uncultured Bacteroides sp.
CCCCTCCTCCCGGGAGGAGGGGAATTGAGTTACTCTTATTCATTACTCACCCATTACTATCACTTAATTATTAGTTCTGCTTATTATTTAATTCATTATTTGCGCGTTATGACCCTGATATAACCTCTGATTTGCATTAATAATAATTAAAAAGACCTATTCCTCTCTTTATTCTCTTGCTTTTATTAAAAATAAAACGATATATTTGTGATATCAAAATGATATCAACTAAATTTATTGAATATGGAAGCAAAAGAATTGAATTTCAGCGGTTTTAAGATGGGTGGCTTTTTAGCATTGTTCCTTCATCTGGTCGTTCTCACGGCTGTGATTGTCTTTGGGTTTATAATATGCGTTCCTACGCTTATTCTCTCTGTGTGTTTGTCTGTAGTGTGGTTTATTCTGTTTGCGGGTTATATGCAGTTGGAGCCTAATGAAGCGCGTGCAATGGTGTTCTTTGGAAAGTATAAGGGAACATTCAAAGAAACTGGGTTCTTTTGGGTAAATCCGTTCCTGGATAAGAAAAAACTCTCACTTCGTGCCCGTAACCTCGATGTGGAACCTATTAAAGTGAATGATAAGATAGGTAATCCCATTCTGATAGGTTTGGTACTTGTTTGGAAACTGAAAGACACTTATAAAGCTATGTTTGAAATTGATGCACAAACAATGGCTAACTCTACCCCAACGGCTGGCAATGCTGCTAATCAAATAAATATTGGCAATGCTGTAGCCAACCGCATGAATGCTTTCGAGAATTTTGTAAAGATACAGAGTGACGCCGCTTTGCGCCAAGTGGCCGGTCAATATGCTTATGACGATAATGAAGCTAATACAGACGAACTGACTTTGCGTTCAGGTGGAGAAGAAATCAATGAGCAGTTGGAACAAAAACTGAACGAACGTCTTGCTATGGCAGGCATGGAAGTGGTAGAAGCTCGTATTAATTATCTGGCTTATGCACCCGAAATTGCTGCCGTAATGTTGCGTCGTCAGCAGGCTTCTGCAATTATTACCGCTCGCGAGAAAATAGTAGAAGGCGCTGTTTCAATGGTAAAAATGGCACTTCATAAACTTTCTGAGGAACAGATTGTTGAACTGGACGAAGAAAAGAAGGCAGCAATGGTTAGCAATTTGCTGGTAGTACTTTGTGCCGATGAAGCTGCACAACCTGTTGTAAATACCGGAACTCTGAACCATTAAAAAACTAATAAGTATATTTTTTTGAATTTATAATTGACTAATCACAAAGAAAGTGGCTAAAAAAGAAACTTCGACCAAGAGCTTTGTCCTGCGCGTAGATGCTGCAACCATGGATGCCATTGAAAAATGGGCAGCCGATGAATTTCGCAGTACCAACGGGCAGCTTCAGTGGATTATTGCTGAAGCATTGCGAAAGAGCGGGCGGATGAAGAAAACAAAAAACACTTCCTCTGCTGATAACAGGGAAGAGGAAGAGTCTTAATCTATAAATTGGTATACTATGATTAATCTTGGTACTTATTCAGGTAAGAATTGCCCCAATGTTCATTTGAAGATCGGTATTATTGATCGTATACTCGAAGGGCTTGCTCTGTTTGTGCAACTTGCTCTATGGGGATGTATCTATTGGATTTATACTAAAAAAGGAAGTGCTCTCTCCTCCGAGACATGGGTAATGGGTGGATTGTCTACCTTTACATTTATTCTGTTGGGAGTCTGCTCTTATGGACCTGTTCGGATTTTCAATTTTCCCGTACGGGTGAGCGAGAGGAATGTTGCTGTTCAATATTTGTTGGCGGTTCGCTTTGTGAGGATATTGAATGTACTGTTGGGGGTGTTCTTCCTGACTACCGTCTTTATGGAATATTATAAGTGGACTCCTGTCTTTTTCTCTGCGATCTTGGTTTTGCAGGCCATTGCTTTTATTGTCTACTTTGTGATGGCTAATAAATATAAATAAGGAGATACCTATAAGTAGTGATGACTCCTCTTCATTATACCTAATTCGTGCGATTGTAACATACTGCAGTAAGCCGTATCTTTGCAGTATCAGATTTGAATGAATTAGTTAGTCATAATTACGTAACCACTTTTATGAAAATAAAAGATTCCCCGTTTTGCGATGAGATATCGCGAAGCGGGGATTTTTCATCTATAATGGTGACGGAAGTTTCTCCTGTAAAAGCTGCAAGCAATATGTTATAAAGAGTCTTTTATGTCACTAAGCTCTACCAGCTTGTTGACAATGGCGTAGATGGTAAGCCCTGCGGGAGAGTGAATCTGTAGTTTGCGGGCAATGTTGCGGCGGTGGGTAATGACGGTATGAATGGATAGAAATAACTTGTCAGCTATGGCTTTGTTGGTCATGCCTTTCACAACGCAAGTAATGATTTCCTTCTCACGTTGGCTGAGGGACTCTTGCTCATTATCTTTCTCTTCTTCTTCGGTATGCAACAAATGATTTATTTTGTTGGCAATCACATCGATATCGTCACAAATGGCGAAGTTTTCATCATATTCTTTCAGTACATTCTTGTCAATGACTGAGCACACTAAGGCAACATATTTGATGCCGGCTTTTCCATGTTCTGCTTTGAAAGCAGCTAAGTCAAACCATCCACCGAATGCAGGGTTAATAATAACGATATCAGTAGGGTGCAGATGAATGTAATTTTGCAATGATTCCGGTGACGAAACCTCTATAGGATGTACATTCAGATTAGGGATACGTTTTAAAACAGCCGTAAGTCCACTGCGGACAATAACCGAAGTCTCTGCAATGACAATCTTCAGTGAAGTGTTATTGTTCATTTTCTCAGTTTCCTTTCTATTTGTGCTACAGCGGGAACAAACATATAATCTTCTACCTGGCAGTGGGTAGCTAGGTCTTGCTCGCAATTGAAGATGTCGAATAAAACGGCATTGAGGAGATTGTTATTCTCCTTTTCCGGATAGTATTTTATAATAATGTTTTTCAGTTCCTTCAGCTTTGTCTCTATCTGGTTGTGCTTGCTGGCAAAGGTTGCAATATCATATTCATCGGAAAGTTTACCTTGCAAAAGTTGCTCTACATACGTAAATACGGCTTGGTTTTCATACTCCATGTGGCGGCGTACTTCTTTGGCATATTCGTCGAAGAACTTCAGGATGAGGAATGCTACATCATCGCTTTCCGAGCAATCAATGGCTTCAATAAGTTTGCGGCGGATGCCCGGCAGGTTGAAGTCGAGGAAGTATGCGTGAGCACGTTTTAAGTAATCCATGAGTGCGGGAATGGAGAAATTGTTTTCGTTTCCATTATAAGAATACTGCTCTTCACTGATGAAATTGGCTACGGCAAGAAAGGTAAGACAATCAACCCCTTGACTTTGGCAAACGTCTTTTACACTCTTGTCTCCGAATCCCAGCGATAGTCCAAAACGACTCATCACCATTAATAAGGAGTAGTTATCACAGATGAGATCGCTCATTTTATCTGTGGATCGGTACTTATGTTGCTCATTCATTGTTGATTGTTGTTTTAGTTTCTTTAATTTGTGCGCAAAGTAACGGCCTTTCCCCGAAAATAGCAATCGCTATTTGTAGGTATTTTGATTCGTTATTCTCTATTAAGAACGGGTTAAACTATATCCTTTAGTTTTGTTTAACGTAATAAATTAGTTTATGAACTAAATAATTTAGTTATTTGCGAAAAACAATTAGAAACTATGAAAGGATTGACTGCAAAAGAAGAAGAACTTATGGGCTTTTTTTGGGAGAAAGGGCCTTTGTTTGTGAAGGAAATACTGGCGTTTTATGATGAACCGAAACCGCATTTCAATACATTGTCTACCATCGTTAGAGGATTGGAAGAGAAAAGGTTTCTAAATCACCACACCTATGGCAATACTTATCAGTATTATGCAGTGGTGAGCGAGGAAGATTTTCGTAAGCGGACATTGAAGAATGTCATCAGCAAATACTTCAATAATTCATACCTCAGTGCGGTGTCGTCGTTGGTGCAGGAAGAGGATATATCTTTAGAAGAACTGAAACAACTGATACAAGAAGTTGAAAAAGGGAAGGAATGAAAGTAATTTGTAATTCATAATTTGTAATTCATCATTGAATCATGGGTTTATTCTTCGTATATATTCTTAAGTCATCAGTTTGTCTGGCGGCATTCTATCTGTTTTATCGCTTGTTGCTGAGTCGTGAAACATTCCATCGTTTTAACAGGTTTGCCTTGTTAGGCATTCTGTTGCTATCGTGCTTATTACCTTTGATAGAAGTCAGCGTACAGCAGGAGACGGGTGTGCATCAGACAATGATGTCGTTGGAGCAATGGTTATTGTTAGCCGAAGCTATGAACTCAGTGGGAGTGCAGGCACAAGAGACCACTGTTACCTGGATACAGGTTGCCTTGTTACTCTATTTGATGGGAATACTATTCTTTGCATTCCGAAATATGTATTCTTTGTTGCGATTGCTGGTGTTGCTGAAATCGGGTAGGAGAGAGAACTTAGACAATTACGTGGCGGATAAGAAGGGAGTGGCACTGATTGTACATAACAAGGAAATTGCTCCTTTCAGTTGGATGAGATACATCGTTATTTCTCAGAAAGACTTGGATGAGAACGGAAGGGAGATTCTTATTCACGAACTTGCCCATATTCATAATCGCCATTCTCTGGATTTGCTGGTGGCAGATATCTGCATCTTTTTTCAATGGTTCAATCCGGCTTCATGGCTTTTGAAACAAGAATTGCAGAATATTCATGAATACGAAGCGGATGAAACCGTAATCAAAGAAGGCGTAGATGCGAAACAATATCAACTATTATTAATAAAAAAAGCCGTTGGCACAAGGCTCTACTCTATGGCCAACAGCTTTAATCACAGTAAACTTAAAAAACGTATCACTATGATGTTAAAAGAAAAATCAAGTCCGTGGGCACGTATGAAGTATCTTTATGTACTTCCGTTGGCAGCTATTGCAGTAACAGCCTTTGCCCGTCCCGAAATCTCCAGCACAGCACAAGAGATTTCTGCCGTCAAAGTTAATGATTTAGCGGCAATTGTAGAAACAAAAGTGGCAGAAAGTATGGGCAATGTACTCCAAGCGCCTGTAGTTAAAGTATTACCAAAGGATACAACAAAAACGGTTAAGGTATCTACTAGCACAGTTTTTGATGTTGTAGAGTATATGCCGGAGTACCCTGGAGGAATGGCAGCACTTATGCAGTATTTCAGAGATAATTTGCGTTATCCGGAATCTGCGCATAAGGCAGGAAAACAAGGGCGAATTACCGTACAGTTTATTATCGATAAAGACGGAAGTATAAAGGCGCCCAAAGTACTTAGCTCGATCAGTAAAGACTTGGATGCTGAGGCTATCCGCTTGGTGAAGTCTTTACCGAATTGGAAACCAGGTATGCAGAAAGGACAACCTGTGGCAGTGAGATATACGGTGCCTATCATGTTCAGACTAAATGATAATGATGAAATGCTTTTTCGGATTTCCGGTCATGAACAGCCTCTGTATATAATTAATGGAAAAGAAACTGATCCTGAAATAGCAAGTGCTTTGAATCCGAAAAATATAGAGAGTGTCGAGGTTCTGAAAGATGAAAGTGCAGTAAGCCGTTTTGGAGAGAAAGGTAAGAATGGAGTTATTCTGATTACTTTGAAGAATGGGGCATCATCTGCTATTACGGTTACAGGTGTGAAAGCTGTAAATAAAACAACGGATATTCCCGGTGTAGGTGGAGTTTATATGAGTAACAAAAAGGTCGATATGAAAGATGTAAATTTGTATGTCGATGGTGAATTGGTGAAATTAGAAGGAAAGCAAATCGAAGATTATGTTCCTGCCGACCAGATAGAGAGTGTCTCCGTGAATAAAGCTAAAGATGGAAAGGGAGATATATACATCGTCACGAAGAAGAATGCTAAAGGACAGGAGAAAACCGCTTCCCAAGGTAATATGAAAGTAATGGGTGCCGTGAAAGATGAAAAAGGCGAACCAATCATTGCTGCTACTGTCTTGATAGAAGGAACCACTACAGGAACGATTTCTGATGCAGACGGAAACTTCGTCTTGTCCGTTCCCAATAAGGATGCTGTATTAATCGTATCGTACATTAATATGAAGACTGCGAAAGTAAAAGCTTCTCCTCAAATGACTGTTGTTTTGAAAGAGGAATAATAAAAAGTAATGCGAATCAGTCCCGTATCTCCGAAATCAACCTGAGTTACGGGACTATTTGTTTATATACATTTCTTCTGCTGATTTTTATGTCCATTTCGCTTAGAATATAAGCAAATACTCTATCTTTGTGATATCACTTTATGAAAGCGAAAGATCATGATAAAGCCTATTTGTTTAATACTAGGGATAATCTCAGCACTATCTCTTTCTGAGCCGCTTCTGGCATGTACTTCTGCCGTAATATCCGGCAAAATCACTTCGGATGGTCGTCCCTTATTGTGGAAGAACCGTGATACGGATTTCCCTCAGAATAGCGTGAAGTATTTCTCCGGCGGACGTTATCCGTTTATAGCCATTGTCAATAGCATTGAAGATAATCCGACAGATGTATGGATCGGTACGAACTCTACCGGTTTCTCACTCATGAACACCCAGTCCTACAACTTGGTGGACGTGAAAGACGGTGAAGAACGAGGCGAAGCGAACGGACGCGTGATGCGTCGTGCACTTGAAGTTTGTGCCACGGTACAAGACTTCTGTCATTTTCTCGATACCATTGCCAAACCGAGCCTGATAGAAGCAAACTTCGGTGTAATTGACGCTAAAGGCGGTGCAGCTATGTTCGAGGTAGATTACTATAAGTATGTGATGTATGACGCGAATAATCCTAAAGATGCTCCTTGCGGTTACATTGCCCGTACCAACTTTTCCTTCTCCGGGAAAGTGAATGAGGGAGCAGGTTATGTCCGCTTTATGCAAGAAGATAAACTTCTGTTGCCGGCTTCTGCTACCGGACAGATTACTCCCCAGTGGATATTCAATGAGCTCTCCCGTTCCTTTGCCAATCCTATGATGGGGATAGACTTGAAAACGGGTGATTTCAATCGTCCTAAGACGAACGGATGGTTTGTTGATCAGGATTTTATAGCACGAAGCAGTACGGCAAGTTCAGTAGTGGTACAGGGGGTGAAAGCTGGCGAAAATCCCGAATTGACTACCATGTGGACAATACTTGGTTATCCTCCTACCGGAGTGGCGATGCCTGTATGGTTGAAAGGTGCTGATAAAGCATTACCTAAACTCATGGCTCGCGATGACGTAAAGAAAGTATCACCACTTGGTAACTGGTCTGTGATATTGGCCGGCAATGTGTTCTCGTACACCCAAGGTATGGGCAGCAACCGTTATATGAATTGGGAAAAGCTTTATAATGCGGAGAAGAACGGTTACATGCAATTACTTGCTCCGGTTGAGGAAGAAGTATTTAAGCGGACGCAACCCCTTCTTAAGGAATGGTATAAAAAAGGGAACATTGATATGAAAGCCATGCAAACGCTCTATGGCGAGCTTGATTCCTTTATTGAAACCCAATATACGGATCTGTTTGAATTATAAAAGAAAGGCGTTGAACTAAATCACGGAACGGAGGTACGTCAGTATCTCCGTTTCTTCTTCAGGATGAAACCAATGGATTTCTTTGTCTCTTTTAAACCAAGTCATTTGTTTACGCGAATAGATACGCGAGTTCTGTTTTATTTTGTCAATGGCAAAAGAGAGGTCCCATTCCCCATCAAGGTATTTGAATATCTCTTTATACCCCACGGTATTAAGAGAATTGAGTTCTTTGTATGGATACACCTGGCGTGCTTCTTCCAGCAATCCGTCTTCTATCATTTGGTCTACCCGGAGATTAATGCGGTTGTATAGTTCTTCACGGTCGCGTGTCAGTCCTATTTTGATGATACGAAAAGGTCGTTCTTTGGCTTGTTGGGTGCGGAAGGAAGTATAGGTCTTTCCCGTCATATAGCAGATTTCCAAAGCATGGACTACACGCTTGTAGTTTTTTAAGTCTACAATCTTATGATATTCCGGATCCAAGAGTTTGAGTTCTGCACATAGTCTGTCCAGACCTTCCGTTTCATACTTATGGAGCATGAGTTGGCGGGTTTCGGCATCTATGGTAGGGATGTCATCAATACCTTTACAAATGGCATCTACATACATCATAGAACCACCTGTCAGTACTACGGTGTTGTGCTTGGTAAATAAAGTATCGAGACGTTTCAGGACCTCAGCTTCGTATTGTGCGGCACTGTAGTAATCGGTTAGTTTAAGAGTACCCACGAAGTGATGTTCCACTCTTTGAAGTTGTTCGGGTGTGGGGGCAGCTGTACCTATCTTCAAGTCTGCATACAGTTGTCTGGAATCAGCCGAGACAATACAAGTGTGGAATTGTTCTGCTAATCGAAGGCTTAACTCTGTTTTACCTACTCCGGTAGGACCAATAAGTACGATTAATGTGGGCACTTGGTAAATTAAGAATTAAAAATGAAGAATGAAGAATTTGCTTCGCTATGTATACACGCTGCAAAGTAATTCTTCATTTTTCACTCTTCATTTAATTAAAATTTCTCTTCTTCGTAAGGAGTACTGCCGGCACCGTCGTCCAATCCGCCGAATCCTTCTTTGTCGAAGTCTTCCATATCGAAGTCCTGGTCACCGTAGAAGTTTTCATCCAAATCCAGTCCACCGCCGGATGCAGCCATTTCTTCAAAGTCTACGATCTGTTTGGGGGCATCGCCTTCTTTCTTGGTACATTTGGCTCCTTTGATTTCTTTTCCGGTAATGATTTCAGATAGCTCAATGAAGAAACAACGTTCCGTCATATAGTCGAAAACATAAAGAAGCTTCTGCTTTTCGTCTTCAATAAGTTCGCTGATTGGAGTTTCCTTCATTACCCAGCTATCCATTTCAGGATTATCATCCATTTCTTCCAGGGTGATTTCTTTTTCTTTCTCCCAATCATCGTCGCAGATGAAGAAAGAAGTCATTTGATCGTCAGTGAAGCCTACTGACTTAAGAATTGCTTCATGGAAGTCAAAGAAAGTAGCTTCCGGATCCATTTGTATTTCTCTTACAAAATCGTCCACCTCGTCTGAGATGATTGTAAATCTGTAGATCATGATGATTTATGATTTATAATTTATGATTTATGATTTATGGCTTCTGATTTCAGGTTTTGTCAATTGGCAATAAATCGTAAATCTGAAATCAGAAATCAGAAATCTTTTTATTTGCCTGCGGGAATTATACCGCGGGCTGATTCACGTATAAAGTTTACAATATAGCTTATTTCCGGTGTCATTTCCATTTCATCCTCAATCTTTTTCAAAGCATCGGTATTGTTCAGTCCGCTTTGATAGATGATACGGTATGCATTATGGATGTTTTCAATCGTTTCGTTGGAAAAGCCACGACGGCGCAATCCTACGATATTGATACCTGCATAGCAGATAGGTTCGCGTCCTGCGATGATGTATGGGGGAATATCCTTACTGAAACGGCATCCGCCTTGAATCATTCCATACCCTCCAACTCTACAGAATTGGTGCATCAACACCGCCCCGCTTATAATGGCATGGTCATCAATTATTATTTCGCCGGCCATCTTGGTTGAGTTGCCTATAATACAACCATTACCGATAATAGCATCGTGGGCCACGTGTACGCTTTCCATCAGCAAGTTGTTGTTGCCGACAATCGTTTTGCCTTTGGCAGCCGTGCCGCGGTTGATAGTTACGTTCTCACGAATAATATTATTATCACCAACTTCAGCGGTTGATTCTTCTCCTCTGAATTTTAAATCTTGAGGAATGGCACCGATAACAGCTCCCGGAAAAATTGTATTTCCATTGCCAATGCGTGCACCGTACAGAATATTGGCATTCGCCATAATCTTGTTATTATCGCCGATTACCACATTCTTGTCGATGAAAACAAAAGGAGCAATCTCTACGTTTTCTCCGATTTTAGCATCGGGATGAATATACGCTAAGGGACTTATCATGTTAGTTATTTATGATTTTGGATTTATGATTTATGATTTCTCTACAGTGTCACAACGTAGCTAAATCATAAATTATAAATCATAAATTTGAAATCTTATCACTTGTTCTTAACTATTTGTGCCATAAATTCTGCTTCGCAGACAACTTTCTCACCTACGAATGCATAACCTTTCATGGTGGAAACACCCCGACGGATAGGAGCAAGCAGCTCTACCCGGAAAACCAGCGTATCGCCCGGCACCACTTTCTGACGGAATTTCACACCGTCAATCTTCATAAAATAGGTAGAATAACGTTCCGGTTCGTCCACAGAGTTCAGTACTAACAATCCGCCGGTCTGTGCCATAGCTTCTACTTGCAATACACCCGGCATAACAGGTTCTTGTGGGAAGTGCCCTTGGAAGAAAGGCTCATTAGCTGTTATATTCTTTACACCAACTATATAATTTGCACCGATTTCAATTACTTTGTCGACCAATTGGAATGGATAACGGTGAGGCAGAAGCTCACGGATACGGTTTACATCCATCACTGGTTCGCGATTCCAATCATAAGTCGGAGCCTGAATCTCGTGCAGACGGATCTCTTTGCGCATCTGGCGGGCAAACTTGTTATTGATGGTATGTCCGGGACGGGTAGCGATGATACGGCCTTTGATAGGTTTGCCTATCAAAGCAAGGTCACCGATCACATCGAGCAGTTTATGGCGTGCACATTCGTTGGGTGATACCAGCGGCTTATGGTTGATATATCCCAATTGTTTGGCGTCCATGTGCGGAACACCCATCACATCGGCAAGCTTGTCGTAGTTTTCTTGGGACATTTCGCGTTCGTAGATTACGATAGCGTTGTCCAGGTCACCACCTTTGATGAGGCCGGCTTGTAGCAGCGGTTCTATTTCGCGTACAAATACGAACGTACGGCTTGAAGCTATTTCTTCCTTGAACTTTGTCATATCCTCCAACGTTGCAAATTGGTTGGGGATAATGCTGGAATCATAAGATACCAGTACGTTCAAACTGAAATTCTCATCCGGTAGTACGATGATAGAAGAACCGGTGGTTTCATCACGAAACTCTATTTTTGACTTGATGATATAGAAGTCTTTTACAGCGTTCTGTTCTACAGTACCTACCCGTTCTATTTCATTGACATAAAATTGGGCACTTCCGTCCAGAATAGGGAACTCCGGACCGTTTACTTGTATCAGACAGTTGTCTATACCCAATGCGTAGAGAGCAGCCATACCGTGTTCAATGGTGCTTACCTTTACTCCGTTTTTAGAGAGTACGGTACCGCGGGTAGTTTCGGTTACATTATCGGCAACGGCATCAATGGTAGGATGTCCCTCTATATCTATGCGTTGGATTTTATATCCGTGATTATCCGGAGCCGGATTGAAAGTTACGGTAAGGTCAAGTCCCGTGTGAAGACCTTTTCCACTGAGTGAAAAGCTATCTTTCAGTGTTTTTTGTTTCAACATTGGTTACTTATTTATTTGTTGTTTTAGTTCATTTAGTTCTTTGCGAAGTTGGCGGATCTCTGTCAACATTTCGGGTAAATTTCGTTGTACAACAGATGCTTTGAAGTATTGCTTCAATTCCATAGGGGGGGTACCTATGAGCTGGCTGCCATCTTTCAGATTACTGGGAACGCCTGATTGAGCACCAAGACTTACTTTGTTGCCGACACGGATATGTCCTGCCAGTCCTACTTGTCCGCCAATCATACACCATTCACCTACTTTGGTAGATCCGGCAACGCCGGCTTGTGCTGCCATCACGGTGTTTGCACCGATTTCGTCGTTGTGAGCAATCTGAATCAGGTTATCTAACTTGACACCTTTACGTATAATAGTGGCACCCATAGTGGCACGATCCACGCAGGTGTTTGCGCCAATTTCTACATTATCTTCTAATATTGTAATACCAATTTGAGGAATCTTTTCGTATCCGTCGGGAGTAGGAGCAAAGCCGAAACCATCTGCACCAATCACTGAACCGGAATGCAGAATACAATGATTACCTACCCGGCAGTCATAATAAACTGTACAACTGGCATAAAGAATGCAGTCACTACCTATTTTGGCACCACTACCGATAGTTACATGCGGATGAATCACGGTATTGTCGCCAACTTCAGCATTATCGCCAATGCAAGCAAAGGGCGCGATGTAAACATCCTTGCCTATTTTTGCAGTTTCTGCAATGAATGCCAACGGACTAATTCCTACATGTTTGGGCTTGCTTTGCTCATAAAGATTCAGCAATTTGGCAAGGCTTTCATAGGCGTTGTCTACTTTTATCAAAGTAGCTTTTACTTCATGTTCCGGAACAAAATCCTTGTTTACCAATACAATGCTTGATTGGGTTTCGTATATGTAAGGGGTATATTTAGGATTAGATAAAAAGGAGATAGCACCCGGCATTCCTTCTTCTATTTTGGCAAAGGTATGAACGGTTGCATTCTCATCTCCAACGATTTCTCCTTGGATAAATGTTGCAATTTGTTTAGCAGAGAACTCCATAACTTATTCTTGTTAGATGGTTTCAGAACACAAATAACGGACTTTTTTTTTATATTTCCTTATTCTGAGGTGAATATTTTATACTTACCTATGCAAACGTTGGTAGCATAGGTAGTATTTTTTTACCTTCTTAGACAGCAGTGATATGTTCAGCATATCCGAAGCATCGGCAATATTCTTGATGCTTCCGTCATTGTAGAGGATATCGATACTATCATCTGCTTCGTCGTACATGTTCTTTTCGATGCTGGGGGTAGAAATGAAATATTTCGCTTCGCAGAGGGGGATGTCGAGTTGTTGGATGATCTGCAAAGTAAGCTCTTCCTTCCGTTCCTCGCTGAAGGGTTCGGTAGAAATCTCTACTTTGAAGAGGTTCCGGTTTATCATACCGGTGCTTAGAGTGGACAATACCTTATCCGAGTGATTGCTCCATACTTTTAGGGCAGTCCAGATATCGTTGTCATCCAATTGGATGAAGTTTTCCAGACACTCGGGGTTATTGTAAAAGGTCTCCGGACTGATGTTATTATAAAGAAAGAACTTCAATGCGGGTGAGGCAAAGAGATCTCCTCCCTGACTTGCCAACTCCTTGGCGCGCAGCAATGCGCTGATAAGCATCTTTTCGTAGGCAACGGAAGTCTTATGCAAATACACCTGCCAATACATCAAGCGGCGGGCGGTAAGAAAATTCTCAATGGAGTAGATGCCTTTGGACTCTACCACCAGATGATCGTCTTTTACATCGAGCATCTTGATGATACGTGCCGAGCCGATATTTCCTTCGCTCACTCCAGTATAGAAACTATCACGACGCAAGTAATCGAGGCGGTCCATATCCAGTTGTCCGCTTACTAATTGGTGCAGGAAGCGTTTGGGGTATTCGTCTTTGAAGATTTGGATGGCAAGCGTCAGTTGTCCGTTCATTTCTTTGTTGATGCGCTCCATGAGCATCAGGGAAATATCTTCGTGCGAGACACCGCGTACGATGGTATCTTCGAGTACATGGGAGAAGGGACCGTGTCCGATGTCGTGCATGAGGATAGCTGCCTGCACGGCTTCGGCTTCGCTGTCGAAGATGAAATTGCCTTTGGCTGTGAGTTGTTGGATGGCTTCGCTCATCAGGTAGAATGCACCTAGTGAGTGTTGGAAGCGGGTGTGCTGTGCGCCGGGGTATACTACGGAGGACAATCCCAGTTGTTTGATACGGGTGAGGCGTTGCAGCAGGGGGTGCCGTACAATGTCATACAGCAGCCCTTTGGGGATGTTTATGAACCCGAAGACGGGGTCGTTGATGATTTTACGTTCGTACAACATATATAATAAGGTGTATATCGTTTCAGACTAAAAAGTTCATTACCAGTCTCGTCATAAGTTCTTTTTCCTCTATTCTTGATTCCTTCAGGCTTTCCGATGCACTGGTGGTCGTAGTCGTCCAGCAGATCAAGTGCCATAGTGTATTGTTCTACGACGGCGAGCACCTGTTTGGCGTCAAGCTGGTCGGTGGAGCGTTTCAGTATTCTGATGTTTTTTTCATCTTTGTCGAACAGTAGACTCATTACCGTAACAATACACAAATATCCGAATCATATCTTGAACATCAAAATTTAATCCGGATATTTTAGAGTACGGATGCTTTCTTCGCAGTAAAGTTTCGCTAACCTTGCATTGTACAGCAACTGTACTTAACATACAGCATCACTTTACTACTTGTACAGCGTCACTTTACTACTGATACAGTGTTGCTTTATCAGCAGTACAGTGTTACTGTATCACTGGTAAAGTGACACTGTACTATGTGTACAAAAACTGTACAGTGAAATAGAACTGATTACCAGTCTATTTCATCACGGAATTCATCAAACTTTGGTGTGATGCCGAGTCCGGAAGAACGGAATACGTTGGCGATGGCATGTTGTTCTTGGGGAGATATGAGGCGTGTGCCTCTGCGGCTTCTGTAGAAATAGCTTTCACAAGAGAAGCAGTATAACACTTTGAGGCGGATGCTGTGGGCTTGCTTTAAGGGGAGTTCATCGAAGAGATGGGTCATACCTTTGGCATAGTGCACGGGTTGGTTGCTACGGTACTCGGAACAGGAAGCTAAATCGGGTAACTGTTTCAGATATAGGGCATTTACTGTAGTAATAGTCGCGGGTTGAGGCTCTTGGCTTTCGGATTGTAGTTGTGCTGCAATAGCTCGCAAGCAAGTGGAGGCCTTGGGGCAGATGTCTTTACCTGCAAAGCAGTGGGCATAGCCATTTGGAACATCTTGTAGATATATCATAAGTTGGGGTTTTATACGAATCAGGCGCCGCCCCCCGGGTGCCATCCGGCTTCCGATCTGCCGGATTTCGCCTGATTGTTATTGTTGGGATAAGATCAGAGAATCGCTTTCAGCATTTCCGCCATTTCCGCCTGTACTTCCTGTGCAGCCTTACGTGAAGCGGCAGCGAAGTTTTCGGTTTTATCTACGTAGATAATACCGCGGCTGGAGTTAACGATCAATCCGCAAGTCTTGTTCATGCCGTATTTGCAAACCTCTTCCAGCGAACCGCCTTGTGCGCCTACACCGGGAACAAGCAGGAAGTGTTCGGGAACAATCTTACGGATGTCTTCGAAGGCACGTCCTTGGGTAGCACCTACCACATACATCATTTGTTCGTCGCCGGCCCATTCTTGCGATTTGCGTAGCACTTTCTCGAAAAGACGTTCACCATTGGTATCTTCTGTTAACTGGAAGTCATGTGAACCTTTGTTGCTGGTCAGCGCAAGCAGGATCACCCATTTGCCTTCGTAAGTGAGGAACGGAGTTACACTGTCTTCGCCCATGTAAGGAGCTACGGTTACAGAATCGATGTTCAGCTCTTCGAAGAACGTACGGGCATACATAGCGGAAGTATTGCCGATGTCACCACGTTTTGCGTCGGCAATGATGAATTGGTCGGGATAGTTCTGTTTGATGTAGTTAACTGTCTTTTCAAATGCAATCCATCCCTTTACACCCATGCTTTCATAGAAAGCCAGATTGGGTTTGTAAGCGATGCAGAGGTCTGCTGTTGCGTCAATGATAGCTTTGTTGAAGGCGAAGATAGGATCTTCTTCTTTCAGCAGATGTTCGGGGATTTTCTTGATGTCAGTATCAAGACCTACGCAAAGGAATGATTTTTTGCGCTTAATATTTTCAAATAATTCTTGCTTTGTCATCTCTATATATGCTTTTTGATTTACAATTCACTTTCCTTTAATCTTTCTGCATTCTCGGCTACAATCAGGTGGTCGATGCAATCCTGAATATCTCCATCCATAAAAGCGGAGAGGTTGTAGATGGTATAGTTGATACGGTGGTCGGTGATGCGTCCTTGCGGATAATTGTAAGTACGGATCTTGGCTGAACGGTCACCGGTGGAAACCATCGTTTTACGTTTGGAAGCGATATCGTCGATGTATTTCTGGTGCTCCTTGTCGTAGATAAAGGTACGCAGACGTGAAAGAGCGCGTTCCTTATTCTTGGGCTGGTCGCGGGTTTCGGTACACTCTATCAGGATTTCTTCTACTACGCCTGTATTGGGATTCTTCCAATTATAGCGTAAGCGTACACCGGATTCCACCTTATTTACGTTCTGACCACCGGCACCGCCACTTCGGAAGGTATCCCATTTTATTTCGCCTTCGTTGATTACCACGTCGAACTCTTCAGCTTCGGGCAGTACGGCTACGGAGGCGGCAGAAGTATGTACGCGTCCTTGTGTTTCGGTAGCCGGAACACGTTGCACGCGGTGAACCCCCGATTCGTATTTCATGGTACCGTAAACACCATCGCCTGTTATGCTGCAAACGATTTCTTTGAATCCGCCCGCACTACCTTCGTTGGCACTGGATATCTCCAGTCTCCAACCTTTTGTTTCGCAGTATTTGGTGTACATCCGGAAGAGGTCGCCGGCAAAGATGGCAGCTTCGTCACCACCCGTACCACCACGGATTTCGAGGATGGCATTGCGGCTATCCTGCGGATCGGCAGGGACAAGCAGGAGTTTGATTTGTTCTTCCAATTCCGGTTGGCGGGCTTGGCAGGCGTCGAGCTCCTCACGTGCCATGTCACGCATTTCCTGATCGGTTTCGTTAGCTATGATTTCTTTTGCTTCGTCGATACCTGCTAGTACTTGTATATACTCTTTACGGGCGTCCATCAAATCGCCTAGCTCTTTATATTCTTTGGTGAGTTTGACGTAGCGCTTCTGGTCGGCAATCACTGCCGGGTCGGTGATTAACGTCGATACTTCTTCAAAGCGGGCAACGAGCCCTTCCAATTTTTCGAGTATGGTATTGTTATCTGCCATATATTTAGTATCTGAATTCTCCGAATTCACTCTTGATAATCAATTCTTTCTTGTCGCTCTCTTCAATGCGTCCCACAATTTGCGCGTCGATATTGAAGCTCTTTGAGATGGCGATTACCTCTTCGGCATGTTCAGGAGATAGATATACCTCGAGGCGATGTCCCATATTGAATACCTTGTACATCTCACTCCAATCCGTATTACTCTGCTCTTTGATTGTCTTGAACAACGGAGGAACGGGGAAGAGATTGTCTTTAATCACGCGGATATTGTCGCCTACAAAGTGTAGCACCTTGGTTTGCGCACCACCTGAACAGTGTACCATACCGTGTATTTCGGGGCGAAGTGCATCGAGTAGTTTCTTTACTACCGGGGCATACGTGCGTGTAGCTGAAAGAACCAGTTTGCCGGCATCCAGCGGACTGCCTTCTACAGCATCCGTAAGTTTCAGCGCACCGCTGTAAACCAGTTCTTCGGGCACTGCTTTGTCGTAGCTTTCGGGGTATTTCTCTGCCAGATATTTGGAGAATACATCGTGGCGAGCCGAGGTCAGACCGTTGCTGCCCATACCGCCATTATATTCTTTTTCATAAGTAGCTTGTCCGCAAGATGAAAGCCCTACAATAACGTCACCCGGACGGATATTGGCATTGTCAATAACATCGCTGCGTTTCATGCGGCAAGTCACGGTAGAGTCTACGATGATGGTACGTACCAAGTCGCCTACATCGGCAGTTTCGCCACCGGTAGCATATACGCCTACACCCATTTCACGGAGTTCGGCAAGCAGTTCGTCGGTACCGTTGATGATGGCGGAGATTACTTCACCGGGGATGAGGAGTTTGTTACGTCCGATAGTGCTCGATACAAGGATATTATCTACTGCACCTACACAGAGTAAGTCGTCGATGTTCATTATCAAAGCATCTTGAGCGATGCCTTTCCATACACCGAGATCACCTGTTTCTTTCCAGTACATGTATGCCAGTGAGGATTTTGTACCTGCGCCATCGGCATGCATAATATTACAATACTCCGGGTCACCACCCAAAATGTCAGGGATGATTTTACAGAAAGCCTGCGGGAAAATACCTTTGTCGATGTTCTTGATGGCATTGTGCACATCTTCTTTCGATGCACTGACACCGCGCATCATGTATCTTTGATTACTCATGAGTTAATAAGTTTGTTCAATTGAAAGTGCAAAGGTAGTGATTATTCCGCTTATAGCCTTAGCTTTGCGTCATAAATTAGTGAGGGGAATATGCATTTGCCTATGTAGTTTGTCTTATTATCATAGTGCAGTTTTCTTGTATATCTTAGGGGTTGTAGAAAAATCTTTAGCGAAAGGCTTTGCTATCTTTGTTTATCTAGAAACAAATGATTATTTTTGAAATGTTATAACCCTAATAATCAGATTATGAAACAATACATGAAAAAACAATTTCAGGCTTGTTGTTATTTAATGAGTTTGTTATTCGCCGTGACATTGGTAGCATCTTGTAGTAATGATGATGAAGATGTGGTGGTCTTAATGAATCCTCAGGATATTTGTGGAACCCTTTATGCTGGCAGTGGAACAAATATTGTATGGAACGGTAAAAATTTATCCGATTGTTCTTTTGAATTCTTCCCGGTAGAAGGAGATACTACAAAATTGCAATTGAAATTGTATGGCGCTATCATTTCAGAAGAATCCCCTATCGTAATTGTGGATGTAGTACCCGGGAAGTCCGAAATCGTTTTTTCAGGTACAAAGGCTGGTTATCAGTATGAGTTGAAAGTTGAAGGTAGTTATTTTGATCCTTTAAAAGACGGGGAGCACATTGCAAAGGAACAACCGGCAATCAATTTGAAATGCCAATATAAAGCAATTGGTGATTTGACTATGGAGCAGCCATATATTTTCCGGTTTGATAAAAACTGTATGTATTGGCAAGCTGGAAGTGGCAATATGATAGAATGGGACGGGCAGAAGTATTCCGCTACCGATTTTGTACAGCGTACACTGGAGCATATAAGTGCAAGAATCGCTAAGAAGATTACAGCTATTAAAGTTGTTTTTCATGAAGATGCTTCAGTGGACATGTCGTTCCAAAGAGCAGGAAGTACTGAATTTGTTCCATGGATGACTGTTCAATATTGGTATAGTAGTAAGTATTCTAATAATATGTATCTTGAATTTACAGACGAGCAGGTCAAGATGTTTTATGATGAATGGCTTGGAATTCCTGACGATTATTATTCACCGCCATTTATGGGGCTTCCTGCAAATCGCAATGCGTTACCTATGATTTATTGGGCGGGTGAAAGGCTAGGGTGGAGTATTGCAAATCCCTATCGTTATCGTGCATTGGATATGTATGTACGGGCAAAAGGAATCGAAGGTCTTACTGAAAAGGAGAAACAGGAATTATTGCTTTTCCGTGAATGCCTGGAAAATGTAGATGATCAATCTCATTGGATGTCTTGGTGCATCACAATGAATTCAGAGAAGATTGAATATTAATAAAAAGACTATCCCCTTCACACTTTTTTTATTGGGTAATTTTTTGTGTGAAGGGGATAAGTAGAATTCTTCAGATTAAAACTGTACCTGCGGTGCTTGTTCCGAACCTTCGGCAGCTTCAAAGTACGGACGCTTCTCAAAACCGAAGAGACTAGCTAGAATATTCTTCGGGAAGCGGCGGATAGCTGTATTGAAACCTTGTGCAGCGTTATTGAAATTAGTGCGTGCTACATTGATACGGTTTTCTGTTCCTTCCAGTTGTGCTTGCAGTTCAAGGAAGTTCTGATTGGCTTTCAGGTCAGGATAGTTTTCGGTGATGGCAAGCAGTTTTCCGAGAGCAGAAGTAACAGCACCTTGGGCTTTCTGATATTCTGCCAACTTTTCAGGAGTCAGCTCATTGGCATCTACTGTTATCTGAGTGGCTTTGCTACGAGCTTCAATGACACCTTCCAAAGTTGTTTTCTCATGGGTGGCATATCCTTTTACTGTATTTACAAGATTAGGAATCAAGTCGGCACGGCGTTGGTATTGCGTTTCTACGTTTGACCATTGCCCGCTGACGTTTTCTTCCATAGATACAAGTCCATTGTAACCGGTTACGCCCCAAATAGCAAGGAGGGCTATCACTGCAATGATGATAATGGTTGATTTCTTCATACTTCTTTTCTTTATTATTAATGATATATATTATTATTTACTTTATGCCGAATGGAAACTTTGCCCCGGCGCTACGCCGGTTAGAACCTTGAGCCGGCGCCTCCGCCGCCTCCCATACCTCCGCCGAAGCTTCCTCCACCGAAGCCACCTCCGAAGCCGCGTCCACCTCCCATGCCGCCGAAGATAACAGGACCGCCACCACCACCGCCACGATAATTCTCGTCGTACGATTGTTGACGTCTAACTACTTTATGACCACAGTTGAGGCATGTATACGTCACATCTTCTGTCTTTACTCCATTGCGGCGTGAAACGAGTACACTGCCGCTACGTTGCAACTTGTGCTGTCCGCAATTGGGACATTTGGTAGCCTTGCGTTGCGCAAGTATGCCAAAGAACGAAGCTACGGCGATAATGCCCAAAAGTCCGAGAAGTATATAGCCGATTGGAAGGTTGCCTTTGTCTTCCGTATCGTTCGTCATGCTACCGTCAAGTCTTGCACAAACAGCACGTACTCCGGCTACCATACCTTCATCCCAATTACCATTCTTTAAATATGGGATCATGTTGCGGGTCTGAATACGCTTGCAAATTGCGTCGGGCAAATCACCTTCCAGACCATAGCCTGTATAGAACTGTATACACCGTTGGTCGGTAACCAGCAGGATTACTAAGCCGTTATTCTTTTCTTTCTTTCCTACACCCCATTCGTTAAGCAGTTGATGTGCAAAGTCAAAGCAATCTTCCGAGCCAATGGAGGGAACAACGGCAACTACCGTTTCAATACCCGTTTGTTGTTCTAATGCATACAACATACGGTCTATACTATCGCATGCTGCTATAGATAAGATGTTGGCGGGATTGCAGACATACCGCGTTTTGTCCTGAAGATGTACTTTGGGGATATTTTTGGTTGTGTAAACCTCTTGAGCCTGCAAGGAAAAGAGCAGACAGAAGAAAAACAATATAGAAATAATTCGTCTCATACTTTAGTATTTGTAGCGGCGAAGATAAGGAAAATCACATCAATGGATGTATTTTTCTACAAAATTCTTTACCCGCTCTGTATATTCCTGCGGATAATCTTTGTAAGACTCGGCATGCGCTGCGCCGGGAACAATCCATAATTCCTTAGGTTTGGGTTTAGCATCATAGAGTTCGTAAACCATCCAGGTCGGTACGTATGTATCGGCATCCCCATGAATGAAGAACATGGGTAGGCTGCATTTCTTTACTTGATTCAATGCCGAAGCTTCGCGGAAATCCCATTCATACTCTTGTTTGCAAAGCCAGCTTGCTACGTGCAGCAGGGGGAAGGCGGGAAGCCCGTATTGAGCTTTCAATTCACCACGGAACTCGTCCCATACACTGGTATAGCCGCAGTCTTCTACAAAACATTTTATGAAGGGTTGCTGATAGATGCCATGTTCTACTTCGCCGGAAACCATCATGGTGGTGGCGGCACCCATAGATATGCCGTGTACTACCATTTCTGTGCCGCTACTACGTTCGTAGGTACTGTCACCCACGGTTACTATTTCGTTGTTTCTGCCAAAAAGTTCATCGGCAGTGGCGGTCCATTGCAGGACGTCGAGACGATCCAGCCAGCCCATTTGTATTGCGGCACCTTCGCTCATTCCATGACCGTGGAGGTCGGGCAGCAGGACATTATACTTCAATTGGCGGTTATATAGGTAGCCAATGTTGAGCATGCGGATGGAGTTGTCAGTGTATCCGTGGACAATCACTGCGGTTTTGCGGGTAGGTTGGGCGGCTTCAATGTAGAGGGCGTGCAGTTTTTCGCCCCGGTCGTTGTCTATGTAGAGATTGCGCAGTGCACCTACAGTTTGCAGACTATCTACCCATGGCTTCAATTCCGGATATTCATTAAACATATACTCGTAGGAAGTTTCGATGTTGCGGGCACGTGCAAGGTCATCGGGCTTTAGTGCATGCCCTAACATATAGTATCCTCCACACAGCAGAATGGTGCAGAGGACAATCAGACTGATTAACGAGTATTTTAGAATCTTTTTCATGTTACTTATTCCAAATTTCCCATGCAGCAAAGGCTTGTAATAGCAGCATTTCCAGTCCGTTTTTGGTAACGGCACCTTGTGCTTCGCCTTTCTTCATGAAAAGGGTTTCATTTGGATTATATAACAAATCATAGAGCAAATGGTTGGGTGTTAAGCATTCGTAGGGTATGTTAGGGCAGAAATCAACTTTAGGATACATACCTACGGGGGTGCAATTTACAATCACTGTGTACTCTTGCATGATTTCAGGAGTTAATTCTTCGTAAGTGAAGAGATTATCATTGTCCTTGGTGCGTGATACAAAAGTACTTTCCACACCCAGATTCTTCAATCCCCAATACACAGCTTTGGACGCTCCGCCGGTGCCCAGGATTAATGCTTTTTTATGATGCGGCTCCAATAAAGGTTCTATGGACTGTGTAAACCCGATGATGTCTGAGTTGCAACCTATCAGTTTCACTTTACCTTTGGGGAGACGGACAATCTTGATGACATTGACTGCACCTATCCTGGCAGTATCTTTATCCAGTTCGTCCAGGTAGGGGATGACTTGTTCCTTGTAAGGTATAGTCACATTGAGTCCGCAGAGATTAGGGTTTTCTTCTATCACTTCCATAAAATCCTCGATGCGGGGGATTTCGAAGTTTACGTATTCTGCATCGATATTCTCTGCCTTGAATTTCTCATTGAAATATCCGATGGAGAACGAATGCTTCAGCGGATAGCCTATTAAACCGTATTTCTGCATATTGATGGGGTATTAAAGAATGATGATTTGTTTATTTCTGAGCTACATATAAAGTACATATTCCGAAAGTCAACCGCTTGAAGTACACTTTGCTGAAGCCAGCTTTGCTGAGGACCTTCTGCATTACTTCCCCTTGTGGGAACGCACGAATACTTTCCGGTAGATAGGTATAGGCACTGTTATCTTTCGAAATACACTTGCCGATTAAGGGTATGACAACTTTGGAGTAAATAGCAAATAACTGTTTCATAGGAAAGCGGTCCGGAGTAGAAAGTTCCAGTATAACAAGATGTCCGCCGGGTACCAATACACGGCACATCTCTGAAAGTCCCTTGTCCAATCCATCAAAGTTACGGACTCCGAATGCTACTGTCACAGCATCGAAACTATTATTTGCAAACGAGAGAGAAGTGCAGTCTTCCCGGGCAAAAGATATCTTGTCCGTGAGGTGCGCCTGTTTTACTTTTTCACGGCCTACCTTCATCATACCTTCCGAGATATCGGTGCCTATCAGTGTGTCGGGCTGAAGTTCGCGGCACGCAAGGATGGCGAAGTCGCCGGTGCCGGTTGCTACATCCATGATACGCCTTGGACGGAAAGGACGGAGGACATTGATCGCTTTTCTACGCCAGCTTCGGTCTATACCCATAGATAGGGTATGGTTCAACTTGTCGTAAGCAGGAGCAATGTTATCAAACATTTCTTCTACTTGCTCACTTTTCTTGCCGTCTTTGCCGTAAGGCTTGATATGTTCTTGAGGGTAGTCCATCTTATTAAATTAAGAATGAAGAATGAAGAATTGGGCTGCGCTATGATGCTGCATAGCAATTCTTCATTCTTCATTTTTAGTTCTTCATTACTTCAAGTATTCTGTAACGTTCTTCTCAATTCTCTCAGTGATATTGCTTGTATCTTCTTTTACGAACTTTTCACCTGTGATGTGCTCGTATAATTCGATATAGCGTTCGCTGATAGAATCGACGATTTCTTCGGTCATTTCGGGAACTTGTTGTCCTTCCTTGCCTTGGAAGCCATTATCCATTAACCATTCACGTACGAATTCTTTAGAAAGTTGTTTCTGAGGTTCACCTTTAGCAAAACGTTCTTCATAACCTTCGGAGTAGAAATAACGGCTGGAGTCTGGAGTATGGATTTCGTCCATCAGGTAGATGGTACCGTTGTGCTTACCGAATTCATACTTGGTATCGACTAAGATCAATCCGCGTTCTGCTGCAATTTCAGTACCGCGCAGGAAGAGAGCCATGGTGTACCTCTCAAGAATAGCATATTCTTCGGGAGTAGCCAAACCTTGGGCCAGGATTTCTTCCTTAGAGATATCTGCATCATGTTCACCGATTTCTGCTTTGGTGGTCGGAGTGATGATAGGTTGGGGGAACTTCTGGTTTTCCTTCATGCCTTCGGGCAACTTGATACCACAGATTTCACGAACACCACTCTTGTATGCACGCCATGCACTACCACAAAGGTAACCGCGTACAATCATTTCGATGGGGAAACCTTCGCACATTACGCCTACGGTCACCATAGGGTCGGGAGTAGCCTGTTTCCAGTTGGGACATATGTCGGTAGTGGCATCCAGGAACTTAGCTGCAATCTGGTTCAGCATTTGTCCCTTAAAAGGAATGCCTTTCGGCAATACTACGTCGAAGGCTGAGATGCGGTCGGTTGCGACCATTACTAACTTTTCATCATTGATGTTGTACACATCACGTACTTTTCCGTGGTACACACTTTTCTGTCCCGGAAAATTGAAATCTGTTTTAGTTAATGCTTTCATCTTTGTAATATTTACTGTTTGAAAATCTACATATTAGGATGGAAGTTGTCTTTCCGCTCTTAGTTTCTCACGCTCGGCCTTGACTTCCTTATCGTATTTTTCGTATGCCTCAACAATGTGAGTTACTAACTTATGACGAACAATATCTTTTTTATTGAGTTCAATAAAACTGATGCCTTTTACGCCTTTTAATATCTTCAGTGCCTGTACCAGACCGGAAGTTTGCGATTGAGGCAAGTCAATCTGTGTCATATCGCCCGTTACAATCATCTTGGTGTTCATACCCATACGGGTGAGGAACATCTTAATCTGTTGAGTGGTGGTGTTTTGTGCCTCGTCCAGAATAACTACGGCATCGTTCAGCGTGCGCCCGCGCATAAAGGCTAGAGGGGCAATCTGGATGATGTTCAGTTCCATGTATTCTTTGAGCTTGGCGGCAGGTATCATATCTTGCAAGGCATCGTAAAGCGGTTGCAGATAGGGATCTATCTTGTCTTTCATGTCGCCCGGCAGGAATCCGAGTTTCTCTCCGGCTTCTACGGCAGGACGGCTGAGGATGATTTTCTTAATTTCTTTGTTTTTCAAAGCTCGCACGGCAAGGGCTATGGCAGTATATGTCTTACCCGAACCTGCGGGACCAACGGCAAATAACATATCGTTCTTGGCAAAAGCTTCCACCAGTTTCAACTGGTTTTCACTGCGCGGAATAATAGGTTTGCCGGTAACGCTGAAAACAATCACATTACCTGATTTCTCGGCTTGTGGAGCATTCCCTTTGATAATGTCTATAATGACTTCTTCTTTCAAAGAGTTATATTCCGCACAATACTTTTCCAGCTTAGTAATGTTTTCTTCGAATACGCACATTTCTTCTTCGTCTCCCAGGACTTTGATGACATTGCCGCGGGCAACGATGCGGAGTTTAGGATATAGCGCCTTTATCAGTTGCATATTAGCGTTATTAACGCCGTAAAAGATAACCGGATCAATATCCTCGAGAACAATCAGTTTTTCTATCATTGATATGCTTTAAAATTCAATTCGTGTTGGCAATGAAACGTTTTGCAAATGTAGTGAAACGTTTTTATAGTCAAACGGTTCTATCGGGTATTTTTTTTGAAGGGGGCGCCGATAGATCATCGGTAACTGTTTTACTATGATTTCGTTCCCTTTTTTAGTACAACTGATATTATTTCCGTTGAGTGTTTCTTCCTTCATATTAAAGATGAGATTGGGATTGAAATGTTGGCCGTTGATACGTGTTTCGAAATGCAAGTGTTCGGTGGAGGCACGTCCGGTGCGTCCGGTCAGGGCTATTGCTTGTCCTGCTTTTACAGTGTCTCCGCTATGCACTAAGTTTTTGAAGTTGTGGCTGTATATGGTTTCCAGACCGGAGGGATGGCGTACAACGACCACATTGCCATAGGCACTGTAAGGTTTTGCCATTCGTACCACACCATCGAAAACGCAACGGATGGTATCTTTGGCTCGGGTCTTGATATCTATACCGCTATGATTTCTCCGTCTTCGTCCGTAAGGGGAAATGACTTTGGCTCCCGGTAGGGGAAAGGAATATTGCGTATCTGTTATGGTATCGAGATATATTTCTATTTGTTTGCCTTTATCGAACAATCCGGGAGTTGCTACACGAATGTGGTTTATTTCCATCGGAGTAAAAGGCGGATTCTTTGCATGGGTTGTCATGGAAAGAATTACTAGTAATATAGGTATGATAAAGGTATACTTCATGGGTTATAGAAAATATTGTATGCTTCCACCATTGGAAGAAGCATATTTCTTTAATAAGTCTTGTGTCATTTCAGCGGCTTCTTCCAATCCTTCCGATCCGTTATAACCGTTGATGATGGCAAGGATGTGCCGGGTTTCAAGATCCATCTTAGTCCGTTCGTTATCACTGGTGGGGGTACCGATGCCACCTGCTAAATCTCGGTAGACGGGTAAACCTTCTATATTGAGTACTCCGCGTCCGATACCTTCAAACGGTTCATCGGCACGTCCTATACCGAGTACAAGGTCTGTGCCTTGTATCTTGTCTGCATCAAATCCACCGATAGAGTATCCGGTGCGCAGGGAAACAAGGTTGATAAGGTCTACCAGTGTGTCAATCTGATATAATGCCAGACCACGCATTAGCCGCCGGCGCAAGGCTTCGGCAGACGGGCGATAACGGCTGGGATCTTTACCACAACGTTTGTAAGCTTCACGGGTAGCGGCTATAGCCGGTTGTAGTTTGATATCGTCCACTTCGGTAGTGGTCGTCAATTCTTTGGTGAAAGCATCAATTTCCTTCCAAAGCCCTTCACTGAAAGCCGTATTAGTAACTTCGGCATAAACTGCCGCACCTCTGAAAATAGGGCAGGCAAGCTTTATTTCTTCTGATGTAGTGATGTTGTACATTGTATAATAGTTATAAGTTATTAGTTATAAGTTATTTGTTGGTGTTTCTCCATGCGGATTGACGGGTATATAAGCACATAACTTATAACTAATAACTTATAACTTGATTTATCATGATACCCGACAGTATGCGCCCCGATTTAATGCCGAGTCGTCGTGCCGAGAAGAATTCTTCGTGTTGAGTAAAAGTGCATATACCTGCTGTTTCTATTTGGGCGGAAGGCACACCAAAATCTAATAGTTGCAAGCGGTTGGCTGCCCATAAGTCGATATGGTATTTATGGGTTTCAGGTTTCCACTCTGAGATATAATCCATTCGGAAACCATTCTGACGGAAAGCCTCATACACTTCGTCACCTACTTCGAAAGCGGGTAGGGAAATGCCGGGACCGATGCAAGCTATAATATCTTTACTATCTGTATTGTAGAGCGACCGCATTTTGTCAATAGTATGTCCGAGGATATAGTTTACCGTTCCCCGCCAACCCGCATGAACGGCAGCAACAACTTCGTGAGCGTGGTCATAGAGTAAGATAGGTATACAATCTGCGGTAGAGATGCAGAGGCAACAGTCCGGTTCATGCGTAATCAATGCATCAATGCCTTGCAGCATGGTGTGGCGTTCTTCTTTGTTGGCTTGCAGATAGCTGTTATCAATAGCAAGGACTTGCGTTCCATGTGTCTGATAGGGAATAATCAATTCTTTGGGACGTTTGGGCAAGGATGAACATAGAATTTCCAGGTTGCGTCGGACGCATTCCGCATCATCTCCCGTGTAAGGCGTGCAATTGAAAGAATTATAATTCCCTTGGCTGCATCCTCCTCGACGGGTAGTTACAAAACAAGAAATGTTGGGATAGGAGGAAAGCACCTCATATCCCAACATTTTCCTATCTTCGGTGAGAGAAATCATTTTTTATCGTCCTCCCAATCCTCTTCTTCATACTCAAAGTCTTCGAGGTCATCAATGTCCTCGTCGTCTTCGTATTCGTAGCTGAGGTCTTCGTCTTCACCTTCATCCTGCAATTCCTCTTTCAGGTGGCTCATGTCTTTGGCACGATGGGCGATACTCTCTATTTTGCCTTCTATTTTATTGCTTTCCTTGTTCAATTCTTCCCAAAGGAGATCTTTTAGTACAGAAACACCCATACCGGAGATAGCAGAGATGAATACATGTGGAATGTTTTCGGGCAGGGTAGGCTCTATCTCGTCCATAAGCTCCTGATCGAGCATATCACATTTAGTAATAGCAAGTACCCTTTGCTTATCAAGCATTTCGGGGTTGAAAGTGCGAAGTTCGTTCAGCAGGATTTCATATTCCTTGCGAATATCGTCGCTATCGGCAGGAACCATGAAAAGTAACAATGAATTGCGCTCTATATGGCGTAAGAAACGTAGTCCCAAACCTTTACCTGCACTGGCTCCTTCGATGATACCGGGAATATCAGCCATGACGAATGACTTTCCGTCACGATAAGACACGATACCCAAGTTGGGCTCTAATGTGGTAAAAGGATAGTTTGCAATCTTGGGTTTTGCTGCTGAGGTAGCGGCAAGTAACGTTGATTTTCCTGCGTTAGGAAAACCTACTAAACCGACGTCTGCCAGCAACTTCAATTCCATGATTACAGTCATTTCCTGCATCGGTTCGCCCGGTTGAGCAAAGCGTGGGGCTTGTCGGGTGGCAGTTTTGAAGTGCCAGTTGCCTAGACCACCGCGTCCGCCTTTCAATAGAATGACTTCCTGGCCATGCTCGGTTACATCGCAAAGGTACTCACCGGTTTCGGCGTTATATACTACTGTACCGCAGGGAACTTCAATTATCTTATCTTCTCCGTCTTTGCCGAAGCTGCGTCCTTTACTGCCCGATTCGCCGTGACCAGCCATGATATGACGGTCGTAGCGCAGGTGCAACAAGGTCCAGTAGTTACGGTTACCGCGGAGTATAACATGACCTCCTCGTCCTCCGTCACCTCCGTCGGGGCCACCATTGGGTATGTATTTCTCCCGCCGCATGTGCGTGGAGCCTCGTCCGCCCTTTCCGGAGCGGCAATATATTTTTACGTAGTCAACAAAATTCGATTCAGCCATATTCTTTTTTTTATTTTACTTTGTCAATAGCACTACAAACATCAGCAAAGATTTCATCCAAGATACCGAAACCTTTGATGTGCTGGTATTTACCATCTTGCTTATACCAGTCAATCAACGGAGAAGTTTGTGTGTGATAAACAACAAGACGTTTCTTGATCGTTTCTTCGTTGTCATCGGCACGACCTGACTCTAATCCGCGTTTGATGAGACGTTTCATTAATTCTTCTTCGGGTACTTCGAGGTCGAGCATAACACTTACTTCCTGTCCACGTTCAGCGAGCATTTTCTTTAATGCTTCAGCTTGTGCGATTGTTCTGGGGAAACCATCGAAAATAACCCCTTTGCTATCTTTGAAGCCATCCAGTGTGCTGGCAAGGATATCAATCATCAGTTCGTCAGGAATCAATTGGCCTTGGTCGATGTAACCTTTGGCTGTTTTGCCCAGTTCTGTGCCATTCTTAATTTCTGCACGCAATACATCTCCTGTAGAAATGTGGTTTATACCATATTGCTTAACAATCAAGTCACTTTGTGTTCCCTTACCTGAACCGGGAGCACCGAAAATTACAATGTTCAACATCTTGTTTAGTTATTATTTAAATGATTTACTATAATTAGTCTACTACTGTATAGATATCGGGATAATTGCGACCAAAGCCGTCGTAATCCAAGCCGTAACCTACAATGAAGTCATTTGGAATGCTCATGGCAACATAATCAATATCCAGTTTAACTTTAAGCTTCTCGGGTTTCAGCAAGAGAGAGGCAATGCGGATTTCCTTGGGGTTGCGTGTGCCGAGGGTATCCAGCAGGCGTTGCATGGTGAAACCGGTGTCTACAATATCTTCTACGATGACTACCGTACGGTCGGTGAGGTCTTCGTTGATGCCAATCACTTCTTTGATAACCCCCGTAGAAGCTACCCCCTGGTAAGATGCTAATTTGATGAACGAGATTTCGCATGGTATCGTAATGCGCTTCATCAGATCGGCGGTAAACATGAACGAACCGTTCAATACACTGAGAAATAACGGATTCTTTCCTGCCAGATCGCGATTGATCTCATTGGCTACACGGGTTACTTCTTTCAAGATATCCTGCTCTTTGATAGAAACAGTGAATGTCTTATCCTTTATCTGTATAGTGTCCATAGATGGGGTGTATTTTGAAAATTGGTACAAAGATAGTGCAAACCGAATGCAGTACAAAATAAGCTTGCTTATTTTTATTCCACTCCATGCATCATCTTCTGCAATTTCTTTGAAAGCAGGAAGAGGATAAGCGATGCTGTAGCCGACATGACAACGAATACCATAAAGAAGTCGTACATCGTTTCGATGTGATATCCTAACAACGTTTTCACCTTTCCCGGTTCGGGATAAAGACCGCTCAATGTACCTGCAAATTTATTTGCCGTAGCATTGGAAAGATACCATATACCCATCATTAAAGAGGCAAAACGGACGGGTGTCAGTTTGTTGACCATAGACAAGCCGATGGGGGAGAGGCATATTTCGCCCATCGTATGAATAAAGTATAATCCGGTCAGCCAAATGAGGCTTACTTTGACACCCGGCTGCACATCTTTTACTCCGAAGCAGATGACAAGGTAGCCCAATGAAAGCAATAATAGACCAATAGCTTGTTTGCTGGGTGAAGACGGTTCCATGCCCCGCTTGTTGAGTGTCCCCCATACGCCCGGCATGATGGCTGCCAGTATTACTACAAAGAAAGGATTGAACGATTGAATCCACGATGCGGGCATCTCCCAACCTAATATATTACGATTGGTTTGCTCAGAGGCGAAAAGCGTCAGAGAGGCGCCGGCTTGTTCGTAGGCAGCCCAGAAGAAGATCACAAAGAAGGCTATGATATAGATCACAAAAATACGGCTACGTTCAATCTTGGTGAGCAATCCTTCGATGAGAATGCTTACGGGAAGCACAATGCAGGCGGTAAAGATGCCGACACTGATCCAGTCTCCATCGAAACACCAATAGAAAGTGGCGGCGAGTACTAACGCGAGCAGACCTAAAAGCAGGTAATTACGTTTTCTTTTCTTCTTTTCGGTTTCGGACAGGCAAGTGGCTTTCGTTTTTATGGGTTGTCCCTTTTTTGCGTCGGGGATAATACCTAGCTGTTCTCCATCGGGACCGATGAGGTATTTATTTTTCTGTGACTCAAATAATACTACCGTAAATACGGTGACGATTCCTGCAATGAGAAAGCCCCATTTGAAGTCGTTCGGGTCACCTGTTTCGCCAAAGTAGCCGCAAACCAGCGGAGCAAGGAAAGAACCTACATTTACACCCATATAAAATATGGTATATGCTGAATCCAGCCGTCTGTCTCCCGGTTTATAGAGCTGGCCTACCAACGAAGTGACCGTAGGTTTGAAACATCCGTTTCCTAAAATAAGAAAGGTGAGCCCGCTATACATCAGCCAGTGTGACAATTGGACGGCACTGAGCATCGAAGCGCTGGCAAACATGAGGAACTGACCTACTGCCATCATCATTGCTCCCCAAAATACGGAACGGCGGATACCCCAATACTTATCCGCGATATATCCGCCGATGAGGGGGGTAAGATAAACCAGTCCGGTATAGCTGCCATAAATGGAGGCCGCATGCTCCTTGTCGAAAAGAAGCGCCTGTGTTAAGAACAAGATAAAGATAGCTCGCATACCATAATAACTGAAACGTTCTGCCGTACTGGTAGCGAAGATCAGGTAAAGACCTTTGGGGTGTTTGGATGAACTCATTGAATCTATTTTTATTGTTTTGGTTTTCGTATAGTATTGAGACTGCAAAATTAGTTATTCTTTGCTTACTATTCTCTCTTTTTCTTCTTTATCCTTCAATAAATGCTGTGTAATGGTGGATTTGGATAAAAAACGACTGCTCACATTGTAGAGTTGAAATCAAACCCCTATCTTTGCTCAACGATTTAAAGATAGAGGAAACCACTATGAAGATATTTACTACGGCAAGCATCAAGCAACTGGATGCATTTACAATAGAGAACGAACCTATTTCTTCCATCGACTTGATGGAACGCGCTTCAAGAGCTTTGGCAAAAGCTATTTCCGAACGTTGGGATGCCAGTACTCCATTCACCGTATTTGCAGGACCGGGCAATAATGGAGGTGATGCTTTGGCCGTATCGCGTATCCTGGCCGGGAAAGGCTATAAGCTGGAAGTGTATCTGTTTAATACAAAAGGTTCTCTTTCACCGGATTGCCATACGAATAAAGAACGGCTTGCCGGCATTCCGAATGTCGATTTCCATGAAGTGACTTCGCAATTTACCCCTCCTGCATTGACAACAGATCATGTCGTGATTGACGGACTATTTGGCAGTGGATTAAATAAAGCCTTGAGTGGTGGCTTTGCGGCTGTGGTGAAGTATATCAATGCTTCGTCGGCTACGGTCGTTGCCATTGATATTCCTTCGGGACTTATGGGCGAGGATAATACTTACAATGTACAGTCCGGCATTATTCGCGCTAATTTAACCCTAAGCCTCCAATTGCCCAAGCTAGCTTTTCTTTTTGCAGAGAATGAACCTTATGTAGGCGAATGGCAACTGCTGGACATCGGACTGAGCGAAGAGGCGATGAAGGAAGTAGAGACTGACTTCTTTATGCTGGAAAACGAAGACATACCTTATTTGGTGAAATCTCGTACTAAGTTTGCCCATAAAGGCAATTTTGGTCGTGCATTGCTCATTGCCGGTTCGCAAGGAATGGCGGGAGCATCGGTACTGGCTGCAAAGGCTTGTCTTCGTTCAGGTGTGGGATTACTGACGGTGCATGTGCCTTTCTGCAACAATAATATTGTGCAAACATCCGTACCCGAAGCGATGACGCAAATAGATATCAGTGAAACTTGCTTTGCTTCTGCCATTGATACGGACGATTATCAGGCTGTAGGAATCGGCCCGGGACTGGGGAAAGCCGTCGAAACGGAAGTTGCTTTATTGGAACAAATAGCTTCTTGCCAAACACCGATGGTCGTAGATGCCGATGCGTTGAATCTTCTGGGAGAGAAACGCAGTTATATCGGCCGTTTGCCTCAGGGAAGTATTCTTACTCCACACCCCAAGGAATTGGAACGTCTCGTTGGCAAATGTCAGAACTCTTATGAACGCTTAATGAAAGCGCGTGAACTGGCAAAGACTGCTAATGTACATATTATACTGAAAGGTGCTTATTCTGCTGTTATAGCACCGGATGGGAAGTGCTGGTTCAATATCACAGGGAATCCGGGCATGGCGACAGGAGGCAGTGGTGATGTCCTGACGGGGGTAGTGCTTGCACTGTTGGCACAAGGTTACGATGCAGGAGTTGCTGCCCGCCTTGCTACTTATGTTCATGGACTTGCCGGTGATGTCGCCTGCAAGAAACTAGGAGAGATAGGAATGGTAGCTAGTGACATTATTAGTAGTCTGCCGTTGGCATGGAGAATGTTGGAGAGTTGAAAGGTGAAAGTTTTAACTTTCACCTTTCAACTCTTTTACTCTTGTTGTTATATGGAAACATCCTTGCTTTAATTCGTATTTAATATAGCACTTGTCAGCCTGTTTCAGGTCTCTCAATACTTCGGATAAGACCAGTTTCAGGGTATCTGAACTTACATCCTGCAAGGGGCGTCCGTCCTCATCTTCTACTTTTTGAAAGCGTTTCCAACTGACGTCAAAAGTAGTGCCGTAGAAGTGAGCCGAATTTAGCGAAGCATTTCCGTTGCGACGTCGCAAGCGTTTTACGTCGTCTTTGGTACGGAGCACGGAAGTTACTACTACTTTGTTAGGATTCAATCCTTTGGCCGTGAGCGAATCGAGGAAATTATGTCCGATAGAGTCTAATAGATTGGCAGCTCCCGGAATTAAATAAGGAATAGAATGTGTTAATGAATCAACTACGTAGAACTGGTTTGTGGTAATGTGTTGCAATTGCTCCTTCATTTTTTCCGCCTCTTCCCGCGAAGCAAGCGGACGTATTCCGATAACTTGGGCAACACTGAGATGCTTATCATTTAAATCTCCGAAAGAGCGTTTATAGCTGATTACTCCACGAATGTTATGAGGTTCGTTTAGTTTGAGTGACATATCTTTCTTTTTGCATCCGCTAAAACTAAAAGTAAGTATTAATCCTGCTAATAAGAGGGAGGGAATATGGTGAGATTTAAAATGTGTCATTGTTATCTTCCTAAATTGTAATTCATTATGAAATGCTTCGGCAAAGATAATCCAATCCGCCGGAATAATAACACCTTGCAAATAAATTTGTTTCTTTTCACTACAGAGACGCAAGGTATGCAAGTGAGACATAAACTCACTACGGATGTACTTATCTTAAAAAGTTGTCACCGGAGCGAGTGTGGTTCCCCGGTGTCGGAGGCAGTGTTCCTCGGTGCCGAACCCCTCGTTCCCCGGTGCCGGTGAAATCCCCCATTCAGAAGGTGTTTTGGGCAGGGGTAAATCCTGTTATTATTTCTGTATGGTTTTAATTCACCACAGATTACGCAGATTTTCACGGATTAATATATATACTTTTGATTATTAATAAAATAATTCTGTGACAATCTGTGTAATCTATGGTGAAATAGTTCATTTCTGAAAGCATTATGAATAAGATTTTGATGCGGTTGCCCTGATTTTTCATTATCTTTGCACCCTAAAAGAAGGAAAAACGTGCAACGATATTTCATTTATTTGGCTTATGATGGTACTGCTTACCATGGGTGGCAAATTCAGCCCAATGGAGAAAGCGTACAGGAGTGTTTGATGAAGGCACTTTCTACTTTACTGCGTCGTGAAGTAGAAGTGATAGGGGCAGGGCGTACCGATGCCGGTGTGCATGCTTCGCTGATGGTGGCCCACTTTGATAGCGATATGCCTTTAGACACTGCTTTTATGACTGATAAACTGAATCGTCTTCTGCCTCCCGATATTTCAGTCTATTGTTTGCGTCCGGTTATTCCTGAAGCACATGCTCGTTTCGATGCTACATCGCGAAAATATAAGTATTATATTACTACTGCTAAAGTTCCTTTTGAACGTCAATACCGTTGCCGCCTTTTTCAAACTCCCGACTTTGAGCGGATGAATGAAGCAGCACAGGTGCTATTCGAATATACTGACTTTACCAGCTTTAGTAAATTGCATACCGACGTCAAGACTAACAATTGCAAAATAATGCATGCGGCCTGGACACAACACGATGAACGTACTTGGGTATTTACCATTCAAGCCGACCGTTTCTTGCGTAATATGGTGCGTGCCATAGTCGGTACTCTCCTTGAAGTGGGTCGTGGGAAGCTTACCATCGAAGGCTTTCGTCGTGTCATTGAACAGCAAGATCGTTGCCAAGCCGGAGCTTCCGTTCCCGGCAATGCTTTGTTTCTGGTAGATGTCACTTACCCTGAAACCCTCTTTCTTTAACTCTCAACTTTTAACTTTCAACTAACATGTGGTTATTCCTTGCCTTCCTTTCAGCGGCTTTACTAGGCTTTTATGATGCTTTTAAGAAAAAATCGCTTCGTGATAATGCAGTACTTCCGGTTTTGTTTTTGAATACGATATTCTCTAGTCTAATCTTCCTGCCATTCATTCTGATATCTGCCTTTGCACCTTCGGTTTTGGGCGGAAGTATGTTCGAAGTTCCCATAGTAGGTTGGGAGGTGCATAAATTCATCATTATAAAATCGTTTATAGTCCTTTCTTCCTGGATATTCGGTTACTTTGGAATGAAGCATTTGCCGCTTACCATTGTAGGACCGATTAATGCTACCCGCCCTGTGTTAGTACTGATTGGCGCTATGTTATTGTTTGGCGAACGTTTGAACCTCTATCAATGGATCGGCGTTATGCTTGCGGTACTTTCTTTCTTTTTGTTGAGCCGTTCCGGTAAGAAAGAGGGGATTGACTTTAAACATAATAAGTGGATATTCTTTATTGTCTTGGCTGCATTGGCCGGTGCAGTCAGTGGCTTATACGATAAGTATTTGATGAAACAACTCAATCCTATGTTGGTGCAATCCTGGTATAATGTGTATCAGGTATTCATCATGTGCCCCATTATCCTGCTATTATGGTATCCTAAACGCAAAGAAAGCACTCCCTTCCGTTGGGATTGGACCATTATCGGCATTTCCATCTTTCTCTGTGCTGCCGATTTTGTTTATTTCTATGCATTGAGTTACGAAGATTCTATGATTTCCATAGTCTCCATGGTACGACGCAGCAGTGTAGTGGTATCCTTTATCTTCGGTGCCCTTTTCTTCCGTGAAAAGAATTTAAAAAGCAAAGCCATTGACCTCATTTTGGTGTTGATTGGAATGTTCTTCCTATATTTGGGGAGTCATTAAGTAGAAAATGTATGGCAGAAGATTTATATATTGATAATGGTAGTAAGGAAGAAAAGTATCGTGCTTTACTACCACAACTGAAGAGCCTGATTGAAGGTGAAGATGACTTGATTGCCAATCTCGCCAATGTTTCGGCTGCACTGAAAGAAACATTCCACTTCTTTTGGGTTGGTTTCTATCGTGTGCAAGGAGAAGAGTTAGTGCTTGGTCCTTTCCAAGGCCCCATAGCTTGTACGCGAATCAGGAAAGGGCGTGGAGTTTGCGGTACGTCATGGGCGAAGGCGGAAACGTTGATAGTGCCTGATGTCGATGCTTTTCCCGGACATATAGCGTGTAGCTCGTTATCACGTTCCGAGATTGTTGTTCCGCTCATCCGAAGAGGTGAAAATGAGGTATGGGGAGTTCTCGATATTGATAGTGAAAATTTGAATAGTTTTGATGAAATAGATGCTCGTTTTCTCGAAGAAGTTTGTTCATGGCTTTGAATAACTTTCGTGAAGACAATATATAGTTAATGGAATAATAGTATGATGAAGAAATTGAGTGCGCTTATATGCTTATCTTTTGTTTGGCTGGTTTCGTTGCAAGCACAGGATGCCAAAACATGTTTTAAAAATATGCCTGACTCCTTGAGTCCGATACTGACTTCGGTAAATCGTGCCGACTTTATTGATTTTCTGAACAGTAAGATGAAAGCGGAGGTAACCAACAGTTTTGGTAGTAAATCGGAGATGACCGAACTTTCTTCGGATTATGCACATGTAAAGATGACTCCTCAAAGCACTTGGCAAATGAAACTTCTTTCTGTGAACGATAGTACAAAAGTGATTTGTACGATTTCTACAGTATGTGCACCCGCCTGTGACAGCCATATTAATTTCTACACAACCGATTGGAAAGAGTTGCCTGCTGCTCCTTATTTGTCCGGGCTGCCTGTATTAACCGATTTTATTGTTGAGGCTCCCGACTCAGTTGATATCTATGAATATCAGGAAGTTTGTCGCAAAGCTGATATGCCGCTTATGAAAGCAGATCTTTCTTCTAAAGATGCTACATTGACGTTCACCTTCACGACTCCCGATTATATGGAAAAAGAAGCGGCGGACAAACTAAAACCGTTCATCCGCCGTCCTATAACTTTTGTTTGGAAAGAAGGAAAGTTTATTTTACTTTGATCTTGTCAAAACCTTCTCCGTAGACTCCAATGACAGCACTCTGCGATACAAATGCATTGGGGTCTATGTCTTTTATTAACCGGAAGATGATAGTAGATTCGCGCTTCTTAGCAAGGACGAATAACATCTTCTGTTCTTTTCCACTATAGAAGCCCGAAGCGTTGATAACCGTTGCACCCCGGTGAGGATATACATTGATATGTCTTGCTATCTCCGCGTACTTTTCGCTTATAATAAAGAATTGTACTGACTGGCGGGCACTGTTCACTACCTGATCGAGTACAAAACTACAAATATACAACGTTACATAGCCATATACTACCTTTTCCCAATCTTTCAATACAAAATAACTGGAAGATATAATAATAAGATCGCATATTAACATAACCCTTCCCAGCGTAATGTCCCGGTATTTGTTGATAACAGCAGCGATGATATCAGTACCACCTGTACTACCATTCGAAGTAAAGGCAATGCCAATACCACTACCGCAGAATGATGCACCTATTACGCATGCCATAAATGGTTGGTCTTGAAGTAGTACAAGACCATTTGTAAGTTTTTGGATGAGTGAGAGGAAGAATGTAAGTGTAAATACGGCAAAAATGGTTTTGATACTGAACTTCCACCCTAAAATGCGTATCGCAAGAAGTAATAGGGCAAAGTTGATAGCGAAGTATGTATATTGCACAGGAAAGCCTGTAGCGAAATAGACAATAGAAGCAATACCCGGAACGCCGCCGGTCGTAATATCATTGGGCAATAGGAATACTGTCCAGCCTATACCATACATAATCATGCCTAAAGCAATCATCAGATAATCTCTCAGCTCACGCATCGTTTTCTGCCGAGAAGGAACGCTTACAATTTTTTTCATTTTAATTTGATGAGGTTGTGAAATTTTCGGCAAAGATACAAAAGATATACGGTTTTGATATTCTATGCTTTTATTTTCTTTTATATACTGATTTACTCAATTATAGCTTTATTTGAATTTGTCGGTAAAAAAATATTTGGTGAAAAGTGCAACCTAAACTATTCCGCTTGCGTCTAATAAATAAAAAGGAGGAATTATGAAACTGAATTTTTCAATGGATGAGCTTTATATTAAAGTAGAGAAGTACATAAAGAAAGCAGGTCGCACCGCTGGTCGCCCGGTACTTACTACATATTATGTGATGATCGCTGATACTACTCCGGAAAGTGAACGGACTAATATTATGCTTGCTTTGGTAGCAATAGTTATTCCTACCGGTGTAGAAGACTTATTGGGACAGATATTTTTGGTTGGTAAAGGAGCAGCAGCCGTCTATGCCTATAAGAAAGTGAAGAAGTATATCACTCCTCAGATAAAAGATAAGGTGGAAGCTAAGTTGGATGAGTGGCTGCATGAGAATGTAACGGAAGTGGAGCCAGTTTATCTGAAATAGCTTGTCTATGCTTTCATTATGCAAAAATGACGGTAGTTTTATTCTACCGTCACTTTTGTTTTTACTGCTTCTTATTCAAGAAACGTTTAGCCAAATATTTCCGTATGGGCTCATCGTATAGCTTCAGGCATAGATAAGCTAACAGTATATTCCAAGCATAGACGCATAAAGCAACTTGCCAGGTCTGTTCTAGAGTGAAAAGTTGGTTTTTAATCAACCATGCATAGAACAAATACATGAACGGATAATGTATCACGTAGATTGGATAAGATATATCTCCCAGAAATTTGCATATCTTGGTTGACTTTTTATCTGTAGTACTTCCCGACGCTCCCAGCCAGACTAGGATAGGAAAAGCTATGATAACACAAAATGCTTCATAAATACCATTTGTACAAATCGGTTCTGCACCTTCCAAATAGGGTACGGAAAACAAGGCAATCAATGCAATTGTACATATCCAAAATGCCCCTTTTAGCTTAATAGGTTTGAAGTTACGTGACAAAAGCATACCCATAGAGAAAGGGAAAAGCATTCTCAGCAATCCTCCTGTAAAGTTCATGCCATCCAATGTCCAACCCACTCCCATATTACCATAACCGGAGACATCGAAAATGGCGAATAATGCCAATGCTACTCCCAGCAATGCTGTTAATATAGCCAGTGCTTTGTTTGATAAGCGACGGATAAACAAGGCATAAAGGACATTACCTATATATTCAAAGAACAATGACCAACATGGTCCATTTAATGGGAACATTTCACCATTGCCACGAACCTCATAACCTACACCCGGCATTGCAGGAATGAAAAATATCGTGCAAAGAAGTGATAACATTATCATTGAGAGAGCAACATGTGTTCCATCCCATTGCACACAACCTTGAATGTAGAACGTAACAGCTCCCAAAACAGCACCCATAATAACCATCGGATGAAGACGTATAAGACGTCGCTTGAAGAAGTTTTTCATGGTGAGACCTTTCCCCCAGCGGTCATCATAAGCATAACCGATAACGAAACCTGATAGGATAAAGAAAAAGTCCACAGCCAAGTATCCATGATTGAAGGTTTCAATAATACCACCACCGGCAAAGGCGTAGCCTTCGAATATATGATACCATATAACCATAAGGGCTGCCACACCACGAAGTCCGTCAAGAAGGTCATAATGCGCTTTGGTATCTGCAAAAGCTGAAGATGAAATGTTTGACATCTGTTTTTCTATAGTTTGATAAATGTTTTCAGATGTCAAAGATACGGCATGGTAAGCAAAAAAACGGCAAATATCTACTTTTTAGCACGTACCCGGCTGAGTGTATAGATGGAGATGCCCAAAAAAGCTGCAACATACTTCAATTTAACCCGATTTATAAGTCCGGGATAGCGGCGATTAAATTGTTCGTATCTCTCCTTAGGTGAAAGTTGGAGTCTTTCCACAAACATGTGGCTGAGTTCTTTGTTTACATTCTGATGCAAGATTCTTCCCCAATTAGCTATATCAATATAAGTTTCGTAGAGCGCATTCAGTTTATCTATATGGATAACATAGATTTTGCAGTCCGTAAGAGTTTCGATACTCTCAATTGACGGTTGTTGATAGTACAATGAATCCATACCAAAGGTGACATCACCTTCTTGGCTGAACCAGGTAGTGGTATCTTGTTCGTCATGGTGGAATATAGAACGGGCAACTCCTTCCTCAATGAAATAAACTAAACGGTCAGTCACTCCCGATTGCACTATATAGGTACCTTTAGGGTAATATCTTACCTGCATATTCGCCAACAATGCTTGAAGTGCTTCATCGGAGACCGGATAGATTTGCCTGATTTTGTTAATGATGTTGTTCATATTTCATATCTGGTTTACATGATGATGCTAAAACCGGCTATATTCGTCCAAATTCAATAGTATTAAAAGAAGAAATCCTGAATGCCAATTGCTTGACTTTCAGGATTCTCTTAAGAGCGGAAGACGGGGCTCAAACCCGCGACCCTCAGCTTGGAAGGCTAATGCTCTATCAACTGAGCTACTTCCGCAATTTTTGTGGGCGAAGATGGATTCGAACCACCGAAGTCGAAAGACAACTGAGTTACAGTCAGTCCCATTTGGCCACTCTGGTATTCGCCCTTTTGCTTTTTTGAAACTTGGCTTAGTAGCTTTGTTTCTCAATTGCGAGTGCAAAGATACGACTATTTTTGTAAACTCCAAGCAAAATCGATCATTTTTATTGCAGAAATTGCACATTCATCACCTTTGTTACCTAATTTACCACCAGCACGGTCTTCGGCTTGCTCCATTGTATTGGTAGTAATTAGTCCGTAAATGACTGGTATATCGCCACTTGCGTTCAACTGAGTGATTCCTTGCGTGGCTCCCATGCAAACATAATCAAAATGTGGGGTATCACCTCTTACTACACAACCAATAGCAATAACTGCATCGATTTCGCTATATTCGATAAGTTGGTTGGCTCCAAAGGTGAGTTCGAAACTACCGGGTACTGTCTTTACCAGAATATTTTCATCTTTTACTCCATGTTTCTTTAGAGTATTGATCGCACCATTTAAAAGTGCACCGGTTATATTGAAATTCCATTCAGATACAACAATCCCGAATTTCATTTTTTCAGCGTTAGGAACGGAATTGAAGTCATAGTCTGAGAGGTTGTGATAAGCTGTTGCCATAATGAATTGAGAATTAAAAATTAAAAAATAAAAGGGATAGGAAAGAAATGATAAAGGCACGAATTACACGAACAATACGCTTTCTGCGTTTTCCGTATAATCTGTGCCTTGAATACTTTATATAAAGAATATTACTTCTTCAGCAATTTAGCTTGCTCGATGTATTTATCGATATCCATAGCTTGATAGGAGCGGAAGTATTTATCCTTGATGGTAGTATATGCTTGGATAGCGTCATCATACTTACCTTGCTTAACCATAATTTCGCCTGCTTGCATCAGGAAGATAGGGCTAAGTGTATTGTTATCGGCTTCGCGGGCTGCTTTCATTAACATAGAAGAAGCTTTATCCAATTGACCGAGCTGTGCATAGCAGTTACCCAAAGCACCTTTCATTGCAGGAGCTACCATTTGATCGTCTCCATCGAAGCTATCCAATGCTTTCACGGCTTCATCAAATTTGCCGAGGTGTGCATAGCAGATTCCCATATAAGCCTTTGCCAGATTAGCAGCTTTGGTTCCACTGAATTCGTCAGCAATTTTAGCAAAACCTGCGTAACCGATGCTGTCACCGTTCAGTGCTTGTGCATAATCGTCTGCTTCAAAATATTCCTGTCCTTTGAATAAGGCAGCCTGAGCTTTTTCTTCGCGAGGATCAGCATAGAGGTTCTTGTACATTACTATGCCTGCTATAATGATAATTACAGCTACTACGGCACCGATGATTGCTTTTTTGTTTTTGATAAAAAATGCCTCCGACTGTGTCAGTGCGTCTTCCACGTTTAAGGCTTCATTAGTCTTTTTTTGTTCTGCCATTTTTATATATTCTTTTTGTTATTATTCTTAATATAGCTATTTCGACCCGCAAAAGTAACTTTTTTATGTTTATCAACGAAATTTAGGGGCATCTTTTTTTGCTTTGCATTCTCTTTCGCTCACTAAATCGAGATTTTGCATTATCTTTGTAACCAAACTCGTCGTTGCTATATGATACTGAAACGTATATCTATACTTAATTATAAGAATCTGGAGCAGGTGGAACTTTGTTTTTCACCCAAACTGAACTGCTTTTTCGGGCAGAATGGTATGGGGAAAACCAACCTGCTGGATGCTGTTTATTTTTTGTCTTTCTGTAAAAGTGCAGGGAATCCTATTGATTCTCAAAACATACACCATGATGCCGACTTTTTTGTGATCCAAGGCTTTTATGAAGCACCTGACGGCACGCCTGAAGAAATTTATTGTGGCATGAAACGTCGTCAGAAAAAGCAGTTCAAGCGCAATAAAAAGGAGTATACACGTTTATCGGACCATATAGGCTTTTTGCCATTGGTGATGGTTTCGCCTGCCGATTCAGAACTTATTGCGGGAGGGAGTGACGAACGCCGCCGTTTTATGGATGTAGTTATTTCTCAATATGATAAGGAGTATCTGGATGCACTGATACGTTACAATAAAGCACTTGTACAACGAAATACATTGTTGAAGAGTGAAGAGTCGGTGGAAGAGGAACTTTTTCTTGTATGGGAAGAAATGATGGCGCAAGCCGGTGAGGTGGTTTTTCGTAAGCGAGAGGCTTTTATCCAGGAGTTTATCCCTATTTTCCAGTCTTTCTATTATTTTATATCTCAAGATAAGGAGCAGGTGGGATTGACGTACGATTCTCATGCCCGCAACGCTTCTTTGCAGGAAGTATTGAAAGAAAGCCGTGTGCGTGATCAGATTATGGGATATTCTCTGCGTGGTGTACATAAGGATGAATTGAATATGCTTTTAGGAGATTTTCCTATTAAGAGAGAAGGCTCGCAGGGGCAGAATAAAACTTATCTGGTGGCTTTGAAGCTGGCGCAATTTGATTTCCTGAAACGAACAGGAACTACTGTGCCTTTGTTGTTATTGGACGACATCTTTGATAAACTGGATGCATCGCGTGTAGAACAGATTATTAAGTTGGTTGCAGGTGATAACTTCGGGCAGATTTTTATTACAGATACAAATAGGGAACATTTAGATCGCATTTTGCATAAAGTTGGCAGTGATTACAGAATGTTCCGTGTTGAACAAGGGGCTATTACAGAAATGGAGGGTGAAATATGAAACGTAACAATGCCGAACAGATAGGTATACTTATCCGTAACTTTCTAAGGCAAGAAAGTCTGGAGTCACCGCTGAATGAACGCCGGCTTATCAGTGCTTGGCCGGAAGTATTAGGGCCTACCATTGCATCTTATACTCGCGAACTTTATATTAAGAATCAGGTGTTATATGTTCATTTAACTTCTGCCGCCCTCCGTCAAGAACTGATGATGGGACGTGAACTGCTGGTACGTAACTTGAATCGGCATGTAGGGGCACAGGTTATCACAAATATTATTTTTAGATAAGAAATCTTTTGCGTTTTGGAGATATTAGCTTGTTGTTAGGTTTTATTTATTATATCTCCAAAGTATCTATTGTCTTAATCTTCAATTCTTTTAGTTCCTGAATAGCTTGGGCGTAATAAACGGGAGTTTCCAAATCAATGTTGTTGTGAGCGTCCAGTCCGATGATGGCAGTACATCCTTGATTGGCTGCAATACGCCAGAAGTCGGCACAAGGATAAGTTGACAATCCATGTACGAGGTTATAAGCTACATAGCCTATATTATACTCTAATGGAATATTGAGTCGTGCAGCGGTACGGCAGATCTGGCGGCTGATCAATGTACAATGAGAGTCGAACTTGGGGTAGGAGCGCATAAAAAGGTCAGGATGGGCAAGGTAAGAAAATAATCCGCTTTCCATGCCTTTGATGGCACTTTCCTCATAAAGGTCGAGCATGTCGCAGTTATCCGTATGATGTCCGAAATAAGGAAACTTTTCATCTGTGTGATAATGATGATTACCGAAGATGATGTAGTCTAACTGGTAAATCTTAATTTGTTCTTTCAACCAAGGAATATAATCAGGAAAATACTCACATTCAAGTCCTATCTTAATGTCAATTTGGTCATGATACTTCTTACGGAGACTTCGGAGACTCTCAATGTAATCGGGTAATTCTTCGGGAAGCATTCGCATGTCGGCTACATAGTCGGAATGATATTTCCAAGGGGTATGATCTGAGAAGCCCAGAACTTGATAACCGCCTTTGATGGCACTGCGTACATATTCTTCATCACTTCCCGTGGCATGCATGCAGCGGGTAGTATGAGTGTGATAATTAGCTTTCATTGCATTATGATTTCATCCATGCGGATATCAAACGGCTCCGCCGGAACTTCTTCTACAATTTGGAATGTGAAACAGATACCAACTTTATAAGCTTGTGGAATACGTGGAAGTAGGCGGTCGTAATATCCTTTTCCACGCCCTAACCGATTGCCGTTACGGTCGAAGGCTACTCCGGGAACGGCTATAAAGTCGATAGCAGCATAATCGGTAAACAGCTCACCGGTGGGCTCTTCAATCCCATAGGTTCCGGTAGCTAAATCTTCAGGACCGGTATATATACGTATTTCAAGGTCATCACCTACTACTACCGGAAGAAGTATTTGTTTCTCACAGCTCCATTTTTGAACGAACTCGTGTGTATCTACTTCGTCCTGAAGAGAGTAGTAGAGTAATATAGTATTTGCCGCCCTGAAAGCCGGATGGGCTTCAAGGGCAGCAAGTATATTAGCAGACTCTGATTGACGCGTAATGGAAGATTTGTGTTGGGTCTTCAACAACGCCATACGCTTGCGCAGTTCTTTTTTTCTTTCCATCTTTTTTATTCTCCTCATTTAAGGGTACTTCTTCCGGGGCTTTAGGAAACGCTTCGCCTTTTTCCAGGATTTCTAATGCTTTCTTTACGGTTTCATCAGTCTGGTTAATGTAGCGAATGTATTGCTCTTTGCCCAGCATATTGTAGATAATGTTACCGAAAAGACTCTTTTCTAATAATTTATAGGACTTATGGATCAGAAGATTCCTTCTTTTTACTCCCTTAGAGTCTGCGAAACGCACAAATTGTTCTACAAGGCCTTGATGACAAAGATATTTTAATAACTCATCGACATTATTGTATTCGCTCAATTTGGCACGATTACGGTCAGTATATTGGAAGCTGAATTGCAAAATTAATCCCTTGTTACTTGCTTCAATCAGATAGGAAGATACTCCGGTTGTATCTTGTGGTACAAATACATCTGGCATGATACCTCCACCTCCATAAACAGGACGTCCTAGTCCGGTGGAGTAACGTAAATTTTCGTCCATCTTGATGCTATCTTTTGAGAAGAACTCACCATGTTCATAGCGGTTAATCCAGTCCATTTCATATTTACTATCTTTTCCGCTTTCGTAAGGACGCTGGATGCAACGGCCGGAAGGGGTATAGTAGCGGGCAATTGTCAGACGAATAGCAGAACCGTCACTGAAATCAATAGGCTGCTGTACCAAACCTTTTCCGAAAGAGCGACGTCCGACAATGGTACCCCGGTCATTATCTTGGATGGCTCCGGCAAAGATTTCGCTGGCAGAAGCAGATCCTTCATTCACCAATACCACTAAAGGCATTTTCTGGCAACTGCCGGTGCCGTTGGCAAAATCTTCCATACGTGGGTATTTGCGTCCCTGAGTGTAAACAATTAACTTTCCTTCCGGCAGGAATTCGTTGACCATACGCGTGGCGGCTTCCATATACCCACCTGTATTATCACGTAAGTCGATAATCAGGCCTTTACACTTTTCGTGACTCAGTTGTGCAATGGCGTTCAGAAGCTCTATATGTGTGGTACGTCCGAATTTACTAATTTGTATATAGCCGAAATCATTATTAAGCTTGTATGCAGCATCTATGGTATTTTGAGGAATATCGCCACGGACTATGGTGAAATTAAGTAAATCTTTTTCTGTAGCACGTTTTACTCCCAATTTGACTTCACTGCCTTTGGGCCCTTTCAGATTGCGCATGGCTTTTTCGTTGGTCAAACCTTTGCCCACGAACAGACTGTCATTTACCATGACGATACGGTCGCCCGCCATCAGGCCGACTTTTTCAGAAGGTCCGCCTTGTATTACACTATTGATGTGGATCGTGTCTTCCTGAATGGTAAACTGAATGCCGATACCACTGAAACTTCCTTCCAGCTCAGAGTTGACTTCTTCCAAATTTTGAGCAGGAATATAGGTAGAGTGAGGGTCAAGTTCCGCTAATATTTGCGGCATGGCTTTTTCTACTAAATCTGTCATGTTAACGGTGTCCACATACTGGTCGTCGATGACACGGAGCAGAGCATTCAGTTTGTTCGAAGAGCCGTTGATGATGCCCAAGCGGTTAGCTGCAAAATGTCTGGCATAAAACGTTCCAATAAGAATTCCCGCCACTACACTGATGGCGATAATTAGCGGCATAAAGCGGGAAGTGTTTTTTGTACTCATGATATTATTTACAATTTAGTCATTTACAATTTACTATTTGGCTGCGCAGCTATCATTGATATAAACTACTTCAATGCCTGCCCGCATCAGAAGTTCTATTCCATCTTCAAGGCGGTATTTCTCAGAATAGACCACTCTTTTGATACCTGCTTGGATAATTAATTTGGAACATTCGATGCAGGGTGAAGCTGTGACATACATAGTAGCTCCGTCACTGCTATTGTTGGAACGGGCTATTTTAGTGATGGCATTAGCTTCAGCATGAAGCACATACGGTTTTGTAATGTTGTTATCATCCTCGCAAATATTTTCAAAGCCGGAGGGAGTACCATTGTACCCGTCGGATATAATCATCTTATCCTTCACAATCAAGGCACCCACTTGGCGGCGTACGCAATAGGAGTTTTCAGCCCAGATACTTGCCATACGTATATAACGTTTGTCTAAGGCTTCTTGTTTCTTTTTAGTAGAATCGTCCATGGCTTGATTATTATTTTCGTTGAGCAGTGAAACCTATGACTTTGGTCCTTTGTCCATCGTCGAAATAGAGAGTTAATGAATTTGAATCTCCTTCGTATTTATAAACCTTTTGTAATCCATTGATGAATTCTTTGGCTAGGGGATCAGTCTCTGAACCGTTAACCTTTAAGCTGATTGCCATTTTTTTGTTTTTCCCATCCACACTCCAAGTACCGGTAAAGGTTGCTTTGATACCTCTTCCATCTAAAGCTGTACCCATAATCTCTCCATTCAGTTCGGTACCGGCAAAGTTGATTGTGAAATTATTCTCTTGATTAAGAGCACTCATGCTGGCGTTGTAATCCTTTTCGTTATTCCACAAATTAGAGAGGAATCGGGCACTACTATCTTTGGTTGTAAGACGACTAAGTTTCCAAGTGTTTTTTGTGAAGATTTCTATGACATCATCTTCGTTGTTGCAGCCGCTTACTATGGGCAGTAAAGCAAGTAATAGCAATAAATAGCCGGTATTTCTTATCATTCTTTTCATTTCTTTATTCCGTTTCTGATTAATAATGCATCTATTGTAGGCTCTTGTCCGCGAAAGCGCGTGTAAAGTGTCATTGGATGTTCCGTACCACCTTTCGAAAGGATGTTTTCACGGAAAGAAGTTGCAACTTCCGGGTTGAATATGCCTTTTTGTTTGAATAGTGAGAACGCATCCGCATCCAGTACTTCCGCCCATTTGTAGCTATAATATCCGGCGGAATATCCTCCGGCAAATATATGTGAGAATTGAGTACTCATGCAAGTTTCCTCGATCGAAGGAAGAATTTGTGTCTTTTCCCATGCTTTCTTTTCATAGGCCTTTACATCACCGTCGAATGGTGTGTTGCGAGTGTACCATGCCATATCAAGAAGCCCGAAACTTACTTGCCGCAGGCAGGCATATGCAGCATTGAAATTTGAAGAATCAACAATACGTTGTACCAATTCGTCCGGTATCAATTCTCCGGTCTGATAGTGGCGGGCGAATGTGTGTAGGAAATCCTTCTCAATAGCAAAGTTTTCCATGAACTGAGAGGGCAATTCTACAAAATCCCAATAAACATTGGTTCCGCTCAAACTTTCGTAAGTAGAATTGGCAAACATACCGTGCAGGCTATGTCCAAACTCATGCAGGAAGGTCTCTACTTCACTGAATGTCAGCAAAGCAGGCTTGTCTTGAGTCGGCTTGGTAAAGTTCATTACGATGGAGATGTGCGGACGGCTGTTTTCTCCTGTTTTCTCATTAATCCATTGTCCTTTGTAACTTGTCATCCAGGCTCCCGACCGTTTTCCGGCTCTGGGATGGAAATCAGTATAAAATACAGCGAGGAATGTACCGTCTTTGTCGAATACTTCGTAGGCATCTACATCTTTATGATATACCGGAATTTCCGGATTCTTCTTGAAAGTTATACCGTATAATCTGGTTGCCAAGCCGAATACACCTTCAATGACTTTACTCAATTCAAAATACGGTCGAAGGATTTCATCGTCGATATTGAATTTCTGATCTTTCAGTTTATGGGAGTAATATCCCCAATCCCAAGGCATCAAGACAAAATCTTCTCCTTGCTTCAGGCGGGCTAAGGCTTGCACTTCTTCGTATTCTTTACGGGCAGTAGGACTGTAAGCATCCAATAACTGGTTCAGCAGCTTGTAAACTGCATCACTGCTTTGTGCCATACGTTCCAGTAGGTTATACTCCGCAAAGTTATCGAAACCTAATAGTTGAGCGATCTCTGTATGAATATTGACTATTCGCTTTACAATATCTAGATTGTTGTAAGCATTGTCATGGGTACATTTTGTATTGTAAGCCATATAAAGTTCGCGTCGTAAGTCGCGATTATCGGCATACGTCATGAACGGTCCGAAGCTAGGCGCTTGAAGGGTGAATACCCAACCTTCAACACCTTTTTCCTTAGCTGTTTCTGCGGCAGCTTCGATAGCACTTTCCGGCAGACCGGATAGCTGTGACTTTTCTGTAAGAACAAGTTGGTACTCGTTAGTCTCTTTAAGATTGTTTTCACTGAACTGCAAAGTTTGCAAACTGAGTTCTGTGCATAGATTACGATATTTCTCCTTGTCTTCACCTTGCAAGTTGGCACCATTGCGTACAAAGCCTTTATAGATGTCATCCAGTAATTTGGTCTGTTCTTGATTCAGATTTTCACTGGCTTGGTTTTCGTAGACGCATTTGATACGGGCAAAAAGCTCTTCATTCAAGCTGATATTATTTTCGTGCTCGCTCATGATTGGCATAATCTCTTTGGCGAGTTCCTGAAGGTCATCATTGGTTTCTGCGCTCAGCAGGTTGCCAAATACAGTGCTTACATGATGAAGTAATTCACCGGACTTCTCGTAAGCCAATATCGTATTTTCAAAAGTCGGTGTTTCGGTGTTATGGATAATCGAATCTATTTCTGCGTTTTGCAAACTAATACCTTGCTGAATGGCAGGCATATAATCTCCGGTCTTTATTTTATCGAACGGAATTGTATTATGAGGTGTAGTATATGTTTCAAAAAAAGGGTTCTGAACCGGTATATTATTCATAAAGCAAGCAATATTATCATTAGTGTAAACTTTATCAGAATTAAATGTTCTGATAAAAAGCGAACTAACTGCAAAATTGCAAAAAAAATAGGTGACTTCCTCAGAAGCCACCTACTTTTTATTATTTTCTAACTGTATATTAGCAGTTAACTGATGCCATGTGAGCGATCAAGTCAAGAACCTTGTTAGAATAACCGATTTCGTTATCATACCAAGATACAACTTTCACGAATGTGTCAGTCAAAGCGATACCAGCTTTAGCGTCGAAGATAGAAGTACGAGCGTCACCCAAGAAGTCAGAAGAAACAACTGCATCTTCAGTGTAACCCAAGATACCCTTCAATTCGCCTTCAGAAGCTTCTTTCATAGCAGCGCAGATTTCAGCGTAAGTAGCAGGCTTAGCCAAGTTTACTGTCAAGTCAACTACAGAAACGTCCAAAGTCGGAACGCGCATAGACATACCAGTCA
>USLU01000037.1 GCA_900555635.1 uncultured Bacteroides sp.
TTCCCCAAAAGCCGGCCGCCAGTCCGGCACCTGCACCCGCCGCCAAGAGTTGCTTCCTTTCTCCAGTCAGGACGTGCGTCCATCGAGATACCAAGCTTCCCACATAAGAACCAATTTGTACGGAAGGACCTTCACGTCCTAAAGACAAGCCTGCCGAAAACGAAAGAATACCGCCTACGAATTTAGAGATCAGTTCTATGAAAGGATGTTTGTAAGTGACTCGCCCGTTTATCACTCCGCGAGTTTGCGGAATACCTCCCCCTGTAATAAGAGGCATTTTCTTTATCAGCCAAGATACGAAAATCAAGATTCCCCAAAAGAACAGAAATATAGGGATATGCCAGTACCATGCCGGACGTGACGAAAAGAACTCGCTGCGAAGATTAAATAAGTAGGAAAGAAGGTAATGATAGGGCACAGCCACCAGTCCTGTCAGCAAGCCAACAATCATACTGACAAAATATAATCGGGCATCTACCAGTTTCAGTTTCCAGATATGCCAGTCACGGACTGTCTTCCAGCCCTTGACTTTTGCCCAAAGATTTTTTGCTCTATTCCATAATTCCATAATAAAACAACTCCCATTACTTGCGTCTTACAACAACAAGAAACGGGAGTTGTTTTACACAGAAGCATTATTTACCAAAATCTGTTCTTTGCAGGATTATATTCAAATCCTACAGTCTTCAGTTTTCGTACAATGTCTTCTTTTTCTACATTCATATCCTCGCACAAAGCATCGAGCGAAGGATAAAAATCGCGTAGTTTCATGTTGATGAAGCTATATAGCATCATCGGCTCTTCGGGTAGTTTCATCGTTCTAATCTTTTTAAATTAAACTAATACCGGGTGCAAAAGTACAATAAAAAACGAAAAGGATGCATATTTATGGTTTGAATATGTGCTTTGTTTACGCAAACGATTGTATAGCGGAGTTTACGGATTCTCCGTCTTTTCTATCTTCAATGCCACCTTTTCTATAATCTTGCTCAGCTCCGCTTCCAGTGGAATAACGTTGAAATCTTCCCAAAAACTTTCATCGTACTTAAAGTCTGTATCGGCTAAAATGGTATGTGTAGGTAGCCTTTCGGAGCGTGAAAAACGAGTTACGTTTTTATCATCAATCCTACAGGTTACCATTTCAAACCAAGTATGCAAAGCAGGATTACTAGCCAGCACGTGCTTTCTCCTCATTTTGAAATAGATATCTCCACGAATATGATGAATATAGTAAGTCCCGTTCCATGGTTTATATGAAACGGTATATTTTATTTTTTGTGTAGTCAATCTGGTTTTATGCGCCTGACGAAGGACAAAAAGCCGGGTTGCCGCTTTTACATATTTAGGATGAATCTCAAACTGTGCCTGCAATAATGCACTGTTTTCCGAATCTATATAAAGTTCACCCCGGAATAACGGTTCTTTCACGCCCTGCTTCTGCTCGAAATAAACAATATTAGCAGTCCGGTTATCTACAGAAACGATATCACCGGATGTATAAGTATACAGTTCGCCACTGGTATCAAGTTCCAGAAAATCCGGAATACCTTTTATAATGTCCAATTGCAGGCAAGCCTCAACTCCTGATCTGAATTTAGCAATCAAGCTGTCTGTTTTCTCACGGTTATCGATCTTACTCATTTTAAGTAATTTCACCTGATCGTTGGCATCAGACTCCAAAGCCGAGTTTTTATAAACCTTGAATACTGCTTCAGTCAGGCTTTGAAACTTATTCTTCAGCTGAACACCTTCTCTATAGAAAGTAGTCAGATAGACGGGAACGGAGGAATAATTCCTCTTTCTGTATTCCATCATTTCACGAATAAGCTTCTTTGGCTCTACCAGGCGGATAAGTACTTCTTGCAAGGGTATTACTTTGGGTTCAAGGCTGAGGGTATTGCTGCGCCCTTCTAATGCAGAGGCTTCAATGCTTTGCCCCACGTATCCCAAGTGCGAGAATACGAGTACGGCATTCTTCAAAGAATCGGGCAGATGTAACCTGAATTCACCGTTTTGATTCGTAATGTTACCAAGGGACGTGCCCAGCACCATGACTGATGCATTGGCAATAGGTTCCGCTGTTTCTTTATCCAGCAAATTACCGGTAATAGTAGAATACATTGGCTGGGAAGGGACGGTTGCCCCTCCCCTTGCCCATGTTCTCTCTTCAGTGCGCGTAATTAATATATGATTACCTAATACCTTTAATTCTAAATTCCTGTTACCGGTTATTTCAAAAATAGCCTGCCGCACTGTACAGCTCTTTTTCCTGATATTTACCACAGAATCGTTGTTTATCATATTACTGTCATAAATAAACAGATAACCGGATTGCTCCGATACTTTTCCCAATAAAGTGTAAATCGTCCCCCTCGTCCTGGGCAACTGAATGATGCGTTCCAGCACATCTCCTCCATCTGCTTTCGTAGGCACAACCATGAGAAGCAACTGCAATAGAAGTATGTAGAAACGACATTGTCTCATAAAAACCTCCTTACGTTTTCAGATTCATCATTCAGATAATATCAGTTTATCACCCTCCCGGGTACATTTCAGATTGAAAGTCCAGCAAATAAGTTCGGCTACCGACTCGGGCGAGTTATCGGAAAATTCAACGGTCAAACGCCTTTTACCCAAAGCCGGAGAAAGCGTCTCAATCTGCCTACCGGACGATTCCATATTCACTACCCGCAACACATCTTCCAGACATTCATCCTTGAAACGTATATTTTTAGTATAGCGGTCAAAGTGACCGGAATATTTTGTCGTACTGATTTGCAGTCCATCGTTTTGCAAACTGACGGTTTCACCGGCATTTACATACAAGGTTTGGCCGCCTTGTTTCAAGGATACTTTCACTTTGCCTCGCAGTACAGACAAACTAAAGGGATTCTTCTCATTGCTACGGACATCGAAAGCCGTACCCAACACTTCCACCCGCACTTTCTCCGTATCGATCAAGAAAGTTTGTTCGGGCTTTTTGGCTACATCAAAGAAGGCTTCGCCTTGCAGGTTCACTTCCCGCTTGTGAGTATCAAAATGTTCGGGATATTGCAGAGTGCTTGCTTGTGCCAAATAGACAACGGAACCGTCTTCGAGGGTTTTAACCAATGTTGCCGCCTCCTGATTTTCCTGGATCACGAAGTTGCGGGTATCTGCATCCGGCTGCGACGTACTCCAAGGTGTGAGAGCAAAAAGTACTCCCACAATCATAGCGGCAGCAACCGCCCCCCACCCAAGAATGTATCTACGTGGCTTACGCTTCCGGGGTTCAGCCAGCAGATTATCTTTCTCAAAACGGGCATATAGTCGTTCCCACGCTTCGTCTGTCTTTGTTTTCTTTTTTACTTCCATTATCTTGATTGAATATAATTATCTATTTCAACTCGCAAAGTACGCAGTACTTTAGTCATTTCCGCTTCCACTGTTTTCACGGATAAGGAAAGTGCCAAGGCAATTTCCGCATATTTCATGCCTTGCATGCGATGCATGATGAAGATGCGCCTCCTACGGTCGGGCAACTTGTTGAGAGCTTGCTGAACAAGTGTCTGAAGTTCCTTGTACTCCATCTGCCAATGCGGGTCTATGGAGGCTTCCGATTCTTTATCGGTCTGTACAGAGGTCTGGTAGCGCTCCTTCACCTCTTGATGCTCACAGTACTGAATAGCTTCATTCCGCACCGCCCGGTACAAATAGCTTTTGACGGATTGCAAGACCTGTAATTGTTCCCTATTTTTCCACAGGGTGTAAAACAGCTCTTCAACAATCTCCTCGGCCGACTCCGTATCTCCTGTAATACCCGCGGCATACCAGCAAAGAGGGGAATAGTAACGGCGGAAGACTTCTTCAAACGCCCGTATATCGCCCTCTTTAATTTTAGCAAGTATCATCAGTTCAGTCAGCATACTCTTCAGGTTTTAGGATTTCTCCAAAGATACGAAATGCAGTTGAGAGTTGAAAGTTGGGAGCTGAAAGTTTGCTGCGCTAGTATACCGCATGGTAACTTTCAACTCTCACTTTTCACCTATTTCGCCTGTTTCTTCAATTTATCGACTGCATGCTCCAAAGATTCCGTAGGCTCAATGATGTTGTAGCTCTTCCAGAAATCTTCATTCCAATATTCGTCTACCAAGTCATAGAAGATTTGCTTCTGCTTGAAAGCGTTCTTATTGGATATATTGGAAAACTCATGCTCTTTCCGGTCAGTTACTACCATTTCGGCATAGGCGGTATAGCTGGATGAAAACAGTTTCTTTTTCCAGTCGCATTTAAAGCGGATCACATTCTGAATATAATTAAGATAGGTCTTTGAATCCTGCTGCTTGTAAGTAACCAGATAAGAAACTTCCTGTGGGCGGAATCTCAACCCTAGAGGCTTTTTATGCAGGATGGCTTCCACAGCTTTCACCCGGTTTGCCATATCCAAGGAAAAATCGGCACGGGTGAAAGTTAATCTTTCACGGTCAATATAAAGTTTACCGATAAACAGGGCATACATCAGGCTGACACGAGGACGGAAACTAATAACATACTGCATACGGTTGTCCAGATTAACAGGCTCTTCCATACGGAATTCATAGTAATTCAAATTATCCATGCTGAGCAATGCATCGCCATTTTTCACAATATCCAGATAGAGAGCCAGGTTAGGGCCACCTACTACTTTTACGGCTAAAGTATCACTACCTTTTTGACTCAGGAGGCGACGCCCTTTCTGCAACTGTACCTTGTCCAGTTCAGGATCACGTTTATCGTATGGGGTCTTGTATACATCCATAACGGCTTCTGAAACGCTGATGTAACGACGACGTTTCTGCACGGTTTCACGATAAAAGGCAGTCAGCATATTCTCATCAGCAGCATAGTTTACAGGGATTTTCTTGATAGCTTCCTCTACGATAGTACGTGGATTATTGCCATAGACTACAATTTCATGGAGAAGATTGGGAGCGGGAATCATCCAAATCGTCAAATCTTCGCGTTTGGCAAGTTCATCAAGAGAAAGATGAGTGTTGAGGTAACCGATGTGGGAGACTTCTACGCCCCGATATGCTTCGGCTTCGGTTACTTTCAGCGAAAATGTACCATCAGCGTTAGTCACTGTACCGATATTAGTGCCGATAACGGATACGTTGACGTTTTCCAGTTTCTTCCGGCTATCCTTATTTTTCACGATACCGGTTATGATGAGATCGTTCACAGCAACATCCTGTGCCAGCAACGGGGTGATATCTAAACATAAGAATGTGAACAAACACCCAAGCGTAATTCCTATCAAGTTTTTCATAAGGCATGGTTTTTAAAGGGTTTCTATTATTAAGAGCGGTAAGGAAAAGAAAACCCTATGAAAATAAGGAGAAAAATGTATTATGAAGAATAAAAGTGACTGATATGAAGAAAACAGATGTATTCTTGTCAGTTGTCAAACACTGGTGTTCCGTTTGTCAGACACTGGTGTGTATCGTGATAAAGACTTGTGTATATCGTGAGAAACACCAGTGTTTGACAAGAGAAACACTGGTGTCTGACAAAGGGGATGGAATTGATTGATTTAAAACGAGAAAGAAATGAATTATTTCTTTGTTGCAGTTTTCGCCTGCCCCTGCTTCTTCCTTCTCCAAAAGTCGCCATTGGCTTTATTTCCTCGCCAAACTTTATTTTCTTTGGCTTTCGCTTTTATCTCTTCGGTTTTCGTAGCTTGGGCTTGTGAGCCGGCTTGGGTAACAAAAGGATGATCTTTTACAACGGGGATTTGAAGTCCGATAAGCTTCTGGATATCTTTCAGATAAGGCAGTTCTTCGGATTCGCAGAACGAGATGGCTATTCCTTCGTGCCCCGCACGTCCTGTACGCCCGATGCGGTGAACATACGTTTCGGGAATATTGGGGAGTTCGTAGTTGATGACGTGCGAAAGTTGGTCGACATCAATACCGCGGGCAGCAATGTCCGTAGCAATGAGTACACGCAAAGCATGAGCCTTGAAGGCAGTCAAAGCACGCTGACGGGCATTCTGCGATTTATTGCCATGAATGGCTTCAGCAGGAATACCGTTCTTGTTCAGGATTCGCGTAATCTTATCCGCACCATGCTTGGTACGGGTAAAAATAAGAACCGATTCAATATCCGGTGCTTTCAGCAAATACAACAGCAGGTCTTTCTTCTCGGCCTTCTCTACAAAGTAAACAGATTGCCGGATGGTTTCTACAGTCGATGAAGCCGGAGTTACTTCCACCTTGCGGGGGCTGGAAAGTATAGTATTGGCCAGTTTCTCTATTTCGGGAGGCATGGTAGCGGAGAATAAGAGCGTTTGGCGCTTCTCCGGGATAAGTTTCAGCACACGCTTGATGTCGTGCACAAAACCCATATCAAGCATTCGGTCGGCCTCATCGAGAACGAAGTATTCCAGACCTTTCAGGGAGATAAAACCCTGTGCTTGCAAGTCGAGCAATCGTCCGGGAGTGGCAATCAATATCTGTACACCACGTGTCAGGGCATCTACCTGAGGCTTTTGAGGCACTCCGCCAAAAATAACCGTATGTTTCAGACCTGTATAACGACCGTATTCCTCAAAGTTCTCACCAATCTGTATGGCAAGCTCACGAGTCGGGGTAAGTATCAATGCCCGGATACCTTTTCTTTTATCCGATTTATAAAGTCTTTGAAGTATAGGAATGGAAAATGCTGCTGTCTTTCCTGTTCCGGTTTGTGCACATCCCAATAAATCATTTCCTTGTAACAGTATCGGGATTGCCTGTTCCTGGATGGTAGTAGGTATTTCGTAATTTACCTGATCGAGAGCCTTCAATATAGGCTCAATAAGTTCTAATTCTTTAAATGTCATTCAATAATTATTCATAACCGCTGTTAGTACATCTAACTCTGGAAGGCACAAAGGTACAGCTTCTTTTTAAGCCACACAAATATTTTAATTTTGTTTCGGATAAATGAGTAGAAAAACAAGGAAATTACTAATTGAACTGCCGGGGACTTCTTTGGCTCAGAATGACGTAGATGATTACCGGCGCCCCGATTACGGGAGTAACCGCATTCAATGGAATGATACCTGCTTCACCGGGCAACACACATATCAAATTGCAAAGTAACGCCACCGCACCTCCACTCAAGATGGTTACAGGCAGCAGGGAGTTATGATTGGCAGTTCCCAATATCATGCGTGCCACATGGGGCACAGCCAGACCGATAAAGGATACGGGACCACAAAATGCGGTGGTTATGGCCGTCAGGAGTCCGGTAACTACTAAGAGCCAATTGCGCACGCGACGGATATTCACGCCCAGGTTTTCGGCATACCTATCGCCCAGCAACAAGGCATTTAAAGGCTTAATTAATAGTAAAGAGCCGAATAGACCCAATACGGTGACAAATGCAAAAGCCGGCATCTGCTGCAAAGAAACACCGCCAAAGTTACCCATTCCCCAAATCATATACGATTGTACTCCTTCTGCCGTAGCAAAGAAATTCAGCAACGAAATAGCTGACGAAGCAATATAACCTATCATGATACCCGTTATCAGCAACATGATATTGCTTTTTATCAAAGTGGAGAAGAATAGAATAAGTGCCATTATCAGCATGGCACCGATAAATGCACCCGCCAGTACCGAGAAAAAGCCGGACAAGCTGAATGTACCTGCCGTAATACTACCGCCGAACAACAGCATAACCAAAGCCACTCCTAAGCTGGCACCCGAATTTATTCCCAAAATAGAAGGACCGGCCAATGGATTCTTGAAAGCAGTTTGCAACATCAATCCGCAAACAGCCAATGCACCGCCACAAAGCAATGCGGTCAGGGCTTGGGGCAGTCGGGATTCCAATAATATAAAGTTCCAACTTGCCTTCTCCCCTTCTCCACCCAGCAGAATGCGGAATACATCCGCCGGAGGAATCGATACCGATCCTACCAGCAGATTAGCAACAAAGAGTAGCAGAATAACTACTCCCAGGCCTGTTCCATATTTCCATCCTTTACCCCTCGTTCCCCTAAAGGGGTTGGAGAATACTCTTGTTTCAATATTCATAAAAGTCATTGAGTGAACTATCCCCCTCCATCTTTAGGGGGTTCGGGGGGTATTCAGTTTGCAAAAATAGCGTAAACCTCCCAAATCTCCTATTTCAGGATGAAGTATCTGTATCAAATCGGCCAGCAAATAATCGGGACGGAAGGGCGTTTCTTCGTAAAAGGGTACTTTAGCTGTATTGCAACCATATATGTTCTGTGTTTTGAAAGCCTTGAAACCGGTATAACCGATATAGTCAGCCTGAAGATCGTTATAGGTCATATCACGGTCGCGATTGTACTTGATAATCCACACATCTGCATCGCCTGCTTTATCGAAGACTGTCTCGAAAGCAAGGGGGACTGAACCGCTGTGTGTATCATTGGCAAAGGCATAACGTCCGCAGGCATCTTGAAACAGTTTTCCCATCGTGCTACGTCCTCCCGGTACATACCATGCAGAACCACTTTTCAACTCGCTAAGAACAGACAAAGATACCGACGAAAGCATTGCACGCATTTTGAGATGCTGATAACAGCTATCTACCTCAGCAAAAAGGCTGTCGGCCTCGGGAGCAGTACCAAAGAGAAGACCGTAGAAGCGCATCCACTCGGCACGCCCCAAAGCGGAAGTTTCCATATAGTCGGCGCACTCGATAATGGGGATATTCAGTTTCTCTACACGACCGTAGCCGCCACTGTTTTCGAAAGGAGAAAGCAGGACGGCATCGGGATGCAGGTCGATAATCTTCTCCATATCGGGGTTCATGGCGTCGCCACAATCGGTAATGGCGCCTTGGGTGCAAGCTTCGTGTATGGATGGCAGTTTGATATATTTCAAGTCGCAGACACCGGCAATACTATTGAAAGCTCCGAGTTTGTCTATCAGTCCGCAGTGTACGGAGGAGTAGATTACGGATTTAGTAAGCGGTGTGCGTACAATAGTACCTTCGGGAAGAGATTCGGGAAGGACTTTCGTTTTGGGGACTAATATATAGGTATGTAAGGTCTTCAGGGTATCCCAAGGATTGCGCAGAGTGGCAACGGTATAATCGGGATAGGCTACCAAAGTGAGATTGTCGGCATAACGCAAAGGGATGGTATCACCGGCAACAGAAGATGAAGCAACCTTGCTTCTTCCCCCGCAGGAGGAAAGAAGTAAGGCTGTAATTAGGCAGATAAAGAGAGTATATCTTTTCATTTGGGCAGGTATCAGTTGAAGAATACAGCAGCAAATGGGTTAATACCTCCACTATCGAAAGTATCAATCAGTGTACCGTCTTTCTTGAAACGATAAATATCACCATTAGTAATATAGTCGGAAGTTGCCACATAGATATCACCGTTAGATTCATTCACCTCCATCATGCCGACACTGGTTGAAGCTAGTGCAGGAGCTTGCTTTGCCAAATCAATAACAGTTGTATTCCCAGTTTTAATGTCATACTTATAAAATGTATTGGTGTAAGTTTTCCCGTCCTGCGTAACAGAATTAGCCCAATAAAGTACGTCATCTTCTGCACACATTACCGTGGCACTGCCCAATACAGTCACTTTATTACTTTTCGGGTCAATCATTTGCAGTGCCGATTCTACTGTAGTAAAATTACCTTTGGAAATCAGGAAAACCTTATCGTCTTCCTCCAACAATAAATTGGGATTGGTAGTTACAATGATATCTGCCTTCTTTGTAAATGTATGTAAGTCTATGGTCACTACATTCTTGTTGTAAATCCATGTACCATTCTCCTCTTTGTATGAATTTGCTACATAAAGTACACCGTTGCAAATAGTCACTCCTTCCAGGTTGTCACCCAATCCTCCTAACTTAGCTTCCACCTTCAGTGTGTTAGCATTGATTTTGGCGAGAAAACCATTATAGAAAGAGGCATATATGTAATCATCTTCAGCAGCCAAATAACGAATACCGGCAGATAAATCGGCATCATCTACAAAAGAGATGCGCTTTTGCTCTACACCGGCTGCATTCAACATGACCAGATAGTTAGAACTATTAACCGACACATACATCCGATCTTCATATTCTATCATGTCTTGTGCATTATCACCAAGAGCTGCATTGTTCTGCTTCTTGAAAATATCACTCACAAACTCTGCATCTTTATTGGGAGCATAGAAAGAAATACCGGCATTATTAGCTTTCCAACTACCTTGATTCAAGAAAAAAGCACGTGTTTGCGGCAGTGTTACTTTCGAACCACTATCATCCCACGAATCGTCGTCATCACTACAAGATGCCAAAGATGCACCTAAAGCAAGCATGCACAGCATGCCGAATAATAAACTTCTTACTTTCATAACTTTGTTGATTTTATAATTAGATTATTCAAAACTTAAAGGTACCCGTCAGCCGCCACGAACGTCCCGGCATAGGGTAATATTTTATCACGTCATATTGCTCATCGGTTACATTAACCATCTCTGCCTGTACAGACAAACGGCATTTGCCTAAAACGAACTCACGGGAAAGAGTCATGGTATGTTCCATATATCCATCTATCTCATTCTCCGGAATGTTCTGTGACAAATAATACCGTTTTCCTACCCCCACTACAGAGTATCCTACATTTAGCCAGGACATCTCTAGTACAGCCGACGCATTACCACTATGCAGAGGTGTATAAGGCAATTGATCCTTATAGTTCTTTGCCTCAGGATCGGTCAGGTCTATAGCCTTCTGCCAGGTATATCCACCCGACAAACTCAGTTTAATACCTTTGGTCAACGAAATGGCGGTAGCCAAAGTAGCATCTACACCTGCCGCATGGACATTGCCGTAATTTGCCATCTTCCATGCGTATGTGGTGGGAAAAGCTACAATCTTATCTGTCACATCATTGTAGTAACCATCCAAAGTGAGAGAGAGATAATCCAAGAACAGCAAACCGGATTTACTCCATGTAATCCCTACATTATATTCATTCGCCTTTTCGGGACGCAAATTGCGGTTTCCCATCCTATAATAATAAAGATCGTTGAAAGTAGGCAGACGGAATGTACTCTTATACATCAGTCGCAGAAAAAGCAGCTCCTCTTGCCACGGTTGCAAACTAATGGAAAGCGAAGGAGCTAAACGACTGAAATTATCGGGAGCCGTCCCCTGCTCTACATGCTCCGAAGTAGCCGTATGCACCAATGAAGCGGCAGCCGTAATCCATCCTTGCTTATAACGGGCATTCAGCGCACTGATAGAAGTGTATCTTGTCGGGAAAGGACATTCCGGCAAACTATTGCGAAGCTTATTCATCACTCCGTCCTGTGCCAACGAAAGCGTCAAAGCCGACATAGGACGATAGAGCACAGTAGCCGACATATAATATTCGTCCTGCCGGTGATGTTCCTGATAATATCCGTTAGTATATTCCTTACCTTCATCCTTATATCTGTTCCATCCATGTGTATATTTTGCCTGTGCCTGCAAGCTCCACTGAGTAGAGAAATTCTTTTTATAACGTGCCTGCACAAATGTGTTCTCGTCCCAAAGTGTCTCGTCCGAAAGAGGATTATACAGAGTGACCGCTCCCGGCAACCCTCGCCGTGAATAGAAATAATAGCCTTTCACATCCAAGTCGCCACCCTCTTTAAACGTATGGTAAAGAGTAGCTTCTCCCTGCCAGGAATAGATATCCGAGTTGTTGCGCTTCTCTTCTGTCACATACTTTCCGTTGACCAATGTAAAGGGATAATTGCCGTCGGCACGCATATAGTTAGCATCTACAGCAAAACGTGTGCGGCTACTTAGTTGCTGCCACCAGCGGAACGAGGGACTTGCATAGCCAAACGACCCTCCCCGGATTCGTGCCTGAAACTGCGCATTGCGTCCATCCTCAAAATGAGGTTTTTCGGTTTCTATACTCAGCACACCTGCCGATGCATACAGACGCGCAGACTGCAACATAATCTCCGACTGCCCTATGGCTAAAGAAAGCATCGAAACATTGTCGAGCGAGAAGCGTCCTATATCAATTTGCCCCGCCTGGCAGTTACTTACAGCCACACCGTCATAACTGACTGCCGTATGGGCCGCCCCCATATTACGGATCGAAACCGTCTTTAATCCGCCGATACCGCCGTAATCTTTCACATTAGCTCCAGCAAAACGGCGCACAGCATCTGCCATATTCTGTATGCCAAGCTGACTGATATCTTGCTGGGATAGGGTTTGTATAGGTACTGCCGAAGTTACCTTGTTGGGGATCCGCCGTGCCGTCACCGTCACTTTCTCTATTTGATGTACTTTCCCCGTAATCGTATCTCGCCCCATTACCTGAGCCGAAAGCCTGGATACTACCATGGCAAAGAGTATGATACAGGCCAGCCGTATCTTCATTCTTCCAATCATTAAACAACTAAAGATTAATCCTTATATCCTAACTTGCGCACTGCTCGCTTTCCTCGAACGAACAATTTTTCGACTTTGTTTTGCAGGTCTTCTGACTTGTCTCCAGTGTATCGCCTTCCCATTTTCATCAAGAAACAGTGGCATAAGTAATGATACACCCAATATGAAACTCACAGCAGCGGGACTGTTCGGGACTTTCACCCGATTCCCTTTTCATCCTAACCTTCGAATAAAGGATACGGAACAAAACAGGGGCAAAGATAAGAATATTATAGAAATATCTTCGTTTTAATCGCCATTTTCCTAACTTTGTGATCTAAACTTAAAAAATCAACCTGCCATGAAATATAAATTATTAGTTCTTGACGTAGACGGCACTCTAGTCAATAATGAGAGAGAAATCAGCAAACGTACCCTAGCCACCTTACTGAAAGTGCAACAAATGGGAGTACGAATTGTATTGGCATCCGGCAGACCAACTTACGGATTAATGCCATTGGCCAAAGCACTCGAACTGGGCAACTACGGCGGCTTTATCATTTCTTATAACGGCTGCCAGATCATTAATGCCAATAATGGAGAAATCTTGTTTGAACGCCGCATCAATCCGGAAATGCTACCTTATCTGGAAAAGAAAGCTCACAAAAACAGCTTCGATATATTTACGTACCATGATGATACCATCATCACAGATAGTCCGGAGAATGAATACATCAGAAACGAAGCCCAACTGAACAACCTGGATATTATCGTAGAAGACGAGTTCTCTATCGCCATAGATTTTGCGCCTTGTAAGTGTGTACTGGTAGGTGATGACGAACAAGCCCTCATAAGCCTGGAAGAACATTGGAAAAAGCGCTTAGATGGTGCTTTGGATGCATTCCGCTCCGAACCTTATTTTCTGGAAGTAGTACCTAGTGGCGTTAACAAAGCCAATACCCTAGGCGTCTTATTGGAACACCTAGGCGTTACACGTGAAGAAATAATCGCCATTGGCGATGGTGTTTGCGACGTAACCATGCTCCAACTAGCCGGTATGGGTATAGCCATGGGACACTCACAAGACTCTGTGAAAGTCTGTGCTGACTATGTGACAGCTTCCAACGAAGAAGACGGTGTAGCGCAAGCCGTTGAGAAATTAATACTAGCTGAAGTACGTGCTGCAGAAATTCCACTCGAACAATTAAACGAACGTGCAAAATATGCATTAATGGGAAATCTTGGCATTCAATATACCTATGCTTCCGAAGACCGTGTGGAAGCAACGATGCCTGTCGATCAACGTACCCGCCAACCATTCGGTATTCTGCATGGAGGCGCCACCTTGGCACTGGCAGAAACGGTAGCCGGACTTGGTTCCATGCTTATCTGCCAACCCGATGAAATTATCGTAGGAATGCAAGTCAGTGGAAATCACATATCCTCTGCCCACGAAGGAGATACGGTACGCGCAGTAGGCACTATCGTACACAAAGGACGTTCCTCCCATATATGGAATGTGGACGTATTTACTTCAACCAACAAACTGGTATCTTCCGTACGGGTAGTGAATAGTGTACTAAAGAAAGGATAATTCAAAGCAATCGTATGAACCGAACAATAAAAATCGAAAAAGAGAGTTGCATCAAGTGTGGCAAATGCGCACAAGTATGTCCTTCCGGTATTATGGTTAAGGATCGAAGTAGCAAAGAAATCAATCTGATCCATCCTGAACACTGCATCGGTTGCGGACATTGTGTTGATGTATGCCCCACCGATTCTGTTATCCACAGTGACTTCCCCGCAGAGCATGTTCACCCTATTGACTACTCGCAGATGCCTAGCCCCGAGCAAGTAATGCTACTCATCAAGTCGCGCCGCTCCAACCGTACCATTACTTCCAAGCCCGTTCCCCAAGAACTATTGGAGCAAATTGTTGAAGCTGCCCGATACGCTCCTACTGCCACCAACTCGCGACAAATATCATTCACACTCATCACAGAACCTGAAAAGCTACTCCAAATCAGTAACTACACCATCGGGGTATTCAATTCACTAGCCAAATTGTTGCTGAATCCTGTAGTGAAGCTTCTTCTTAAACCTTTCATGCAAGACACTTACAAGTACGTTCCCATGTTCGAAAGTCTAAAACAGGAACATGCCGAAGGAAAAGATCCCATTTTGCGCAAAGCAACCGCATTGCTGATAATCCATACGCCCAAATCCAATCGCTTTGGTTGTGAAGATGCCAATCTGGCTTACCAGAATGCTTCATTAATGGCACAGTCATTAGGCGTCAGCCAAGTGTACATGGGTTTTGTGCTCACTGCTATCAAACAAGATAGTAAAAACATGTTCAATAGTATAACAGGAGTCGACGGAAAAGTACAAGCTATCATGGCTTTGGGCATGCCAGCCTTCAAATATCCAAAGTATGTGGATCGGCTTTAAACTGAGATAATGATATAAAATGAAGGGTCGAACTCTTGCGAGTCCGACCCTTCATTTTATAATGTGATAACTTCTATTACTTCACTTCCTCAAAGTCAGCATCCTGTACATTATCACCATGCTTGCTGTTATCTTGAGCACCACCTTGTTGTCCGGCGTTCATATCAGGACCAGCCTGTGCGCCACCTTGAGCACCGCTCTGTGCATACATTTCAGCGCTAGCAGCTTGGAATGCAGTATTCAGTTCTGCCATAGCAGAGTCGATAGTTGCTAAGTCCTGAGCTTTGTGAGCATCTTTCAGTTTCTGCAAAGCAGCTTCGATAGGAGCTTTCTTGTCAGCAGGTAACTTATCGCCTAATTCTTTCAACTGATTTTCAGTGGTGAAGATCATTGAGTCAGCTTGATTCAGCTTGTCAATCTTTTCACGTTCTTTCTTGTCAGCATCTGCATTAGCTTCTGCTTCTGCCTTCATCTTTTCAATTTCTTCCTTGCTCAAACCGCTGGATGCTTCAATACGGATAGCTTGCTCTTTGCCGGTTGCTTTATCCTTAGCAGATACCTTCAAGATACCGTTAGCATCGATATCGAAAGTTACTTCAATCTGAGGAACACCACGACGAGCCGGTGCTATACCTGTCAAGTTGAACTGACCGATTGATTTGTTCTGAGCAGCCATCGGACGTTCACCCTGCAATACGTGGATGGTAACTTCCGTCTGATTATCGGCAGCAGTAGAGAAAACTTCGCTCTTCTTACAAGGAATAGTAGTATTAGCGTCAATCAACTTCGTCATTACACTACCCATAGTTTCGATACCCATAGACAGCGGAGTAACATCCAACAATACCACACCTTTGATTTCGTCAGTCAAAACAGCACCCTGAACAGCAGCACCTACAGCTACTACTTCATCCGGATTAACACCTTTAGAAGGAACCTTACCGAAGAGATCTTCAACCAACTTCTGTACAGCCGGGATACGAGATGAACCACCTACAAGGATCACTTCATCAATATCTGAGTTGCTCAAACCTGCATCGCTCATTGCTTTCTTGCAAGGTTCCAGACAAGCCTGAATCAAGTTATGAGCCAAAGCTTCAAATTTAGCACGAGTCAAGGTCTTAACCAAGTGCTTGGGCACACCACCTACAGGCATGATATAAGGCAAGTTGATTTCAGTGCTGGTAGAAGAAGACAATTCAATCTTAGCTTTCTCAGCAGCTTCTTTCAAACGTTGCATAGCCATCGGATCTTGAGTCAAGTCGGCACCTTCGTCGTTCTTGAATTCCTGAACCAACCAGTCGATAATTACTTGGTCGAAATCATCACCACCCAAGTGAGTATCACCATTGGTTGACAATACTTCAAATACACCGCCACCGAATTCGAGGATAGAGATATCGAATGTACCACCACCAAGGTCGAATACAGCAACTTTCATATCTTTATGAGCCTTATCGATACCATAAGCAAGAGCAGCGGCAGTAGGCTCGTTTACAATACGTTTTACTTCAAGACCTGCAATTTGACCAGCTTCTTTAGTAGCCTGACGTTGAGAATCAGAGAAGTAAGCCGGAACGGTAATAACGGCTTCTGTTACTTCATGTCCCAAATAGTCTTCAGCAGTCTTTTTCATTTTCTGCAGAATCATTGCAGAGATTTCTTGCGGAGTATAAAGGCGTCCGTCAATGTCAACACGCGGAGTGTTGTTGTCACCTTTTACAACTTTATAAGGCATGCGGCCAACTTCCTTCTGAACCTGATCCCAATTTTCACCCATGAAACGTTTGATAGAAAACACGGTGCGGGTTGGGTTAGTGATAGCCTGACGTTTGGCAGGGTCACCTACTTTACGTTCGCCACCATCTACAAACGCTACTACAGACGGAGTAGTACGTTTACCTTCACTGTTTGCAATTACTACAGGTTCGTTGCCTTCAAATACAGCAACACAAGAGTTTGTTGTTCCTAAGTCAATACCAATAATTTTTCCCATGATCGTTAATATTTTATTTGTTATAATTCAATTTTGGTGTCTGCCACATCAGTAGACGCCAATAGAAAGACAAACGTTATGCCAAATTGTTCAGAGGGGTTATAGTTTTTTATTTGTGACAGTCTATCTGTCAGTTTGGCAGAATTGAAGCTAGTATATCTGTCGGAAATTACCATTTGTTAATTCCTATCCCATTCAAAAGCTCTACTTTTGCCAACTCAAAAGATAGGGACGGGATATGGGAGAATGAAGCGGACAGTTCACCTAATCCACCTTGGCTTTTTAGTAAGAAGGAGTGTTAAACACCGGGTATAGGACATACTGAGACCCGGAAATCGAACAAGTAGAATTAGTAAGATTAAAGATTAGATTTATGGAAAAGTTGAGAGACAGTATTGATTTTAAGAATACAGACATTACTACATTATTTCGTAAGTTGTTACTACCTACTGTATTGGGAATGATATTTTCTGCACTATTTGTTATTACAGACGGTATATTTGTAGGCAAAGGAATTGGCAGTGATGCTCTTGCAGCCGTTAATATTGTAGCACCACTTTGGCTGTATTCAACAGGCATCGGACTTATGTTTGGTGTGGGGGCATCAGTTGTGGCATCCATCCATTTGTCACATGGAAAAGTAAAAGTGGCACGTATCAATATCACGCAAGCCGTTGTTGTATCGTCTTTCTTGCTGATATGCACTTCTACCCTATTCTGTATATTCGCTCCCGAAGTAGTAAGTCTGCTCGGCGGATCGGAACGACTCACTCCGTTGGCAGTGGAATACATGCGCTGGTTCGTACCTTTCTCTATATTTACGGCATTGCTCAATTCGGGAATGTTCTTTCTGCGGCTAGACGGATCGCCCAATTATGCCATGATGTGCAATGTGGTTGCCGCTATACTAAATATTATATTGGATTATCTGTTCATTTTCCCTTTTGGTTGGGGAATGTTTGGTGCTGCCTTTGCCAGTGCCATAGGCACAACGGCAGGTGCCCTGATGATAGTATTCTATCTCATGCGCCGCCGATGCGCACTACGCTTCTACCCCGTGAAACTGAGTTGGAAAAGCTTGCAACTGACCTGTCGCAATGTCGGTTATATGTGCCGCTTGGGTTCATCCGCTTTCTTGTGCGAAGTGGCAATTGCCTGTATGATGTTTGTCGGGAATCTGGTGTTTATCCATTATTTAAAGGAAGAAGGGGTTGCCGCATTCAGCATTGCCTGCTATTTCTTTCCTATTATATTTATGGTATATAATGCTATTGCACAGTCGGCACAGCCTATCATTAGCTATAACTATGGTTTGCAGGAAAATGTACGTGTTCGCCGTGCTTATATGCTGGCACTGAAAACGGCTATCATTTGCGGGGCATGCTTTGCGTTACTTACTATGTTTTGCAGTTACGAGATTGTGGCTTTGTTTATCGACCGCAGCTATCCTGCTTATGAAATTGCGGCAAAAGGATTACCTCTATATGCAACGGGCTTTATTTTCTTTGCTATAAACATCGTGTCTATAGGCTATTTTCAAAGTGTGGAGCGTGCTCGATATGCCACTTTCATTACTTTATTACGTGGTTTTATCTTGCTGACTGCTTGTTTCTTCGGGCTTCCCTTATTAATGGGTACTCCGGGAATATGGCTTGCCACTCCCCTTGCCGAGGTGCTGACGACTATTATTATCTTCCTGATTTATATTACAAGGCCAAGAAAGAGCCGGGAAAATTCAGTATCTTTGCAACATGGAGAAAATGATACAGAAATTCTGCAAAAAATATAAGCTACCGGAGAAAAGCCTATTTGAACTTCTGTCACACATGACAGAAGTTCACTTTTCAAAAGGTACGTTCATCGTAAAAACCGATGAGCGGAATTCTAATTTCTACCTTTTAAAGAAGGGAATCTGGCGAGCTTATCATCTGACGGACGGTACTGAAAATTCGCTTTGGTTTGCCGGTCCGGGTGATGCTGCTTATTCTTCTTGGGGATATGTAGATGGAGAAGCTTCGCGAATCAATATTGAATCAGTCAATGATAGTATAGCCTATTGCATATCGAAAACTGATCTGGAAGCGTTATTTTCAAAGTCGGTAGATATGGCAAACTTTGGTAGGAAGATTTTCGAACGCGAGATATTATATGTTGATTATTCATCAGTAGCATACGGCACCCCTCCTACCGCCAAAGAACGATATTTGACATTGATGGAAGAGAATCCGGAATTATTGCAAGATGTGCCATTGAAGTATTTGGCATCTTACCTTTATATTACACCACAATCTCTGAGCAGAATAAGAGCAGGACTTAAAAACACAAGAAGCCACCGATCGTAAATATAAAAAAAGCTCTCGCAGAAAATATCTACGAGAGCCTTTTTAAAATTATATAATGATTATAAATTCTTCACCAATACCAGTACCAGGTTATTATCTGCATCATAGAAACCAATACCTCCACCAGCTAACTGACCGAATGACTGTACCGAGTTTAATGCCTTCAAGATACGTCCTTCTACTTCCATATCGGGACATGCCATCATTGTACTGATTACTTGCGGGAACGAAATAGCTGTAGCGTTATTGCCATCTACCTCAAATCCTCCATTGATAATATTACATCCGGCATTGCCATGCAATCTCTTTTCTGAAACATTGATCTCCATGAACGGTTGGTTTTCCATGCCACTGGGAATTGCTTCGCCACCAGCCTCGCTAACCATCCATTTTCCATCCAGAACAGACAACTTAACTTCCGGCTCTTTCTTTTGTAACACTACAAGAGGACGGTTAGATGTTCCGCACAATGCCATATTTTCTTTTCCTAACTTCTTGTATTTCTTTACCTGACCTAAAGCAGCCAAAACATTATTCTCCAGAGTCATATCCGGACAAGCCATACGGGTACTACCCATAGCGCCAAGATTGATTGTACCAGGTTTTGCATTTACATCAAATGAACCCATCATACGGTTACATCCACTATTGCCATATACCTTACCCGTCTTTGTATCAAACCCGATAAAAGGAAATTCTTGTCCCGGAGCAGGAACTACAGCTGTACCGTTTACTTCGATTATATTCCACTCGCCACTAATAGAAGAAAGAGTAGCGGCATTCTTTGTTGAACCACAAGATGACAGACCCATCAATGCACCTGCCATGCACAGAGAAACAAATACTTTTTTCATTGTTATTCGTTGTTTAAGTTATTTTTTTCGAGTGCAAATATACATGAAAAAATCGAGTTGGAACATTTACTGTAAAGGATTTCACAACAGATTGCATGGATTAACAGAGATTATCCAAAGTATTTAGCAGGATTTTAATGTTAATCTAAGAATTATCTCTTATATTTGCTCTCCATATTTTATGAACCTATAATATAATTAAGTAGAAGAAATGGGTAAAGTTCTTATTATTGGTGCAGGCGGTGTAGGAACCGTTGTTGCGCATAAAGTGGCTCAAAATCCTGATGTGTTTACAGAAATCATGATTGCCAGCCGTACCAAGTCCAAATGTGACGCCGTTGTAAAAGCAATTGGTAACCCTAACATCAAAACCGCCCAAGTAGATGCAGATAACGTGGACGAACTGGTGGCACTCTTCAATAGTTTCAAACCTGAAATCGTCATAAACGTAGCCCTGCCTTATCAAGACCTTACTATTATGGAAGCTTGTTTGAAGTCGGGTGTTAATTATCTGGATACTGCTAATTATGAACCCAAAGATGTGGCTCACTTTGAATATAGCTGGCAATGGGCTTATAAAAAGCGTTTCGAAGATGCCGGACTGACTGCTATTCTTGGTTGTGGCTTCGACCCGGGCGTTAGCGGCATTTATACGGCTTATGCTGCCAAACATTATTTTGACGAAATTCAATACCTGGATATCGTAGATTGTAATGCCGGTAATCACCACAAAGCATTTGCTACCAACTTCAATCCTGAAATCAATATCCGCGAGATTACTCAAAACGGACGTTATTATGAAAACGGCGAATGGGTTACTACCAAACCGTTGGAAATACATAAAGACTTGACTTATCCTAACGTTGGTCCACGTGACTCTTACCTGCTTTATCACGAAGAATTGGAGTCTTTGGTAAAGAACTTCCCCACCATCAAACGTGCACGTTTCTGGATGACTTTCGGTCAGGAGTATCTGACACATTTGCGTGTGATCCAAAACATCGGTATGGCTCGTATCGACGAAGTAGAATACAACGGTATGAAGATTGTTCCGCTGCAATTCTTGAAGGCCGTACTTCCCAATCCGCAAGATTTGGGTGAAAACTACGAAGGAGAAACTTCCATCGGTTGCCGCATTCGTGGTTTGAAAGATGGTAAAGAACGTACTTACTACGTATATAACAACTGTAGCCATCAGGAAGCCTACAAAGAAACAGGTATGCAGGGAGTAAGTTACACCACCGGTGTTCCTGCTATGATTGGCGCTATGATGTTCCTTCAAGGTATATGGAAAAAGCCGGGTGTATGGAATGTAGAAGAGTTCAACCCCGATCCGTTCATGGAACAACTCAACAAGCAGGGTTTGCCTTGGCATGAAGTAATTGACGGAGACTTAGAACTATAATAATAATAATGTAGAATTGAGAATGAAGAATTGCCATGCGGCATGATTACGCATTACAGTGCAGCCCAATTCTTCATTTTTCATTTTAATTCTTAATTTTGCAATTATGACTATTGGAGATAAAGCCCCCGAAGTATTGGGCATTAATGAAAAAGGTGAAGAAATTCGCCTCAGTGACTATAAAGGAAAGAAGATTGTACTTTACTTTTATCCGAAAGATTCTACATCCGGTTGTACAGCACAAGCCTGCAATCTGCGTGACAATTACTCCGAACTGCGAAAAGCCGGATATGAAGTCATAGGAGTCAGTGTAGATAACGAGAAGTCGCATCAGAAATTTATTGAGAAAAACAGCTTACCTTTTACCTTGATTGCAGATACTGATAAAAAGTTGGTTGAGCAGTTTGGCGTATGGGGTGAGAAAAGTATGTATGGACGTAAGTACATGGGAACCTTCCGCACTACATTTATTATTAATGAAGAAGGAGTGATTGAACGCATCATCACGCCGAAGGAAGTAAAAACCAGTAATCACGCCGCACAAATCCTGTAATAGTTATGAGTTATAAGTTATAAGTTATTTTCCAATACAACTTATAGGCTATTTACAACTCACAACTAATCACTCATCACTAATAACTTATAACTAAAATAATATGGCAAAAAAAGACGAACTTAATTTTGAGAATGAAGGTGGTGGCGCAGCTCCCAGCGAAAAGTTGAAGGCTTTGCAAGCCGCCATGGATAAAATAGAGAAAAGCTTTGGTAAAGGTTCTATCATGAAAATGGGGAGCGAAAGCGTTGAGCAGGTTGAAGTAATTCCTACCGGTTCTATTGGACTTAATGTTGCTCTTGGCGTAGGTGGCTATCCTCGCGGACGTATCATCGAAATCTTCGGCCCTGAATCTTCCGGTAAAACGACTTTAGCAATCCATGCTATAGCCGAAGCTCAGAAAGCAGGTGGCATCGCTGCATTCATTGATGCCGAACATGCCTTCGACCGCTTCTACGCTTCTAAGTTAGGCGTAGATGTAGATAATCTGTATATCTCACAGCCGGATAACGGTGAACAGGCATTAGAAATTGCCGAACAGTTAATCCGCTCCTCTGCTATCGATATTATTGTTATCGACTCTGTTGCCGCCTTAACTCCGAAAGCCGAAATTGAAGGAGACATGGGTGACAATAAAGTAGGTTTGCAGGCACGACTTATGTCACAAGCTCTACGTAAACTGACGGGCACTGTAAGCAAGACACGCACTACCTGTATCTTCATCAACCAGTTGCGCGAGAAAATCGGTGTAATGTTTGGTAATCCTGAAACAACTACCGGTGGTAATGCTCTGAAATTCTATGCATCTGTTCGTATTGACATCCGTCCGGGACAAGCAATAAAGAACGGTGAAGAAGTACTTGGTAAACAAACCAAAGTAAAGGTAGTGAAGAACAAGGTAGCTCCTCCTTTCCGCAGAGCAGAATTCGATGTTATGTTCGGGCAAGGAATCTCTCGTGCAGGCGAAATTATTGACTTAGGTGCAGACTTGGGCATCGTTAAGAAAAGCGGTTCCTGGTTCAGTTATAATGACACGAAGATTGCACAAGGACGCGATGCTGCCAAGCAAGTTATTCTTGATAACCCCGAATTGGCAGAAGAACTGGAAGGACTTATCTTTGCAGAGTTGAAGAAAGAAAAGTAAACCCTTAATTATCCGAACGAATAATTGTAAAAACGCTCCCAAAATTATATTTGGAAGCGTTTTTCTTTTAAGTTAAGGTTCTTCTTAAAATGCCAATCACTCTTTTTTAAGAATTACCGGTGTCTTATTTTAGAAGTTCAGATTTTCCAAACGCTCTTCCAGCTTTTCCATTTGCTTCTCAAAGCGTTTCCAGGCATCGGAGTCCATATATTCTTTCAAAGACTCCATGTCAGTCAACTTCGAAAGTCCTTTAAGGTCTTCCACCCAATCCCCATTTGGGAGAGCATTCAGATCTGCTAAATCTAATTTATTCACTTGCAAACCGGGAATAACGACATTCCATCCGGTATTGCCTTGATACATCATAATATTCTGAATATCTTTCAATGTCATTTCACCTTCCAGATAGACAAATTTCAGTGTGGCAGCACCATCAATAATCATAATCAATTCTTTGACTTTATCCCCTTTACGGTTCATATAAAACTCAGAACTGGAGACATTGCCCTTCTGCTTCATCAATAATTCATATTTAGACGATTGCACCAACGAACGCAAATCTTTGCGCAGATCTTTTTTTACATTATTATCCATAGTAGAAAGTACCTGCACCGAATTCAATTGTCCGGACACCTTGCCTATGTAGACATCTTTGGCAAATAAATTAGGGTTAGACTCAATCATTGCCTTAGAGATATAAACAGAAGTTACCCCTTTCAGATCGTCATATTTACTGAATAAGTTCTTTTGTGCCTGGCAAAACAGTGACAACAACAGCAGCATGCCAGTTAGGATCATTTTACTTGTTCTCATAATAAATTATCTTTTAATTTCATTTTCTATTTCCTGATTCACCTTTGTCACATCCAGCCGGGTGGCTTCTACCTGTTCAATACCTTTGTTCAAGTTAGTGGAAACTTCAATCAAGGTAGCTTGCAATGCCTTATAGGCATCTTCGGGATTAGAGAAAGTATCTTGCGGAGTGGGCTGACACATGTCCTTCTGGTACACAGTGCCATAACCTATTCCGATAAGAAGCAGCAGGGTAGCCGCTATACCTCCTACCCAATACCAGTTACGCTTAGTCTTGTTCCGACGGAAAAACCGTTGTTCTTCATCAGCCTTTTCATCGATCATCCGGTTCAGTTTATCCTCCAATCCGGCAGGAACATTTTCCATATCGGCTTCCTGACTAAAAAAGCTAAGAAACAATCGTTTGTCCCTTTGCAGGTGTCCCGGCACTTCTTCTGTTCTGAAAGCCTCCTTCAACACCTCTTCTTCCAGCTCGCTTGCGTTTCCTTCATAAAATTTAGCTAGCAATCTTTCTATTTCCTCAACTTCCATAGTTACACCATTTATTAAATTCCTCACGTATCTTTTTTCTTGCCCGGGATAAGTGTACCCGGACATTAGTGGCATTCAATCCGGTAGCTTGCTCTATTTCCTCAAAAGAACATCCTTTGACGTCACGTAATGTTACAATTCGCCGTTGCTGCTCGGGTAGTTGAGCAATGATTGATCTTACTTGTCGTACTTCATCGCGCATTTCAAAATTGTCCGCTTGCGACATATTGTACACTTCATTTAATTCCAAACATTGCCTATTCAATACATACTTTCCCGAGCGGAGCAAATCAAAACACATATTCTTAACTAAAGTCACGCTGAAAGCTTCCGGATTACTAATAATGGTCAGTCCTTCCCGCTTGTCCCACATTTTCAGATAAGCTTCTTGCACCAAATCTTCGGCATCAGCAGCATTCTCCAATAGCCTATAGGCTATGCAGTACAGTTTACGATGAAATGGAAGAAACTCTTTTTTAAAACTTTCAGCGTCCATGGGCTTTCAAATAAATGCTCGATTTGTGTTTATAACCTATAGACGTAATTCAAAAAGACTTTGTTACACGATAAGGGAAAAAAGTAGATAACAAAAAGAAATATTGATTACTACAATACATTAAATTCATCTCAATACTTCAGAAATCCTCTTCTTAAGGTTCAATTTCGTAATATCCTCCGATTTTAAATCTAGCTCAACAAGGATTTTTGCAACAGATATTTTATACTCAGGGTTTTCTTTATCACAATTTGTCTGTTCTTTATGAATGGAGTATAACAAGGAAAAATCGTAATCCAATGCCAATGACACACTATACATCGTATCTGTATCAATGCTTTTCCGCCTCAATATATAGTCGACACTCTGAGGCTTAACATTCAGTCTACGTGCAAGTTCCGCCTTTGTGACTTGCCGTTCGGCCATCACATTCTTAATCACTTCACCGATATATACATTACTCTTCTCCATTGGTATGAAGGTACAAATTAATCAATCAGTCTGAAAGACTATAGAACAATAATTCATCTGATAAAAGTTATTCTTTTATTCATAATTCATTTGTTTTATCAAATATTTTATGATAACTTTGCCGCATACTCACATAAATAAACAAATAATATCTGCTATTATGACACTACTTCTTTTTATACTCATAGCCATCCCTATCACCATACTGGGTATCTTAATATGGGTTTATTGTGATTATAGGAAGTACAAAAGGCAACACAACCTGGTTATTCTCCTATTTCTTTTATTTCCGACAACCTTGTCTGCCCAATATATTGACAGTGATTGCAATGTTTCATTCAAGTGGTATGAGAATCAAAAAGGAAAGTTAGAATATAGCAATAACAAGATAGTATACCAATTTATCCCCAACAGTACTAACTGGAAAATTATTATAAAAAATACGGCTACAGAAGATGCCCGGGTTAACTGGGCAAATACACAGTTGATTATAAATGGACGGGCTACGGAAATCAGTTTTGATACAAACGTTGCCGGTACTTCTTCTTTATCCATTGTAAAGGGGCAAACAGAAACAGAGCGAACTATTGCTATTGCTGCCTCTGATACCAATAAATCAGGTTTGAAAATGTACGATAAAAAAAACATCAGGAAAGGAAATAAAGCTGCTGTTACTATAATTTTACCTGTATCTATCGGTAATCAACCACAATTTTTCAATACATTCGATTTCATTATAAAACCAGCATATTAAACATGGCTTTCAAACAGATAAAAGAACAACTTGACAAAACACATTCTTGGTATATCATATTAACTGGTCCGTGCGCTGAGCTGAAAACTAAAGCAAGATTAGAAGATATTGGAATGATAACATATCTTCCTCTTGCTTCAGTGAAGCGCCAATGGGGCGGTAAAACAAAGAAAATACGCATCCCTGCAATAGCGAGATGCGTATTTATATATGTATCAGACGAGGAATTGCAAACCTTGCAAAACGGTTATCCCATTCTTCGTGTAAAGGAGCTATTCAATGCGTATCAGAACCAATAAATATAGACCAACGTACTTACACTAATCACTACCCACAACAATATACCTTGAACAAGTGGTTTGATACCCACAGCTTTCAGCACATCCCGTGATAAAGATGCACCAATAAAGAATAATGTAATAGTAAGCGTTTTGCGAGCAAAATTATTGATATTAGCACCAATAAGTGTGCCTGTTTCGGTAGTATCCAATACATAAGTATTGAAAACCATTGCCAGTACAAAGAAGAAGATAAACCAAGGAATACTGATTTTCTGCCCTTTACTTTTGAATATGAATGAAGTAGCAAATGCTAAAGGTATAATCCACAAAGCACGTGTAAGTTTAATGGTAGTTGCTACTTTCAAGGCTTCTTCACCATAAGCAGCGCCGGCGCCTACTACAGAACTTGTATCATGTATGGCAATAGCAGCCCATGTTCCAAATTCATGTTGACTCATATTCAGCGCATGACCAATCATCGGAAAGATAAACAGTGCGATAGCATTCAGAATAAAAATTGTACCCAGTGCAACCGACATCTCACTATCTTTTGCTTTTAAAACCGGTCCGACAGCTGCAATGGCACTGCCTCCACAGATCGCAGTACCAGAACTTATCAGATATGAAGTATCACGATCAACTTTCAATAACTTACGACCGATAAACCAACCTACAATCAAAGTACCCACAACTGATATAATGGTAAACTCCATACCTTCTTTTCCGGAAGCCAACGAAGCTTCCACATTCATACCAAAACCTAGTCCTACTACAGAATATTGCAACAGATATTTGGAAACCTTTTTATTAAACTTAGGATGTGCTTGTCCACACAACAAAGCAAATGCCAATCCCAAGAACAAGGCTACCGGTGGAGTAATCCATGCAGAAATAGCATGCATACCGGGAATATAATCTAATAGTAAGAATATGGAAATAATGACGAGAAGAGAAACATAAATAGTTTTGTTTTTACTTTGAAGAAGAGACATCTCTTTGTCTTTCTCCACCACTTGATTTGAAGTCATACTTTTTTTGTTTTATATATTATTCAATTAATACCTTCTATTTTTTCGGGTGCAAAGGTAGACTTCTTTTTCCACACATACCAATTGTTTCTTTTTATAAGCTATAACTTTTGATTATGATGAGTGGCAAATTGCATAAACACTTGTGCAAGTCCGCTTTCTTGCCCCTGAGGTTGGGCAAAACTAAAATCACGAAGCATAGACATCCCCTTTATTTCTACCACACGCAATTGCCCGGCACATAATTCACGTGAAATAGAACGTATGGAAACGACCCCCAAACAATCGGTATGCTCCAAAAAAAGTTTAATGCTTTCCGTGCTTCCAAGATACATCAATACTTGTAATGAAGATAACTTTATGTTATGTTGCAACAAAGCTCTTTCAAAGACATCCAATGTGCCCGAACCTCTTTCACGAAGCACTAAAGGCAAATTTCTCAACTCATCCGGTGTAATTTCATCCCCAACGGACAACTTACTACCGGTTCTAATTACAGTTACCAACTCGTCCTCAAGAAAAGTAGTATATTTCAGGTTAGGTAAACGGAAGACTCCTTCTACCAATCCCAAGTCAATGCGATGCTCTTGCAAAGCTATTTCAATCTCACGAGAATTACCATTCATCAATGACAAACTGACTTGTGGAAATTTACTTATGAAATTGGCAAGCAAAGGGGGCAGTACATACTGGGCAACTGTTGTACTTGCACCCAGTCTCAGTTCACCTGTGTACTCATTATGCAACAAATGCATCTCATACTCCAACCGTTTATAATCTTCCAGTATCCTTTCACAATGTTCAAGTAGCAACTTTCCCGATTCGGTCAGGTAGATTTTACTTCCTTGGCGGTCGAATAGCCGTGTCTGATAGGTAGTCTCAAGAACCTGTATATGCTTTGTAATGGCAGGCTGACTAACAAACAATTCTTGCGATGCTTTTGTAAAACTCAGGTTTTTCGCTACAGATTGAAAAACCTTTAAACGGAAGTCACTCATAATACATCATTATTGCAATTCGTCAGACTTGATACCAAAAGCTCTTGCTAAAGAAAAAATCACAAAATCCCAGGTACACGGCAAGGGCTTCGCAGGTTTTTCCATTGCAAAAAAGATAGCCTTGTTACATTCTTCCTTGCTTTTTCCATTGAAGAATTTATACAAAGCCTCCCCTATTCTATCGCCATACGAAGGATGAAAAGGTACCAACATCAAAACTTTCACATCGGCAGAATCCAAAGCCAGATTCATCAAGTCGAGATACAATTCTTCACACGAAACCATTCCGGCAACAGAGACCGAAGCAAACTGAAACTCTCCGAGTGGTGTGCGGCAAGCCATACCGTTCAGTTTGTCAAGTTCGGATGGTACACAGCACGTCAGATTACCGGTGTCATCGTCATGCATCAACAATACTTGTATCTCGTTGTCTCCCTCTCTGAGTCCGGCATCCAATGCCAAATAACTTAACCAAGCGGGTAGATCGAGTTGAGGTAGTTCCCGGCCCAGTCTGGCACCAAAAAATGTCCGGGCATTACAGGCTATGTCATTCAAGAACGCAACATCTATTAAAATCACATTTTCCGAAAACTTAACTTTGTCTTCCATTATCTATTTCTGTTTATGATTGAACGTGTAAAGATAAGAAAAGTTTCACGGTTCATCGGACAAAGAAAGAAAATTCATTCATTACTGTATGGTTTTGATTCACCACAGATTACACAGATTCTCACAGATTAATATTTACATCTGTGATTATAAGCAAAATACACCTGTGAAAATCTGTGTAATCTGTGGTGAAATAATTCATTTCAAATAGCAAAATGCACAAAAGCAACCAAGAGGAGTTTAAGCAGCGCAGTGGCATATTTTAGTTCTTTTCCTTACTACTGCTAAATCCCCACAAAGGCAATATTTATTCTTTCCACCATGGAGTACTTTTCTTTCCATCATGGAGATTTTTTCTTTCCACCGTGGTGGAAAGAAAAGTACCTCGTGATGGAAAGAATAAGCAGTAGTATCGTTTCAGCTTAAAACATACTACGTAGCAGACTAAAAGTACCTATCTATCCGCTTATCAGTCATATTGACATTATCCTCCCCTTTTTAGCTGAAATTTTGTCCGAAATATGCCATTGGCAAATCTTTTGCGCCCCCTTAAGTGTTATGGAATTAATAAAAATAGAAAGGAGAACAAAATATGAACTTTAACAATTTTACCATTAAAGCGCAAGAAGCAGTGCAGGAGGCTGTTAACTCAGTAAAGAGTCGCGGTCAACAAGCCATTGAGCCTGTACATCTACTTCAAAGCGTAATGAAAGTTGGCGAAAACATTACGAACTTCGTCTTTCAGAAGCTCAGTATGAACGGGCAACAAATTGCCCTGGTGGTAGACAAACAGATTGAATCTCTACCTAAAGTATCGGGTGGAGAACCTTATCTGAGCCGGGAAGCTAATGAAGTATTGCAAAAAGCTACACAGTACTCCAAAGAAATGAGTGACGAGTTTGTTTCGCTGGAACCCATTCTTCTGGCATTGCTGAATGTAAAAAGCACCGCCTCTACCATTCTGAAAGATGCCGGAATGACGGACAAGGAATTACGCGGAGCCATCAACGAGTTACGTAAAGGTGAAAAAGTAACTTCACAATCCAGTGAAGATACCTATCAGTCTTTGGAAAAGTACGCCATCAACTTGAACGAGGCAGCCCGCAGCGGCAAGCTCGACCCGGTTATCGGACGTGATGAGGAAATCCGGCGGGTACTGCAAATACTGAGCCGCCGTACCAAGAACAATCCTATATTAATAGGTGAGCCGGGTACAGGAAAGACGGCCATCGTAGAAGGTCTGGCACATCGTATCCTGCGTGGAGACGTACCCGAGAATCTGAAAAACAAACAAGTGTATTCATTGGATATGGGCGCACTGGTAGCCGGTGCCAAATACAAAGGTGAATTTGAAGAACGTCTGAAAGCCGTTATCAACGAAGTGAAAAAGTCTGAAGGAGATATCATTCTCTTTATCGACGAAATCCACACTTTGGTAGGTGCAGGCAAGGGCGAAGGCGCCATGGATGCCGCCAATATATTGAAACCTGCTCTGGCTCGCGGTGAATTACGCAGTATCGGTGCCACTACCCTCGACGAATATCAGAAGTATTTTGAAAAGGATAAGGCATTGGAGCGTCGGTTCCAGATTGTCATGGTGAATGAACCCGATACGCTGAGCACCATCTCCATCCTGCGTGGGTTGAAAGAACGATATGAGAATCACCACCATGTGCGGATTAAAGACGATGCCATCATCGCTGCCGTGGAATTGAGTAACCGTTACATCACTGACCGTTTCCTGCCCGATAAGGCTATCGACTTAATGGATGAGGCTGCTGCCAAACTTCGCATGGAAGTAGATTCTGTGCCGGAGGAACTGGACGAAATCACCCGTAAAATCAAGCAGTTGGAAATTGAGCGTGAAGCTATTAAACGTGAAAATGATAAGCCGAAGCTGGAACAAATCGGTAAAGAACTTGCCGAACTGAAAGAACAAGAGAAGTCTTACAAAGCCAAATGGGAAAGTGAGAAAACTCTGGTCAATAAGATCCAACAGAATAAAATAGAGATTGAAAACCTGAAATTTGAAGCTGAAAAAGCTGAGCGTGAAGGTGATTATGGCAGAGTAGCCGAAATTCGGTATGGCAAACTGCAGGAGCTTAACCAAGAGATTGAAGAAACCCAGCAGAAACTACACAAGATGCAGGGTGACAAAGCCATGATTAAAGAAGAAGTGGACGCCGAAGATATTGCCGATGTGGTTTCTCGTTGGACAGGAATACCTGTTAGCAAAATGCTACAAAGCGAAAAAGAAAAGTTACTGCATTTGGAAGATGAGTTACATCAACGTGTAATTGGGCAAGATGAAGCTATCGAAGCTGTTTCGGATGCAGTCCGTCGTAGTCGTGCCGGATTGCAAGATCCGAAACGCCCTATCGGTTCGTTCCTCTTCCTGGGTACAACCGGTGTAGGTAAAACCGAACTGGCCAAAGCTTTGGCTGAATTCCTCTTTGATGATGAAACGATGATGACGCGTATAGATATGAGTGAATATCAGGAAAAACATAGTGTTTCTCGTTTGGTAGGAGCTCCTCCGGGATATGTAGGCTACGATGAAGGTGGACAATTGACGGAAGCCGTACGACGTAAACCTTACTCGGTAGTCTTGTTCGATGAAATAGAAAAGGCACATCCCGATGTATTCAACATCTTGTTGCAAGTCCTTGACGACGGACGTCTGACGGATAACAAAGGCCGGATGGTGAACTTCAAAAATACCATTATCATCATGACTTCCAATATGGGTAGCAGTTATATCCAAAGTCAAATGGAAAAACTGAACAGCTCCAATAAGGAAGAAGTGATTGAGGAAACCAAGAAGGAAGTGATGAACATGTTAAAGAAAACCATCCGCCCTGAATTCTTGAATCGTATCGACGAAACCATCATGTTCTTGCCATTAACAGAACCGGAAATCAAACAGATTGTGGTTCTTCAGATCAAGAGCGTACAAAAGATGCTTCTCAATAATGGAGTGGATTTAGTATTGACCGATGAAGCTATAAACTTTCTCGCCAATACCGGATATGATCCCGAATTCGGTGCTCGTCCTGTAAAACGTGCCATTCAGCATTATTTACTGAATGACTTGTCTAAGAAGTTATTAGCACAGGAAGTAGACCGTAGCAGACCCATTATAGTAGATGCCAATGCTGCCAAAGACGGATTGATATTCAAGAATTAAATTCGTTCATTACTAAACTTTAATATCGTGTTTGCAAGGAGTTAATATCGTGTTTGCAGGAAGTTAACATCGTGCAGGCACGATATTAATATATTGTAATACAAAGTATTATTTTATTGTTTCAATAGTGTTATAAAACAAAAAAGGTATGTTCGGATTGCTCCCGAACATACCTTTTTGTTATCTGGAAATAAAATTATTCAGCTTTTTCTTCAGCTGCTGCTTCAGGAGCTTCAGCTTCTTCAAAATCTGCCATATTAGTTGCTACCAACAGGTTATACCAAGTAATCAGTTTCTTAATATCAGAAGGGTAAACACGGTCGCGATCAAATGTCGGTAACACTTCTGCCAGATATGCACGAAGATCATCTGCGCTGGCTTTCTTCAAATCCATTGCAACAGCTGCACCATTTTCTTTTTTCTTCATAGAAAGCAATACTTCCTGCAAAGGTACATCTTCAGTATCTGTATACATAGCAATATCACCCAATGAAATAATTTTCTCATTACCATAAGCAGGGAAACGCTTTTTGTCAGCAAGTGACTCCACGATCAACATATTCTTTCCCTGAGAAACGAGTTTATACAATCCCGGCTTACCGGAAATAGACAAAATAGTCTTCAACATAGTATGTTCAGTTTTGATTATTAGTATTTATTTTTTTCGGGGAACAAAGATAGTGCAAGCCAAAGACAATACAAAATAAGCTTGCTTCTTTTTATTGTTAAGACGAAGCCTATTTTCTTGAAAGATAATCAATCTTTTCAGATAGCGAAGTAATTAATGCCAGAAGCTGCGGAATTAAAGGCGTTTCATCGTCATTTACAATTACAAAATCGGCTTGCTTACGCTTTTCCTCATCACTCATCTGGCTCCGAATACGTTTTTCTATCAGTTCCCGTGATGAAGTGTCCCGTTTTACAGCACGTTCTATACGCACTTCTTCCGACGCATAAACCATAACCACTACATCCACTTCACCGGCAAAACCAGCTTCGATCAGTATGGCCGACTCAATACCTACCATTGGGAAAGCAGAATGATTCTGCACCCATTGCCTGAAATCTTCTTTCACGCGCGGATGAATAATACCATTCACCTGCATAGCATGTTCAGGACTGCTAAAAAGATAAGACGCCAGCAATGGCTTATTCAAAACTCCATCGGCATAAACATCTTGCCCAAGCAATGCAATCAATTCTTTGCGAATAAAAGAATCAGTAGCCATCAGCCGCTTGGTTTCTTCATCCGATGTGTATACGGGAATACCCATTACTTCCAATAGCCGGCATACAACACTTTTTCCGCTGCCAATACCACCTGTGATACCCAACTTAATTGCCATAATTTGGAGAAACTTGTTCAATCAGGAAATCCACCTGCTCCGGATTGAAACGTACGTGACTGACACCTTTCGGTATATTTTTTAATTTAACAGTGTATTTATCAGACCCTACATGCAATAATTCTTCATACGATACATAAATATGAAAATCATCCGCACTTACCTGACGGAACCGACTCAACCCAACCTGAAAAGTAACTTGTACTTTAGATGGGAATGCCCGCAACACTTTATCTGCTGGAAAATTAACTCCGCGCAAAGGAACTTCCACTGTCTTCTCCGTATAAATATCAACCGGAAGCATCATCTCTACAGAAGCAGGTACAAACTTAACTCCTTTCCGACTGGCTAAAGAAACTTGCCGCTTCAACGTGTCTGAGATATCTTCTATTTTCAATTTTTGAGTATAAGCAACTGTTATAGTATCGAGAGCCTTTTCTGAAGCATACACCAATACAGAATCAGGAGTAAAAATCGTATCGGAAAGATAGTACTCTCTTCCCGCACTGACCGTACCTTGCAATCTTACAGGTACGAGTTTAGACTCTCCCGTCGAATAATAATATTCCAACGTATCAGGTTTCATCAAAAGCAAACGGGTAGATGCATTCAGTTGGCTCAAAATTTTCTTCTCAAACTGAGGAGCATAAACACTAACGTGATTATTGGTTCCTTTGTAATCATTAAAATCGAGAGTGATAGGGTAAAAGCTCTTTCCTAACATATAATTAAGAAGTACAGTCCCTTTATCTTTTACCTTTATATGCAGTTCAGAAGCCGGCTCGGAAGTAATTACCACATTATTGGGGACATTCTTTAACTTCACAGGAATGGAGAATTCCGTTTCATAGTCATTGTTTAATGTTTGGAGCAACCAAAAACCACTGGCTATGAAAAAGAAAAATAAAAAAATAAAGAACTCCCTGCTCTTTTCACTGAGCAGAAAGTCCTTCATTTGTCTATACAATTTGAAATATATTCTTTTTATGTTCCTACGATCAAGCATAGGCTCACATTTCTTTTATTTTGAAGCCTGGCTACTATTAGCATCAGCAGCTGCAGCAAAAATAGAGTTTTTATCTATACGTATCTTAACGTTGGAAGCTATTTCAAGAACAATGTCATTGTCATTAATTTCCTTGATAACGCCATGAATTCCACCAGCTGTAATCACTTTCTGATTCACTTGGAGTGACTTGCGGAAATTTGCAATTTCCTTCTGTTTCTTGTTTTGTGGACGAATCATAAAGAAATACATAATCACAAACATGGCTATCAGCATAATCCACATTAAACTTCCGCCACCAGCAGGGCCTGCGGCAGGAGCCTGCAGGAAAAATACAGTCATTAAGTTCATAAAATACTCGGTTTTAGTTTTTATTATTCAACAAAGGTATCAGTTTTTCGTTAACTTACCTTCTTTTTTTAATTGATTAACTATTCCATCCAAAGTACCATTAACAAAGCTACCACTCTTAGCAGTGCTATATACTTTAGCTATATCTACATATTCATTTAACGAAACACTCACCGGAATGTTCGGAAAACTTAAAATTTCAGCTAAAGCACACTGCATAACTACCACATCCATAAAAGCAACACGGTCCAAATCCCAATTACGCGTATTCTCACTAATTAAATGACGATAGTAATCACAATTCAAGATAGTACGACGGAACAAGCGACGAGCGAATTCCTGGTCTTCATCATCTTTAAATTCGGGTAGTAATTGCTGGTTGGCACCGTTCTTTTCCTCAAAACGTTTGATAGTTTTCAATACAAAGGTATCAACAATCTCTTTATCATCATTCCAATAAAGACTTTGATCTTCAAGAAGAATATCCAAAGCTTCATTATTGAAAATAAATGATTTGTATATTTTCCTCCACAACTCACGATCTGCCTCATAAGAATTGTCCGAGGAGGCCATATACTCCTTATATATATCAGAAGCTATAATTTGCTCATATAACCCCTTTACAAAATCTTCATCATTTGCCCAAGTGCGCTTTTGATTGGCTATAAAATCCATCAATTGCTTGTTCACCTCCATTTGGGTAATGAACTTATTTTCTACAAACTTCATGTTAGGATACAACTCCTCGGCTGTAGGAGCCAATTTAGCTTTTGCCGCATCAATGCGTTTCTGTGCGTAGTTCGTCAGAGCTATCATCAGCATCAACAGGTAGTTGTAAAGATCATAAGCCTTGGATAGGCTAAAGAACAATTCCTTCTCCGCTGAGTCTAAATTTTTACTGCCGTTCTGATAATAAGCGTATACAATCTGTATAATCTTAAGACGAATAAGAACTCTGTTAATCATAATTCTAAAGTAAATACTGGTGTTTTAACGAGTTGCAAAAGTAGGTATTTTTAATGAGTTTACATAAATAAATCACATTTTTTAATGCAGAACTTGATTATCCGGGCTTTTTCCTTTGACAGTTTAAAAAAAATCGTCAATTTTGAACCCGATAAGAAAGCAACAAGCTACGAAACATAACTTTTAAGGCAGTAATATCAAAATTGATACCTAATATAATATGGAAGACTTTAAGAAGAAAAACGCAGCGGATATGAACGAAAAGGAGATTGTATTCTCCCAATCCATTAAAGCAGGTAAGCGCATCTACTATTTAGACGTAAAAAAAAACAGAAAAGACGAAATGTTTCTCGCCATCACCGAAAGCAAGAAAATTGTGATGGGTGAAGGAGAAGACTCACAAGTGAGTTTCGAGAAACACAAAATCTTTTTATATAAAGAAGATTTTGGAAAATTCATGAATGGTTTGCAACAAGCTGTTCATTTCATCCAAGAACAACAAGGCAGCTATTCAGAACGCAATGAAAATGAGGGAATAGCAGCTATCGAGGAAAGTAAAGCAGAACTGCAAGAAGAAAAAATGCCTTCTTTGGATGGAGAAATCAAAATAGACATTGATTTTTAAGTTATAACTTTTTGATAATTCAAAAAGAAGCAGTACTTTTGCACCGCTTTTTTGCAACATCATGTGGTAAACCGCATCGTGTAATGGTGAATTAAGCAAAATAAATACTTAATTTAGAGTAACACAAAAAATTAGAAAATGAGATCAATTGAAGTAAAAGGAACTGCAAGAACTATTGCAGAACGTTCTTCTGAACAAGCTAGAGCTTTGAAAGCTATTCGTAAAGACAACGGTGTACCTTGCGTACTCTACGGAGTTGGTGAAAATGTTCACTTTACTGTACCTGCTGATGGTCTGCGTAACTTGGTTTACACTCCACACATCTATGTAGTTAATTTGGATATCGATGGAAAAAAAGTAAATGCTATCTTGAAAGATATTCAATTCCATCCGGTAAAAGATACTATTTTACACGTTGACTTCTACCAAATTGACGAGGCTAGACCTATTGTAATGGAAGTTCCTGTACAAATGGAAGGTCTTGCAGAAGGTGTTAAAGCCGGTGGTAAGTTGGTATTGCAGATGCGTAAACTGAAAGTGAAAGCTCTATATAACTCTATCCCTGAGAGATTGACAATTAATGTTTCTCACTTGGGATTAGGCAAGACCGTTAAAGTTGGTGAGTTGAAATACGAAGGCTTAGAATTATTGAATGCCAAAGAAGCCGTTGTATGCGCTGTTAAGCTGACTCGTGCCGCAAGAGGTGCTGCTGCTGCAAACAGCTAATCAAGCTCTTCATAAAATATTCCGGAACGCGGATTAACGCAGATAACGCAGATTGCTTTGATAATCCGCGAACAACTGCGATAATCCGCGTTTCACATTTTTTTCAATGATTATAATAGGCTGTGCAATCATGGCACACGATAATCATTTATCATTGAATCTTGAACATTAATCATTAATCATTAAACAGTATCAATGAAGTACTTAATTGTAGGATTAGGTAATATAGGTCCCGAATATCACGAAACCCGCCACAATATCGGTTTCATGGTAGTTGACGCTTTGGCTAAAGTAGCAGGAGCTACTTTTACTGACGGACGATATGGCTTCACCTCTACCCTATCCATAAAAGGACGCCAATTACTATTGCTGAAACCTTCTACCTATATGAATCTCAGTGGCAATGCAGTACGCTACTGGATGCAGAAAGAAAACATCCCTTTGGAAAACGTGTTGATAGTAGTAGATGATTTAGCCCTGCCTTTCGGAACTTTACGTTTAAAAAGCAAAGGAAGTGATGCCGGTCATAATGGATTAAAACATATTGCCGCAACGCTAGGCACACAGAATTATGCTCGCCTCCGCTTTGGTATTGGGAATGAATTTCCCCGTGGAGGACAAATTGATTATGTACTCGGACACTTTACCGATGAAGATCAGAAAACCATGGACGAAAGGTTGGAAACAGCCGGAGAAATTATCAAAAGCTTCTGCTTGGCAGGAATTGATATTACAATGAACCAATATAATAAAAAATGAGTGAGGCAAGAATTGATAAATGGATGTGGGCTGTACGCATCTTCAAGACGCGCACCATTGCGGCTGAAGCCTGCAAAAAAGGGCGTATCTGCATAAATGGTGCATTTGTCAAAGCAGCTCGTATGGTGAAACCCGGAGATGTTATTCAAGTTCGTAAACCACCTATCACATACTCTTTCAAAGTACTTCAACCCATTGAAAAGCGTGTTGGCGCTAAGTTAGTTCCCGAAATGATGGAAAATGTAACCACTCCGGACCAACTCGAATTATTGGAAATGAGCCATGTAAGCGGTTTCATAAACCGTGCCAAAGGCACCGGACGCCCAACAAAGAAAGATCGCCGGAACCTGGAAGAATTTACCACACCGGAATTTTTGGACGACTTTGATTTTGAATTTGATTTTGAGGGGGAATAAAGATGAGTGAGAAAAAGATAAAATGGGGATTTATTGGCTGCGGAGAAGCAACCAAATACAAAAGCGGTCCTGCTTTTCAGAAAATAGAAGATTCTGAAGTAATAGCAGTTATGAGCCGTAATGGAGAAAAAGCCAAAGCTTATGCTAAAGAAAGGGGGATTCCCAAATGGTATGACGACGCTCAGGAATTGCTCGATGACGAAGAAGTTAATGCCATATATATCGCCACTCCTCCTTCTTCTCACGCCACTTACGCTATCATGTCAATGAAAGCGGGAAAGCCTGTTTATATAGAGAAGCCAATGGCTGTTACCTATGAGGAATGCTGCCGTATCAATCGCATATCCAAAGAAACAGGAGTTCCATGTTTTGTTGCCTACTACCGCCGCTATCTGCCCTACTTCCAAAAAGTGAAGTCATTAGTAGAAGAAGGTGCTATCGGCAATGTCATCAACATTCAAATTCGCTTTGCACAACCTCCACGCGACTTAGATCACAACAAAGAGAACCTGCCTTGGCGCGTCCAACCAGCTATTGCCGGAGGTGGTTATTTTTACGATCTTGCACCACATCAGATAGACTTACTTCAAGAAATGTTTGGTTGTATCCTTGAAGCCAGCGGCTATAAAAGTAATCGTGGTGGATTATATCCGGCAGAAGACACTTTGAGCGCCTGTTTTCAGTTTGATAACGGACTGGTAGGAAGCGGCTCCTGGTGTTTCGTCGCCCATGAATCTGCGCGCGAAGACCGAATTGAAATCATTGGGGATAAAGGAATGATCTGTTTTTCGGTCTTTACATACGATCCAATTGCTTTACATACGGAAAAGGGACGGGAAGAAATTCATGTTGAAAACCCTATTTATGTTCAACAACCACTTATTCAAGCTGTAGTTGATCATTTGCTTGGTAAATCGATCTGCAACTGCGATGGAGAAAGTGCCACACTCACCAACTGGGTAATGGACAAGATTCTTGGAAAACTTTGATAATGATAAGTGATGAAAAACTCACTTATCATTCCTATTTTTTTATTATTGGCTGATATTTACTAATTTATAAACATCATTATTCTCTCCGACAATCCACACGACGTCTCCTTCAACAAAAGGCTCGTGCGGATCGGGAGCATGCAAAGTTTCCCCATCTCTATCCACACCGACTATCAGACATCTATATTTCTCACGAATACCTGATTCTTTTAATGTTTTATTCAAGAAGGGAGAATTTTCATCCACACGGAATTGACGTAGAATCATTTCACTTTTTTCTATCACATCAGACTGCATCGCTGATGATTTATTCATTTCCTCACCGAACACATTCAAATCTTCATCGGTAGCAATAACTTGTATTTTATCCTGAGGAAACAAACGAACCGAAGCACCCGGAATATTAATCCGCCTTTTACCGCGAAGGATGGAAACTACATGAACTCCATATCTATTGCCAAAATTCAACTCTGCCAATGTTTTACCTGCCCAGTTCGCCTCACCGGGCAATTCGAAATCAGTGAGATGCAAGTCACGCGAAAGAAGACGACCAGCATATTCGGGTTTCTTCTCTCCAAGATATTCTGCACGCATATCCCGATAACGAAGGTTCTGGAAAAACGTCCGTTCAATCAAGATAGACTGCTTTTTCAACTGACGGGAAAGTATCATAAGAATAACCAAAGCAACAGCCACTCCGAACACTAGGCTCACAGACACTTTGAACAAACCGGCTATTACAAACATCACAAACGAAACAGCCAAAAGGACACGGAAGACAATCGTTGCAACCAAAGGTGCACGATTGGCACGACTATCATTCCACAAAGTTACAAACTCCACAGAATGATTCTTTTTAATCATAATAGCACGCAAGAATGGAGAAATAAATAAGATAATAATCAGTGCCGCTAACAAAGAACCCCAAATCCCAGGCAAACTCTCGTGAAGAAATGGTACCAAAAAACGGAACGTCAAAGCTATTATTGCTACACTAACAATAGAATACACTAGTGTAATCCGCACCAAAGCTAATATCAGTTTTTTCCACAAGTTTTCATGGTTCATTGTTTGGGAACCCGAGGAGTACCTATTCAAGAAATTCCTCCATTTAGCAGGTAGGTGAGCATCTACAAAATTAGACGCAGGCTCTGCCACACGAATCATATATGGAGTAAGGAAGGTCGTTATCACAGAAACCGCTACCACGATGGGATATAAAAAATGGCTTGTAACGTGTAAAGAAACCCCCAACGACGCTATAATAAAAGCAAACTCTCCGATCTGTGTCAAACTAAAGCCGCATTGCATTGCCGTCTTTAATGGTCGACCTGCCAACAAAACACCTAAAGTACCAAATAAAGATTGCCCGATAATCACAGCCAAGGTTATCACCATAATAGGTCCTGCATATTCCATAATCATATTAGGATCTACCATCATACCGACTGATACAAAGAAAATTGCCCCGAACAAATCTTTTACAGGCTTCACCAGTCTCTCAATACTTTCAGCTTCTACCGTTTCTGCCAAAATAGATCCCATAATAAATGCTCCGAAGGCTGCTGAAAAACCTGTATGCGATGCCAAAACAACCATACCGAAACAAAGCCCAAGAGAAACAATCAGCAATGTTTCCTCGCTCATTAGTTTTCGGCAACGCTTCAAGAAACCGGGGATAACATAGATTCCTACAACAAACCAAAGGATAAGGAAAAATAGCAATTTAGCAATGCTCTCCAACATTTCGGAACCTTCGAAGTTATTGCTGACTGCCATTGTAGAAAGCATCACCATCAATACAATTGCAAGAATATCTTCCAAGATGAGTACACTCAGCACCAAACCGGTGAATTGTTTCTTACGCAATCCCAAATCATCGAATGCTTTATAAATAATGGTAGTAGAAGACATAGCAATCATACCGCCAAGAAAGATGCAATCCATTCTTTTCCATCCAAACCCGGTACCCACCGTCACACCAAGCATTATCATACAGAAAATAATGGTACATGCAGCAATAATCGCCGCCCCTCCCACTTTTACAATTTTCTTAAAACTAAACTCAAGACCTAACGCAAACAACAAGAATATCACTCCAATATCCGCCCAAGTTTGTACATTAGCTGCATCCACCACCGAAGGGGTAAATGCAATATGCGGACCGGCTAGAAATCCTGCTACCACATATCCCAACACCAAAGGTTGTTTCAGTTTTTTAAAAATCAGGGTCATTATCCCTGCACAAATCAGAATCAGAGCTAAATCAGCTATCAGAGGAGCTAAATGTGACATAATATTTGTCTTTATACATTTTCGCTTACAAAGATACAACAAATTATATCATAAATAGACTATAAGATAAAAAGTTGGGGGAAGTCCGAATATCGAACTTCCCCCATTCAGAGTAATTGCACAACATTTTATCTCAGGTAACTGGAGAGATATTTATCAAAATTTAAATCCAACCTTAATTGTCGGAGCAGCCAAAAGACTAAAGTTGTGACTATCAGCATCAAGATTACTCAAACCTTCCTGTGGTTTATACGTAGTCATATTGTACGTATAGCAGAAGGGATCGATCTGAGCACCGACGTACATGGCAGGCAGTACAAAATAGTCTACACCCATGGTGATAGAACCACGAAGGTTCCAAGTTTCACCAATAGATTTACCCATTGTTTCGTACTCGTCATATTTCATCTGATTTTGAGCATAAGCCATGCCTATGCGCACCCCTGTATACCACATCAGATTAGGAACTTTCTTAATCTTAAAATAACGATCAACGCCTGCAAATACATTGTAGGAGAATGTTTGGGCACTTGCTACCGCACGATAGTTAGGAATTTCTCCCATATTATCTTCTACGGAGTTGCCTCTATTCGTATCGTCAATCGTGCCGGGAACAGCCGAATAACCGGGGTTATTCGTGAAGTTCAAACCGCCACCCAAGTCAAGTTTCCACAAGTCTTTGAAGAACCAGCCTGCTTCAAAACCAACCATCAGCTTTTTATCTGACCAATTGGTGGAGAGAGCCGCAACTTCATAGTCCGTCAACAAACCCGAAGGGGCCGTAACGCTTGCGTAGCTATTGTATCCTACAGTTGCTGCCAGTGTGAAATCACCTTTCTTCGGAGTGAAATCTTTGCTACAACTTTTTTCTTGTGCATTCACTGCAAGACACATCATGGGCATAACGGCTAATAGTAAAAGTCTTTTTATTTTCATGTTACTTTTAATTTTTAATGCCGTTAATATTAGGGGTTATTCAGCAGGAGTTGCAGCTTTGATAGCAGCATCCAAGGTAGCTTTAGCTTGATTCATCTGAATTTCGATAACTTCAATAATAGCAGACAATCCATCAATTTCTTGTTGTTTCAAAGCAATAGCCTGCTCTTTCTTAGTTACCTTAGCATAATTGGCATTCTGTTTTTCTAGTTTAGCTTTCTCTGCTTCATAAGATTCAATAATTACTTGAATAGCCTCAGCACCCTTTAAATTACCTTGATTTTGTACAATAACAAGATTCCAAATATTCAAATCTACGTTTTGAGAATAAATGCTACTGCTCCAAGAACCATCCGGGTTTTGAAACCAGTCCTCATAATTCATAGAACCTTGACCAGTAAAGTTCTTATATCCATACTGTTTACAGAGCATTTCTGCCAAAGTCATTTGGCTTTCTCCATAACCATTACATATAGAAGACATAGCCGAATATTCAGCCCACAAATCGCTAGCAACCTTTTGCTTATCCTGATAAGAAAAATTAAGTTCAGCAACAGGAGCAAATGTAGCACGAATTGCATCATTATACTCATCAACTGCTTTTTTCAAATTAGCAGTATTGGCAGAAACTAGTGTAAAGTATTTTTCAAGATTTGCCTTATCAGTCTTAGCATCATCAAGTGCTTTTACAGAATTATCATAAGCATTTTGTGCAAGATTCTCAGCATCAATTGCATCACGATAAGCCTGTTCTTTTGTAGCATCAGCTTTATAAGCAGTTTCTGCAGCAGTTGTAGCCTTCTTAGCAGCTTCTAACTTGGCCTTAGTTCCATCATTGGCTTTATCAATAGCATCCGTCAACCCTTTAATATCCAAACCAGCAATTGCTTTATCTACCTCCACTTTCAAAAGTCTCAAATCTTGAGCCTCAATTTCTAAAGCAAGAGAGTCAATGGGAAGCTTATAATCACCTTTCTCTATTTGGGCTTCACCAATTACCTTTTCAAATTTAGTGATCGGGCAATAGTTACCAAAATATATTGTTCCAACAGAATAATCCCATTTGTTTGTAAAGAAAACAACCAAATCAAGTTGTTTTATATCTTCAAGTTGTTTTGCTAAAGTTTCATCAGCAGAAGCTTCATTAGATGCATTATTATATTTCTGCCATAAAGCATTTACCTCTTCATTTGACTTCCAATATTCAGCATATTTCAATTCCATTGCATTTTTCAATCCTACCAAATCTTCAGTATAGTTTTCATACTCTTTATAGTAAGCAATTTTTTTATCAATCAATTCGATAGTAATCTTATTTGCAGCAACAGTCTTTTCCTTTTCAACCTTCCAGTTAGCTAAATCAGCTTCCATCTTCAACTTAGTGGCATTGAGATCTGCAAGATTATTTTTTTCTTCTGTCAATGAATAAAGAAGAGTTGCATATTTCTTGGCTAATGTCTCTAAACGCGCCATTTCAGCACTCTCTGCTTTATCCTGCGCATTAGTCAACTTATTCTGTGCAACCAACAATTCCTTCTGTAATACCGCAATACGTGCTTTCAGTTCCAATTGATATTTTTCAGCTTCACCTTGAATTGACGCCAATTTAGCTTCTGCATTCGCCTTTTTCTTTTCTGCTTGAGCTAATCTTGCTGCTAATTCTGCATCATAAGCTGCAGCATCCATTTGTGCTTTCAATTTTGCAACCTCAGCTTCGGCAGCAGCCTTATCAGCTTGTGCTTTTTTCAATGCGGCTTCTTGTTCCTTAATCTTCGCATCAGCCTCAGCATAAATAATTTTTGCCTGTGCTTCAGCATTATTCATTGCAGCAATTGATTTCAACTGCTCAGCCTTGGCATTGCGCACATCTGTTACAGATTGCGATTCATTGTCATCTACGCAAGCTCCCAGCGTCAAAGCCCCTAGAAGCACTGCTACCATCATGAGTTTCTTTTTCATAATCGTAATTTTTTTGTATTAGTAAAACATGTGTTATGTAAAATATGATATTTCCTTATTGGAAAATACATTCTATATATTTACGCCTAAACATCAAACAATAATTTATACATATACTACCCACATCTATCGCAATTACGCAATCTTTTTTATCCGCAAATCGATTAACATTATTTTTAGATACGGCAATTATTGTTTAACCTTTATTCGTTTAACTGCCAGCAAATATAAAAATAACAAATCAGATTACAATAAAAAAGCAAAGAATTTATTTAAATAATAATGTTTTCCACTGATAAGCAGTCGATTTGTAACGGTTTCCCGTTACAAGCGTAGAAAATATTTCTTAAAATATATTTCATAAAAGACGAGCTAAAGTACGATAAGCACAAAGGAATAGAACAGAAAAGTATATTTTTAAAAATACTACTTCAATCTCTATTCGAAAATTTCAATTTACATAAATCTTAATCACCAAGTTGTATCTACTACAGCTTTTGTGTAATTACATATTACCTATTTTGCATTATAATCACAAATAAAGAATAATTAATCACGCATTATTCCCATTTACTCCATTTTTAGCATAATACAGAGCCCAAACAAAACATTATATTAACTTCAAGTTATTGATGTACTTGCCAGCACTCCATCACTGCTGCAATTAATATACTCAAGAATAACTAGTTAATTCGTGTTGGCAACAGTGTTAGCAGTGTGACGGCAAACGATTGCCAGCACGCTTTTCAAAGTAATTATTGGGGTGTTTACTATTATAATTCCCTTATATATAGTCTGTTTCATCTCTTTTTTGCAAGTTTTCCCAAATATAACAAAATAACTTCTATTAACATGACATTTGAGGGGGTTCGGCAATTATCTCAGTGCTTTTGAACAGAAACATAGAATAGAAATGTACATTTGCTTTGTTTGTTTTATAATTATGTATCATATATAATTCTCTGAAGCCTAATCATTTTCTTCGTCTTTCAGTTGCAGGCTGAACAGTTGCCACAAGAGGGCTGTACAGCCCACACTCGTCCCCCGAAGAGCCCTCAACTGAAAGACGAAGAAAATGATTAGGCTCAGTGATAAATTAGATGAGGCAAAGCTGTATTTAGAACGATACACTCCTCTATTTATCTTTAATATGTTGACCGTTAATCTTTGGCTAAATAGAACAAACCCACACATAGGATAAAAGTTGGCTATGAAAAGAAGGGCAATCTATCAAAAGTCTAAAAAAGCTTTCTAAACTTCAATTACGGAAGAATTAATTGATGAAAAATTTCTTTATTTTGGAATAAATTTCTTTCTTTGTGCTGCTTTTTGTCTTTACGAAGAAAAACAGTATTAACACTAATTTATATCGTTATGAAGATTTCACACATTGAGCATCTGGGCATTGCTGTTACCAGCATTGAAGAGGCCCTTCCGTATTACGAAAACGTTTTAGGTCTGAAATGCTACAGCATTGAAACAGTAGAAGATCAGAAAGTAAAAACTGCCTTCCTAAAAGTAGGTGATGTAAAGATTGAACTACTTGAACCGACTTCACCCGAAAGCGCTATCGCTAAATTCATTGAGAAAAATAATGGCAACGGTGGTATGCACCACCTGGCATTTGCTGTAGAAGACGGTGTAGCCAATGCACTTGCTGAAGTTGAAGGAAAAGGTATCCGCCTCATCGACAAAGCTCCTCGTAAAGGTGCCGAAGGATTAAACATCGCATTCCTGCATCCGAAATCTACACTCGGTGTATTAACTGAACTTTGCGAAAAGCCATAAGATTTACGAAGTGTAAACTTATAAATAAGTATATAGTAAATAACAAAATATTATAAGAAGATGAGTAATCAACTTGAAAAAATTAAAGAGCTTATTGACCGCCGTACAGCTGCACGCCTTGGTGGTGGTGAGAAGGCAATTACCAAGCAACACGAGAAAGGTAAATATACAGCTCGCGAACGCATAGCTATGCTTCTCGACGAAGGTAGTTTCGAAGAAATGGACATGTTCGTTGAACACAGATGTACCAACTTCGGCATGGAAAAAAGCCACTATCCCGGTGACGGTGTAGTAACCGGTTGCGGTACTATCGATGGCCGTTTGGTTTATATTTTCGCACAAGACTTTACCGTTACTGCGGGTTCTTTGTCTGAAACAATGTCTCAGAAGATCTGTAAAATCATGGATCAGGCCATGAAGATGGGTGCACCTTGTATCGGTATCAATGACTCGGGTGGTGCACGTATCCAGGAAGGTATCAATGCCTTGGCTGGTTATGCTGAAATCTTCCAACGCAATATCCTTGCTTCAGGTGTGATTCCTCAAATTTCCGGAATCTTTGGTCCTTGCGCAGGTGGTGCTGTTTACTCTCCGGCATTGACGGACTTTACATTAATGATGGAAGGTACTTCTTACATGTTCCTTACCGGCCCGAAAGTTGTTAAGACTGTAACAGGTGAAGATGTTACTCAGGAAAACCTGGGTGGTGCAAGCGTACACTCCACTAAATCGGGTGTTACTCACTTCACTGCTAAGACAGAAGAAGAAGGATTGGCACTGATCCGCACTCTTTTGAGCTATATTCCTCAGAATAACCTCGAAGAAGCTCCGCTAGTAGACTGCACAGATCCCATCGACCGTCTGGAAGACTCATTGAATGAAATTATTCCCGATAATCCGAACAAGCCTTACGATATGTACGAAATTATCAGTGCAGTCGTAGACAACGGTGAGTTCCTCGAAATCCAAAAAGATTACGCAAAGAATATTATTATCGGTTTCGCCCGCTTCAACGGTCAGTCTGTAGGTATTGTTGCCAACCAGCCTAAGTACTTGGCAGGTGTGCTCGATAGCAATGCTTCTCGTAAAGCTGCACGTTTCGTTCGCTTCTGCGATGCTTTCAATATTCCTATCGTATCATTGGTTGACGTTCCGGGATTCCTTCCTGGTACAGGTCAGGAATACAATGCTGTAATCTTGCACGGTGCTAAGTTGCTGTATGCTTACGGTGAAGCTACTGTACCTAAAGTAACTGTTACTTTGCGTAAGTCTTATGGTGGTTCGCACATCGTAATGAGCTGTAAGCAATTGCGTGGTGACATGAACTATGCATGGCCTACTGCCGAAATCGCCGTTATGGGTGGTGCAGGTGCAGTAGAGGTATTGTATGCTAAGGAAGCTAAAACCCAGGAAAATCCTGCTGCATTCCTTGCTGAAAAAGAAGCTGAATACACGAAGTTGTTTGCTAATCCTTATAACGCAGCTAAATATGGTTATATCGATGACGTTATCGAACCGCGTAACACTCGTTTCCGCGTGATTCGCGCTTTGCAACAACTGCAAACCAAGAAATTGACTAACCCAGCTAAGAAGCATGGTAATATTCCTTTGTAATCAAGCTTTTTAAATTAAAACAAGAACGATTATGGATAAAACAACAATCGGAATATTCTTTGCCGTGCTGCTGACGTTAGGTTTAAGTTCCTGTAAAGAACAGAAATCTAACAACAAGTTAGTACTGAATGAGGTGCTTGTCAATAATGAAGGCAACTTTCAGGACGACTATGGAATACATAGCGCATGGATTGAAATATTCAATAGATCATTTGGTAGTGCCGATCTCGCGGCTTGCCTGCTGAGAGTCAGCAGCACTCCGGGCGATACCATTACCTATTTCATCCCGAAAGGTGACGTTTTGACTTTGGTTAAACCTCGTCAGCACGCTCTGTTTTGGGCCGATGCAAACCCAAGACGTGGTACTTTCCATACCAGCTTCAAGCTCGACACTCTCAACTCCAACTGGATTGGCTTGTATGACTCCGGTCGCAAATTGCTCGACCAGGTTACCATCCCGGCCGGTACGTTGAAAGCTGACCAATCTTATGCACGTGTAAGCGATGCAGCAGACGAATGGGAAGTAAAAGGTGGAAGCGCAGATAAATACGTAACTCCAAGCACTAATAACCAGACCATGGACAAGAATGTCAAAATGGAAAAGTTTGCAGAACAGGACAGAGTAGGTATCGGTATGGCCATTTCTGCAATGAGTGTAGTATTTGTAGGGTTGATTCTTCTTTACATTTCCTTCAAGACTATCGGAAGAATATCTGTCAACCTCAGCAAGCGCAATGCTATGAAAGTTAAGGGTATCACCGACAAGAAAGAAGCTAAAGAAAAGCAATTAGGTGAAGTTCCGGGCGAAGTTTACGCCGCTATCGGCATGGCTTTGCACGAAATGCAAAACGATGTACACGATATGGAAGAAACCATTCTTACCATTACACGCGTAAAACGTACCTACTCACCGTGGAGCTCGAAGATTTACACATTACGCGAAAATCCCAGAAAATAGTCACCTTTAATAACAAATAAAACGATGAAAGAATATAAATATAAAATCAACGGTAACTTATATAAAGTGACCATTGGAGATATTGAAGACAACATTGCCCACGTAGAAGTGAACGGTACTCCGTATAATGTGGAAATGGAAAAGACTCCGAAGGTAGCTGCCAAACCGGTTGTTCGTCCGGTAACTAATCCTACAGCTCCCGCCCAAGCTCCTGTAACTCCGATAGCTAAACCTGCTGCTCCTTCTAGCGGTAAGTCAGGCGTTAAATCTCCACTTCCAGGTGTTATCCTCGAAATCAAAGTTAAAGTGGGTGATGCTGTGAAGAAAGGACAAACGATCATCATCCTTGAAGCGATGAAGATGGAAAACAATATCAATGCCGATAAAGACGGTACAATTACCGCTATTAATGTAAATAAAGGAGATTCCGTTCTCGAAGGTAATGACCTTGTAATTATTGAATAATATGGGAGAATTTACTAATTTCTTAATGAATAACCTAGCAGACTTCTGGACATACACAGGTTTTGCCAATGCAACGGTGGGACATATTGTGATGATTCTAGTCGGCTTATTTTTCATATACTTGGCAGTTGCCAAGGAATTTGAACCGATGCTACTGATCCCTATTGGTTTCGGTATACTTATCGGTAACATTCCTTTTAACATGGACGCCGGACTAAAAGTCGGTATCTATGAAGAAGGTTCTGTACTTAACATCTTGTATCAAGGAGTAACGTCCGGATGGTATCCACCACTCATCTTCCTTGGTATCGGCGCCATGACTGACTTCTCGGCACTGATTTCTAACCCCAAGTTGATGTTGATTGGTGCTGCTGCACAGTTCGGTATTTTCGGTGCATACATGATTGCGCTTGAAATTGGTTTCGATCCTATGCAAGCCGGTGCAATTGGTATTATTGGTGGCGCAGACGGTCCGACGGCTATCTTCCTTTCATCCAAGCTGGCACCTAATCTGATGGGAGCTATTGCGGTATCAGCCTATTCATACATGGCATTGGTACCTGTAATACAACCGCCTATCATGCGTTTACTTACCAACAAGAAGGAACGTCTTATCCGTATGAAACCACCGCGTGCGGTTTCTCATACTGAGAAAGTAATTTTCCCGATTGTAGGTTTGCTGCTTACCACATTCCTTGTACCATCCGGTTTGCCTTTGTTGGGAATGTTGTTCTTCGGTAATCTCCTGAAAGAAAGTGGAGTAACTCGTCGTTTGGCTAACACTGCAAGTGGTCCGTTGATTGACGTTATCACCATTCTGCTTGGTCTTACTGTGGGTGCTTCTACTCAGGCTTCCGAGTTCTTGACTTTTGATTCTATCAAGATCTTTGCTCTTGGAGCATTGTCATTTATCATCGCTACTGCTTCGGGTGTAATATTCGTGAAGATTTTCAATATCTTCTTGAGAAAAGATAACAAAATCAATCCGCTCATCGGTAACGCCGGTGTATCCGCAGTACCCGACTCTGCCCGTATTTCACAAGTTGTAGGTTTGGAATACGATCCGACCAACTATTTGTTGATGCACGCTATGGGTCCGAACGTAGCAGGTGTAATCGGTTCCGCTGTAG
>USLU01000038.1 GCA_900555635.1 uncultured Bacteroides sp.
GGTTCTCCTATCATCACTTCTTTTTCGCCCAACTCCAAAGAGTGGGGAGCAATACTCCGGCAATAATTCAGTTTATTGCCATGATGGTCGAATGCTATGTGAATATAACCTGCCCCATCCAGCATCATGCTGATGATATTATGGGCATCTTTCACATTACCTTTATACTGAGTGCGGTGCAAAGTCCATTGCTCTGCATTCAAGTTCCGTTTTCCAAGGACGAGAAAACTGTCTGCATCATAATAGCTGATGTATTGTTCGTCTCCTTGTGTCACCAATGAATTGTTACGAAAAACAGTAGTATTGACAGAAGTCTGGCTATACCCCTTCCCTACCTCAACCAAATGAGCTTTGGGGGTAATAGGAGTAATACTTTGAGCATGAAGCGAATGGCTACATACCATGCCCAAGGCGACAAACAAACCAATATACTTCATCTTATTCTTCTTTCTTATCTGCTTATTCATAGATTGCATGATCTTTGGGGAAGTCCTCGCCACCCCATGCTTTCTTCGATGTCCATGGCTGCGGCGCATCCGTCCAGAAAGGATGATCGGCTGGAAGTCCTAAAGGCAGGAAAGCCAACGATGCCATATAAAGACTGCCATTGTTGGTGTACCAGTCGGAAATATTAGGTTGCGAACCATTGAAGCCTAATGTCAGGAAGCCTTTCTCATTGAAGTTACGGCTATCACCGAACATGCGCTTGATAACAGCCGTCATAGCCGAACGTACTTGTCCGTTGGGTAGTTCCTTAGGCAGCCATTCACGCCATGCCAACAGTGCCAGCGGTTGAAGTGTACCTGTACGGTAAGTAATAGAACGACCAAATACGGGGAAAGCACCTTCGGGAGAGATAAACCGTTCCAGAATCATGCCGAAACGTTGCATGCGTTTCACTGCTTTGGGAAAATCGCCACCGCTTACATTCCATATCTTATTCTTTCCGGCATTGGTCATCACCTCAAGGCACTCTACATACATGGGATGCAGCACGAAACTATTGTAATAGTCGAAGGCAAAGCCGGGACCATCACTGTACCAACCATCACCCACATACCACTCGTCGACCTTACGCAATGCCGATGTTATACGGTAGTGATCTGCTTGAGCCCCTGCTTTTCGAAGGAAGCACTCCACGGTAGAAGAGAACAACAACCAGTTGGTATAGGGAGGATCTACCCGGCGGAGTTGTGAGAACTCAGTAATATAACGTTGTTTGGTTGTGTCATCGAGAGGCATCCAAAGAGCATCAAATCCACGCAGGAAGCTCTCGGCTACATAAGCAGCATCAACCAGCGGCTGACCTTCTTTACGCCATAGCAGATAATCTTTACTTTCGGGATCGACCGCTTGTGCATAACTCTTCAGCGCCCATTCGCGGAGTTGGCGGCGTTGTTTACCCTCGTCAGTATCGTCATCGGGCAGGGAGAGCCAAGGAGCCAGACCGGACATCAGCCGTCCAAAGCATTCCATATAGGTCACCCGCTTGTCACGCCCGTCCCATGTGGGACTTAGTTCGACCTGCATATTCTCTTGCAGACGCCCTTCACTCATATTGCTGAGCACAGGTGCAGCCATCTGATAAAGGACACTTGTCCATAACTCACGATCGGAAACATCTTTCTCTGTTTTTTTCTTCGCTGATACTACTTGGGCAGGTACCAACAAGGCTACAATGAAGAGTAGCCAGATATATTTTTTTGTTTTCATGATATTAGTTATTTTTTGTTGTTGCAAATATACCCAATCCATATATTATCCAAAGGGTACAAATGATTCAAAAAGGGAGTAAATATCTGTCATTCCATGTATAAATAAGGTTTTCCTTCTTCATCAAACTGAATCGGCAGCCACAAATAGCCCGAATACATCAGACTTTTGGGTTTCCAGATATCAGCCATAAAAAGATACTTATCACCCGGAAGTTCCAGAATATAGGTACTTTGTGAAGCAAACGTTTTTTCACTTCCTACACCCCGGCAAGGATTGGGATGTTGCGTCCACGGTCCCCAGATAGAAGAGGCTGAAAATAAACGGGCAGCATTGGGGTCCCACCCGGTACAGCCGGAGGTTATCATCCAGTATATTTTGCCTTTCTTAAAGATGGCAGGCGCTTCATTGTGTCCACCGGGAAAGATACGGATATACTTTCCTGAATGATTGGTATAATCGTCTGTCAGCTCGGCTATTTGTAACGTCAGATTTTCTTCTGAGGAATAGATATGATAGGCCTTACCATCATCATCAACAAATAAGGTCATGTCGCGAGACATTTGTCCACCCGGCAAATCGCGTTTCACAAACATTCCCTGTTCTATAGCCTTACGCCATTCCGGTGTCCACCATTCTTTATATTTATCATCTTCCCAGACCATACTACGTTGTGCCTCTGACATATTCAGAGGATATTTCCCCGGATTAACGCGTCCTGACCTTATAAAAGTATACGGTCCTTCAGGCTTATTACTAACCGCAACTGCCGCATATGCCGGACCATACCCCTTGCCTTTCAGTTCCAAATGAAACCACATGACGAATTTGCCAGTCTGCTTATTGTATATCACTTTGGGACGCTCCATAATACATCCCCGCTCTATATCCGAACCTTTATCTTCTGAGACTGCCAAAGCCACACTTTCATATTTCCAGTTCTTCAAATCTTCGGAAGAATAACAAGTCACCCCTACCTGTGTAGAGAAGCCCTTTTCAGGGCGATGCTCACCGAACCAGTAGTATTTATTATTATAAGAAAGTATACCACCGCCATGCGCATTAATATAGTTACCCGAATTATCTTTCCAATCATTCTTTATATAACCGATCCTATTGTCGTTTTTCAATTGTTGTGCTCTGCATGAAAATGTTCCCAAACAGACAGCCAAACTCAGCAAAGCCCAAAACTTTGTATTCATACTCAATTCATTATAAATTAATAACAACTTGACATTCCTAACAGCAAGGAAGCGAGGCTATGCCTCAAGCGATAAGGCCGCCCCGCTTCCACTATAAAGTAATACCCATTGAATATTTGCAATTACCTCTAATTCACTTTGTCTTCATCGGCAACAGCATCTTCCCACTTAGTCCACATTTCAACAGATGCGTCATAGCCGTCATAACCGTAGTTCTGACGAAGTGCAGCACCGATATTAGCTGTAATGGCCGAATTGGGAACAGGCCAGAACAGATTACGTTTATCAACCTGATAGTTAAGTTGTTTACCTGAGAATATCGGACCACGATTAAACAAACTGTACTTCGTACAACGTTTGTACCAATAGCTACCGCCATTCAAATCGGTACCGGTCTGTTTATCCCAAGTAGCCAAGTCGTAAGTCTCGCCCCACTCGTCCGGCTGACCGCTACGTGCTAAGCACCAAGAAATACGAGTCAATTCGGGTTGACGCCATTCTTCCAAATAAAGTTCACGTGCACGTTCGTCGCAGATGTCACCAATCGTTACAGTAGTAAACTCCTTCTTGGCATTGGCACGACGACGAACAACATTTACATCCTCAGCCGCACCGCTTGTATTGCCTTGATAGAATTTAGCTTCTGCACGAAGCAGATAAGTCTCTGCAAGACGGAACAAATAAAGATCGCCATTAGAACAGGAATTACCTTTAGTAGCTCCGTTAAACTGATTGGCATTCTTGTTTTCTTCAGCCGCAGCATCTTTAATATATACCTTATATATTGGAGTAGGATACCAACTGCGAATCGTATCGAGGCAAAGCAAGTCACCCTTTTTAACCTCAGTTTTGCCATCTTCGCTTATCCAGTCTTCAGGAGCATAGAGCGTCATATTCTGACCATAGAATGCTGAGGCAGGATTATTATATTTAATATCTTCCATTTCTACCCAGTTTCCCATAGCACGGTTGTGGCGTAAGTCCTGTGTATCCTCCTCACCGTCATAACGCCAAATAGTCTTATTGTAATGATAGGAAGTACGGAAACAACCTATACCGCGTCCTAAAGCACGTACCCAGTCCAACTCTTCGTTATACTTACCATCTGTACGTGCATAGTTGTATGTAGGTGCACTTAACTTATGGGGATCCATGATGACACTGTTAGACCAGTGTACACACATGGCACGCATTAACGGATAGTTTATCCAACTTTGGCTGTGAAAGTTCAAGATTGGCATAATAGTTTCCTTGTTTTCAGGAATAGATACGTTTTCACCACGATGTAAGTCCCAAACCACATTTCTCTGTACAGGCAACGTACTGCTGTTACCCGTAACAAATGAACCGAACGGAGCTTCCATCAACTTCAAGCCATGGTTATTAATCAAATCAGTAGCCATATCTTCTGCTTTCTTATACTCACCCGTTACAAGATAGCACTTAATAAGCAGTTGCATACAAGCTTCCTGATTCACCGTACCCATATAAGGTATATCTTTTTGCGCCGGTACGTTTTGAACGGCAAATTCCAAATCATGCACCAACATCTGGAAGATAGCTTCCTTACTTGTTGACTTATAGTTTTGCTTAGGCACCTCGATAATTTTCGTCACCAAAGGAATGTCACCAAACAACAATGCCTGATGATAGTAGCCATAAGCACGGTGGAAGTAGGCACGCCCTTTATACTCATTACGTACTTTCTCATCCAACCCTTGCACCTTGTCTACATAGGAAAGCACTGTATTGGCAAATTTGATACTTACCCAGCCACGATCCCAGAAACGGCTCATAGAGTTCTCGTCACCACCACCCTTCATACCGTTGGTCGGCGTAATCTTGTTGGCGAAATCGTCCATGAAAAAACCGGCATCAGTCTTTGCATACAAGCCTATATCAGTCATAAAATAGAGCGAAGCTATTGGAAGCACGTTACCATTACCATCCATCAACATCTCCTTAAGTCCCAGGTCACACATAGCCATTGCCGAACGTAAACCGGATTCTGTAACGTAAGTATTTCCCGGATTATAGAATGACAAGGGATCTTGTTCCAGAAAGCTGTCCGAACAGCCTGTCAGCATCGCTGCTGATGCCAAAATCATGCATCCCTTTACTAATTTATTCATCTTTTTCATATTGTCTTTCAGTTATTAGAGTGTTATATTCAAACCAAAGTTAAAGGTACGGGTAGCCAAACCGCCTGTTTCAGGGTCACCATATTCCCAACCGGAGATAGTGCAAACATTCTTGACACTTGCGGTCACACGAACCTTATCAATCATATATTTCTTCGTCCACCTCTGAGGCAATGTATAGCCAAGAGTGATGTCATCCAAACGGACAAAGTTGCGATTATAAAGTTTGTCCACACCGGAAGCCAAGCCTGTATTCGGGCCTACAGCATTCAAACGGCAGTATTTGTTAGTTGGGTTGTCGGGCGTCCAATATTCTTTCTCAGGCATATTGAAACCATTAAGTACTTGTGAACCGCCATTGTCCTGATTCAGCCAGTAACCGTTTGTACTTTTATGTCCCATATAAGAATAGAGCGAGAATGAGAAAGTCAAATCTTTCCATAGGGTGAAGTCATTACGCAAGTTCCAATAAATGGGAGGAGCTGTGGTGCCAAGGTAAGTTTTATCTTTATCATTGTAAACCGGCACGCGGGTACCGTCTTCCAAAATCTTATCGTCTTCTGTATAGCGATTCACAACTTTCGGATCACCCGGCTTCTGGCCAACCAAAGCAGCAGAGGCAATATCTTCGGGAGTATTCTGCCAAACACTGTTGGTTTCGTAATACCAGATGGTACCTATAGGCTGTCCGATGTACCAACCATTTGAAGTATCGTCACGTTCTACGCCATTTTCATCATAGTCGTAATAAATATGATTGATACGGTTCTTATTGATAGAGAAACCTGCTGAAGTATTCCATACAAAATCTTTCGTCTGGATATTGGTAGAGTTCAAAGATATTTCAAAACCGCTGTTCTGCACTTCACCTAAGTTAGAAGTAATAGTATTGAAACCTGAGAAACTCGGCAGACGCTGTCCCATAATCATATCAGTAGTCTTCTTGAAATAGTAATCCAGTGTACCGGTCAAGCGATCACCCAATACCGAGAAATCCACTCCGAAGTTCCAGGATTGTGTCTTTTCCCATTGCAGATTGGGAGCAGCCAAACGATCCATATATAAAGGGTTAATCACCGTTGAAGTACCATTGTTAACATAAACCATACCAGTACCACCCAAGTTCAGGTTGGCCAACGTTTTGTACACGTCACCAAACTCACGGTTACCGTTGGTACCCCAAGAAACACGTAGTTTAAGCATATCCATCCACTCCTTAGTGCCTTCCATGAATTTCTCGTTCGAAACTGTCCAGCCTAAGCCTACCGAACCAAAGTTACCCCAAGGATTCTTGGCACCGAAACCTGCGTACCCATCGCGACGAAATGTACCGGTAAACATGTAGCGGTCGTTGAAGCTATAGAACAAACGTCCCAAATAAGAAGCGGCAGTGTAGTGCGTATCTTTGGTAGAAAAAGAACTCTGTTCCTTGTTAGCACCATTCGTATAGTGTAACCCAAGCGCATCACTCGGTGTAATGTTACGAGCATTGATGTTGTCGCTCCAGTAACGATGATCTTCGGCTTCTTGAACCAATGTCACGGTAAAATGGTGAACATCAGCGAAAGTGCGATCCCAAGTGATGGTATTATTCAAGTTCCAGTCGAACTTCTTAGCCCATCCACGATTCACACCACGGCTGGCAGCAGAAGCATCAGGAAGATCAGCCGACATAAAATAACGGTCATTGAACCATTCATAACGCGGAGCAGCGTTGAACTGATAAGTGAAACCCAAAGGCAATGTAACCTTAGCATTGAAGATGGTGTTTAATACGGTATATCCTTTTTCCAAGTCATAGTACTGACGATCGAAGTAGTAGTTGTAACCACCGTTCGTAGCGGCACCCGACATAGGGTATTGCTCATAACCGCCATTTTCGTCATACATAGAAGCGTAAGGAGAGTTACGTAACATATTTGGATCCCAATAGTCGTTTTTCAATGACACTTGGATATCACCGTCGGAACGGTCCTGGAAGTTCACATTCGCACCTACTTCCAACCAATTGGTAATCTTGGCATTAATCTTCATATTCGAGCGGAAAGCGTGATACTCATTACCTTGTACAGCCCCTTCATTGTCCATGTAACCAAAAGACAAATAGTAGTTGATATTATCAGTTGCACCTGAAATACTAGCATTATAATCTTGATTCAAGCCGGTACGGAAAGTGGCATCGTACCAATCAAAAGTATTACCGGCCAGAAAATTTTTGAATACCAGCGGAGAAACATCCATCGTCAGACGACGTGCAAACAAGCTAAGCATGGATTCGCCATCAGAAGGTCCGAAACCACTCACACCTGCAGCAGAAGCCCAAGCATTCTGCTCCGCAGCTGTCATATTTGTAGGGTTATCATAATAGCCTTGCGGATAAGCAGCACTCATGTTGCCGCTTCCATCTTTTGCCTTCACATTATAGTAGCCATAAAGTCCGTTCTCGCCCAGTCCATAAGTATTCACCATCTTATACCAGTCTTGACGGTACCCCAAATAACCAGCAGCATTGTAATAGTCACGATAAGCTGACTTCTTATTAATAGCCAAGTTAGCGCCTACATTGATGACAGGCTTTCCTTGTTTACCTTTCTTGGTAGTGATGATGATGACACCAGCAGCAGCCTTGGCACCGTAAATAGCAGCAGAAGAAGCATCTTTCAATACGTCAATCTGACCGATATCATCCGGATTGATTTCTGAAAGTTCACCGTAGAAAGCCATGCCATCCAATACAATCATCGGCTTGGCATCAGTACCCAACGAGTTCTTGCCACGCAACTGTATGGAGGCATCACTACCTTTAGCAGAAGCATCGTAACCAATCTGCAAGCCTGGAGTACCACGCAACACATCTTGTACGGATGCAGGGTTCGAGTCAGCTATCTTTGAAGGATTGATTTGTACAACCGAACCAGTCAAATCCTTCTTGCGCATTGTACCATAACCTACAACAACGACCTCATCCAGCATTTCACTATCCTCCACCATGTTGATAGTAAAAGATGACTTGCCAGCAACAGGAACTTCCTGTGTCTTATAACCGATAAAACTAATTATTAATGTACCATTTGAAGGTACTTTAAGAGAGAAATTACCGTCCATATCGGTAATAGTTCCATTTCCGGTGCTACCTTTTTCTACAACGCTGGCACCGATAACCGGTCCCATTGCATCATTCACCACACCTCTTACATTGATAGTTGCTTTTTGAGCGTTCGTAAACTGAACGTTCAGAATAAGGGCCATGCAGATAGCCAAAGTATAAAATACCCGGCTCATTCCTTCCCTTGCAGAAATCTTCTGTTTTTCCATCATATAAATTTAAGATGATTAATAAAATCACATAATACACTCACTGCGAAAAAGGAAGTGCATACCTTCCCTGTTCGCAGTGCAAACATAGGATGATGGAAAAGGAAAGTTTGGATGTAAGGTTTCAAACATGTAGAGAATTGGTGCATGGACCATTCTTCTACATGGTTTGAATGAATTTTCTACATGAACATCATAGTAAGAAGATAATTATGAGAAAAGTATCTATTCCTCATTCATAACTGTGTTGCCAGTTGTAAATCGCTCCATATACTCCGAAGGAAGGATACCGAACTCTTTCTTGAAACTGCTACTGAAGTAACGTGCATCATTATACCCAACGGCATACGCCAAGTCGGATATGCGGACGTTCTTTTTCTCCTCCATAATGCGGCAGGCAGCCTTCATACGGATATTGCGGATAAAAGAAACATACGTTAGTCCGGTGAGCGATTTCAGTTTGCGGAAGCATGTAGACTTGGTGGTGTGCATATCTTCCAAGAATTGCGTTTGGTCATACTCGGCATCATCCAAATGACGGTTGATGCAGTCAATGGCATGTTGCAAGAATTCTTCATCGAGCGTGGTATAATTTAAATTCTTAGCTTCGAACACCAATTGCTTCTTGAAGTCCTTTATTACACGCCGACGACTGCGCAGCAGGTTGCCGATACGTGCATGAAGTACGTTCAGATTAAAAGGTTTACTGATGAAGCCGTCGGCACCGGACTCATAAGCCTCCACTCTATCCTCTTCTTTATTCTTTGCTGTGAGCAAGATGACTGGTATATGACTGGTATCTATGTTATTCTTAATGTATTGGCAGAATTCAATACCGTTCATTTGGGGCATCATAACATCAGAGACAATGAGGTCTATTTCCTCCTGCTCTACCATCGTTATCGCTTCTTTGCCATTAGTAGCCGTATATATTCCATATTCCGTTCCCAAAAGCTTCACCATTAACAGTAACAGGTCTTCATTATCCTCTACTATTAATAAGGTATGTCGGTTCTCTGCTATTGTGATTTCTTCTTCGGATTCATCAAGTTCGTCGGAAATGGCATCGTCTTTTCCGGTTGCCTCAACAAAACGAACAGAAGAATCAGATTCTTCTAAAACAGCTGTTACCGCCTCTATCTCTTCGGCTTCATAAACTGACGGCAGTATGGGAAGCGTTACAATAAAAGCTGTTCCCAAGCCTTCCTCGCTTTCTACTGTAATTGTGCCATGGTGAAGTTTAACCAAATCGCGTACCAACGACAAACCGATACCTGTTCCAATTGTTTTGAATTTCCGATAATCACCCTCATAGAAACGCTTGAACAGATTCTTCTGAGCTTCCTGAGAAAGTCCGGGACCATTATCTTTCACAATTAAACGGGCAAAACCATCAGTAGCTTCCGCCAACTCCACACTAACGATTCCTCCCGGACGGTTGTACTTGGAAGCATTAGACAATAAATTGTACAATACCTTATCTATTTTGTCCGGATCAAAATAAGCATTAAATGGTTGTGGAAAACAAGACAAATTGAAGTGCATGTCCTTCTTCTTAATCAGCGGACGGAAACTATCCACACTACGTTGTACAAACTGCGCTAAGTCTCCCTCGGACACACGCAGCTTCAAGTTCCCGGTTTCTGCTTTGCGGAACTCCAAAATTTGCTGTAACAAACGTATCAAACGATTGATGTTATTGCTCATCACTTTGTACTGATCTTCATATCCGGGAGCTATCTGCTTCATCTCGTCCACTGAGGCCGAAAGAATGGTCAGTGGAGTAAGCAGTTCATGGGTTATGTTGGTGAAGAACTGCAATTTAGCATGATTCAACTCTTCAACCTTTGCCTTTTCCATCTCTTGCAGATGCAATGCATTGCGTAAACGGATACGATTACGCACTACACAATAAGCATAATAAGCAATACTCAAAAATAAGAGCATATAGATGGAGTAAGCCCACCAAGTACGCCAAGGCGGAGGCAATATAATCACCTGCATCTTTCGGGACTCATCATTCCATATTCCATTGGAATTGGATGCCTTTAAATAAAAAGTGTACGTACCCGGTTTCAAATTATTATAGTAAGCAAAACGTTTCGATGCATCTGTGTATTGCCAGTCCGCATCAAATCCTTCTAATTTATAGGCATAACGGTTACGCTCCGGATTGGCATACTCTAATGCCGAAAACTCAATACTAAAATTATTATGCCAATAGTCCAATTCTATTTCACTTGTAAAAGCAGGCGACAAATAAGATATTCGGGAGCGTTCATCAAGTTTTAATGCCTCCCACGACTGATTGAATATCTTAATATCAGTTATCACAGCCGGTGATGAAAAGTCTTGATCCTTTTGGCGGACAGGATAAAAACTATTGTACCCTTTATGTCCTCCAAACAACAATTCACCTTTATCCGTAGAAGCGAAAGCCCCCCGGTTAAAAATATTATCCTGCAAGCCATCTGCGGTAGTATATAGGCGAAAAGTGATGTTCTCCATATCGAGAGGAACAGATAGTTTTACCAAACCCACACTGGTACCTAGCCAAAGATTGCCATTAACATCTCCTTGAATACAGTTTACCGCATCTCCCGGCAGATTCCATGTAGCATGCACCGGCAAGAAGGTATCGCTTTTCTCGTCATAAAAGTTTAATCCACTATTACCCGTACCTACCCAAATACGCCCGTCAACATCCTTATATATACAGTTGGCATTATTCCCATTCAATTTCTTGTTCCCTGTGAAATATAAGAAAAGTTTATACCCGCCTAAACTATTGCCATGTCCCTGTATACGAATCACTCCGTTGGTACTGGAAGCGAGCCACATATCACCTTTATTACCCTCGACTATTTGCATGGCAACAACATCTTTCAACATTACTTCTCCTGCCCGCAAAGAATCAAATCGCAAAGCCGTACCATCCGCCATGCGTACCGATACTCCATGGCGTGTAGCAAACCAAAGATTCCGTCTTGTATCTTCATAAATATCATAAACGCATGAATTGGTGAGCCAAGGAGTATCCCAATCATTGTAGAGTTTCACCCGTTGTCCGACCGGAGCATATTTATCATATTCAAAAACTCCTCCATTATAAATACCAAACCATATATGGCGTGTAGTAGGCGACTGCATGATAGACATTACAGTAGAAACACCTGTAAATGAAGCAAATTCCGGTATTTGAGTAAAATGAGTAAAACTACCGTTCTCTCTATTCTCCACCCCAAATCCATTAGTACCGATACCGAGCCAAAGCAGTCCTTCATCATCAACCAACATACTGCGAACCGAGTTTGTTTTCAACTTTTGTTTCACCTGTGGTAAAGCATCCAAAACAAAATCCGCTTTACGTGTATTAACCATATTCACCCCTCCTCCAATCATTCCTATCCAAAGAATACCTTGCCGGTCGCGCATTAAAGAAGTAACCTCATCACTAGCAATTGCATAATCTACATCAGAATAATAATTATTATAACTCACAGTAGCAGTGAGTTCCTGTTGCAAAGAAAGCACACTAAGTCCGCTACGTGTCCCCACCCATAAAGAACGGTTAACTACATCTTCCGAAATTGCATAAACCAAATTGTCTGAAATACTTGCAGGATACTTATCATCATGCTGAAAAGTGGTCCATGACACTCTTTCCGGGTCATAGGCATTATGTAAGAGTTGTAAACCTGATCCCCAGGTACCTACCCAAATATGCTTATAGCTATCCTGGAAAACAACATGCGCCGAGTTTCCCGAATTCATCTGTGGGTATTTCAAAAACCTGCCGGTGCTTTGTTCATAGCGAAATAACCCATTGTTCCATGTGCCAATCCAAATATCTCCCCGATCATCTTCAAATAGAGATTTAACCGTTGTATAAGGAAATACTTGGTTTGTATTTTCCGGTCGGTACAACAGACAACTGTCCTTGTCTACCAGATACTCAAGCAACCCTCTCTCCGTTCCAAACCAGATACGATTATTCCTAGTTACTAAAATAGAGGACACACCATTTCCATCCAGTTCAGGATTATTTAATTTACGAATAATCCCTGTTTGCTTATCCAGCACATTCATCCCACTATAAGTACCAATCCAAAGCCGATGGTTGCCATCTTCGGCAGTGCAGAAAATATTATTATTAGTTAGCAAATCAGGACTATAAAGATTAGACTTATAAGATGTTATAGAATATCCGTCATACTGAAAAAGTCCATTCCGGGTGGAAATCCAGATATACCCATCTTTATCTTGATAGATAGACTGTACATCTTTATTCGGCATATTATTTAAAGTAGGTAAGGTTTTGAATGCGCCAGAAAGCGGTAGAGGCAAGATACTTGCCTGACAAACAGAGAAGAAAAGTCCAAAGAGAAGAAATAGAAATTTCGCCCTCATAATATTAATTTTTAATAACACTATTTTATTTATATTTGCAAACATACTCAAAAAAACTAAAACATGTTTCACAAATTCACTGAAAACCATCACTAAAATTCCTTTTTCTTCAGTCTAAAGCTTACTTTTGCAACGAATATTCAACATCAGTTATGGCAGGCATCTATATACATATCCCTTTTTGTAAGACTCGTTGCATCTATTGCGACTTTTACTCTACTACACGTAGCGAACTGAAACAGCGTTACATTCAGGCCTTATGCCAAGAACTACGGATGCGTAAAGATTATCTGAAAGGAGAAGCTATAGAAACCATTTACTTTGGTGGCGGCACTCCTTCGCAACTTGCCGAGGAGGACTTCCGACAAGTTTTTGAAACCATCGGAGAAGTTTATGGGATAGATACCGTTAAAGAAATCACTCTCGAGGCTAATCCCGATGATTTAACAGAAGAGTATGTAACCATGCTGCGTACCCTGCCTTTCAACCGTATCAGCATGGGCATTCAGACTTTTGATGACACCACTCTAAAGTTATTGAACCGCCGACACAACGCCATGCAAGCCATAGAAGCAGTAAAACGTTGCCGTCAGGTGGGTTTTCAGAATATCAGTATCGACCTGATTTACGGTCTGCCCGGTGAAACAGACGAGCGTTGGCAGTGTGACCTCAATCAAGCTGTCAGCCTCAACATAGAACATATCTCAGCCTATCATCTGACTTACGAGAAAGGAACCCGCATCTACGAAATGCTTCAAGCCCATCACATCTGTGAAGTAGACGAAGATAGTAGTGTACGCTTCTTCTCCACTCTGATAGATACTTTTAGCGCCGCCGGTTACGAACACTACGAAGTCTCCAATTTCTGCAAACCCGGTATGTATTCCCGCCACAACACTTCCTATTGGAAGGGTATTCCTTACCTAGGTTGCGGACCTTCGGCGCACTCCTTTGATACCATGACAAGAGAATGGAATGTGTCTTCACTGGAAAAATATATAAACTCCATCGAAACCGATAACCGTTCCTACGAAATAGAAGAATTACATCTGAATACCCGCTACAATGAGTATATCATGACCTCATTGCGAACCGTATGGGGGGTATCTCCCGAACATATTAAACAATACTTCGGCACTGAACTCTGGAAATACTTTCAAGAGATAGCTACACCTCACTTGCAGGATGGCAGACTGATAATGCAAAACAACCATTTTTGCCTTACTCGCAAAGGTATTTTTGTTTCTGACGACATTATGAGCGACCTGATGTTTATTGAAGAATAACTAAAGACATTCTCGAATCAATAAATGCTTGGGATATTTCACCTAAAAATTCTATCTTTGCCAACAATCAGAGAATAGGAACATGACCGAACAAGAAGTCAGACGATATTTACGTCAAATGAAAGAGGAAGACTCTGAACGAGCTTTTCATGATTTCTATAACTTATGTTATGATCGCCTGTTTCGCATTTCCTATTATTACGTAAAGCATGAAGACTGGGCACAAGAAATAGTACTCGATGTTTTTATGCGCCTATGGGAACAACGTTCCAAGCTACCGGAAATTAATAATATAGAAGATTATTGCTTTATCCTAACCAAAAATGCGTCACTCAACTATCTGGAAAAAGAGAGTAGACATACCACACAAACTTCCGAACAACTACCCGAGCCTTCCGATCAGGCTAATTCTCCCGAAGAAGTCCTTATCAGCGATGAGCTTTTTGCACGCTATGTTAAAGCCCTCGACCGTCTGCCCGAACGTTGCCGTGAAGTATTCATCCGCATACGCGAAGAAAAACAAAGTTATGCACAAGTAGCAGAAGAACTGGAAATCAGTGTAAAAACCGTAGATGCCCAACTACAAAAAGCAATTACGCGACTGAAAGAAATGTTACTTACATAAATGAAGAATTACCATGCGGAGTGTGTGCGTAGCTAAATTCTTCATTCTTCACTTGCATATTAACATTATTTTGCAACATAAGCGTAGGGAGTTTCTCAAATATCCCTGTCTTTACCTATGAAAACTAAACGAACTAGACTTATGAAAATGATTTGTAAACAAGGAACAAGCTTATTGCTGTTCCTGCTCTGTCTGAGCGCATGTAGTAACAGTAACGACAAGTATCCGAATGAATATGTAGGATTCGACAAAATTAAAGAAAACTATACTTTGGATAAAAAGACAGATGAACAGGATATCAGCATTAAGATTATCGCTGCCGATAAGAAAGATGTGGATAGAGAAGTAAAACTCATGGGTAAATGGAATCCCGGAGAAAAACCAGTATTCAAACTTTTGGATACGAAAGTGGTAATTCCGGCAAAAAAGAAGTCAGCTACTGCCCGCATCCGTATTTATCCAAAGATGATAAAGAATTCCAGTGAAATATATCTGATCTGTACACCTGATGATAAAGAGGTAAAACAATCCCAACTAACACTACAGTTAGTTGCCAAATAAATAAAAGATGAAAGTTAACAACGAGGATATTGACAAGGTACTGAATAAGCTGATTGCGTCTACCCGTTCACCACGCGGACGCTACCTGGCAGAAAACAGTTGGCAAAAAATGGAAGCACGCATGCGTAAACATCGCAGTCTGCGTAGACTTTGGTTACGTGCCGCCAGCGCTGCTGCTGTGGTCGTGTTGTGCGTAGCAAGTTGGGCAGCCTATTATGCCATCTTTCCTTCAGCACCCAAACCAGCACCCGCACCAGCTGATACCCATATCGAAGCACCACTTATGAAGCATGAGGTCTTGGAATTCCACCAGCAACCGCTTCAGGAGATTGTCCGCCAACTTTCCAAAAGATTCCATACGAAGATAAGCATTGAAGACGAAAGCCTGAAGAACTATCGCATGACTGCTACCTTCCAGGATGGTGAAGATCTGACACAAATCCTCGACTTGCTGAAATATGCAGCAGGTAACTTTACATATACTCAAACAAACGAAACTATTATCATTACTAAGCTTAACTAAACTACAATGTACTATTCTACAAACTGTTCACACCACCACATCAGAGCCACACTTCTGATGTGTGTGGTTCTTTTAACCAATTCGCTTTATGCACAAAATAAAGAAGTACGTCTGAGTATGAACTTCCGTAATGTCACACTTGAAAACGTGGTAAAGCAGTTGGAAAATGCTACCGGCTTCTCCTTTATCTATGGAGAAGAAGTGAAGTTAAACCGCCGCATCACCCTTGAAGTAGAGAAGCTGACCATCCAGGAAGTACTGCAACGTGTCTTTGAAAAAGAACCTATCAAGTTCGAAATATCCGGGAAGCATATTTTACTTTACAAACGACATACGCCACAGAAACCCGCAAGCCGAAAATTCACAATCAGCGGATACGTGACAGACGGGGCGTCTTCCGAGACGCTGATTGGTGCCAACATCCTTGAGAGTCGTCGTTCCACAGGTACTGCCACCAATCCTTTCGGTTTCTATACCCTTACCTTGCCCGAAGGAGACGCCGAACTGACATTTTCTTACCTGGGTTACGAAACTCTTCACAGCCGGTTCGAGCTGGATAGAGATACTCTTCTCAACATCCGTCTGAACAGTAATAATCAGCTGCAAGAAGTAGTAATACTTTCCGATAAACGGGAAGCAGGTATAGAGAGTACTACAATGGGAGCCAATGAAATTCCAATGGCACAAATCAAGAACACTCCCTCTATACTTGGTGAAGCCGACCTGCTTAAAACCATCCAGTTAATGCCTGGTGTGCAAGCAGGCATGGAAGGCTTTTCCGGAATGTATGTACGTGGTGGAGGACCCGATCAAAACCTGGTATTACTAGATGGAATTCCTGTTTATAATGCCGATCATTTGCTAGGGGTGTTCTCTATCTTCACCCCCGAAGCGGTGAAAAACGTAACGTTGTTTAAAAGTAGTTTTCCCGCCCGCTACGGTGGGCGTCTTTCGTCTATAGTTGATGTACGGACCAATGATGGAGATATGAAAAAGTATCATGGCGCAATCAGCATAGGCCTGCTAACCGACAAACTGCATATAGAAGGTCCTATCATAAAAGGAAAAACATCGTTCAGCCTCAGTGCACGTGCTATGCCTACCGCATTCTTCAAGAATCTCATCGTTGATAAGGATGATGATTCGCCCAACGTACATTATGCGGACAAATACAACTACTACTTCTATGACATGAACGCCAAACTAAACCACAAGTTTAATGACCGCAGCCGCCTTTTTCTTGGCTTCTACCGTGGAAAGGATCATTATCACTATGACTCACGGGAAGATTATCCCGGTAACTCCTCAAACATAGATACACGTTACTATGACAACAAAAATCACCTGAACTGGGGAAATATCATTGGCTATGCACGCTGGAACTATGTATTCAACAACCGACTTTTCGGAAATACAACCTTCTCTTACAACAGCTACCAAATGACGCTGACAGGTAGCTTGGACGATGTGAAATACAGGAACAACCAACTAATGGACCGTAACCACTACAATTCGAAATTCCATTCGGGTATTCGTGATTGGAGTGCCCGGATGGACTTCGATTACACACCCGTGCCGGAGCACCATATAAAGTTTGGAGGCGAGTTCATCTATCACACGTTCAGCCCCGGTGTATCTACGTCGAAGATGCAGGAAATAGAAAATGGCATGGCACAGACTGATACCCTTTACAATACCAGTACCAGCCGTGATATGAACGGACAGGAATTCTCAATATACGCCGAAGACAATCTTGTTCTCAGCGATCGCCTTAGCCTGAACGCAGGAGTACGATTCTCACTGTTTCATACACAAGAAAAGAGCTACTTTTCAGCTCAACCACGTCTGTCAGCCCGCTATGATCTGGGACGCGGATTTTCGGCAAAAGCCTCTTATACTTGCATGAGCCAATACGTACATCTACTGTCATCTACTCCTCTTTCCATGCCTACCGACCTCTGGGTACCCATCACAAAGGACATACGTCCGATGTACGCTAATCAATACTCCATAGGAGGTTACTATACAGGATTAGCGGGTTGGGAATTCTCCGTAGAAGGATATTACAAGCAGATGCGGCATATTTTAGAATATCAGGACGGCGTATCATTCTTCGGAACCTCCACCAATTGGGAAGAGAAGGTAGAAACAGGTCAGGGACGCTCCTATGGCTTAGAGGTAATGATGCAGAAAAATTTTGGGCGTACCACCGGCTGGCTGGCATATACACTATCTAAAACCGAACATCGCTTCACGGATGGAAACATCAATCAGGGACGCTGGTTCCCCTACAAGTATGATCGCCGCCACAGCATCAGTCTTTGCCTGAACCATAAGTTCAGCAACCGCATAGATATAGGGGCCTCGTGGATATTCAATACCGGCGGCTGCATCACCGTACCCGAACGAGCTACCGTTATCATCCGTCCTGACGGCAGCACGGAGACAGGAACTTATATATCACAACGAAACAACTACCGCTTGCCCGCCAGCCACCGCCTGAACATCGGCGTCAACTTTAACAAAAAAACAAAGCATGGCATACGGACGTGGAATATCAGCGTATATAACGCCTACAATGCAATGAACCCGAACATCGTGTACAGCGAATGGCAAATGACAAACAACCTGAACGGCTATTACAATAACTACTTCAACGGTAATTACAATAACAATTACAACGGAAAACCGGGAGAAGTTTCCCAAGTAAAGGAAGAAGGTAAAAGTGTTATCAAGAAACTGACAATATTACCCTGCATACCATCCGTGACATATACTTACAGGTTCTAACGATACAGATAAAGTTTATACAAGATATGAAAACAAGAAAAGCAAAATTAAACCTTATTATATATATGTATGCAGTAGCCGCTCTGCTGCTGACAAGTTGTGAGAATGAAATTCCCTATAACCCCGGTAACCAAAAACCATTAATTGTAATGAACGCCATGCTTGATGCGGGAGAGGTTGAGAATTTTGTATATCTCCATCTAAGCGAAGGTTACAGCATCGGCAAAATAAATCAAGCCACACTTTCTCTCTATGTAAACGGACAACTGGCAGAGGAACCTCAGCCAATGACTCCTCAAGAGATATACGAAGGCTTGAGCGAAGAAACTTATGGCAAAGACTTATATGAGCAAATAATAAAGAACATCAATTACAAGAAGTTTCGCCTACATACACACTTTCAGCCCGGTGACAATATTCGCCTGGAAGCCACAGCCGAAAATGGGGAATATCTAGTCAGTTCCGAAGTTATTGTCCCCCAACCGGTACCAGATATACAAGTAGATACATGCATTACAAAGATTTTCCAATGGAGTAGTATGAGAGACTATCGTAGAATACTGGTTACTCTGCACGACCTCCCCAACGAAAAGAATTACTATCGCCTGGATATACAAAACAACTATCATGTAAATGCCAGATATCCCGTTCCTTCATTGAACGAAGATGGAAGCCAAGAAACCGACGAAGATGGTACACCCCTCTACTGGTACAAAGATACCATCTTCAACTATACTGATCGTGAACTGATAAACCGCGAAGACATCATCCTAACGGATGGTCACATCTCTCACTCCGATCAAGACGAAGAGAATGAAATGTTTCCTAGTATCAGCAATAAATACAACATCTTCACTGACAATCAATTCCCCAATTCCTCGGCTACACTAAAAGTATATACGGCACTCGGTCTGGACCACTTAAGCGGATATAATAGTGTATATTCAAGACTTCTATCCCTGAGTGTACGTGTGCTTAGCATCAGTAAAGAAGAGTACCTTTACTTGAAAGGGTTGAACTGCATGGACGATGACGACTACGACACTACATTGATGGAACCCGTCAGTCTCCCCTCGAACGTTCAAGGCGGATTAGGCTTTGTAGGAGTTTCTGCATCAGCAGAAGTAAATATGGAGTTTCCGGAAAGTCCACGCTGGAATTAGCAAGAGCTATCTCAGCATATCTTTTTGTCTATAAAACATCATTTAACCTATCAGAATGAACAATTTCAAACCTACTGATTGTTACATTCGTATTACATAATTGGAATAAAATAGTCATTTTCACACCTCTAAATTGATCTAAATCAAGAAATGATAGCAAATACAGCACTTTCTTTATTATTCATTCTTGTGTTATAAAACATATTCCTATATTTGCATAGGTAAAAAGAAAAGCTAACGCTTTGAAAGTTTTCAATAGGTATTAGCTTATATTAGATTAGTTTTTAGGAATAACAAATTAAAAAAGTAGGTATTATGAAAAGATTAGGATTAACTTTAGTGGCAGCATTGTGTCTGGCCGCTACGACATTCGCAGCAGGAAACCAACCTACAACTGCAAAATGGGAAGGTAACATCAACGTAACTAAGTTGAGTCAATATTTGAAACTGAACGCCGGTCAGCACGAAGAGGTCGCTAACATTTGCGAATACTTCGATCAACAGATGGAACGTGCAACAAAGTCAAGAAAAGACCAAGAGAAACTTCTCCGCAACGCAGTTTACGGAAATCTGAAGCTAATGAAGCAGACTTTGAGCGAAAAGCAGTATGCAGACTATACCAGAGTATTGAATGCTACCTTGCAGAACAAAGGTATCGAAGTGAAATAAATTTCACTTCTCATAAATGCGAAATTCGTATTTTATATATTAATAAAAAAGGGCACTGAATCTTAAAACTTCAGTGCCCTTCTTTTATGTCAACACCGCCAGTTTCACGATGCCAACTCCCTAACCAGTATTTTATAGTAGTCCTTCTACTTTCACAAGCAAAATCGGTCTTGCAATTCTTTTTTATATTTTCGGGAAACAAGCAATTCCGTAACTTTATCAAAAGGTGGATATAAGATACATTTGTTATCTTTTATAATCATCAAATAATCAATATTGATAATATAAGATTGATGTATCTGCACAAAACTAGGTGAATACTGTGTAATTTGCTCGGCAGTCATACCACGACGCAACACCAATGGTGGCTGGTTATTCAAGATTACTTCCCATTGCTTACGGTCGGAACAATAACGGAAAAAACCTATCTCAGCAGGACGCAAGGCTCGCATATCATTCGTTGGTGTAAATACAATAAAAGTTTGTCCGGTATGTAAAGGCAACCCAACCGGTAACGGTACTCGTTGCCCGGCTTCCACTTGTTTCACAAAACGCGTAAGTATATCTTTCAGATCTTGTTCTTCAAAAGGTTTCAACATATAGTCGAACGCAGCCTCACGAATAGCTTGTATCATATACTTGTCATAAGCTGTATAGAAGACTACCCGCATATTCCACGAAATGCCATCGCGTATATCTTGCAACATCTCCATGCCTGTAGTATCCGGCATTTCAACATCCAGAAACAACAAATCAGGTTGTACTTTAGCTATAAGTTTCTTTCCCTGCTTGCCATTTCGCGCACTCCCTTCTACTGAAAAACGAGTATCTTTTTTTAATTCGAAACTCAAATTCTCAAGAGCCACTTCATCATCATCAACTATGACAACCTTGTACTTATCCATGTCATTCTATGTTTTCTTTGCGAATATAGGGATTATCTTCTTTCTATACAAAACAGGTATTGTACATTTACGTACTAAACATCATTTTCAAGGCTTATCCTTATAAAAAAGGAGATCAAGTAGTTATTCTTAAATTTCATAATTATACTTATCAGGTAACAAGAATGTTACTTGACACCCTATTTCTCCACTCGGTAAAGAAATATTATGTATAGAAACATCAATCGCTTCTTTATTTTTCATATTCAAAATCTGAATAGCCTGCATAATAACCTTCATACCAGTACCGGTGCCTCTATGTGAACTATCCGGACGATATCCACCACCATTATCCGTTATCTTAATGCAGGTACTATCTTCTTGCCGATGTACCGTTATCCACAAATTACGTTCCCCTTCTTTATCCCGTAAAGCATGTTTCACTGCATTTTCAACAGGAATTTGTATTAACATAGAAGGCAACAATGTTCTATCAGGATATACATTCTCTCCTATCTCAATCACCGAATGAAAAGCCGAGCCAAGGGAACGACGTTCCAAATCGACATAAGTTTTTACAAAATCCAGTTCTTCGGTTAAAGTAACACACAGTTGTTCTGCCAATTCCAGATTACGCCGCATTAGCTTCACCAAAGATGACAGTTCATGTTGCTCTTCATTTTTCTTCTCAACCATCTCCTGATTGAGAACATTAAATATAAAATGAGGAGACAGACGGTTACGGATATTCTCCAAACGAAGTGTGGAAACGGTACGTCTATTCTTGGCAAGCATTAAAGCACGTTTCTTCTTGCTATACATATAAACAAAGACAACAGTCAATAAAGTTATAACGAAAAGAGCGATCCATAAGGTTCTAGTCTGCTGCAACTCCAAAACCTCATTTTCTTTCTTCTGGATAAAGACTTTTTGTGCCATCACAATGGAGTCCTGTTGGTAACGTAAAGTCAAATCGGCAGTTCGCATCTTGACACGCTCGTTACGAACAGAGTCATCCAATCGAACATTTTCCTTCATGTAAAAGTAAGCTTTCTTATAGTCGTCCGCCTCTTCATAATATTGTTGAAGGTATTTATTGCGGATATGCACCATATCAGGATCAATATCGGAAGGAGTAATGCTCTCAGCCAGTAAACGCCGCGCCCCGGAAAGATCTTTCCTCAGCAATGCTAGTTCTATATATTGGGTATCAATGTAATACAATGCAGTTACCATACCTATCCTCTGAAAAAAAGGACGACACTTGTTTATATAGAAAGCTGCTGAGTCCGCTTCATTCTGTTGTAGGAAGCAGTCGCCTGAATTCAAGCAGGCCAAATTCGCCTCAAACACCATATCCGGATATTTTTGGGTCAACCGGATAACTCGTCTGAAATAATCGAGAGCAGTATTATAATCCCCTCTGTAATAATAAGAAGTACCTCTGTTGTTCAAATAAAAATGTTTTTCAAAGGGCAACATGCTCTCATAATTCCGGGCCGCCAAGTCATAATAATGATCACATTGTTCAAAATCCCTCAGAGCCACATATATCTGGGCCAGTCCATAATAGACAGGAGTTTTCTTGGCAGAAGCTATCCCCAACGAGTCGCACAGCAACAGTGCCCTTCTATACCAAGCCGCCCCCACATCCAGCTTTCCCAAACGATTGCAGGCATCGGCTAAGTTTATCAGTATATCAGTCACCATATCCTTCTTCTCTCCTTGCATCCGCAGTTCGTAAGCCTTTTGGAAGCAAATTGCAGCAGAATCCATATTCCCGATCCGTGCATAAATATTTCCCTTCATATTAAGATTTTCAGACTGCAAATCGGCCAACTGAGGCGAAAAAGGCTGCCGCTTCGTAAAAGCCCCTATCTGGTGTATCAGCAGCTTGGCAGAGTCAATGTCCGAAGTGGCAAAACAAGTTTTCAGTGCCATAGCTAAATAGTTAAAACGTGCCAAACTGTCCCTGACATTACACATTCGTTGCAAGATTTCCGTCCGTACCTTCCTTGGGTTGATGGAGATCGAATCTACCTTCTCGGCATAAAAAGTATGAAATAACTTTAGCGCAGAATCTTCCGTTTTTCTATCCGCAACCGTACACGAAGAATACAGAGCCATCGCACCTATTCCCAAACATACTATATAAAGCCATGCAGCCTGCCTTACTTTCTTCAGCATATCTACTAAACTAACCAGATTTTAAAGATTTCTGCAAACATAAAGATTTTATTATAAAATATAGTAAAAGAATGAAAGTATTTCATACTACATTGATTATGTATGCATTTTTTCCGAAAAACACAAACATAATAATCCACTTTTTCGTCATGATAATCCATAAAATTATCTTTTCATTCAATCAGGCTATTTCTCGCATTTGCCTATTTTAGCACTTATTCCTAAATTTGTTTTGCATAAACATTAACTTATTTATACATAGACAAATTATGAAACACTTCCTTTTCGTTCTATTCGCTGTTCTGCTTTGGGCTTGCAGCTCCAGCGAAGACACCCCTGTTACCCCCAAAATAGATATTACTTCACCCGAGTTACCCCAAGCTCTGCCCGACAACGGAAGCACCGCCTCTATCAACTTCACAGCAAATGGTGCATGGACCGTCCAAGCCGAGCAAGAATGGTGTAGCGTGTCACCCTTGCAGGGAGAAGCAGGCAACCACACATTGCAAATTTCGGCCAGTGCCAATACAGACTACGATGAGCGCAACACAAAGGTAGTCATCACCTGCGGAACTATAAAAAAAGAGATAACCATCACACAGAAGCAAAAGGATGCCATATTGCTGACCTCTTCTAAAGTGGAAATAAATGCTGAAGGTGGTGAGATAAGCATAGAACTGGAATCGAATGTTCAGTACAGCTACGAAATAGCAGAGAAAGACCAAGAATGGATCAAACCCAATACAAACGCCACCACTCGTGGGCTGACAACTTCCACCCTACGCTTCACTGCCAACGAGAATACCGGCACGGATAAACGTGAAGGGCACATCACCATCAGTTACGGAGAGTTGTCCGAAGAAGTGACAATCTATCAGGAAGGCATGACACCCAATATCGTACTGACCCGGAACGAATACACCATTTCCGATGCCGGAGAGAATATTCTGATAGAGCTGAAAAGCAATGTGGACTATCAGATGGAATTGCCTGCCGTAAACTGGATTTCAGAAACCAAGACACGGGGTATGTCATCCTACAGCCACCGAATCACGATAGCCCCTAACGAAGGATATGATCCGCGAGAAGCCTACATCACGTTTACCAACAGTGAGAACGGAGTATCAGAACAGGTGCACATCATGCAGGTACAGAAGGATGCTATCATCGTGGCCCGCAACGAATACACCCTGGACTATCAGGCTTCTACTCTGAACTTTGAGGTCAGTACCAACGTGGAGCTTAGTGTAGAAAGTTCAGCCACATGGATAAAGCAAGTGAAAACACGCGGATTGCATACGGAAACACTGAACTTCACCATAGAAGAAAATGAGAGTGAAGAAACACGTGAAGGCGTGATTACGGTAAAGAATGGAGAGGTGAAACAGGAGATAAAGGTGAGCCAAACTCCTAAACCCATATTTGAAATTGCACAAAAAGAATTTATAGTAGAAAGTACAGGCAAAACTATTGAAGTAGAAATTAAGAGTAACATAGACTATCAAATTCAAATGCCGAAAGACGTAAACTGGATTACCCAAACTGAAACTCTTTCTGCAACCGCACATACTATCCGCTTCATCATTGCAGCCAATACATCTTATGATAGCCGTGAAGCTGAAATTGTATTTTATAATTCCAATCAAAACCTTACTCAGCGAGTTAATATTACGCAAATGCAGAAAGATGCTATTGTAGTAGCTCAAAATGAATACATCATAGGTAGCAAAGGTGGTGAATTGAATATTAATGTTTCAGCCAATATCGAACTTACCACCGCCTCCTCAGTAGATTGGATTAGCACAGTTACTACTCGCGGACTGCAACCTAAGGAACTGAAATTTAAGGTGGCTGAGAATACAACAAGCGATATACGTCAAGGTATCATAACTGTAAGCAGCGGAGATTTAAAACAAGAAATAAAAATAACCCAGGAAGAAAAAGGAAATGATCGGGACATACTAATCAATCTATACAATGCTACTAATGGTGAACATTGGCTACATAACGATAATTGGTGCTCGGACAAGCCTTTGAATGAATGGTATGGCGTTACAACCGACAAAGACGGAAAAGTGACAGAACTGATTTTTACTGGAAATTACTATGAGCTATCCAATAAACTTGAAGGAGCAGCTTCTTTCAACGGATTGAAGAAGTTGAAACGGTTATATTGTGACGGTAACTCCCTATCTTCCATCGATGTTTCAGGATGTCCTGCATTAACAAATCTGAGTTGTGGAAATAAAGAACTTACAGCGTTAAAGTTGTCGGCAAACCTTGAAGAGTTGACATGTAATAATGCGGAAATCACTTCATTGGATTTATCACTGTGTACAAAATTAAGAACTCTATCTCTAGGAGAGAATCAAATATCAGTTATCGACCTTTCCTCATGTACACTTCTGGAAAATCTTTCATGCAGTGGAAAAGCATTACAGAACATTAAATTTGCTAATAGTTGCGTTGCATTAACCTATGTAGATATCAATAGAACCTCCATAAAAGAAATAGACCTATCCGACATAAAAACATTAGGTTCTGTATCTGTCATTAACAATGATGACTTAACAAAACTGAAAGTTTCAGGGTGCAACAACCTATTTTATTTCGTTTGTGAACAGAACAAACTACAAGCTTTGGATGTATCTGGCCTAACCAAGTTAAATGAATTGCAATGTTGGTCTAACGAGTTGACAAGTCTAAACGTAACCGGCTGTACCGCCTTAGAGCGTCTATGGTTTCAATATAACAAAATATCAAACATAGATATAAGTAGTTGTACAAAATTAGATCATATAAATTGCGAAGAAAACAACCTCACATCACTAGATGCTCATAACCTAAAGAATTTGAAAGCCATAACTTGTAAAAAAAACCAACTTACAAGTTTAAATGTATCAGGCTGCACAAGCATGCAAGTAATCCAATGTGACAGCAACAAATTAGAGACACTGGATTTATCGAACCTGACCAATTTGGAAAGTGTATCATGCACGTACAATAACATGACTTCGTTAATCACCCTAAATACAACCGGGAAATATAATGCCCTCAACTGTTCTAACAATCTATTAACATCATTGGACGCTACAGGATTTAGCACCATCGATTGTAGTTACAACAATTTGAGCAATCTAAAGGTAGGCGCATCACTATTCATGCTTTGGTGTTCACACAATCAATTGGATAAAATAGACTTTTCAACATGCACTCGCATTGCCGAGTTGGACTGTTCGTATAATAAGCTTAAATCATTAGATGTTACAGCTACCAAACATGGCTTTGACGGAGGCATTAATTGCTCCTACAATGAATTGACCTCCGTTTATTTAAACGGCACTTTTGGTTTTCAGTCTGCAGGTAACAGGATTGAAACAATCTCTTTATCTCAAGCTCAATTTAATGAGAACATTTTCTTAGAATATTTCAAATTTGAATCTTGGGGAGAACACAATCAAAACATTTATAAAACTCCTACTTATCGCAACGGATATCAATATCCTAAATTCATATTTACGGAGTAATAATATAGAATTTCAGATAAAAGAAGGTAATCCGTTTTTTTCTGACAGATCATGGAAAAGATATCCTGATCAATTCAATTAGTCCTTCGTCACTCTTTATCACCAAAAGTGACGAAGGATTTTTTATCAACTCTAAATCTATTCAGGCTGGCCGCAGCCTGTTAGTTCGTCTTTCCATAGATATTTTAGTAATCATGAAAAAATAAGTTGATACAGAGTTTCCGAGAGATATGCGCAAACTAACAAATTGTCATTTTGTATTTTAGATTGGCTAAGAATGCGTTATTTCGGGCAATATGCCGTGCGGATGGAAATATTCAAACGAAAATGCAGAAAGTGCAGACTATTAGTCGAATATCGAAATGCTTACAATTATTATAGGATGAAATATCCCTTAAAATACACACTTGTAGTAGTGAAAGGCAACACTTGTACGTCCGTTACCTATAAGTAGTAGCCCTTTTACCTATAGGTAGTAACCCTTTTGCCTATAGGGTGTAGCTCTTTTACCTATAGGGTGTAGCCCTTTTATGCATAACCAAGGTTTAAACATACAATATGATCGAGATTTAATGCATTCTTATTCTCTATTTATTCACGAAATACGCTAAGAGAGAGATTTCAAATCGGTAGTATGTTACAGAAAAGGCAGATATACTATCATTAATTATATCTTTTGGATAAATACAAGATCCTTTTTCTATTTCCATCTGTCCTCTTTCAGAAACTGACATTCTTTCTTGTCACCTCGTCAACAGCGAAAGGTGAGTTTGCGAAACTTGAGTTAATCATTACTAAAAGTGCGCAGATTGGGGAATAAAAGTGTGAAAACAGAATAAAAAGTTTAATCCTTATTCCTTATATATTGCGAGAAGTTAAATTCAACTGAATAGTTTGCAATTTCATCCTAATAACACACGAATATACATCTATAGTTATTTACAAGGATTAGCGTATTTCTTTTTTACAAGGAAATAACTTATTTTTGTAAGAACGATTATTACTTTACTCTCGGCTTTTCCTTTTGATTAACAACTACTAATACTTATAGAAATGATACGACCTATCGAATACATCCATCCCGAAGATGAAGCTGCGAGAAGAAACATGGAAACTATCCCCGGTTTTGCGGCAGCAATGAAGCTCTTCATGCGCTACTACAGTGAGCAACTATTTCATGGGCTTAATATGGCCAATAAAATCAGACTTTCGCCCAAACAATTACCTAAAATTTATGAGAAGCTCCCTCCTATTTGTAAAAAGCTAAGTATTAAAGAGCCGGAATTCTATTTGGAAATGAGCCCTTTTCCTAACGCCTATGCCATGGGAGACACGCGCACCATGATAACAGTCACTTCCGGCTTATTAGAATATCTTACGGATGAAGAAGTTTCTGCCGTTATAGCACATGAGTGCGGACATATTGCCTGTCGCCACATGTTGTACTACACTATGGCTCAACTGCTTCTTCAAAACATTAACAATATGGGGCTTTTGGGAGATGCCATCACACCCATATTCTGGGCATTGCAGTATTGGAGCAGAAGGAGCGAGCTTTCGGCAGACAGAGCCGGAGCTGTAGCTTTGGGTAGTATCGAAAGAATAGTAGAAGTACAAATTCGTTTGGCGGGTGGTCCTGCTAGTATTACCAAAGACGTGAATATTGACGAATTTGTAAAACAAGCGGATTATTACGATACTTTACAGGATAACAATTGGGACAAATTCCTTCAGAATTGGTCTATTCTGGAATCCAGCCATCCTTACGCAGCCATACGGGTAAGGGAGATTTTGAAATGGGGAAAGACTGAGCAATGGCACAGGATAAAAGATATTGTTCAATTGGAGGAGAAAGGATTGATCTGTCCTAACTGCAACAAAGCAGTAGAAGAATCATGGAGCTATTGCAAAGAGTGCGGCTATAAATTAAAATAAGTTTAATCCTAAATAAATAGAAGAAGTATGTTTTTCGATGAAAATGGAATGTTACGTTTAGACGAAGTGGTTGCAGAGCGACCCACATTCAAAAAAATTATGGAAGACCAAATAGTAACGGATGCCGAATTGGAAGAGCAAGCAAACCGGGTAGTATCTATACTGAAACGTATAGAGGAAACATTTCCGCCTGAACAACTGAAACAGGTGGAAGAATTACTGGCAGAAACCAGCGTTTTGTACGCTGCCAATCAGTACAAGGAGTTACAAGAGTTACGTCACTAATTAATTGTATATCATCATGGGAACATTTAAATCGACCAAGACATTTTTCGCATCGCCGGCATTAATACCGACTATTGCACAAGATATCAGTACCATTTTCTCCAATGAAGGTTATCAGGTACAATCGGACAATCTGCTAAGTGGCGGATATGACATATCCATTACCAAAGGCGGTGTATTCAAAGCTGTATTAGGCATGAAAACTGCTTTAAAAGTAGAGATACTACCCAGTGGGAATTACATTCAGATTAATGCCGGCATCGGAATCTTTGGTCAGCAAGCCATTCCTGCTGTCATATCCATGTTTTTCTTTTGGCCGGTACTTATTACACAAATATCAGGCATGATCTCACAAGCTAAAATGGACGATCGGGTTATGGAAATAGCAGGTGATACGATTGCACGTGTAAGTTATCAGAACGGTGGTAATACGGGTGGAAAAGCAAAAGGCAAATTCTGTACAAAATGTGGGAAAGAGAATGTGGCGGATGCGGCGTTTTGCTGTGGATGCGGGAATAAAATATAGGATAATTGTACTTGTATAACATTTAACTCCAATCTCAAGATTATGGAAACAGAATATCAATACTTCGCATTTATCAGTTATAAACGAGAAGATGAAAAATGGGCAAAATGGCTTCAAAAAAAGCTAGAGAATTACAAATTACCCGCTGTAATACGTAAAGAAAAGCCAAAACTTCCTCTATTTATTCGTCCCATATTCCGAGACAAAACTGATTTAAAAGGAGGAGGTAAACTTATTAATAAAATAAAGGATGAATTACATGCCTCTCGACATTTAATAGTAATTTGTTCTCCCAATTCAGTTCAATCAGATTGGATAAATGAAGAAATACAAGACTTTATTGAGAACAAACGTATTAATGATATTATACCTTTTATTGTTAAAGGGAAACCTAAGAGCCCCAATTTAAGAGAAGAATGTTTTCCTAAAGTGCTACGTACTCTTCCCAAAGAGGAAGAATTATTAGGGATCGATATTAATGAAGCGGGAAAAGAACATGCCTTCATAAAGTTAATATCACAAATGCTAGATATACGCTTTGACAAACTATGGCAAAGGCATAAACGGCAAACACGAATAAAGCGTATTTGGACTAATACTATACTTTCTTTAATCTTACTGTTAGGAATCCTATATTATGATTACTCTCGCATAAAATATGAATATTTTGCAGATTATGTTGACACATACGGGATTCCATCAGGAATAATTTCGCTAAATAAAGATGTTGTAGAGCACAGAGCTAAATCTTATCGTATGGAATATAAACGAATTCCTTTAGGAGAAAGCGGTTTCTACACTTGGAGGCTCCAAAAAGTAGTTCATATCAACTCTAGTGGGACTCCTATACCTATTACCAATATGGAATATAATGATCGTTCGCCAATCCAAGTGTATATATACAGCAATGGCTATTTAACGGAAGTTATCCATCAAGATGAGTTCGAAAAGAAATTAATAAGGTATAATTTGAAAGATGATCTAAACCGAAATCAAGCATGTTTAGTCGATTTTGAAAAAAAAGAAAAGCATCAAGGTAATGCATATCTTAGTATGTCTACATCTTCAATGAGTTATGCATTAGCAAATAGTAACACTCGAAAATCAAATATCAAAAGATATGCCTATATTCGTAATAAGAAAGGACACATAATCCAAGTAACTTTCCATGCAAATGATAGTGATGAATTAGAGAAAAGTGCTGTTTGCGATAATGATGGCATTTTTGGAATGAAAAATGAGTTAGATACTTTAGGACGCAAAATCAAAACAACTTATATCGGAATAAACGGTGAAAAATTAACAAATAAATACGGAGTTGCCCAGAAAGTGTACACATACGACAAATGGGGTAATATTGCCAGTTGTGATTATCTAGATATAGAAGGCAAGTTAGTGAACAATGAACGTAAATATGCCAGAGAAGTTCAAGAGTGCGATTTATACGGTAATATAGTTGGTGGAAGTTATTATTCGCCATCTTTAAAAGTCTGTTATGACACAGAAGATGGAGTTGCAATTGTTAAACTGACGTATGACGAGCATGGATATCTAAAACAAACATCATGCTATGACCCTGATAATATGCCATGCTACAACAAATATGGCTGGTCTACCTGCACTGATAAATATAATACCAAAGGATATATTATTGAAAGAACTTTTTATGATATTAACGGTAAGAGATGCATAAATACTTCATTACATAGTAGAATAGTCTTGGATTATGACAAATACAATCGTTGTATCCACTGCTCTGCATTTGATTGTAATGATATGCCTTGCTTCGACAAAGAAAGTGGCTCACATTCAAAAAGTTATAAATATGACAAAAATGGTTATTGTATAAAAGAAGAACACTTTGACATTAATAATAAAAAATATTTTTCACCACAAATGGGATGTTCAAAAAGGACATTTGAATTCGATAATTATGGTAACTGTATAATAATTAAATACTTCGACGAGAATGATAATCTTTGTTTTAACAACGAATTGTATGCTATAACAAAATACAATTATGACCACAGAGGAAATATTGTGGAACAAAGAACTTATGACCCACAAAATAAATTATGTATAACAAAAGGAGGATATGCTATTATAAAATACAAAATCGATGACTATGGCAATTGTATTCAGGTTAGCTATTTCGATGAAAATGAAAAATTGGTAAATTCGGTATACGGATATGCTAGTTTCAAAAGTGAATATAACAAGAAAGGCTTACTAACGGAGGAAAAGTATTATAGTGATAAAGATTCTTTATGTAACACATTAGATTGGTATGCTATTTTGAAACGAGAATATGACATCAAAGGGAATTTATTAAAAGAAGTTTTCTATGATATTGATACAACAGCCTGCTATTGTAAAAATGAAATATATTCTAAAGGGTATTATGAATATGACAAACAAAACAATCTTACAAAAGAATCATTTTATGACATAGACAATAAACTATTGCTTATTAGTAAAGGGTATGCTATTGCAAAATATAAATATAACATTCATAGGCAACTTGTAGAAGAATCTTACTATGACACAAATAACAATCCATGCTTCAGAGAGCAAGGCTACCATAAATGCATCAATGCATATAATAGACACGGAAACTTAATAAGCAAAACTTATTATGACGCAAATAATCATAGATGTAAATTTAGAGGAATATCTCAAACTAAATTTGAATATAATGACCAAGACCTCATTATCAAGAGAACTGAATATGATGAATATGATAGAAGATGCGTTTCCGATGCAGGATATAGCGCGCAAACTTTTACCTATGATCATTATGGAAATATAGTTGAGTTTTACAATTTAGATAAAAATGATAAAACAGTTGAAGCAAAAGTTGAAGGGATTGGTTCCTTTATATGCCACTACAAGAAAGAATATAATCAAAAGGGAAATTTAATAAAAGTACTATACTACGATGAAAATGAGAATCTTTCTGTCAGAAATGGATGGGCAGTAGAAGAAAGAGCTTACAACGACAAGGGGCTTCTAATACAAAAATCATATTACGACGAAAACTATAAATTATTGGGAGGACCATTCAATAAGCCCATTGAAAAATACAAATACAATAAATATAATCAAGAATCTTTATTACAATTATATAATTCTGATAGCACACTCTATATTAATGCACAAATGAAATATGATAAAGACAAGATTGTAGAAATTAAGTATACTGATACAAATGACAAACCCAAAATTATTTCTATAATGGGAATTAACTCATCTATACCGTATGCAAAAGCTAAATTCACATTCGACCAAAAGGGCAATATTATAAAGAGCCAATATTTTGACGAAAAGGATTCACTATTCAATGGTAAAATTGGATATGCCTACATTATTGATCAGTATGACTCTAAAGGGAGGTTCATACAACAAGAGTTATTTGATAAGAATGGTAATTATGCAGAAAGTAATGTAGCAAAATGGAGTATTGCCAAAAACAATTATGATGCTTATGGTAACTTGATAGAGCAAAGTTACTATGATAAAAAAGGGAATTTAGCAGAAACTCCTTGGGGATGGGCTAGAAGGCTACAAACATTTAACAAGAAAGGACAATGTATTAACGATATATATTATCGTTTTAAAGATGGGAAACAGACCATTGAAAAATATGATTCTAACGGCAGAATTAAAGATGAATCTCAAAAAGAAGTTACCGATATAAATAAAGCGACTACTATATTATTATGCGTGGAAACATACGGGCAAATGTACGAGCAAGGATTCAGAAATAATTATTTAATTATAGAGTGGAATAGTTGGACTATGTATGACGGTCTCAATTCTTTTATAGAAGAAATGATGAAGAGTAAAGATAAAAAGAAAAGATTAGTCATTCAATCTCGAATTAGTAAAGAAATTATTGAATGTAATTTTTCTGAGGAACCATTAACAGCAAGAATAATGGACAACAATGATAATACAGGACTAACTTTCGAACAACTATCTAAAGCCTATGAGATATGGAAATTAAATCGCAATAAAGAAAAACCATAAATAGTTATAGGCTTCTAGATATCAAAACATAATAGCTATGAGTTATACCATCTTCATCAGCTACCGCCGTGACGGAGCTTTTGAAACCGCCAGTCTTATTGCCGAGAAATTGCGTAACGCTGGTTACAAAGTTTTCCTGGATGTAGAATCATTGCGTTCGGGAAAGTTTAATGAACAATTGTATGCCGTTATTGAGCAGTGTACAGACTTTATATTAATACTTCCTAAAGATGGGCTGGAGCGTTGTGCCAATGAAGAAGATTGGCTACGACTGGAAGTGCTTTGCGCCATGCGACACAACAAAAACATTATTCCAGTAATGTTAAACGGGTTTACATGGCCTCAAGTACTGCCGGAAGAGTTGAAAGGATTGAATGAATATCAAAGTATTGCAGCCGGAGGACATGAATATTTCGATGCATCTATCGACCGCTTAAAACGTTACTTGAAAAGCAAGCCCAACTCTTGGAGTACGAAAAAAATAAGATGGATAGCCATTATTGCTATTGCCGTTTGCGTTTGTATCGGAGCACTGTATTATGGTTTCCGTATGAGTGCCATCCCTATCTGTAAAGAGCAGACAGACAAGATGACGAGTAAAATGGCAGTTATCAATCTTTTGGTCTCCGAGGCAAAAGCTATCAATGAGGCATGGACAGACTACTATAATAGGTATGCACAAGCTTCTGCCTCGGATACTTCTTATATAAACCAAGAGATTAAAAAGACACTGGACTTCCATTTCAGGGAGGTACAAAAACTGCAAAAAGACACTGCAACATTCGTTTTGAATGACTATCAGCGTTCCATGCTTCAGTTACAAAAAGTAGATATTACAGACATAGAAGTATTCCATCATACCCTGTATCCCAGTTTCTTTGACGACATCTATAGTTCTATTGAAGTATTGGAAAGATACCTTCAGATGGGCGATGTACCCCAAATATCCGTATCAACCAGTAAAGTAAACGCTGAATACTTTCAGTATTCAGCCAATGCTGCTTACTATGGCTATTTACACCTCTTATCAAGTATGCCAGACAAAGTGTTGGAAAACTATACAGAGTTATCAACATATTGGCTAAACCTGCCTTCTTCCACAAGCCTGCATTTATCGAAAGCCGAATATAATCGTTTGCAAAAGTTAGAAGAAGAGAAAGCCAATGCACTCATAAATAAGCTGGGCTATCTGAATACAGAACAAAGTTTGAAATTAGAGCAAGAGCAAAAGAAGTTAGATCAGTTACAAGAAAAAGTAGAAAATAAGATCCAGGCAAATGCAGAAATAAAAGCCCGCACTCAGCACGTCATGGAACTATCTGCTGAAGTAAAGGAAAAACAGAAAAACTTGCAGAAAACAGCCGAAATGATAGACGCTTCTATTAAAAGGAGCCTAATTAAATTCGAGTTATCGGCAGAGGACGACCAGTACCTTATGTGGGGAAAGATAATACGCATCGCCAAACTTATGGCAACAACACAAGAAAGCCGTAAACAAGCTAAGATACTAAGCGACAAAGACAAAGATGCAGCAAAAGCAAAAGGCTATGATGTATCCAACTGGTTTGAAGTTTCCTACTCCATTACGACGCACGAGATGCTAAAGGAAATATTAAAACGTCTGGACCAATATATGACCTATTTCCCCGAAACAAAATCATACGTTCCACAAGTTAAGAAATTCTTCACCGGAGTAGAAGCCGGTAAATATCCCTTGCAAGGTATGGTCGTTATTGCTACCAAGGACAACCTGAAACATCCTGTAGTAGAATTAGGCGACATTGTTACCGCAAGAAAAGGAATGATTGTGAACAATACCGATGATTACAAAAAGGCTAAAGAAAAAGATGGAGATGATTCTCTGACTTTTTTAAGGTCTGATAATTATGATAATCTGAAAAAAATCACGAAACTTGTACCACAAACAGATGTATTGGTAGGTTTTCTCGTATTAAAAGAAGAATAAGTAACCGAAACAAATAACAATCAATCTATTGACTATGACAAACTCCATCATCCTGCTCCTAAGTAACTGTTTCAGCCAGCCATGCTTTACTTTATGGAACCTGATCGGCTTCTGCATTTTACTTTTACTAATAGCAGGCTACTGCCTATTATTAGTGAAGAATAAAAAGCTATGCCTCAATATCAGGAATAGAGTATTGATACCAATCACAGCATTAGGTGGATTCTGCATCTACTTTATCGGGTATATGGACGAAGGAAGCCTGCATTCATTGATAGCATTGGGATTACGCTCATTTATATCCACCTTTCACATGTTCTTCCTGCATTCCGATTTGATAGAGGTGAGCAAGCACATGCACGAAAGCGTGATCTACATGACTCTGTTTTCCATAATACATTTCCTCGCTTTCCTCATTACGTTTATGATTGTCATACAACTATTCGGCAAGCATCTGCTCTCTTGGATCATGCTTAAATGCAATACGGCAAAGAAGCATTATATCTTTTTCGGTCTGAATGAAGAATCATTGGAATTAGCAAAAAGCCTGTTAAAAGACCAAGACCCAGGAAGGCAGATTATTATTTTCGATAAGAGAATAAAAAATAAACTGGACACTGCTTCGAAAAGTAAAATACTAGAATCTGTATTTCAGAATAGAGAACCCCTGTTTGAGCAAGTCAGCAAGTTGGATGTTTTATTGCTAAACAGAGAATTTACACAAGAAAACACATTAAAAGATATAGGTGTTGCCAAACTTCTAAATAAAGAGAAAGCATACCTTTTCTTCTTCTCCAGCAATATAGATTACAACATACAGTCCGCACTGAATGCTATAGACGAAATAAAAAAGAACCCCGAATCCAAAGCTATCGTAGCAATCTATGTTCGTGCCAATGCGGATTATATGATTAACTTATTCGAAAAGAAAAGCGCCGAGAATATAGAGGTACACATTATCAATCCTGCCAAGTTGGCTGCAATGGAGTTGGTTATCAACTATCCTCCGGTCAACTACGTTGATGTAGACATACAGAAAGCTGTAGCAAGAAAAGACTTCACTGCACTTATTATCGGACTAGGCGAAGTAGGGCATTATGCACTTCGACTTTTGACGGAGCATGGACAATTTGTCGGCTCTAAATTCCATGCCACCGTCATAGATAAAGACATGGACAGCAAACAAGGAGAATTTGAATATCGTTTCCCAGGAATGAAGCATTATGATATAGAATATAAAAAACAGCTTGTAAACAGCAATGAATACTGGGAGCTTATAGACCGGAATTCGGAGACTTTAGAGTACATCGTCATATCCTTGGGTAATACAGAATTGAACATGAGAACAGCTGTAAGTATATGCCGTTTCATGGAGAGAAGAGCAAACCATCCTATTAATATTTTCGTAAAAGTACATAATAGTGCAGATTATGATTATATGAAAGTGGCTACAGAGAAATTCCAACCGATAAAAATATTCGGAAGCAATGAAAGTATTTTCACAGAAGAAATCATTATCAATGAAGCCCGTGCTATTGTAGCCAAGAAGATACACGATTATTATAACAATAAGAAAGATGTAAGCAAACAAGTGGCATGGCAAGACTTATCGCATATAAAGAAAATAACTAATATATCAGCTGCCATACATCTGAAAACCAAGTTAGCAATGACAGGACTCCAAGTCGATGATATCAAACTTAATAGCTGTGAAAATGATTTTTTAGCCCAATTGGGTCGCGAACGGTATGACAACTTAGCCAAAGGAGAACATCTGCATTGGAATGCTACCCTATTCTCCAACGAATGGGATACATGGCATCCTATCCGTGGAGAACATCTGACCAATAAAGATGAACGCAAAAAACTTCATGCCTGCCTGGTGGATTGGGAAGAACTCGAAGAAGTGGAAAAGATATTCGGCGAACCTTACAGGGATTATGATTGTGATAGTATCAGAAAGATATGGAAATTAATCAAAGAGAATATTATCCAATCTTGACCTATTGATTAAGAATAATATGTAAAATACTAACTACTATGGAACAAGGATTTCAATACTATGCTTTCATTAGTTACAAGCATGAAGATGAGAAATGGGCAAAGTGGTTGCAACATAAGTTAGAAAATTACAAACTACCCAGTATCATCCGCAAAGAGATTCCCAGACTACCCCGATATATACGACCTGTTTTCCGGGATAAAACAGATTTAGGGGTGGGACAACTTACTGAATCTTTGAGAAAAGAGCTTGAGTTGTCTCAACATCTCATTGTTATATGCTCTCCTGAAGCTGCAAAATCAGAGTGGGTAGGTAAAGAAATTGATGCGTTTATTTCCATGGGCCGCACAGACAATATTATCCCATTCATCATTTCTGGCGAACCCAATAGCAATATTTTTGAAAACGAATGTTTCCATCCCGTCCTAAAAGAAAAAGTCCCTGAAATTTTTGGAATAAACATTCACGAAATAGGCAAGGAACAAGCATTTATAAAGGTGGTTGCCAAACTGATGAATCTCAGATTTGATGCACTTTGGCAACGACATCGGCGTTTACAAAAACGTAACCGAATAATTACAGTTTGTGCTGCCATATTGATTTTACTCGGGTTGGGATTCGTGTGGGATTACAATAGCACAAAATATGAATATTATGCCGATTATGTCGATAGATGGGGGATTCCTGAAGGAATTATTCCACTAAAAAACAAAGAAGTTAAAGGAAGATATTTTAATTATAGATTTGAATATAAATATAAAAGCAATTTTCTATACTTAATAAAAACCGAGGGAATATTGCTAAGAGTAGTCTGCGTGAATTCTTTTGGAAATCCAATAGACTTCCAATCAACGGAAAGCACGGACCGATATCCCATACAGGAATTTGAATACGAAAATACGAAACAATATTTACTGCGAATAACCTATAAAGACAAGTATGGAAATACATGTAAGTATATATCATTTCCTACAGTTAACAAGGATATAGTCGATATCGTTTCGCGGGAAGGTGTCGCTTCATCTACATTGTCCTCAATATCCTCTATACTGTCATCTAAAACAGCCATAAAATATAATGTAGCCAAAAGTAATATAGGCCGATACCAGTATGAACGTAATGCCAAAGGAGAAATAACGAGAATCTATTTCAGATTGAATAATGACAATGAACCGGCATGTGATGCAAATGGCATTTATTCCATCGGATATCAACTTGATTCTTTGGGACGACCTGTGAAATTGAGATACTTAAACAATGAGGGTGATACAATCCAGGACAACGTCGGAGTTGCAGGAAAGAACTATACTTACGATAACTATGGCAATATGTCGCGGATAGAATATGTAAACGCACAAGGCAAACTGACTTTGAACGAACAAAACTGGGCTGTATTAACAAATATATCTAATGAAATTGGTAATATAGTAGCCTTCATGGGATATGATTCTGAAAATAAACCTTGTCTGTCCGGTATCTATGGTACTTATATGGTTAAATCTGAATTTGACAAAAACGGACTTATTGTCAAAAGCGAATTTTACGATATTAATGGCAACCTTGCAGATGATGTAAGAGGTTACGCTATTGCAAAAACAACTTATCAAAAAGATATTCCGATAGAACAATCTTTTTTTGATAAAAATGGAGAACCTGCTTATAACAATCAAGGTATTCACCGGATAGTAAGTTCAAGAAATGACACTTTGTGTATAGAACGATATTATGGAATTGATGGAGAACCCTGCTGTAGGGATTTTGGATTTTCGGAAATTAGGTTTATCTATTCCAAGGAAATGAAAGTTAAAGAAGAAACGTATTATGATGAATTAGGCAAGAGATGTTGCAGAAAGAATTCTTCTATAAGCAAAATAGTCCAAGAATACAAGGGAGAAGATTTGACACAAGTAGAATATTATGACGAACTGGACATGCCAACTAATGAACCTGAAAAAGGTATTCATATAACACGTATGATATATGATAAAAAAGGAAACATAGAAGGAGAAGAATATTATGATAAAAACGGAGAATTGACTATCTGCAACAATGGTTATGCTTCTGTAAAAACAATCAGAGATCAGAACGGAAACACCCGTCAACAATTACTTTATGATTTGTATGGAAATCCAATTCAAGGTGCATATCCTGCCATCATCCAGCAAAAACATGAAAAAGGACAAGTCATCGAAGAAGAATATTTTGATGCAGATAATAACCGTGTTCCATTACCATCTCATGGTTTTTACAAACAAGCGATGGGATATGATGAATCCGGACGCAAAAATAAAGTAATAGCCTTCTCACTGGATAATGCCGGTAACCTAGTAATTCAACAGATACAATATATAACCCATGATGATAGAGGTAATGAAAAAGAAATTTACTACTGCAATATCAATGGAAATAAAATACAGCAAAATGGTGGTATTATAATATTACGATGCGAATGGGATCAATTTAATAATCAAGTTAAAGCGCTTTTCTATGATTCAAGTAATAAACCTATGATTCATGCAGATGGATATGCCGGCTGGAATGCAGAATATAATAATATGAACAAACGTACAAAATTGACCTATTTAGATGTGAACGGGAATAAATGTGAAAACAAATATGGAATAGCATCCATAAGAGCAGTCTTTGATAAAAGGGGAAATTTAATTTCTGAAAATTTCTATAACAAACTAGACTCATTGACATACAGTTCCGAAAACTATGCTACAATAGAGTTCAAGTATGATAAAAAAGACCGTACAATAGAAGTTTCTACATATGATAAACACCACAATCTGGTTGTCTCTACTGGTGGTTATGCAAGACTGGAAAAGGTATATAACGCAAAGAATCAGTGTATTGAAGAGAGATATTATAATAGTTCTAACCAAATCTTTGATACAAAAGAAAATATTTCAATTGCTTTATTGTCTTTCGATGATTACAATAATATATCTGAAATTACTTATTTAGATAAAAACAGAAAGAAGACGAATGCTCCTTACGGTTACGCCAAAGTCAGACGTAATTATGACGTGACGAAGTTTCAATATGATGAAATAAGATATAATGAAAACGATAGCATATTAGTGATATCAGTACCGATATATAGTGTTGCGAAACATAGCTCTATATATGACAAAGGCTTACATAAAGAAGGTATAATAATGAAATATGATACTTGGGAAATAGGAGATCCGTGTATCGAATTGAATACTGCTATTCAAAAAAAGAAGAACTCTTCCAAAAACATACATATATGTAGTGCAGATGGAGAGTTTGAAAAATACGATATGGGACCGGGAACTGTAGGTCTTGAAATAACATATGCACCGGTAGAATATAATCTATGCAAGAACCTCAAACAAGAGTACACAATTTTTTTGAATACAAAAAAATAAGTACTCTTAACTCGAGCCACATAGAAATATGCCCCTATATGATACTGCACAGTACATATAGGGGCATATCTTCTTTATTTTATCGTCACCATCGTCGCCCCGAATCCATACTCCTGGAATGACGCATCCTGATGGCGGAAATTAGGATATTTCCGTTTCAGTTCATCTAGCAGAGCTTTGCGAAGTACACCGTCTCCCTTTCCGTGGATGAAGACGATGCGTTGTTCGCGTTTGGTTTTATACTTTTCCAGAACTTCACGGAACTTATCCAGTTGGTAGTTCAGTATTTCGCTATTGCTCATACCATGAGTATCATCCAGCAACTCGCCTATGTGCAGATCAATTTCTATGATTTCGTTCTTACCGCCACGTTTGATGAGAGTTTGCGGAGCTGAGGGGGCATCTGTTACCTTCTTATCCATTATAGCATCTTGCAATTCTTCGGCAGAGACATAGACTTGCTTAGTGGGAAAATCATTCTTAATGATATCATAAACCAATGCAGGAGTTTCAAAGAAGTCCGTTTTCTGGAACGTATGAAGTTTATAGAACTTCACTGTATCAATACGAATTTCCACACTTACAGCCGGTTTCAAAACAAAAGAACGTTTATCTTTGAAAGCCATCAACTGTACTGCCACATGTTCACGGTCATTGAGTTCGGACTTCTCGAACTCTTCCAGCAACAGCTTGGTGTTTGGTTCTATCAATCCATGCGAACGAGCTGTCCAGGACTTACCTTCGGCACCCAGATAAGTATAATACATATAGTAATTACTATCATTCACCAGATATGTTTCAAAAGGAGTTGTACTAACCGCCTTGATATCTTCGGGAACAAAAGCGAGAAAAACATTCAGGGTGTCTCCCCCTTTTGTTTCGGGCTGGCGATACACTGAGATCTCCGGTTTTGCTACATGTCCCGATTGTGGTTCTGCAGGGCGGGCTTTTCCGCTTATGACGGATACCGGAGAAGAAGCGCTTGAGCGTGCAGCCTGTTCTTCCGCCTTTTTCTTGAGAGCGGCAGCCTTGGCAGCCGGGGAAGGTATGTTATAATCATCAGTCTCTATCACTACACATTCGCGCACGGGCATAGGGATATCAAAACCATCGGCATCTTCTACCAATACAATGTCTTTCCCTCTGAACCCTGTCACTACACCGCCCCCAATTTCACTGAGGAAGCGGACTTTATCTCCTATTTTCATTTTACTGTACTTATTCTAGTTAGACATATTACTTAGAGGTAGTTACTCAATTACTACGTAGTAGCGGGCCAATCACTTATAGGTAGTTGTCCCACTACTACTAGGTAGTTTTTCATTTCCTCTTACTGATTTGCAAAGATACAGCAACTCACTAAAAAAAGATAGAAAAAGACGATAAATATCCGTACCTTTGCACCTCGTAAAAACTAAAGTCATGAAACAAGACCCGAAACATATTCATATCAGCGAATACAACTATCTGCTACCCGACGAACGTATCGCTAAATTCCCGCTTCCGGTACGAGATCAATCCAAGTTATTATTGTATCGTCACGGTGAAGTATCAGAAGATATATTCACCTCCCTACCCTCCTATCTTCCGGAAGGTAGCTTGATGATATTCAACAATACCAAAGTGATTCAGGCCCGTTTGCACTTCCGCAAAGAGACGGGAGCGTTGATCGAAGTGTTCTGTCTGGAACCGATACAGCCGAATGATTATGTTTTGAACTTCCAACAGACCTCGCACGTAGCCTGGCTCTGCATGATAGGGAATCTGAAGAAATGGAAGGAAGGCGTTCTGAAAAAGGGAATGACGATTAAAGGCAAGGCATTAACCCTGACCGCCGAACGCGGTGAGTGTTACGGAACCAGCCATTGGGTAGATTTTCGTTGGGACAACCCGGAAGTGACTTTCGCCGATATTCTCGAAGTTTTCGGAGAACTGCCCATTCCTCCTTATTTGAACCGGGACACCCAAGAGAGCGATAAAGAAACCTATCAAACAGTATATTCCAAGATTAAAGGCTCCGTAGCTGCACCGACTGCCGGACTACACTTCACTCCACGCGTACTGGATGCTTTGAAAGAAAAAGGTATTGACCTGGAGGAACTAACCCTACATGTAGGTGCGGGTACCTTCAAACCTGTAAAGAGCAAAGAGATTGAAGGACACGAGATGCATACGGAATACATATCCGTATCACGTGCCACTCTCCTAAAACTGATAGCCCATGATGGTAAAGCAATTGCCGTAGGAACCACCTCTGTACGTACATTGGAAAGTCTTTATCATATAGGTATCACCTTATTAAATAATCCTGATGTAACGGAAGAAGATCTCCACGTAAAACAATGGCAGCCGTATGAAATGTCTGCCGAAGTAGCAGCCACTCCGGCGATAAATGCATTGCAAGCGATTGTAAACTACCTGGACCGTCACGGAATGGAGACTTTACATACCAGTACGCAGATCATCATCGCACCGGGATATGAATATAAAATAGTAAAAGCAATCGTAACCAACTTCCATCAACCGCAAAGTACACTCCTTCTGCTTGTATCGGCATTCATTGATGGTGATTGGCGAAAGATTTACGATTATGCACTTGGGCATGACTTCCGGTTTCTGAGTTATGGCGATTCGTCACTGCTGATACCGTAAAAGTGAGCTTAGGACAAAAGCACATGACCTTATAGTTGATGATTAAACAGCGAGCTATAAATGATGAATAGCGAATTAACAATCATAGAAAATAAAATCTACGAGATACGTGGAATAAAGGTTATGCTAGACTTTGATTTAGCAGAACTTTACGGAATAGAAAACAGAGTGCTGAAACAAGCAGTAAGAAGAAACATAGAGAGATTCCCCGAAGATTTCATGTTCAGACTTCTGCCGGAAGAAGCTAGTAAACTGATATCCATAGGGATATCACAAAATGTGATACCCCCTTCTTACAACATTGGTGCAAGTTCTCTATTTGCTTTTACCGAGAATGGTGTCGCTATGCTCTCTTCTGTCCTGCGAAGTCCGCTTGCTATTCAAGTAAACATCAACATTATGCGCACTTTTACTAAAATGCGCCAATTCATGCTAAAGGCAAAAGAGAACAACCTTTCTGTACAAGATGAACTGGAACTACTCAAAAAACAACTCTCCGAGTTGGCCGAAGATATAGAAAGCAATGAACGAGATCACGAGACTCTTTTCAATGCAATCGCCGAGATATCTCTTAAGCTACAACTTAATCAATCCAATCCGGGACGTATCACCATAGAAGGATTTAAAAATAAAGAAGAACAATGAACAGCGATAACAATCAAGAAATGTTTCCCCTTGTCGATGAACAAGGTAATATCATAGGTGCCGCTACTCGCGGCGAGTGTCACAATGGTAGCAAACAGTTGCATCCGGTAATTCATCTGCATGTCTTTAACTCCAAAGGCGAGCTCTACTTGCAAAAGCGTCCGGATTGGAAAGATATTCAGCCCGGTAAATGGGACACCTCCGTAGGAGGTCATGTCGACCTGGGCGAAAGTGTGGAGATGGCTCTAAAGCGTGAAGTACATGAAGAATTGGGTATCACCGACTTTACTCCTGAAACGCTGATGAATTACGTTTTCGAGTCGGCTCGTGAAAAAGAACTTGTCTTTGTACACAAAACCGTTTATGATGGCGAAATTCATCCCAGCGATGAACTTAATGGAGGCCGATTCTGGAGTATAGAAGAGATAAAAGAAAACATAGGCAAGGGAATATTTACTCCAAACTTTGAAGGAGAGATAGAAAAGGTGCTTGCAGGTAAGTAACATTTTACAAAGATTCAATGCCGAAAACCCACATATACCCCCATTGCATTTGCGCCTGCCCTGCTATTAACACTCAGTTTTGTCTGTCTGTATGCAACAACAATGGTGACAGGATTCTCCATCGTAATGCTGCCACTCTTGCTTGCCGGAGTGGCAACACTCTGTTATACCCTCTACGCCTTCCCCATTATCTCTTTTAATAATCGGGAGATCACGATTCTGCGCCTTTTTCCTGGTCGCATTGTACGCATCCCTTGGGAGGAAGTACAACGTATATCCCCCTTAGAGAGTGGCAGTTTACTGACCACTGCCGGATATGTCTGCAACATCCATACCACCCGAAAGAACTACTCCGCCTTCCCGTTATCAGCTGGTTTTTATAAGTTGCTTAAACAGTGGGATTCAGTGAACCCCAAAGAAGAAACACTTCCGCTACTGCCCGACAAAAGTGCTCAACACCTACGATCCTTCTGCAGAGACCGAAGCAATGCAGAAACTATACGATACGATTCAGAAGAATTATGACGCAGCAAAAGCGCTGCAGGATGTGGCAGACGCATCATCCGCAATGAAAAGTTTCAAAGATATGCTGGATTATACCGAGAAATTCCAGGGTGAATTGCGCAAGCAGTTGCGTAGCGGTAAATTCAATGAAGATGGCTACGACGATCTGAGTACGCAGTATTCTATGATGATAAACCGTTATAATGGCTTTGTAAACTAATTTTTTGCTCAGAAATAAATTGCAAAACACTTGACATCCGCCTTCGGATGTAGTATATTTGTATTCGTAATTCTATTTAAGATTCAATTTTAAATTTGCATAAACGGAGAGGCATTGCTTCTCCGTTCTTTTTTTACCCTCACACTACTCCGTTAGAAATGACGCACGTTTGCTCCGCCAATGCTACACTTTAGCTCCCTAAACCTCAGGTCTGAACAGGTGAAATGGCTGGCATTCGCTCTGAAAACCTCAGGGATTTTGGTGAAAATCCCCGGCATTCCGGACGTTGAGGTGTGGCAAAACGGATGATGCATTCAGGGTAAACAGATGATGTGTTCAGGGCAAACAGATGATGCATTCGGATGAAACACATCATCTGTTCCGATAACAAAAACGAGAGGCTGAAGCCTCCCGTCCGTTAATCTTTCGTAAATCTGCTCTTGACAAGAACTCTCTCCTTATGCTGTTCTAAGTGAGCGATACCCAAATCATTCAACACTTGTATAAGTTCCGAAAGAGATGCCTGCCGCGTATAGCGGAAGTGGATGCGAAGATGAAGCAAATCGACCGCACGGAAAACGACACTGACATTATACCACGTACCAACAGCCTGCAACACCTCTGCCAATGGGGCATCATCAAAAACAAACTCACCGTTTACCCAACTTTCGGTTGCTGAAACCGCAGCTTTCCTCAAACTCAATCCTTTCTTCTCCGTTAAGACAATCTGTTGTCCGGGAAGTATATCGCGCCTCTCTTCATCATCGCTCACTCTCACCCTGCCTTGATAGAGGGTGACAGCCGAAGTGCCGCTACCGGGATAAGCATTAACATCGAACACCGTTCCTAAAACTTCGGTCTGCATCTTCCCTGTAAAAACAAGGAAAGGCCGGGCAACATCCTTCGAAACTTCAAAACGAGCCTCTCCGCTCAACCGCACTTCCCGCACGCCTTGCTCCGGAAACAGTTTCGGATATTCCAACCGACTGTTGGCACCAAGCAACACACAAGTGCCATCGGGCAGTGTCACAGGCTTTGTAGTGGCGGGAGGCGTAGCCACTTGAATCCAGTCACCACTTTCGGTGATAAGAACTTGGCGGGGAGCTTGAAGAGCAGTGAAGACCGCGAAATCGAATTCTGCTCCGCTCGGTCCCCGCCAAGGGAATCCAAAAATAAAGAGTATCATAATTGCTGCTGCCACTGCGCCGGATGCATAGAGCCCAATCACTCTTTTGCGCTTCTTCGCTGCACGGCGGCATACAAATGTTTTCCATGCCTCTTGCACATCAGCATCGGTAGGCAAATCACCAAGTGCCTCACCAAAAGCATTCTGTAAACGGCGCGTGCCGGCATCTTTGCTGAATATTGTTTCTTCTTGTTCTTTCATCTTCTTTCCTCACTATTGAACGCCTCGCGCAGCAGACGCAAGGCTTTGGATATATGTTTCTTAACCGTATCGGGACTGATGCCGAGGCGCTCGGCCGCTTCCTTATAAGTGAGATGCTCGTAGTAACAAAGCCGCAACACCGTGCAAGTGGGTTCGGGCAACATGCGGGCTATATGTTCCGCCTGTTGCAGCAATACCTCATGCTCCCGGTAGTTACTCTCCACATCCATCCGAGTAGCTTCACGTAAGGCTTCCAGATTCTCCTGTTCCACACGCAAATGTTTCAAACGATTGAGGGCAGTGTTGCGCACGGCAGTATAGAAATAACCGCCACAGTCCGCCACATCTATCCGTTCAAATTGCCGCCAAGCCTGTTCCATCACCTCACCCACTACATCACGTGCTTCCTCACGGTCGCCCATCAACTGGACGGCATAACGCAGCAGACGCGGATAATGTGCAGCAAACAGTTGCCCAAAGGCTTCTTGTCTCTTATCTTCTCGGCGGAACAAATGAATCATTACAATCTATTCTTTTCACTTCGACCGGCACCGGTGCCTTTATACTTGCTCTTCGCGGCATTGAATGCCCAAGCAACGCGAACCCCTACCCTTTGGGAGTCCAAGTCATAATGCCTGTATAGGCGAGTATGGTCTCCATATATATCACTTCCCATTTTTTCTGTTCCAAAAACATCGTACATCCCTAATCTCACCTTCAAAGAACGGTCCTTCAAGAAAGACTTCAGCACCTGGACATTCACCTTTCCCATGGCATCATCCACCCTGTGCCCACTTTTACACTTGGGTGAGTAGTAGCTGCCAAGAATAACAGACCAACCGTGGGAGAACGTGAAAAAATGATTGAAGTCGATGAGCAGGTTCGGTTCATGCCAACTGGCTGTAACACCCAATGAAGCTATGTCCTCGTCCAACCATGAAACAGAGACGCCTATCCGGGGATTCCAACAACCGAACTTAGGGGAAACGCTTATCGCCGCACCCCAAGAAGTGGTACGCGGCACATTCAGCACCGTTTCTTCAACTACCCCCGGATGATTGACATCATCGTAGATACGGGACAAAGTCGTGAAACTGTCTGATTGATATTGATAGAAGGCCGTCAGATTCACCCACTTCCAGCCCCCATTCAGCGAAAGCATGTGACACTTGCCCGGACGCAATTGTGGGTTTTTGCTGAGATACTCGTACTTATTCATATAATAAATAGAACTGGAAAGCATTTCGTAGGAAGGCTGAAACTTCAGCAATCGATAGGAGAAATCGAAGCTCCACTCACCTGTGCTATAATCAGCCGAAACGTTAGGCAGCCAGTCATTATAAATAGGGCTTTGCTGCGCTTGCTTCACACCGGCTTCATAATAATCTACCTGCTGATGTTCGTAGCGCACACCGGCACTCAAGCCCCACTTTCCCAACGAAACACGATAATCGGCAAAGCCAGTAAAAATGGCTTGCTTGATGCGGTCGTCGGCATCTGCCGAGAATCCACTTTGAACAAACTTCTGGTGACGGTCGGTGTACATATTCTCCGAGCCGAAAGAAAGTTTCCCTTTCCAAACTCCAACGGTGGCCACCAGTTTGGCGGCATAGAGTTTACTATGCGCATCGGTACTATATACGGCAGCTTCTTCTCCATTATTCTCCATCAGCTGTGTGTTCCAGCCTTGACGAGAGGCATAATCAGCATTGATATCAATATTCCATTTGCCAAAAGTGCCGTTATAGTAGCCGTTGACGGCATGGTTCCACTTGGGCTTACGCGTTGCATACCCCATTGTATGCAGACGGTCCACTTCCTCATCGTCGCGCTGCACTGTGGTTTCTATAGAGGTAAGGGCTGTATTCGACTTCAAATTCGTGTTGGGCACATAACGCACACCCATAGACTGTTTATCATCGGGAGTGTAGTTCACACCCACTTCACCATTGAAGGTATCACTGCTGTTGCGAAAAGTGCGGCGGCTGTCGGCATACCAAGACGAACTTCCATCAAGCCATTGACGGTCTATAAAGCGACTATTGTAATCCTCTTCCTCAAAATCGCCTTTCAGAAAGACATCCACTCCACCGACACGATAATTCAACGATGCGCCTTGCGAAGATTGGGCGACACGTCCCTGAGAATAGTCGGTATAAAGGTTTCCACTCAAACCTTGTCCTTGTTTGCGGATGGTGCGGATGCGGATGACTGCACTCACTGATGCACCATACTGCGCTCCGGGTGAGGTAATGACTTCCGCCGAAAGAATATCACCGGCTTGCAGGCGATCTAGCTCCGTATCATCACGTACCTTCCGCCCGTTGATATAGATCTCCGGCGCACCACGGCCAAAGACTGTATAACTGCCATCGTATCCTTGAACAAAAGGAAGGAACGGAATCATATCATTCGCTGTACCCAGTAGGGCAAGCGGCGTACCCTGAACATGTGTCAGAAAACCTCCACTTTTCCGTTCTACCAAAGGACGCGTAGCAGTAACCTTTACCTCTTTCAGCAATTGATTATCGGAGGTCATCCGTATTTCATTCTCCTGCCGGCAAGGTACTGTCTGAGACTGATAGCCCACGTAGGTCACCTTTAACAACAAGTCACCCTCTACCGGCAGAGGCAAGGAAAAAGACCCGTCTTCGGCCGTAACACATCCAATGACAAACGTAGAGTCAGCTACTTCCAACGCTACTACATTGGCGTATGCTAACGGAGTATTCGTTTCATCATAAACTCTACCATAGACTTTCCGTGTGGCTGCTGCATTGTCCTGCAACTGAACCACAAAATACCTGTCGCGTTCCAAACAAACAAAGGGTTTATTCTGAAGTACCATATGAATGGCTTCTTTCTCCGTCTTTTGACGAATGTCGGCTGTAACACGAAAGTTTTCAGTCCCCACATAAGTGAAAAGGATGTTTTTTCCACCAGCTTTCTCTATTTTCTTCAAAGCATCGGGTAGCAATTCATTCTTCAAATCAAGCGTGATAAGTCGTTCCGTCTGTGCTCCAACCTTTAATGAGAAGCAGAGCAAAAAGCTGAATAGCAGCAGAAAGCCTGCTCTTCTGAAAGTAAAATCCACCTGTTTCATACCAACATTCATTTTAGTGATTCTACTTATACTACAACCAAGGTCTACAATCGGGTACGGCAACCGGAACATTTTTTTTATTAAATAGAGAAATACTTCTTCATCCTTTACTTCACCCGGGGAATAAGTAGCAGAAGTGACAGCATAGTAGCTTATTGTTATTGCCGTTAAAAAAATGGAGGTGTGTCGTAATGCACGATGCACCTTCTTTTTTTTCGTTGACTATAAAAAT